>NZ_JARGEN010000019.1 GCF_029211125.1 Curvibacter soli
TTCATCCTCTGATGGCCTCCTGGGCCAGGGACAGGCGTGTCCTGGTGGGCGCTTCTTTCACGCTAAACAGTATTGGGCTCATGCCTGAATTGGAAAAGACTTGGCTATCGCAATTCGGTTTCCTGCTCACGGCGGCGGCGCAGTTCCACGCATTGCGGGTGCTGGGCCAGCGCGGGCTTTTCACACTCGCGGTAGACGCAGAGGGAGCGCGTGAAGAACCCCTCGCTGGCGCATAGTGGAGCAGGCGCAGCGGGCGGGCGAACCACCTTGACAGGAGCTGGTGCCAAAACCGGTGCTTCGGGCGATGCATCTGCACCGTCCGGTGGCGGCGCGGGCAGGGGTGCCTGGGCTGCGGCGGTCTTGGCGGCGGCATGGCCGCCTGCCGGGGCCGGCTTGCGGGCAGCAGGCGGGGCGGACGCGCCTGCCGCGGGTGCGGGCAGGCTGGCGGCAGACGCCGCCGGTGCGGGTGCCGCGTACTCGGTAATGATGTCGTCGGCAGGCCGTGCCGCCTCGGGCGCCACGCCAGACGGTGCAGATGGGGCGGCCGGTTGCAGCGCCCACCAGGCCAGCGCCACCAGCACCACGGCGGTTGCAGCGGCCCACGCGAGCTTGCGGCGCGGCGACGGCCCGGCGCCGTCGGTGTCAGTTGCGGCAGGTGGCAGTGCCGCATCCGGCAGGGTTGCGAACGGCGGTACGGTGAACGCCGTGGCGGACACGGGCACGAATGGCGGCACGGGTGACGGGGCGGCGGTGTCGCCCTCCTCTTCGCCCTCTTCGCCCTCTTCCTCCTTGCGCGGCGGCAGCCGGTGCGTGCGCTGCTCCACGGCGGCATCGGCGGTAAGGCCCGCAGGCGCGTCCTGCAGCGCGGGGCCGCCGCCGGCCAGGACTGGCTGCCAGATGCCGCCCAGCTCCGCACGCCAGTCGAACCCGGCCAGCCCAGCGGACGGCGCCGCCAGGTCCATGGCGGCGATGAAATCCTCGATGCGCTGCGGGCGCTCCTCGGGCCGCACGGCCAGCGCCCGGTCCAGGGCTGCCACGAATGCCGGCGAATAGCGCTGGCCGAACTGCTCATCGAGCACGCGCGCCAACTCGGCCATAGGCTGCATGCGGTCCTTGAGCACGCGGAAGGTCGAGGGCGGCGGCGGCTCGTTGCTCAGACAGCCGTGCACCACGGCGGCCAGTGCGTACAGGTCGGTCCATGCCCCCTGGCGCAGTTCCTCGGTGCCCCCGCCGTACTGCTCGATGGGGGCGTAGTTCACCTTGAGGATGGCCGTATGGCTGCGCGTGCGGTCGCCGATGGCGCGGCGCGCGGCGCCCAGGTCCAGCAGCACGGGCGCGCCGCTGTCCTGCAAAAAGATGTTGTCGGGCGAGATGTCGCGGTGCAGGGTGTCGCTTTCGTGCAGCACGCGCAGCGCACCGAGCACCGACCACAGCAGCTTGCGCAGCCAATCCTCCGGCGGGGCTTGGCGCATCTGCGCGCGCGCCTGCTTGAGCGTCATGCCCTTGTACAGCGGCATGACCATGTACGCGGTGTTGTTGGCCTCCCAGAAGCGGAACACCTTGACCAGCGACGGGTGGTCGAAGCGGGCCAGCAGGCGCGCCTCGGCCACGAACGAGCGCAGGCCGGCGAGGAAGGTCTGCTCGTCGGCGGACGATCTGATGGAAAGCGACATGCCCGCGGAGCGGCCCACGAGCGCCGAGGGCATGTATTCCTTGATGGCCACCTCGCGGAACAGTGAATGGTCGAAGGCCCGGTAGACCATGCCGAAGCCGCCCACGCCCAGCAGGCCCTGCACCTCGAACTCGGCCAGGCGCGTGCCCGGCGGCAGCGCGTCGATGTGGGTGATGTCCCCGGCGCTCGGATGCACGGACGCGGCGGCAGATTTGGACATGGGATGGTGGGCGCAATGGACGGGTGTGAATCCGCATCATGGTGGAAATAAGGCCATGTGCGTGCAAGCAAACGCGCGCAAAGCGCCAAAAACCTCACGGCGGATGTCGCATTCTGTAGCCCAGCGTTGCAGCATGCAACCGCGATGCGCGCGGCCGGCCCCGGCAAGGTGGGTACTATGGGCCCATGTTCAGTTACCGCCACGCCTTCCATGCCGGAAACCACGCCGATGTGCTCAAGCACACCGTGCTGATCGCCACGCTGCAGCACCTGACCGCCAAGGACACGGCGCTCATGGTGTTCGACACCCATGCCGGCGCCGGCCTGTACCGCCTAGACGGCGACTACGCCACGACCAGCGGCGAGGCCGCCGATGGCGTTCTGCGGCTGGCCGCGGCCACCGTGCCGCTGGCGCCCGCGCTGCAGGACTATCTGGACATGGTGCGCGCATTCAATGCCGGCAGCGCGCTGAAGATCTATCCCGGCTCGCCGTTCATCGCCCACCGGCTGATGCGCGCGCAGGACAAGCTCAAGCTGTTCGAGCTGCACCCGACGGACGCGAAGACGCTGGCGGCCAACATCGCCCAGCTCGACGCGGGGCGGCAGATCGCGGTGCTGCGCGAGGACGGCTTCGCGGGCGTGAACAAGCTGCTGCCCCCGCCCTCGCGCCGCGCGCTGCTGCTGTGCGACCCGAGCTACGAGCTGAAGGAGGACTACGCGCGCGCCGCCGCGCTGCTGGCCGACGCGCTCCAGCGCTTCGCCACCGGCACCTACGCCGTGTGGTACCCGATCATCCCGCGCACCGAGGCGCACGCGCTGCCGCGCCGACTGAAGACCCTGGCCGCCAAGGCCGGCAAGCCGTGGCTGCACGCCGCGCTGACGGTCAAGTCCGGCAAGCAGGCGCATGGCCTGCCCGCCAGCGGCATGTTCCTGGTCAACCCGCCCTTCACGCTGCGGCCCGCGCTGGCGGCGGCGCTGCCGCAACTGGTGGAGCTGCTGGCGCAGGACCGCAATGCGGCGTTCACGCTCGAAACCGGCGGCTGAGCCTACCGCGCCCCACCGCAGGCGTGGCCGGTCTCTCCAGGCAGGAACAGCGCCACCTCCTTGATGCCCAGCCCCATCATGCCGATCGCCTCCGCCGCCGCGCGGCTCAGGTCGATGATGCGGCCCGGCACGTGCGGGCCGCGGTCGTTGATGCGCACCGGCACCTCGCGGCCATTGACCAGGCTGCGCACGCACACCAGCGTGCCGAACGGCAGCGTGCGGTGCGCCGCGGTGTAGGCAGCCATGTCGTAGCGTTCGCCGCTCGCTGTGCGTCGGCGGTGGAACCGCAGCCCGTACCACGAGGCGCCGCCACGCTCGAAAAAGACGCCGGCATCCCGCGGCGCCGCCGCGCCGGGCATGCCGAACAGCGAAAAGCCGTCGTCGTCCATGCCGCTGGCGGCGGGCGGCGCATCCGGGGCGACCGCGCCATCCTCGGCGGGCTGCTGGGCATGGACGCCCAGCGCCCAGCACAGCGCCCAGGTCGCGCCCAGCCACAACCCCGCTCGGCGGGGCGGGCGGCCTTCAGCCGCGCGCGCCATCCTGCCCCAGCCGCTCGCACAGGGCCAGCGTGGCCGCGCTCTGGTTCATGGTGTAGAAGTGCAGCCCCGGCGCGCCGCCTGCGCGCAGGCGTTCGCACAGCGCTGCCACCACGTCTAGGCCGAAGTCCTTGATGGACGCCACGTCGTCGCCGAAAGCCTGCAGCCGCAGCCGCAGCCAGCGCGGGATCTCGGCGCCGCAGGCGTCGGAAAACCGCAGCAACTGCGACGAACTGGCTATGGGCATGATGCCCGGCACCACCGGCACGTCCACGCCCAGGCGGCGCGCGTCGTCCACGAAGCGGAAGTAGGCGTCGGCGTTGTAGAAGTACTGGGTGATGGCCGCGTCGGCCCCGGCCTGCACCTTCGCGGCGAAGGCCTGCAGGTCGGCCTGCGGGCTGCGGGCCTGCGGATGCACCTCGGGGTAGGCCGCCACCTCGATGTGGAATGCGCGGCCCGTCTCCGCGCGGATGAAGGCCACGAGGTCGCTCGCGAACTGGAACTCGCCGCCGCTGCCGTAGCCGCTGGGCAGGTCGCCGCGCAACGCCACCAGGCGCTTGACGCCCATGGCCCGCAGTTGCGCGAGCTGGGCGCGCACCGTGTCGCGCGTGGCACCGACGCATGAGAAATGGCTGGCCGCGTCCACTCCCTCGGCCAGGATCTCGGCCACGGTGTCGAACGTGCCCTGCTGGGTGGAGCCGCCCGCGCCGTAGGTGACCGAGCAGAACTGCGGCGCCAGCGCGTAGAGCCGCTGGCGCGCGGCGCGCAGCTTGACCGCGCCCTCCGGCGTCTTGGGCGGGAAGAATTCGAAGCTGATGGGAAAGGCTGCCGCTGCCGTCATGGCGTCTTCCTTCTTGCATGGACAAAAAACTCGCGGTTGCCGTCGCCGCCCGCGATGGGGCTGGGCAGCCATTGCCGCACCGCCAGGCCGCAGTCCGCGCAGGCGGCGCGGATGCGCTGCTCGACCATGGCATGGAGGCCGGTGTCGCGCACGATGCCGCCCTTGCCGATCTGGCCGGGCTGCAGCTCGAACTGGGGCTTGACCAGCAGCAGCAGGTCGCCATCCGCCGCCAGCAGCGGCGCCAGGGCCGGCAGCACCAGCGTCAGCGAGATGAACGACACATCGCCCACGACCAGACCGAAATTTGCATCAAATCGGCCTCCAGCGCCCGAATTACCTGCGGTGGCAGCTATCAAAACAGAAGCATCCAGGCTGCGTGCGTTGATGCCCTCCAGGCACAGCACGCGTGCGTCGGCGCGCAGGCGCGGGTGCAACTGGCCGTGGCCCACGTCCACGCCCAGCACCTGCGCCGCGCCGTGCCGCAGCAGGCAGTCGGTGAAGCCCCCGGTGGACTGGCCCACGTCGAGGCAGCGCCGCCCCTGCGCGCTGACGCCGGTGGCGCGCAGCGCGCCTTCGAGCTTGAGGCCGCCGCGCGAGACGTAGCGCGCCTCGGCGGCATCCAGCAGATCCAGCGCGGCATCGGCGGGCAGTTCGTCGCCGTTCTTGGCCACGGCCTGCCACGCGCCGGCGCCGGCGCGCCACTGCACGCCGGCGGCGATGAGCCGCGCGGCCTGCGCGCGCGAGGCGGCCATGCCGCGCGCGACCAGGAGCTGGTCGGCCCGCATGGGCTCAGTATCTGTAGCTGTCGGGCTTGTACGGCCCGTTCTTGTCCACGCCGATGTAGGCGGCCTGCGCGTCGGTCAGTTCGGTGAGCTGGGCGCCGAGCTTGCTGAGCTGCAGCCGCGCGACTTTCTCGTCGAGCAGCTTGGGCAGCACATAGACCTTGCCGGCCTCGTATGCGTCGGGCTTGGTGAACAGCTCGATCTGCGCCAGCGTCTGGTTGGCAAACGAGCTGCTCATCACGTAGCTCGGGTGGCCGGTGGCGCAGCCCAGGTTCACCAGGCGGCCCTTGGCCAGCAGGATGATGCGGTGGCCGTCGGGGAAGATCACGTGGTCCACCTGCGGCTTGATCTCTTCCCACGGGTACTGCTCCAGCGAGGCGACGTCGATCTCGTTGTCGAAGTGGCCGATGTTGCAGACGATGGCCTCGTTCTTCATCGCTGCCATGTGCGCGTGGCGGATCACGTCCTTGTTGCCCGTGGTGGTGACGAAGATGTCGGCCTTGTCGGCGGCGTATTCCATCGTCACGACCTTGTAGCCTTCCATGCAGGCCTGCAGGGCGTTGATCGGGTCGATCTCGGTCACCCAGACCTGGGCGCGCAGGGCCGAGAGGGCCTGGGCGCAGCCCTTGCCCACATCGCCGTAGCCGGCCACCACGGCCACCTTGCCGGCGATCATCACGTCGGTGGCGCGCTTGATGCCGTCCACCAGCGATTCGCGGCAGCCGTAGAGGTTGTCGAACTTGCTCTTGGTCACCGAGTCATTCACGTTGATCGCGCGGAACATCAGCGTGCCCTTGGCCGACATTTCCTTGAGACGGTGCACGCCGGTGGTGGTTTCCTCGGTCACGCCGATGATCCGGGCGCTCTTGCGGCTGTACCAGGCGCCGTCCTCGGCCAGCTTGGCCTCGATGGCGGCGAACAGGATGCGCTCTTCCTCGCTCGCGGGGTGGGCCAGCACCGATGCGTCCTTCTCGGCCTTCTGGCCCAGGTGCATCAGCAGCGTGGCGTCGCCGCCGTCGTCGAGGATCATGTTCGGGCCCTCGCCGTCCGAACCCTTGGGGCCGAAGTCGAAGATGCGGTGCGTATAGTCCCAGTAGTCGGCCAGCGACTCACCCTTGATGGCGAACACCGGCGTGCCGCCCTCGGCGATGGCGGCGGCGGCATGGTCCTGCGTGCTGAAAATGTTGCACGAGGCCCAGCGCACCTGCGCGCCCAGGGCCTGCAGTGTCTCGATCAGCACGGCGGTCTGGATCGTCATGTGCAGCGAGCCAGTGATGCGCGCGCCCTTGAGCGGCTGGGTCTTGGCGAATTCCTCGCGGATCGCCATCAGGCCGGGCATCTCGGTCTCGGCGATGCGGATTTCCTTGCGGCCCCAGGCGGCCAGGGCGATGTCGGCGATGGCGCTGTCGGCGCCGGTGGATTTGGGAACAGCGTTCATGGTGGCTCCTGTTTGCTGCGAAACGGCGGGCACCACGGTTCGGGCGGACACACTCACGCCACGAAACTCGTGGGTGAGCGCGGTTGGGGAACATCGTCTTCGAGCCTGGCCCGCATGCGGTGGGCGGGTCGCAGCGCTCCTCGAAGATCGCGGCGGATTGTAAACCGGGGTTGTCCCGGCCTATTCGTCCTTCGAGCCCCCGGCCTGGTAGGCCATCACTTGGTAGAGCGCGGACTGAAAGACCAGCTTGATCGCCTGGATGCGCGTCACCTCTCCCCCATCGTCGAGGTGGAATTCGCGAAACGGATGGAAATGGTGGCCGGAGATCACCACCGTGGAATGGCCTTGCAGCCGCAAGGCATGCTGGTAGGGCTCCATCTGGGCCATGACGGGCGCAATCATCACGGCATGGGGCATGCCGCCGACATGCTCGATGCCGCACAGCGTGGTCAGCGATTCGGCCTGGAAACCCACCCAGCGGATCATGCCGGTCTGCCATGGCTTGCCCAGGCGCCGGTACGCCACGATTTCGCCTGGAATCAGGTGCTGGCTGTCCGACTCGCCCTGCAGCAGCATGCCGGAATCGCTGGTGTTGAGCACGTCGAATACGGTGCCCGCCTGCGCGCCGTCGCCCTGCTGGGCGATATCCCAGCAAACGGCCATGGAACTGACCATTTCGACCCGCTCCCCGTCCGCGCGGCTGCGGCGCTCATGGCGGCGCTGGGCGGGATACTGCCATTCCCGGCGCACGCGCTCATACACCTGCCGCTGCCGCCGCGACAGCGGTACGGCGCCGGCGCGCGGTTCATCCATTCGGCGCTGCAGCACTTCCACCGCCTCCTTGACGTCCACGACGTAGCGGGAACCACCTTCCGCCGGCGCAGGAGGCAGGCCGAATGCCGGCGGCTCGTCCTCGTCTAGCCGGAAGAGGAATGCCGCCTTGTCCTCCGCCATGCGGTGCGCCGCCACGATTCCGGTATGGGGGGCAGCCTCCGCCACGAGATCGATCAGGGTGCCGATCTGGTACGGCTCGTACCGGTTGGCCCCCGTCATGCTCATCAGCAGGATGCGGATGTAGGTTTCCTCCATGCTGGGTTCCGCAGGCCCGTGCGACTTGGATTCCCAGCCCTGCTCCACCGCGTGGGCGAAGAATTGATGGCACTCGGCCCAGAAGCGCGCCGGCAGCGCCGTGTAGGTGTGCGCATACACGCAGGCAAGCTCCCACCCCGTGAGCAGCGCAAGCGACAAAGCCTCCACCGCCGGACGCTGGCGCGCGAACAGCCCCTTGGTCAGGCTGCCCTGCGCCGCAGCCTGCTTGAACGCCTGGTGCATGGCGCGCGCGAGCTGCTGCGCCAGCCGCACCGCCGTGCGGGACTGTTCAGCGCTCGCGCCGTCGCTTCCGTGGACCCGGGCCAGCAACTGCGGCAGCAGATCCGCCACGCGCCCATGGTGTTGCCGCAGCAGTTGGAGGCGTTCATCGAGCTTTCCGCCGGCGGCATCGGGCGCACATACTGCGGCCAGCAGATCCAGCCCCTTGGCCAGCACAGGATCCTGCCGCAACTCCACCAGCGCGCCCGCCGCATCCGATGCGAGCAAACTGGGCGCATATACGGACAATTCTTGTGGAAATGTCAAAATAACATCCTTGTTCCGGCAAGAGCATCGGCATCGGCGGCGCCGCTGGCACGGCAAACCGGCCGTCCATCCCGTGCGAGATGCCGCCGTCCGAGGAAGGCGACCATTTGCGGCTAAAACAGAAATGGCGGGCACGACGGATGCGCGCCCGCGGCCAGATCAACCCTCGGCCGGACCCACCACCTGGTACTCCATGGCTTGGTACTGGATCGATTGCAGCACCAGCCGCACCGCCCGGATGCGCACCAGTGCCTGGGCGTCGCCCATCAGGAATTCGCGGAACGGATGAAAGTAGCGCCCCTCGACGACGATGACATTGCGCCCATTGATGCGTAGCGCCTGCTGATAGTCGCCCAGGCTCCCGGCCGTGACGGGGGCCACCATGACCGCCTCCAGCGAGCCCCCGAGGTATTCGATGCCGCACTGCGTCAGCATCGATTCGAGCCGGAAGTTGACCCAGCGGATGAGGCCGAGCCGCCACGACCTGCCGGGCCGCCGGTAGACCGCGACTTCGCCCGCGCCCAGCGGCTGGCTGCCCGGGTCGCCCTGCAGCAGCAGGCCGGAATGGCTGATGTTGGCGACGCTGAGCATCGCCGCCCGCGTGGGCAGTTCCGCCGGGGAGGCGCTCTCGGCGGCGGGCGCGTCCCGCGGCTCCGGCGCGAAGCGCTGCGCCCATGCGCCGGCATGCGCGCGCTCGCTGTCCACGACGGCCCAGCAGGCGGCGAGGGCACTGATCAACTCCACCCGGTCGTCGCCCGCGCGTCGCCTGCGCGTGTGCCGGCGCTGGGCAGGCCGGGTCCACTCCTGCTGCAGCCGCTGGTAGAGCTGCAGCCGGCGCGGGGACGACACGGCGGCGTTCTGCTGCGCGTCGATGCGGCGCTGCAACTCCGCCTCCACGCGGCGCGTATCCACCGCCAGGTAGGGATGCTCGCCGCCCGCATGCGGCAGCGGGGCCGTGAACAGCGGCGGGCGGTCACTGTGCTCCTGGCAGACGAAGGCGCCCTGGGGGGCGGTGCGCGGCCCCAGCCAGCCAACGCCAAGTTGCGGGGCGGATTCCTCGATCAGCTCGATGAGCATGCCCAGTTGGTCCGCCTCGTAGCGGTTGCTGCCCGTCATGCCGAGCAGCAGGATGCGGCGGTAGCTTTCGCCCAATGGCGTCGGCACATCCGCGCCGGGCGCCTTGTCGTCCCACCCTTGTCCCGCGGCATAGACGAACAGCCGGTGGCAATCGCTCCAGAAACCGGGCGGCAGGGCCGTGTAGGCGCGGGCATGCAGCACGGCCAGTTGCCAGCCGCTCCACATGGCGAGCGCGAAGGCCTCGATCGTGGGCCGGTGGCGCGCGAACAGGCCCTTGGCCGCGCTCCCGTCGACCGCCGCGCGCTTGAAACCCTGGTGCGCGGCCTGCAGCATCTGTTGCGCCAGCCGCAGGGTCCAGCGCGCTTGCCGCGGGCTGGACAATTGCGCATCGTCGGCGCGCGCGCGCAAGCGCGGCGCCAACTCCAGCGCCGCGTCGAGGTGCGCGCGCAGGCGCGGCAGCCGCTCCGGCAGCGGCCCCCCGGATTCATCCGCCCGCGCCAGTGCCGCGAGCAGTTGCAGGCCGCTGGCCACAGCGGGGTCTTGCTGCAGGGCCTTCAGCTCTTCCCCCAGGTCCTCTGGCAGCAGGCTGGAAAGACGCGACGAAGTGGGAGAGGAAAGGCTCAGCATGGCAGTCCGCAAGAGGGGGTGGCGCCGAACCGGGGCCGACGCCGTGTTCCGTTTATAGCTCGTGCCCGGCCCGCGGCCCACCGCGCCATGCGCGCTGCGCGCGCTCTTGCCCGGGCCGCCTGTGGACTGCAGTCACCTAAAATCGGCGATTCCGCCCCGCGCCCGCGTCCACCTTCCTCTGCAGGGCGACACTGCGCCCCTGCTTCTTTAGGCATGCGTGGACACATCCTCCAGGCACGCCCGCAGCGGCCCCGACATCGACAGGATTTTTCTCATGGCAAGTGGTTCTTCGTACGCGCAGCAGGTCCGGGCAAGACGGTCGTTCGCGATCATCTCCCACCCCGACGCGGGCAAGACCACGCTGACGGAAAAACTGCTGCTGTTCTCCGGCGCGATCCAGATCGCCGGCAGCGTGAAGGCCCGCAAGGCCAGCCGCCACGCCACCAGCGACTGGATGGAGATCGAAAAGCAGCGCGGCATCTCGGTGGCGTCGAGCGTGATGCAGATGCTCTATCGCGACCACGTCATCAACCTGCTGGACACGCCGGGCCACAAGGACTTCAGCGAGGACACCTACCGCGTGCTCACCGCCGTGGATTCTGCGCTCATGGTGATCGATGCGGCCAACGGCGTGGAGGCGCAAACGCGCCGGCTCATCGAAGTCTGCCGCCAGCGCGACACGCCCATCATCACCTTCGTCAACAAGATGGACCGCGAGGTGCGCGAGCCGCTCGACATCCTCGACGAGGTGGAGCGCGAGCTCGGCATGCCCTGCGTACCCATGACCTGGCCCGTGGGCCAGGGCAAATCGTTCGGCGGCATCATCAACCTGCGCACGCGGGCCATGACGGTGTTCGAGGCCGGCAGCGAACGGCGCCCGCAGGATTTCGAGACCATTGCGCTGACCGAGGCCGGCGCCCTGCGCGCACGCTTCGGCAGCGAGTTCGACGCCGCGCTGGAGAGCATGGAGCTGGCCACGGGCGCCTCGCCGGCATGGGACCACGAGGCCTTCCTCGCAGGCAGGCAGACGCCCGTGTTCTTCGGCTCGGGCGTGAACAACTTCGGCGTGATGGAAGTGCTCGACGCGCTGGTGGACCTGGCCCCGCCGCCACGCCCGCGCGTGAGCACCATGACCGTCAACCGCCAGACAGTGGAGCGCACCGTGCAGCCCGACGAGGAGACGTTCTCGGGCGTCGTGTTCAAGGTGCAGGCCAACATGGACGCCAACCACCGCGACCGCATCGCCTTCGTGCGCGTGGCCTCGGGCAGGTACGCGCCAGGCATGAAGCTCAAGGTGCAGCGCACGGGCAAGGAGTTGCGCCCCACGAGCGTCGTCACCTTCATGAGCCAGCGCCGCGAAGCCGTGGAGGAAGCCTATGCGGGCGACATCATCGGCTTCACCACCCATGGCGGCGTGCAACTGGGCGACACCATCACCGACGGCGCCACCTTGCAGTACACCGGCCTGCCCTTCTTCGCCCCCGAGCTGTTCATGACGGTGGTGCTGAAGAACCCGCTGCGCACCAAGCAACTCCAGCAGGGCCTGGCGCAATTGGGCGAAGAGGGCGCCATCCAGGTCTTCAAGCCCGATGCCGGCGGCGCCATGCTGCTGGGCGCCGTGGGGCAGTTGCAGTTCGAGGTGGTGCAGCACCGGCTGAAGGCGGAATACGACGCCGACGTGCGGCTGGAAGGCTGCCAGTACACGGGCGCGCGCTGGATCACCGCCGATACGCCGCAGGACCTGCGCACCTTCACCGACACCTACCCCTTGCGCATGGCGCACGATGCGGCCAATGCGCTGGCCTACCTGTGCACCTCGCCGTATGACGTCCGGCTGGCACAGGAGCGGTTTCCGAAGATCCATTTCCATCCGCTGCGCGAGCATGCGGGGCTGGCATTGCAGGCCAACAACAACTGAGTTTTTGCAATGATGCCCTCCTCACATACGTCACCCCCGGTAGCCCATCCGGGCAACAACTTTGATGCCATCCGTGTCGTAGCGGCGTCCATGGTCCTGATTAGCCATCACTATGCGTTGACAGGTCAAACGGAGCCCTCCTTCTTCAACATCCACAGCCTCGGCGGCCTAGCCGTTACGATTTTTTTCGTCGTAAGCGGCTATCTGGTAAACGCCAGCTGGCAGCGTGACCCAAATGTGTGGAGATTCGCGCTAAGACGATTTCTGCGCATCTGGCCCGCTTTGACGGCGGTACTCATCCTCACCGCATACGGGCTTGGCGCTTGGGTGACCGAATTACCGGTCAAGGAATACCTGCTGCAACGCGCTACTGCTGACTATCTACAAGGGCTGTGGATGAAAATTCACTTTGTTCTACCGGGAGTTTTTGAACATAACCCCTCCCCACGCGGAGTCAATGGCTCGCTATGGACTATCCCAATCGAAGTACGGTGTTACATCCTACTGGGGTTGGCCGGGTTGCTTGGACTTCTGAAGTACCGTCCTATTCTATTGCTCTGCATTGCGCTATACATGACCTGGTTTATATTTCGGAGCAACGCTGACCTAACAGGTGTTGTCAGCTACGGCAGCGAACTCAGCGCATTTTTTTTGATGGGAGTTGCACAGTTCACACTACAGCCATATTGGAGCCGCCGCCCAGTATTCTGGGCCACAGCGATCAGCCTCGGCACTGCAGCCGCATGGGCGGTAGGCTGGCGCCACACTGCCTTGCTGATCGGATTGCCATTTATGGTCATCTACGCGGGGACACGCGCCACTCCCATTATTAGGCGTGCTGGTCGCTGGGGCGATCCTTCATATGGCATTTACCTTCTCGCGTTTCCAATCCAACAAACAGTCATTCTATATAAGTGGCCGAATCTAGGTTTTTCCGGCACTCTTGCATTGGCCTTTGCGACGACCATTTTATTGTCATATGCGAGTTGGCACATGGTTGAAAAACAAGCGCTTATATTCAAGCCAAGGAATGCGGCAAAGCCAAAATAAACACATACGCAATCCGACCCCAGTCATTTTATACGCGATTCATCCCTGCTTGGAAGCCACGAATCATTTCAGCAGCAGCCTATGTACCTGAATCCGTGAGCTAAACTGTATTTTTTGATTTCTCTTTGTGAATCAACAACTTATTTTTATAATGGCGTCTAACCCTGCAGGTGAGCGCGCCATGACCGATTTCATTATCAAGAAGCTACCCTACGACCTGAGTTCCAACGCCGGCTTGGCACTCGTTGGGCAGTATCTGAAGCGCATCCATCTGAACGCCCTGGTCGATCCGGCCTTTCCTGTGCGCTCGGGCATCTCCAACAGCGACATCGTGCGCACCTGTCTGGCGCTGCTGTGCATGGGCAAGAGCGACTTCGAGGCGGCCGAGGCGTTTCGCTCCAGTGCCTTCGCCCTGCACGCGCTGGGCATGCGCCAGGCGCCATCGTGCGCGACCTTACGTCAGCGCCTGGACGCCCAGGGCAGTGCCTGGTTCGAGCTGGTCGATCAGATCAACGAGCGGCTGCTGGCGCTGCGCCTCGATGGTCGGCCCATCGATTTCGGCCTGCTGGCCAACGGCTACTGCCCCGTGGACATCCCTAACCCCATCCCATTACACACATCTTCCCTGAGTTCCAATAGAGGCGCAGCCGCCACCCCGCTCACGCCATGAAGAATGAATTGCGATGGCTGCAGGCGCTGCGCGGCATTGCGGCGCTGATGGTGCTTTTCTTCCACATGCGCCCCCATTGGGAATTGGTGCCAAGCCTGTCTGTTTTTGCGCCCGCCATGCAATGGGGATTTTCTGGCGTGGACATATTCTTCACGCTCAGTGGATTCGTGGTGTACCGATCCGCCCAACGGACCATCCCGGACCGCGGCATCGTGCCTTTTGCCAAGAAAAGGCTGCTGCGCATCTACCTCGGCTATTGGCCCGTGCTCGTGCTCATCGCCCTGACCACGGTGTACGTCTACGACGAGAGTCTTCCGGAACTCCGGAAAATCATCTTCAGCGCGCTTCTGCTGTACCCCAACATATGGGACAACTGGCTGCCGCCGGCATGGTCGCTGACGATGGAGATTTATTTCTATCTGTGGGTTGCGCTCATCGTCCTGGCAGCCAGGAGGCACCCGCTCAAAGCCCTATGGAGCGTCATTGCCGTTCTGGTCGCATGGAACGTCGGCTGGCTCATCATGGACCCACCGCTGGTATACAACGGACAACAGCCGCTTCGCTATGGCTTGACAGGACTGGGCATCGAGTTTCTCGCGGGCGCACTGGTTGCACGCTCCTATGATCGAAAGCACTGGATCTTCAGCGGCACGAAGTGGACGCCCCTTGTGTGCGTCACGCTCATGATCGCCGGGGTCTGCCTCGGCATGACATCGCCCTACTTTGACCGTGTCGAAATCATGCGTGCTGCCAGCTTTGGACTGATGGGGCTGGGCGCACTGGTGCTCGCACTGACAATGGAACAAACGCCGTGGGCCCCTCCGGCATGGCTGGTGGCCGTAGGCGATGCGTCCTACAGCCTCTATCTGCTGCACACCTTTCTTCTCGATGCCAGCAGCAAGGCGCGCGTCTGTTGGGGCATATCGGAACCGCCGACCCTGCGCATATTCCTGCTCGGGTTGCCGGTTGCCATTGTTCTCATCAGCATGCTGTGGTACCGCTGGGTTGAAAAACCCATCATGAGGGCTGCGATCTGACGATCCGGCCTTCACCAGCCCCTTGGCTCCATGCTCCCTCTGACCCAATGGCCTGCCGGGGCTCGTTCGCGCATCATGGGCCTGCTCACCGACATCGACGACACCCTGACCACCGCAGGAGCAATCACGCCCGACGCCTTGCAGGCACTGGGCAACCTGAAAGCCGCCGGCCTGCATGTGGCAGCCATCACCGGGCGGCCCGTGGGCTGGAGCGCGCCCTTTGCAGCCGCCTGGCCCATCGATGCCATCGTGGCCGAGAGCGGCGCCGTGGCGCTGTTGCCGGATACAAGCCAAATCGGGCTCCAGCGCCCGCCAAATCTGCGCGGGCAGCTATCAAAAATATACCAACAGGACGCCGCCACGCGCACCGCCAACTTCACCCGCATGCAGGCCGTGCTGGCGCGCATCGAGCGCGAGGTGCCAGGCGCGAAGCGCGCCACCGATTCCGCGGGCCGCGAATGCGACATCGCCATCGACCATAGCGAGTTCACTCACCTGCCCCAGTCCGCGATCGACCAGGTGGTGGCACTGATGCGCAGCGAGGGCATGCACGCCACGGTGAGCAGCATCCACATCAACGGCTGGTATGGCGACCACGACAAGCTGACCGGCGCGCGCTGGATCGTGCGCATGCTGTGGGGCCGCGACCTCGATGCGGAGATCGACCGCTGGGTCTACGTGGGCGACTCCACCAACGACCAGAAGATGTTCGAGCGCTTCCCGCTCAGCGTGGGCGTGGCCAACGTCCGCCGCTTCGCGTCGCAGCTCGCGCACTGGCCGCGCTATGTCACCCAGGGTGAGCGCGGGGCGGGCTTTGCCGAGGTAGCGCGCGCCATTCTCGGCACGCGCCGGGATTGAGGCCGGCTACCGCGCCGCACCGTCCGCAACGGCGTTGGCCACCATCCCCGGCACGGGCACGGCCTCGGGCAGCGGTGCCCCGTGCTCCACGCGCACGCGCGGCAGGTGCTGCGGGTATTCGCGCTGCATGAAGTCGATCATCGCCTCGCGCACCTTGCAGCGCAGGTCGAACGCCTGCGGCGACGACTGCGCCGTGACCAGGATGCGCAGTTGCATGGTGCGCTCGGTGGTGTCCGTCACCTGCAGGATGGCGACGCGGCCATCCCATTCGGAAAAGGTGGGCACCACGCGCTCCAGCTCCGCGCGCAGCGGCGCCAGCGGCATGCCGAAATCCACGTTCAGGAACACCGTGCCGAGCAGCTCGGCGCTGCTGCGCGTCCAGTTCTGGAACGGGTTCTCGATGAACCACTGCAGCGGGATGATGAGGCGGCGCTCGTCCCAGATCTTCAGCACCACGTAGGTGCCGGTGATTTCTTCCACGCGGCCCCACTCGCCCTGCACGATGAGCACGTCGTCGATGCGGATCGGCTGCGCCAGCGCGATCTGCAGCCCGGCGATGAGGTTGCTGAACACGGGCCGTGCGGCAATACCGGCCACCAGCCCGACCACGCCCGCCGATGCCAGCAGGCTCGCGCCCACCTGCCGTGCGCCAGGAAAGGTCATGAGCATGAACGACGCCCCCGCCAGCAGCACGCCGAAGCTCGCGCTGCGCGCCAGCACGCGCGCCTGCGTGTGGATGCGCCGGGCCTGCAGGTTGTCGACCACATCGGCCGGATGCCGGGCGATGACCCCGTCGGCCAGGCCGCCGATGGCGCGCATGGCAAGCGCGGTGAACGCCGCGATCAGCAGCAGCGCGGTCGCATGGCGCACGCCGCCGATGAAGCGCAGGTCGTCGGGCGCACCCTGCCATACCAGTTGCAGGGCCAGCAGCGGCAGGGCCCATTGCGCGGGCTGGCGGATTGCCCGCACGATGGCCTGGGGCACGATGGTGCCCCGCGTGACCCGCCGCAGCACAACGCCGCCGGCGCGGTAGGCAAGCCAGCCGACGGCCACGGCCAGCGCCGCGGCGATGGCGGCCCGCAGCCAGGGCGGGGAAAGCAGTTCATCTAGCAGCATGGGCACGGCGCTCCTTCGTTTCAGCCAGGGAAAGTATGGGGAAGGCGCTGCAGTTCGCCCGAATGTTGGCTGTCCTGCCAGGCCGGGGGGCGGCGGCACTTTCCGTCATGCCGCCAGGGCCGCGCTGCCGTCGCCGCGCGCCAGCACCGGCGCCAGCGCGCGGCCCGTATGGGTGCCCAGGCGCACCACGTCCTGCGGCGCGGCGGTGGCCACTACGCGCCCACCGCCCGCGCCGCCCTCGGGCCCCAGGTCGATGACCCAGTCGGCCTCGGCGATCACGTCGAGGTCGTGCTCGATCACCACCACGCTGTGGCCGCCGTCCACCAAGCGGTGCAGCACGTGGACGAGCTTTTCCACGTCGGCCATGTGCAGGCCCACCGTGGGCTCGTCGAGCACGTAGAAGGTGTGCGGCGCCTTCTGGCCGCGCCGCGTCACGTCGTCGCGCACCTTGCTGAGTTCGGTCACGAGCTTGATGCGCTGCGCCTCGCCGCCCGACAGCGTGGGCGAGGGCTGGCCCAGCGTGAGGTAGCCCAGGCCCACGTCCTTGAGCAGTTGCAGCGGATGGCCGATGACGGGCATGCTGGCGAAGAACTCCACCGCCTCGTCCACCGCCATGCGCAGCACGTCGCCAATGCTTTTGCCGCGCCAGGTGACGGCCAGCGTCTCGGTGTTGAAGCGCGCGCCGTGGCAGGCTTCGCAAGGCACTTTCACGTCGGGCAGAAAGCTCATCTCGATGGTGCGCACGCCCTGCCCCTCGCACACGGGGCAGCGGCCTTGGCCGGTATTGAACGAGAACCGGGCCGGGCCGTAGCCGCGCGCCTTGGCCTCCAGCGTGTCGGCGAAAAGGCGGCGGATGGTGTCCCAGAAGCCGATGTAGGTGGCGGGGCAACTGCGCGGCGTCTTGCCGATGGGCGTCTGATCCACTTCGAGCACCCGGTCCACCACCTGGTAGCCGTCCAGGCTTTCGCAGCCCGCCCACACGGGGTGCCGGCCCGCGTCGTCCTGCTCGCGTCCGGCCTTGCTGGCGCGCTGCTGCACGGCGGCGGCCACGTTGGCCAGCAGCACGTCGCGCGCCAGCGTGGACTTGCCCGAGCCGCTGACGCCGGTGATGGCCACCAGGCGCCTGAGCGGCACGTCGATGTCCACCTGCCGCAGGTTGTGCAGGCCGGCGCCGCGCAGCGCGAGCCAGTCGATGGCGAACTCGGGCGCGGCCTGCAGGCCGCCCGCATTCAGCGCCGGCGCCACCGGGCGGCGCGCGCCCAGCGGGTGGCGCATGGCGTGCAGCAGGTAGCGCCCGGTGACCGAATCCGCCGCGCCCTCCACGTCGGCCAGCGTGCCCTGCGCCACCACGCGCCCGCCGCGCCTGCCCGCGCCAGGGCCGATGTCGATGATGTGGGAGGCCGCGCGGATGGTGTCCTCGTCGTGCTCCACCACCACCAGCGTGTTGCCCTTGTCGCTCAACTGGCGCAGGGCGTTCAGCAGGATGTGGTTGTCGCGCGCATGCAGGCCGATGGTGGGCTCGTCGAGCACGTAGCACACGCCCTGCAGGTTGCTGCCGAGCTGCGCGGCCAGGCGGATGCGCTGGGCCTCGCCGCCCGAGAGCGTGGGCGCGCCGCGGTCGAGCGTGAGATAGCCCAGGCCCACTTCCTGCAGGAACGCCAGCCGACCCTGGATCTCGGGCACGAGGTCGCGCGCGATGCCGGCATCGCGCCCGGCCAGGCGCAGGTCGGCGACCCAGAGCGCCACGTCGGCCACCGGCAGGCGCGCGATGTCGGTGATGGCGCTGCCGGCGAAGCGCACCGCGCGCGCCACCGCGTTCAGGCGCGTGCCGCCGCAGGCGGGGCAGGCGGCATCCGCCACGTCCTCCACCTCGGGCTCGGCGAAGGTCTGCTCGCGCCCGCGGTTGTCCTCGCCCAGCATCGAATCGTCGAGCGCGCGGCGCTGCTCGCGCGTGAGGGCCACGCCCGTGCCCACGCAGTCCGGACACCAGCCGTGCTTGCTGTTGTACGAGAACAGGCGCGGGTCCAGCTCGGCATAGCTGGTGGCGCAGACGGGGCAGGCGCGCTTGGTGGAAAACACGTCGAGCTGGCCGATGCCCGCCGTGGCCGCGCCCTGCTCCATGGCCTGGCGCAGGCCGCCGAGCGCGCTCAGCACGTGCACCACGCCCTTGCCGTGCTCCAGCGCGGCGGCGAGCCGATTGCGCAGCAGCGCCTCGTTGGCGGGCGTGACGTCGAGGCTGGCCACGGGCAGCTCGATGGTGTGCTCCTTGAAGCGGTCGATGCGCGGGAACTTCGTGGTCGGCAGGAAGTTGCCGTCCACGCGCAGGTGGGTATGGCCGCGCGGGCGGGCCCAGTCCGCCAGTTCGGTATAGACGCCCTTGCGGTTGACCACCAGCGGCGCGAGCAGCCCGATGTGCTGGCCGCGAAAGCGCCGCATGATCTGCGCGGCGATGCTCTCGGGCGTCTGCGGCTGCACGGGCGTGCCGTCGTGGATGCAGTGTTGCACGCCGAGCTTCACGTACAGCAGGCGCAGGAAGTGCCACACCTCGGTGGTGGTGCCCACCGTGCTCTTGCGCCCGCCGCGCGAGAGGCGCTGCTCGATGGCCACCGTGGGCGGGATGCCGTACACCGCGTCCACCTCGGGCCGGCCCGCGGGCTGCACGATGCTGCGCGCGTAGGCGTTCAGGCTTTCCAGGTATCGGCGCTGGCCTTCGTTGAACAGGATGTCGAACGCCAGCGTCGATTTGCCCGAGCCGCTGACGCCCGTGATGACGTTGAACTTGCCGCGCGGGATGTCCACGCTCACGCCCTGCAGGTTGTGCTCGCGCGCGTTGACGATCTGGATCGCGTCGGCGCCATGGGCGGGCGCGGCGCGCCGGGCACGGGCGATGGCCTGCAGCGGGCGGCCCTCCTCCACCGCGTGCGCGCCGGTGCCCAGCACCTGCTCGTAGGCCCGCAGCGCCGCGCCGGTGTGCGACGAGGGGTGCCGGCGCAGATCGTCGGGCGTGCCGGCGGCGACCACCTGGCCGCCCGCGTCGCCGCCCTCGGGGCCCATGTCGATGAGCCAGTCGCTGGCGCGGATCACGTCGAGGTTGTGCTCGATCACGATCAGCGAATTCCCCGCGTCGAGCAGCCGGCGCAGCGCGCGCATGAGCTTGGCGATGTCGTCGAAGTGCAGGCCCGTGGTCGGCTCGTCGAACAGGAACAGCGTGCCCTTCCTGGCCAGCGGCTGCTTCGCCTTGCCGCGCGCGGCCTCGGCCAGGAAGCCGGCGAGCTTGAGGCGCTGCGCCTCGCCGCCGCTGAGCGTGGGCACGGGCTGGCCGAGCTTCACGTATTCCAGACCAACATCCAAAATGGGCTGCAGCGCCCGCAGTACCTCGCGATCCCCTTCAAAAAATATAGCAGCCTCGCTGACCGTGAGGTCCAGCACGTCGGCCACGTTGAGGCGGCGGCTACCGCAGGGACCTCCCGTCCCGCGCTCCACCGCGATCTCCAGGATCTCGGGGCGGTAGCGCTTGCCGTCGCAGTCGGGGCAGCGCAGGTATACGTCGGACAGGAACTGCATCTCCACGTGCTCGAAGCCCGAGCCGCCGCAGGTGGGGCAGCGCCCGTCGCCCGAGTTGAAGCTGAACTTGGCGGCGGTGTAGCCGCGCTGCCGGGCCTGTGGCACGGTGGCGAAAATCTCGCGCACGGCGTCCCACGCGCCCACATAGCTCACAGGGTTGGAGCGCGCGGTCTTGCCGATGGGCGACTGGTCCACGAACACCACGTCGCCGAGGTGATCGGCGCCGAGCAGCCGGTCGTGCGCGCCGGGCGTCTCGGTGGCGCGGCCGAAGTGGCGCAGCAGCGCGGGCGCCAGCACGTCCTGGATCAGCGTGGACTTGCCCGAGCCCGATACGCCCGTGACGGTAACGAGCCGCTGGAGCGGGAACTCCACCGTCACGTCGCGCAGGTTGTGCTCGCGCGCGCCTTCGAGGATCAGGCGCGGTGTGCTGTCGGCCACCAGGCGCTGCAGGCCCAGGCCGATGTGCTTGCGCCCGCCCAGGTAGGCGCCGGTGAGCGTGTCGGCATGGCGCAGTGCCTCGGGCGTGCCGTCGAACACGATCTGCCCACCGCGCTCGCCGGGGCCGGGGCCCATGTCGATCATGCGGTCGGCGGCCAGCATGACGGCGGGGTCGTGCTCCACCACCACCAGCGTGTTGCCGGCGTCGCGCAGCCGCCGCATGGCTTCGATGATGCGGTCCATGTCGCGCGGGTGCAGGCCGATGCTGGGCTCGTCGAGCACGAACAGCGTGTTCACCAGCGAGGTGCCAAGCGCCGTGGTGAGGTTGATGCGCTGCACCTCGCCGCCGCTGAGTGTGCGGCTTTGCCGCTCCAGCGTGAGGTAGCCGATGCCGACCTCGTGCAGGTAGCGCAGGCGCGTGGTGATTTCCCCCAGCAGCAGGCGCAACGCCTGGCGTTCCGCGGGGGCCGCCGCGGTTTTTGCATGAAATTGGCCTCCAGCGCTTGTTCCACCTGCGGTGGCAGCTATGTTTTCAGTAGCATCGTCGGCCTGCGCGATGCGGTCGAAGAAGCGCCGCAGCCGCTCGATGGGCAGCAGCATGAGGTCGTGCAGGCCCAGGCCCGGCAGCGCTTCGAGCTGCGCGCGCGACCACTGGGCGCCCACCGGCAGAAAACGCTTTTCGGGGGGCAGCACGGCGTCGGCATCCTCCTTGCCGCCGATGCGCCAAAGCAGGCTTTCGAGCTTCAGGCGCGCGCCGCCGCAGGCCGGGCATTGCGTGTAGCTGCGGTACTTGGACAGCAACACGCGGATGTGCATCTTGTACGCCTTGCTCTCCAGGTAGGCAAAGAAGCGGCGGATGCCGTACCACTGCTTGTTCCAGTTGCCCTCTTTGTAGTTGGGCGTGCCCTCGATCACCCACTGCCGCTGCTCGGGCGCGAGCTTGTACCACGGCGTGTCGCGCGGGATGCCGGCGGCCTCGGCGTGGCGCATGAGATCGTCCTGGCATTCCTTCCATGCCGGGGTCTGGATGGTCTTGACGGCGCCGGCGCGCAGGGTCTTCTTCTCGTCGGGCACGACGAGGCCCCAGTCCACGCCGATCACGCGGCCGAAGCCGCGGCACGATTCGCACGCGCCCACGGGCGAGTTGAACGAGAACATCGAGGGCGTGGGCTCGGCGTAGCGGCGGTCGCTTTCGGGGCAGTGCAGGCCGGTGGAGAACTTCCAGCGCAGCGGCTCGCCGCCCTCCTCGCCCAGCACGTAGACCGTGAGCCGCCCGCTGCCGCGCTTGAACGCCACCTCCAGCGCCTCGATCACGCGCGCGCGCTCGGCGCTGGCAATGCGGAAGCGGTCGGCCACCACATCCAGCACTTTGCGCGGCCCCGTCGGGGTAGCCACCTCGCGCTCGGCCTGCACGCGCGTGAAGCCGCTGGCCGACAGCCATTGCTGCACCTCGTCGGCGCTGGTGTTGGCGGGCAATTCCACGGGGAATGTCACCGCCAGGCGCGGGTCATCGGCCCCCGCGCTCCCCGCTGCACGTGGTTCGCCGCCGCCAGCGCCGACTGCTTCACCTTGGCGCGGCCCGACCGTGAGTCGCTGCGCCGTGCGCTCCACGAGCTGCGCGTAAATGCTGTCGGGCGAATCATGCCGCACAGGCAGCGCCGTGCTGGCATCGAAAAGCCGCGCGGCGCGCGCGTAGAGCAGTTTGAGGTGGTCGTTCAACTCCGTCATCGTGCCGACCGTGGAGCGCGACGAGCGCACGGGGTTGGTCTGGTCGATGGCGATGGCCGGCGGCACGCCTTCCACCTTGTCCACCGCCGGCTTGTCCATGCGGTCGAGAAACTGGCGCGCGTAGGCGCTGAACGTCTCCACGTAGCGACGCTGGCCCTCGGCATACAGCGTGTCGAACACCAGGCTCGACTTGCCGGAGCCGCTCGGCCCCGTCACCACGGTGAGTTCACCGGTATGGATGTCGAGGTCGAGGTTCTTGAGGTTGTGCTGGCGCGCGCCTCGGATCCGGATGCTGCCCTGGGTCATGGTGCGGTCGTGTGGGGAGTGAGGCCAAGCATTCTAGGCCCGCCCCCTGCGCCAAGCGCGGCGCACCGCGCAATACCCGCCCGGCCTGCCCGCACCCGTGGGGTTCAGCGTGGCACGCGCGTGAAAAAAGCCTCGCGCCAATGAAGACACGAGGCTTTGGAAGGCACGAGGCTTTGGTTTCTTGCGCGCAGAGCGCCGGACCAGCCGGCGCCATGCGTTCAACTCAACGCCATCAGAAGTTGTGGCGAATGCCCACGCCGAACGAGCTGAAATCGTCACCGGCGACACCAGAGGCGTACGTGCCACCGCTCTTGTTGTTCACCTTGGTGTAAGCGCCATACACCTTGGTGCGCTTGCTCAGGTTGTAGTTGTAGCCCACCGTGTACTGCGTGGCGTCGCTGTTCGCCACGTTGTCCCATTCACCCGAGTGGCCCACGCTCAGGATCACTTCGGAGGCACCGAAGAAGTAGCCGCCCGTCACGCGGTAGACGTCACGCTTGCCCAGGCCGTAGTTGTCATCCTTGACGTTCTGGTAGTAGGCGCCGATCTGGAACGGGCCAGTGGTGTAGTGGGCACGAATGCCGAAATCGTTGTAGTCCTGGTATTTGGTGTAGCCAGCGCCCAGAGCCAAGTTACCGCCTTCCCAGTTGGCAGCTAGTTCGTACTGGTTCTTGTTGTCGCCATAGCTGCCGCCGGTCTTCTCGTGCAGCCCCATGGTACCTTCCACCGTCAGGCCGCCGAACGCGGGAGTACGGTACGCGATCTTGTTGGTGTCCGCACCGGCTAGGTGGGCCCAGTCTCCACCCTCTTGATAACCGTAGTAGCTGTACAGCGCGTCAGAGAACACGCCCGTGTCGTGGTTGGGCTGGTCGAGCACGCCATAGTCGGCCACGGCGTAGTACGCCTCGGACGTCCAGGTGCCCAGGCGCAGCATGCCGAAGCCGCCGGACAGGTTCACTTCGCTTTGACGGCCGAAGTTGATGCCGCCGCCAGCAGCACCACCCGAGCCGCTGCTCGAATCAAAACCGGCTTCCAGAACGAAGCCGGCCTTCAGGCCGCCGCCCAGGTCTTCCTCGCCCTTGAAACCGAAGCGGGAAGCGTTGTTGAATTCACCGTTGGTTGTGACGCCACCGATCTTGCGGTGCTCGATGGAGGTATTGACGCGACCGTAGAGGGTCACGCTGCTTTGCGCGAAAGCGGCGCCGGAACCGATGACGGCCAGGGCTGCAACAAGCAGACGATGGGAGTTTTGCATTGGGGGTTTCCTTCAAAAATTAAGATTCCGCAACCGGTATGGGGCGTCTTTTCTTGTGGATTCGGACGCGCTTTGCGGTCAACCAGAACCTGAATTTTATGTGGCCCCCGCCTGCAATCCTCGGATTGACACATACAAAGCAAGCCAACTGACGTATTGCTGCCACAATTTTCCGGTATGCACCGAAAACGCGCGGCAGCAACTGTTTGATGGTGCAAGTTATGCACCAGTTCGATGCAGATAATGCTCAGTCGTTGGCGTAAATGTCCACATCCTTGGTTTCACGGATGAACAGGGCGCCGATCACCAGCGTTGCCGCCGCGATGACGATGGGATACCACAGGCCGCTGTACATGCTGCCTGTCGACGCCACGATGGCGAACGACGTGGTCGGCAGCAGGCCACCGAACCAGCCGTTGCCGATGTGGTAGGGCAGGCTCATCGAGGTGTAGCGGATGCGCGTGGGGAACAGCTCCACCAGCATGGCGGCGATGGGGCCGTACACCATGGTCACCAGCAGCACCAGGTAGAACAGCACCAGCACCATCATCGGCTTGTTCATCTTGGCCGGGTCGGCCTTGGTCGGGTAGCCATGGGCCTTCAGCTCGTCGGCCACGGTCTTCTTGAAGGCGGCGATGGCCTTGCTCGAATCCTCGTCGAACTTGAGGTTCACCACGTTGCCCACGGGCGCGTTGATCGTCTTGTCGCCGATCTTGACGACGGCGGGCACGCCTGCGGGGCCGGCGATGTTTTCGTAGCTCACGGAGTTCTGCACCAGGTAGCGCTTGGCGATGTCGCAGGAACTCTTGAAGTCGATCTCGCGCGCCACCGGATTGCCCTGGAACGAGCAGTCCTGCGGGTCGGCGGACACGGTGACCTGCGAATTCTTCTGGGCCAGCGCCAGGTCGGGGTTGGAAGCCTCGGTCAGCGCCTTGAACACCGGGAAGTAGGTCAGCGCGGCCAGCAGGCAGCCGGCCAGGATGATGGGCTTGCGACCGATCTTGTCCGACAGGGTGCCGAACACAACGAAGAACGGCGTGCCGATCAGCAGCGCGGCGGCGATCATGAGGTTGGCCGTCACCGCGTCCACCTTCAACTGCTGCGTCAGGAAGAACAGCGAATAGAACTGGCCCGTATACCAGACCACCGCCTGGCCCATGGTCAGGCCGAGCAGCGCCAGGATCACGACCTTCAGGTTCTTCCACTCGCCGAACGACTCCGACAGCGGCGCCTTGGAGGTCTTGCCCTCGGCCTTCATCTTCTGGAACGCGGGCGACTCCGACAGCGACAGGCGGATCCACACCGACACGCCCAGCAGCAGGATGGACACCAGGAACGGCACGCGCCAGGCCCAGGCCGCGAACGCATCCTCGCCCACGCCCATGCGCACGCCCAGGATGACGATCAGCGACAGGAACAGCCCCAGCGTGGCGGTGGTCTGGATCCACGACGTGTAGGCCCCGCGCCTGCCCTGCGGCGCGTGCTCGGCCACGTAGGTGGCCGCGCCGCCGTATTCGCCGCCCAGCGCCAGGCCCTGCAGCATGCGCAGCGCGATCAGGATCACCGGCGCCGCCACGCCGATGGTGGCGTAGCTGGGCAGCAAGCCGACGATGAAGGTCGACAGGCCCATGATGAGGATGGTGACGAGGAAGGTGTACTTGCGCCCGATCATGTCGCCCAGGCGGCCGAACACGATGGCGCCGAAGGGCCGCACCAGGAAGCCCGCGGCGAAGGCCAGCAGCGCGAAGATGAAGGCGGCCCCGGCGTCCAGTCCGCTGAAGAACTGCTTGGCGATGATGGCCGCGAGCGAGCCGTAGAGATAGAAGTCGTACCACTCGAACACGGTGCCGAGCGACGAGGCGAAGATGACTTTCTTTTCCTCGGACGTCATGGGCCGAGGCGGTGCGGCGAGAGTAGCCATGGTGTGTTGTCTCCTTGCAGGTTGGGCCAGCCCACATGAGGGGCCGTAGCCTGCAGCCATTCTTGGCGGCGGCACTGACCCGCCTCTGACGTGAAACCAACACAGGCTTGCGCGAAACTGACCGCGCTCTGACGGTTTAGGGTGAAACCCGCTGCGCCGCTTTCAGGATGCGGTACGGCCCGTGCGGGCGTCAGTGCAAACCCGAGGGCAGGTGCGCCGCGGCGGTCCAGCCGGGGCCGTCGAACCAGGCGTCGCCGCCCAGGTAGTCGCGCAGCATGGGCAGCGCATCCAGGCCCCAGAACAGCCGCCCGTCCACCACCATCGTCGGCACGCCGAACACGCCCAGCGCCGCAGCCTCGTCGGTATTGGCGCGCAGCAGTTGCTTGGCCTGCGCATCCTGCGGGTCGTGCGCGGGGGCGACCGCCTGCGCCAGCGCCTGCAGGCGGTCGGGCGCCAGCGGATCGCCGCCGCCTTGCCAGACGTGGCGCAGCACCGCGCCGGTGACGAAGCGGTTGCTGGTGCCGTCGCCCGCACGCGCCAGCGCCAGGCGCAGCAGCGGCAGCGAATCGAACGGGTGCAGCGCCGGCATCTCCATGGGCACGCCATGCGCGCGGGCCAGCCACAGCGCCTGGCGGTAGATCCATTCGCGCTTGGGCGGCACATCCACCGGCGCCTTCTGCCCGCGCTGGCGCAGCAGCGGCCCCAGGAACACGGGCCGGTACGTCACAGCGTAGCTCAAGCCCTCCAGCACCACGGGCAAGCGCTCGAACGCAAGGTAGGCGTAGGGCGATACGAAGTCGAGGTAGAAGACGATGTGCTTCATGGCGGCGCGGCCTTCCTTCAGGATCAGAACAGCGTGACGCCCGCGCGCTTGGCCACGCGGGCCCAGATGGTGCGGCGGGCGGGGGCATCGGCCATGGCCCACTGGCGGATCTCGTCAACGGTGCGAAAGCACCCTTCGCACAGCCCGGTCTGCGCGTTCATGCGGCATACCGACACGCAGGGCGACGGTGGGCCTTCCTCATTATTTGGGTCAAAATAGCCCGCAGCGCTTATGAAACCTGCGCGGGCAGCTATCACTTCAGTAGCATTCATGGTGCCGGCTCCTGCACCACGTCGGCCACGGGCGCGCCCGTCAGCGTTTCCAGGTCCTGCGGACGCAGCCTGAACACGCCGTGCGGATGGCCCGCTGCGGCCCAGATTTCCTCGAAGCGGAACAGCTCGCGGTCGATCAGCGCCACCGGCGGCTCCGCATGCGCCACGGGCGCCACGCCGCCGATGGTGAAGCCGGTCTTCGCCTTCACGAAATCGGCGTCGGCGCGGCCCGTCTCGCCCACCAGCGCATCGACCTTTTTTTCGTCCACGCGCCGGTCGCCCGAGGTGACGACCAGCACCGCAGCGCCATCGGCCTTGCGGCGAAAGATGATGCTCTTGGCGATCTGCCCCACGGCGATGCCCAGCGCGTGCGCCGCCTGCTGCGCGGTGCGCGCGGCGCCGTCGAGCATCACGGGGGCATGGGGATGGCCCATGGATTGCAGCGCAGCGGCCACGCGCTGCACGCCTTCGGGAAGGGGTTTGGGTTCTGATCCGCACATGGCGGACATTATCCAGCGCGCTTGTTCAGCAAAGCCGTGGCCGCGCGCGAATTGGGCTTGCGGCCCAGGTAGTCGCTGATGTAGGCGCCCGCATCCACCAGGCGGTCGAGGTCGATGCCGGTGTCGATGCCCATGCCGTGCAGCATGTAGACCACGTCCTCGGTGGCCACGTTGCCCGTGGCACCCTTGGCGTAGGGGCAGCCGCCCAGGCCGGCGACCGAGGCGTCGAACTGCCACACGCCCAGCTCCAGCGCGGCCAGCGTATTGGCCAGCGCCTGGCCGTAGGTGTCGTGGAAGTGGCCCGAAACATCGTCGATGCCGTAATGCGCGAGCGTGGCCTCGATGGCGCGCTGCACTTTCACCGGCGTGCCCACGCCGATGGTGTCGGCCACGCCCACATGCTGCACGCCGATGCCCTTCATGAGCCCTGCCAGGTAGCCCACGCGCTCGGGCGCCACCTCGCCCTCGTAGGGGCAGCCCACGGTGCAGCTCATGGCGCCGCGCACATGGATGCCCGCCGCGCGCGCGGCCTCGACCACGGGCGCGAAGCGCTCGATGCTCTCGGCAATGGAGCAGTTGATGTTCTTCCGGCTGAACGCCTCGCTGGCCGAGCCGAACACCACGATTTCGCCGGGCCGGTCACGCAGCGCCGCTTCAAAACCCTGGAGGTTGGGCGTGAGCACCGAGTAAACGACGCCACCCTGGCGCGCGATGCCGCTCATCACCTCGTGGTTGTCCGCCATCTGCGGCACCCATTTGGGCGACACATAGCTGGTGACCTCGATGTTCTTGACGCCCGCGTCCTGCAGGCGGTGCACCAGGCCGATCTTGACGGCGGCGGGCACGGGGGATTTTTCGTTCTGCAGGCCGTCGCGCGGGCCTACGTCGACGATCTTGACGCTGGGGGGATGGCGCATCGGAGTCTCCTTGGTGGGTATCGTTAGGTGTGGATTGTCCCGCCGTCTCGATAGCCCTGCGCGCCGTCCGCCATGCCCGCGAGGGGCTCGCCGCGCGAGCGTGCGCGCCGCGGTGCGGGCGTGGTGGCGGTCTTCGGGTGGGCGCGAAACGGATGGTCCGCGGGGCCGCATCGGCGACACTACGGCCCTCGCAACGAGTTTGCGATCTCGCGCATGAAGGAGGGCGAGGAAACGCACATGGACCGCGCGGAGTTCATCCACCTGGTGCGCCTGTCGGAGCACGACAGCGCCGACGACCCGCGCGCCTACCGCCGCAGCGTGGCGCGCTTCGCCGCCCTGGGCTACGCCTGGGTGGTCGGCTGCCTGCTGCTGGCGGTGGCGCTGCTCGCCTGGCTGGCGGCGCAGTGGCTGGAGGGGGCGCGCTTTCACGGCTACTGGGTGTTGCTGGGCCTGTTCGCCGCCGGCCTGCTGTGGAGCAGCCTGCGCGCGCTGCGCGTGCCGATGGAGCCGCCCGCGGGCCTGCCGCTCGCGCGCACCGACGCGCCGACGCTGTTCGACGCGCTGGAGCGCATCCGCCGCAAGATCAAGGGCCCGGCCATCGACCACGTGCTGCTGACCGACGACTTCAACGCCGCCATCGTGCAACTGCCGCGCTTCGGCCTGCTCGGCGGCTCCACCAACTACCTGGCGCTGGGCCTGCCGCTGATGATGGCCGTGGACCGCCGCCGCCTGCTGGCCGTGCTGGCGCACGAATACGGCCACCTGCGCGGCGGCCACGGGCGCTTCTCGGCCTGGGTCTACCGCAGCCGCATGGCCTGGGGCCGTCTGTGGCAGGACATGCAGCAGCGCGCGGACATCGTATCGGCCCTCTCGCGCAGCTTCTTCGCCTGGTACTTCCCGCGCTTCCATGCGCGCAGCTTCGCCATGGCGCGCCAGGACGAGTACGAGGCCGACCGCATCGCGCGCAAGCTGCTGGGCGCCGATGCCATCAGCGCCGCGCTGATGGAGATCGAGATCAAGGGCGCCTGGCTGGCGCGCAGCTTCTGGACCACGCACTGGCGCCAGGCGCGCGACACCGCCGTGCCGCGCGGCCCCTACAGCGCCATGGCGCGCGCGCTGGCGCTGGAGCCCGATGCCGCGTTCGCCCACGACAGCCTGCGCGCCGCGCTGCGCCGCATGTCGGGCGACGACGACACCCACCCCGTGCTGCGCGACCGCCTGGAGGCGCTGCAGCCCGACGTGACGCGCTTCTCGCCCCCGCTCTGGTCGGCCCGCCCGGCGCTGCGCCTGCTGAAAGACCCGGTGCGCTGGACCCAGCACTTCGACACCGCCTGGCGGCGCGACCACGCCGGCGCCTGGAAGCTGCAGCACGCCTGGTTCAGCCGGCTGCGCGAGCGCGTGGCCGCGCTCACCGAAAGCCTGGGCCGCAACAACGCGCAGGAGATGGTGGAGCTCGCCGACCTGGCGCGCCGGCTCGACCCGCAGGCGCCGGCCCGGGCCTGGTACGAGCGCGCCCTGGCGCTGTCGCCCGACCTGCCCGCCGCCCTGCGCGGCCTGGCCGACTGCACGCCGCCCGCGCGGCGGGCCGAGCGCCTGGAGCTGCTGCAGCGCCTGTTCGACGCCAACGCCGCCTACCGCTGGTGGGCCAGCCGCGAAGCCGTGGCCCTGCTGGAGCAGCCCATGGACGACGAGGCCGCCCTGCGGCGCTGGCGCGAGCGCCTGCGCGCAGCCGAGGTGGCGGAAGAACGCGCCCAGGCCGAGCTGCGCGACCAGCCCGCGCTGGGCGGCCTGATGCGCCCCGACCTGAGCGACTTCGAGCGCGGCGAGCTGCAAGCCGAGCTGCGCCTCTGGCCCGCCGTGGCGACGGCCTGGGTGGCGAGCAAGCCGCTGAAGGAATTCCCGTGGCGGCGCTGCTACCTGCTGGTGGTCGAATCGCCCCGCCTGCCCCCCGCCGATCTGCTGGAGCTGTGCGGTGCGCTGGAGGCCGCGCTGCCGCTGCCCGGCCCCGTGCTGGCCGTATCCACCGCGCACGGCGTGCACCTGGCGCACCCGCCAAGCGCGCTGGAACGCGTGAAATAGCGCCACCGCAACGCATACTCCCAGGGAGTATGTTATATCACCGCCCGTATTCATTGCGGTGGCGGCCTGCATAGTGGGGAGTATATGGAAGCAGGCGCATATTCATCCATGGTGCCCCACCGCAGCGCAGGCAACCGGCGCGCCCTCGCCCGCCCGATGGCTGTGGAGCCAGGCCATGCCAGCGGCGCAGCCGCTCGGGGGGTTGTGCCTCATTGCAGGCGCAGCAGCTCCGCGCCCTCGGCCACCTGGTCGCCGGGCGCGTAGAGCAGCTCCCGCACCACGCCGTCGGCGGGGGCGGCGATGGTGTGCTCCATCTTCATCGCCTCCATCACCGCCAGCGGCTGGCCCCGCGCCACCTTGTCGCCGGCCCGCACCGCGAACGACACCACCTTGCCCGGCATGGGCGCGGTCAGGCGCCCGCCCTCCGCATGCGCGGCGCCGGCTTGCAGCAGGCGGTCGATGACGCCTATCTTCGTGGCGCCCTGCGCCGTGAACACATGCGCCGCGGCCTGGCTCTCATAGACATCGACGGTGTGGCGCGCGCCGTTGAACCGCACGTCGAGCGCGCCGCCGGGCAGCCGCTCCACGGCCAGCGGACCGGCCACGCCGCCCACGTCCAGCCACAGGCCGTCGCGGCGGTAGGCCAGCAGGGCCGCGGCAGGCTCGCCATGGAAGTCGAAGTCGAAGCGCCGCACGCCGTCGGCCAGCCCGCGCCAGCCGTCGCGCCGCGCGAACGGGTCGTCCGTGCTGCCGTCCTGCTCCAGCACGACCGTGCGCGCGATGGCCGCCGCCGCCGCCAGCGGCAGGCCCAGCGGCTCGCGGTCGAACAGGTGGGCGCGCTCGCGCTCGATCAGCGCGGTGTCCAGCCGCGCCTGGGCGAACGAGCCGCTGGCCAGCACGCCGCGCAGGAACTGCACGTTGGTCGCCACGCCGACGATGTGCACCCGCGCCAGCGCCGCGTCGAGCCGCGCCAGCGCCTGCGCGCGCGTGTCGCCGTGCACGATGAGCTTGGCGACCATGGAGTCGTAGAACGGGCTGATGGCGTCGCCCTCGCGCACGCCGTCGTCGATGCGCACCGCGACGCCCGTGTCGCTGCGATTCGCGCGCGCGAACGCCGCGGCCTCGGGCTTGCGGTACACGGCCAGCGTGCCGGTGGCGGGCAGAAAGTTGTTGTCGGGGTTCTCGGCGCAGATGCGCGCCTCGATCGCGTGGCCGGTGATGCGCAACTGCTCCTGCGCCAGCGGCAGCGGCTCGCCGGCGGCCACGCGCAACTGCCATTCCACCAGGTCCAGGCCGGTGATGGCCTCGGTCACCGGGTGCTCCACCTGCAGGCGGGTGTTCATCTCCATGAAGTAGAACTTCATCGCCTCGGGCTGGTCGTAGCCGCCGGTCTGCTCCACGATGAATTCCACCGTGCCCGCGCCCACGTAGCCCACGGCGCGCGCCGCGCTCACCGCCGCCTGGCCCATCTGCTGGCGCAGCGCGGGCGGCATGCCGGGCGCGGGCGCCTCCTCCAGCACCTTCTGGTGGCGGCGCTGCACGGAGCAGTCGCGCTCGAACAGGTAGACATAGTGGCCCTGGGTGTCGCCGAACACCTGGATTTCGATGTGGCGCGGGCGCTGCACGTATTTCTCGACCAGCACCGCGTCGCTGCCGAAGCTGTTGATCGCCTCGCGCTTGCAGCTCTCCAGCGCGGCGGCGAAATCGGCGCTGCGCTCCACCAGCCGCATGCCCTTGCCGCCGCCGCCCGCGCTGGCCTTGATGAGCACGGGGTAGCCGATGGCGTCGGCCTGGCGCTGCAGCAGCGCCGGGTTCTGGTCGTGGCCGTGGTAGCCGGGCACCAGCGGCACGCCGGCTTTCTCCATGAGCTGCTTCGATTGCGCCTTCAGCCCCATGGCCTGGATGGCCGCGGGCGGCGGGCCGATGAAGACCAGCCCGGACTCGGCGCAGGCGCGGGCGAAGTCCTCGTTCTCGCTCAGGAAGCCATAGCCGGGGTGGATGGCCTCGGCGCCCGTGGCGCGGGCCGCCGCGATGATCTTCTCCCAGCGCAGGTAGCTGTCCTTGGGGGCGCTCGCGCCCAGGTGCGCGGACTCGTCGCAGGCGCGCACGTGCTTGGCGTCGGCATCGGCGTCGGAATACACGGCCACGGTCTGTATCGCCATGCGGCGCGCGGTGGCGGCCACACGGCAGGCGATTTCGCCGCGATTGGCGATGAGGATTTTCTTAAACATGGCTCCCTCCGCGGCTCATCGCCTGCGCACGCTGCGCGTGCCATGCAATTTGGCATGCCCGCGCTGACGCGCGAACGCCGCGATTGGCGATGAGGATTTTCTTGAACATATGCATGTCTCCAAAAAACGGGGGGGTACACCGGCACGCCGTGCAACAGCCCGCCCACGCGGCGCGGTACGCGCCGCAGAAACTTGAACGGCGGCGCGGCGGCCAGCGCCAGCAGGCGGGGCAGGCCCAGCGTGTGCGGCCACTGCGCCACGCGCTCCGCCAGACCGGCCTGCTGCGCGTCCATGGAGGGCTTTCTTCAGCCCGCCAGCCAGCCCGGCTTGCGCTTTTGCAGGAAGGACTGCACGCCCTCCTTGCCTTCGGCGCTGGCGCGGATGTCGGCGATGCCTTCCACCGTGGCCTGCACCAGCGCGTCGTCGATGGCGCGCCCGGCCACGTCCTGCACCAGCTTCTTGCCGGCGCGCACGGCGTTCGGGCTGGCCGCGGCGAGTGCCTGGGCCAGCGCATCGACGCGGGCGTCGAGCGCGTCGGCGGCCACGACCTCGTGCACGAAGCCGATGCGCAGCGCCTCGGCGGCGCCGAAGCGCTCCGCCGTCAGAAAGTAGCGGTGCGCGGCGCGCGCGCCCATGGCACGGATGACGTAGGGCGCGATGGTGGCGGGGATCAGGCCCAGCTTCACTTCGCTCAGGCAGAAAGCCGCCGAGTCCACCGCCACCGCCATGTCGCAGGCCGCGGCCAGCCCCATGCCGCCCGCGTACACGTCGCCCTGGATGCGGGCGATGGTGGGCCTGGGGCATTCGTAGATGGCGCGCAGCATGGCGGCCAGCCGGGCGGCGTCGGCCACGTTCTCGCCGCGCGTGTAGTCGGCCATGCGGCGCATCCAGTGCAGGTCGGCGCCGGCGCAGAAGGCCGGGCCCTCGGCGGCGAGGACGATGCAGCGCACGTCCTCGCGCGCGCCAGCCTCCGCGAAGGCGTGCGTGAGCGCGGCGATAACCTCGTCGTTGAATGCGTTGCGCACCTCGGGGCGGCACAGCGTGATGGTGGCGCGGGGGCCTTCGTAGCGGATGTCCAGGGCGGTCATGGCGGCCTTCCTCGTCACATGCGGAACACGCCGAACTTCGTCTGCGGCACGGGCAGGTTGCGCGCCGCGGCCAGGCCGAGCGCCAGCACGCGGCGGGTGTCGGCGGGGTCGATCACGCCGTCGTCCCACAGCCGCGCGGTGGCGTAGTACGGGTGGCCCTGGGCCTCGTACTGCTGGCGGATCGGGGCCTTGAAGGCTTCCTCGTCCTCGGCGCTCCACTGGCCGCCCTTGGCCTCGATGCCGTCGCGCCGCACGGTGGCCAGCACGCTGGCGGCCTGCTCGCCGCCCATCACGCTGATGCGCGCGTTGGGCCACATCCACAGGAAGCGCGGCGAGTAAGCCCGCCCGCACATGCCATAGTTGCCCGCGCCAAAGCTGCCGCCGATGATGACGGTGAACTTGGGCACCTGGGCGCAGGCCACCGCCGTGACCAGCTTGGCGCCGTGGCGGGCGATGCCCTCGTTCTCGTATTTGCGGCCCACCATGAAGCCGGTGATGTTCTGCAGGAACACCAGCGGCACCTTGCGCTGGCAGCACAGCTCGATGAAGTGCGCGCCCTTTTGTGCCGATTCGCTGAACAAAATGCCGTTGTTGGCGATGATGCCCACGGCCATGCCCTCGATGCGCGCGAAGCCGCACACCAGCGTGCTGCCGAAGCGGGCCTTGAACTCGTCGAACTCCGAGCCATCGGCGATGCGGGCGATGATCTCGCGCACGTCGAAGGGCTTGCGGGTGTCGGTGGGGATCACGCCGTACAGTTCTTCCGCTACGTATTTAGGAGCTACAACCGCAGTATTTGCGGGCGCTGGAGGCTTGTTTTTATTCAAATTGCGCACTGCCTGCCGGGCCAGCGCCAGCGCGTGCAGGTCGTTTTCGGCCAGGTGGTCGGCCACGCCGGAGAGGCGCGTGTGTACGTCGCCGCCGCCCAGGTCTTCGGCACTGACCACCTCGCCCGTGGCGGCCTTCACCAGCGGCGGGCCGCCGAGGAAGATGGTGCCCTGGTTGCGCACGATGATGGATTCGTCGCTCATCGCCGGCACGTAGGCACCGCCCGCCGTGCAGCTACCCATGACCACGGCGATCTGCGCGATGCCCTGCGCGCTCATGTTGGCCTGGTTGTAGAAGATGCGGCCGAAGTGGTCGCGGTCGGGAAACACCTCGTCCTGGTTGGGCAGGTTGGCGCCGCCGCTGTCCACCAGGTAGATGCAGGGCAGGCCGTTCTGCTGCGCCACCTCCTGCGCGCGCAAGTGCTTCTTGACGGTCATCGGGTAGTAGGTGCCGCCCTTCACGGTGGCGTCGTTGCAGACCACCATGCAGTCCACCCCGCTCACGCGCCCGATGCCGACGATCAGTCCCGCGCAGGGCGCGTCGCCGTTGTACATGCCGTAGGCGGCCAGGGGAGCGAGTTCGAGAAACGGCGTGCCCGGGTCGAGCAGCATCTGCACGCGCTCGCGCGGCAACAGCTTGCCGCGCGCGGTGTGCTTGGCGCGCAGGGCCTCGCCGCCGCCCTGCTCCACTTGCGCGAACCGCGCGCGCAGGTCATCCACCAGCGCGCGCATGGCCTGCGCGTTGGCCTGGAAGTCGTCCGAGCGCGGGTTGAGTTGGCTCTCCAGGATGGTCATGCCGTCTTCACTTCCTGCAATCCGAGTTGCTGCGCCATCTGCTCGCGGATCTTGAATTTCTGGATCTTGCCGGTCACCGTCATCGGGAACGCATCGACGAAGCGGATGTAGCGCGGCACCTTGTAGTGCGCGATCTGGCCTTTGCAGAAATCGCGCACAGCCTCTTCGGTGAGCACCTGGCCGGGCTTGGGCACGACCCAGGCGCAAAGCTCCTCGCCATATTTCTGGTCGGGCACGCCGACCACCTGCACGTCCTGTATCTGCGGGTGGCCGTAGAGGAACTCCTCGATCTCGCGCGGGTAGACGTTCTCGCCACCGCGGATCACCATGTCCTTGATGCGGCCGACGATGTTGACGTAGCCCTCGGCATCCATCGTCCCCATGTCGCCGGTGTGCATCCAGCGCTCGGCATCGATGGCCTCGGCGGTCCTCTGCGGGTCGTCCCAGTAGCCGTGCATCACCGAATAGCCGCGCACGCACAGTTCGCCGGGCGAGCCGGGCGGAATGGTGGCGCCGCTCTCGGGGTCGATGATCTTCACCTCCAGGTGCGGCTGCACCGTGCCGACGGTGGCCACGCGGCGGTCCAGCGGCGTGTCGGTGCTGCTCTGGCAGCTCACGGGGCTGGTCTCTGTCATGCCGTAGGCGATGGTGATTTCAGCCAGGTGCATGTCGCGCACCACGCGCTTCATCACCTCTATCGGACAGGGCGAGCCGGACATGATGCCGGTGCGCAGCGTGGAGAGGTCGAACTCGGCGAAGCGCGGGTGGTCCAGTTCGGCGATGAACATCGTGGGCACGCCGTGCAGGCCCGTGCAGCGCTCGGCCTGCACGGCGCTCAGCACGGCCAGTGGGTCGAAGCCGTCCCCCGGGTAGACGATGGCAGAGCCGTGCGTAAAGCAGGCCAGGTTGCCAAGCACCATGCCGAAGCAGTGGTATAGCGGCACCGGAATGCAGAGCTTGTCCTGCGGCCCGAGGCGCATGCATTCGCCGATGAAGAAGCCGTTGTTGAGGATGTTGCGGTGCGTGAGCGTGGCGCCCTTGGGGAAGCCGGTGGTGCCGCTGGTGAACTGGATGTTGACGGGGTCGGTGTTCTTCAGCGTGCGGCCCACCTCGGCCACCCGCGCGTCGCTGGCGTCGCCGCGCGCAAGCAGTTCGGAAAAGCGCAGCATGCCGGGTTCATCATGGGTGTCGCCCGCCGCGTTGCCGCCCGTGCCTGGTGAATCAATCCACACCACGGTCTGAAGGTGCGGCAGGCGCTCGGACTGCAGTTGGCCCGGCGCGCAGCGCGCGAGTTCGGGCGCCAGCTCGCGCAGCATGCCGAGGTAGTCGCTGGTCTTGAAGCGCGCCATCGTGACCAGCGCCTTGCAATCGACCTTGTTGAGCGCGTATTCGAGCTCCGAAGTGCGGTAGGCCGGGTTGATGTTGACCAGCACCAGCCCCGCCTTGGCGGTGGCGATCTGCATCAGCACCCACTCGGCGTTGTTGTGGCTCCAGATGCCCACGCGGTCGCCGGGCGACAGGTTCTGCCGCAGCAGCGCACTGGCCAATTGATGGGCGGCGGCGCGCAGGCCCGCGTAGCTGTAGCGCAGGTTCTGGTGCAGGCAGACCAGCGCATCGCGCTCGGGCTGGCGCTGCACCATGCCATCGAAGAAATCGCCGATGGTCTGCTCGATCAGCGGCACGTCGGTTGCGCCGCGGTCCAGGCTCTGGGTCAGGTGTTTCATCGCTATCTCCTTTTCTCTCGCGCGCCCTGTCTTTCAGCAGGTTTCGGCGAACAGTTCGCGGCCGATCAGCATGCGGCGGATTTCACTGGTGCCCGCGCCGATCTCGTAGAGCTTGGCGTCGCGCCACAGGCGCTCGACCGGGAAGTCCCTGGTGTAGCCCACGCCACCCAGGGCCTGGATCGCCTCGCCGGCCATCCATGTGGCCTTCTCCGCCGCGTAGAGGATGGCGCCCGCCGCGTCCTTGCGGAAGCTGCGCGCGTGGTCGTTGCGGTCGCAGGCCTGGCCCACGGCGTACACGTAGGCGCGCGTGGCCTGCCAGGTGCTGTACAGGTCGGCCAGCTTGCCCTGCATGAGCTGGAATTCGCCGATCGCCTGGCCGAACTGCTTGCGCTCGTGCACATAGGGCACCACCGCGTCCATGCAGGCGGCCATGATGCCCAGCGGCCCGCCCGCGAGCACGGCGCGCTCGTAGTCGAGCCCGCTCATCAGCACCTTGGCGCCGTTGCCCTCGCCGCCGAGCACGTTTTCCTCGGGCACCTCGCAGTCGTCGAAGAACAGCGGGAAGGTGTTGCTGCCGCGCATGCCGAGCTTGTCGAGCTTGGTGCCGGCGGAAAAGCCCTTGAAGCCCTTCTCGACGATGAAGGCCGTCATGCCGCGCGCGCCCATCTCGGGCTCGGTCTTGGCATAGATGACCAGCGTGTCGGCGTCGCCGCCGTTGGTGATCCACATCTTGGTGCCGTTGAGCACGTAGCGGTCGCCCTTTTTCTCGGCGCGCAGCTTCATGCTCACCACGTCGCTGCCGGCGCCGGGCTCGCTCATGGCCAGCGCGCCCACGTGCTCGCCGCTCACCAGCTTGGGCAGGTACTTCTGCTTCTGCGCCGCGCTGCCGTTGCGGTGGATCTGGTTCACGCACAGGTTGCTGTGCGCGCCGTAGGACAGGCCCACCGAGGCGCTGGCGCGCGAGACTTCTTCCATCGCCACGATGTGCGCGAGGTAGCCGAGCTGCGTGCCGCCGTATTCCTCGGCCACCGTCATGCCGTGCAGGCCCAGGTCGCCGAGCTTCTTCCACAGGTCGGCGGGGAACAGGTTGTCGCGGTCCACCTCCGCGGCGCGCGGCGCGATCTCGCTGGCGGCGAAGCCGGCGATGGCTTCGCGCAGCGCGTCGATGGTGTCGCCGAGGCCGAAATTCAGGCCGGGCAGGGCTGGTGGCATGGCTGTCTCCTTGTCTTGACTTGTGTTTCAGGTTACTCCCGCGCAGGCTGCATTTGCGGCCACAATGGTTGCAGATCATGCCAGCCATGCCCACTCCCCGCCACTTTCATGCCCCCGTGGCCGCCACCCCGATGGCGTTCGCACGCGCCATCGTGCAAGCGTACGCGCGCTATGGCGTCGATCCGGCGGCGGCCCTGCGCCAGGCACAGATCGCGCCGCGCCAGCTCATGCAGGCCGATGCGCGCATCACCGCCGCGCAGTTCGAGGCGCTTTCCAGCTACGCCATGCAGCAGCTCGACGACGAGAGCCTGGGCTGGTTCGTCCGCCGCCTGCCCTGGGGCAGCTACGGGCTGCTGTGCCGCGCGTCCGTGACGGCGCCCACGCTGGGGGTGGCGCTCAAGCGCTGGTGCCGCCACCACCGCCTGCTGACCGACGATGTGCTGCTGCGGCTGGAGGTGGCAGGCGGCCTGGCGCGCATCACCGTCGCGGAGCAGCGCCCACTGGCCGCGGAGTTCCGCGAGTTCTGCCTGGTCACGCTGCTGCGCTACGTGCACGGCTTCGCCTGCTGGGCCATCGACTCGCGCATCGCGCTGCGCGAGACCACGTTCCCGTTCGCCGCCCCGCGGCACGCCGGCGCCTATCCGCTGATGTTCCCCGGGCCGGTGCATTTCGGCGCCGGGCAGGCCGGCTACAGCTTCGACCCCGCCTACCTGGCCCTGCCCCTGGTGCGCGACGAGGACGCCATGCGCGCCATGCTGCAGCGCGCGCTGCCGCTGACCGTGCGGCAGTACCGGCGCGACCGGCTGCTGGTGGCGCGCGTGCGCGAGGCGCTGCGCGCCCATCCGCTCGCAACCGCCACCGCCGACAGCATGGCCGGCTGGCTGCACATGTCGGTGCGCACGCTGCACCGGCAGCTCAAGGAAGAAGGCGCCTCGCTGCAGGCGCTCAAGGACGAGGCCCGCCAGGCCCTGGCCGCCGGGCTGCTGCGGCGCACGCGCAAGCCGCTCAAGCAGGTGGCGCTGGCGGCGGGCTTCCGCAACGAGAAGAGCTTTGCGCGCGCGTTCCGCGGCTGGACGGGCATGCCGCCGGGCGAGTACCGGCTGGGCCAGCGGCCCGGCGCGGCGAAGGCGTGACTACGCGCGGCCTGCCGCGCGCGGCTTGACTTTGGGCGCCGAGGGGGAAAGGAGGGGCCGAGAGTGGTCACGGGAAAAAGCCTCGCGCAGCGAAACAATCCGGGAATGGAGCCCGAACAATAATAGATGTCCATGCCCCAGCAGACGCCCGACCAGCCCATCTTCCAAGCCGAGCACCTGCGCAAGCGCTACGGCGGCAGCCTGGTCGTCGACGATCTGTCGTTCGCCATCGCGCCCGGCGAATGCCTGGGCGTGATCGGCCCCAACGGCGCGGGCAAGACCACCACCATCCGCATGTGCCTGGGCCTGACCGCACCCGACGCCGGCAGCGTGCGCTACTTTCCCGCGGGCGGCGGCGCGCCGCTCGCCATGCCGCGCGACGCGCTGGCGATCAAGGCGCAGCTCGGCGTGGTGACGCAGTTCGACACACTGGACCCGGACTTCGATTGCGCCGAGAACCTGCTGGTCTATGGCCGCTACTTCGGCCTGTCGCGCGCGTCCATGCGCGAGCGCGTGCCGCGGCTGCTCGAATTCGCCTCGCTCGGCCACAAGGCGCAGGCCAAGCCCGGCGAGCTGTCGGGCGGCATGAAGCGGCGCCTGTCGCTAGCGCGCGCGCTGGTCAACGACCCACGCCTGCTGCTGCTCGACGAACCCACCACGGGCCTGGACCCGCAGGCGCGCCACCTGATGTGGGAGCGGCTGCAACTGCTGCTGCAGCAGGGCAAGTCGATCCTGCTGACCACGCACTTCATGGACGAGGCCGAGCGCCTGTGTTCGCGCCTGCTGGTGCTGGACCATGGCCGCAAGATCGCCGAGGGCCGCCCGCGCGACCTGATCGCCCAACACCTGGAGCCCGACGTGGTGGAGGTGTACGGCCAGGGCGCGCTGGCGCTGGCGCAGGACGCCGCGCTGCGACCGCTGGCCGCGCGCACCGAGGTGAGCGGCGAGACGGTGTTCTTCTACACCCAGGACGCCCGCGCCCTGCTCGCCGCCCTGGCCGCGCATCCGCAGCAGCGCACGCTGCACCGGCCTGCGAACCTGGAGGATCTTTTCCTCAAACTCACGGGCCGGCAGATCCGCGAGGACAGTTGAGCGCGGCCCCGGCATACGGCATGCTTGAGCCTGCCCATTGCAACCCGCGCCGCAATTTCCTAGGATGCCTGCCAGCCATCAACCCCAGGAGCGCCTCGTGACATCTACCGAAACCGACGAACAGTTTCTGCAGCGCCTTTGCGAAGTGATGCAGCGTATTGCCCTGCAGGGCGACTTGCGGGCCGTCGGCCCGCTGATGGACATGACCGGCCAGCGCCCGGAACACACGCTGCTGGCGCGGCTGGCGGAATCGTTCGCACACATGGTGGTCAAGATCGAAGCGCGCGAGTTCGAGCTGGAATGCCGCATCGCCGACCTGGGCCAGACGCGGCAGGAACTGGAGCTGGCCAACCTGGACCCGCTCACCAGCCTGCCCAACCGCATGATCGCGCGCGACCGGCTGCGCCAGTCCATAACCGAAGCACGCGCGCGCCAGGGCGCCATGTCGGTGCTGTTCCTCGACCTCGACCGCTTCAAGCAGGTCAACGACACGCTCGGCCACGCGGCTGGCGACGAGCTGCTCTGCCGGGTCACGCAGCGCCTGCAGGGCTGCCTGCGCGAAGGCGACACGCTGGCCCGACTGGGCGGCGACGAGTTCCTGTGCGTGCTGCCCACCTGCGGCGAGCCCGAGGCGGCCCAGGCGCTGGCCGGACGCATGATCGGCGCCCTGACCCAGCGCTTCCCGCTCGCCGCGGGCGTGGCCGACATCGGCACCAGCATCGGGCTGGCGCATTTCCCGCGTGACGGGCAGAGCGTGGACGAGCTGATCGCCAGCGCCGACGCCGGGCTCTACGAAGCCAAGCGCAGCGGCCGCAACTGCTGGCGCTACGCACCGCCCGCGGCGGGCAATCCCGCATGAGCGCGGCTTGCGCCGCCGACGGCTGCGGCGCCCCGCCCGCGCAGCCGTCCCTGTGGCGCCCGCCGGCGGTATCTGCGCGCTGGTGGCCCGTGTTCCTGCGCAACCTGCTGGTGTGGCGCAAGCTGGCCATCCCGAGCCTGGTGGGCAACATCGCCGAGCCGCTGATGTGGCTCGTGGCCTTCGGCTACGGCATGGGCGCGCTGGTGGGACAGGTGGACGTGGGCGGCGCGCGCGTGCCCTACATCCTGTTCCTGGCCAGCGGCTCGATCTGTATGAGCGCGATGAACGCAGCGAGCTTCGAGGCGCTGTACTCGGCCTTCTCGCGCATGCACGTGCAGCGCACCTGGGACGGCATCATGAACGCCCCCGTGGGCCTAGACGACGTGGTGCTCGCCGAGATGCTCTGGGCCGCGTTCAAGTCGATCTTCACCGTGACGGCCATCCTCGGCGTGATGCTGGCGCTGGGCATCAGCCACAGCCCCAAGCTGCTCGTGGCCTGGCCGGTGCTGCTGTGCGTGGGCGTCATGTTTTCCAGCATCGCGCTGGTCTTCAACGCGCTGGCCAAGGGCTACGACTTCTTCACCTACTACTTCACGCTGGTGCTCACGCCGATGATGTTCCTCTCGGGCGTGTTCTTCCCGCGCGCGCAACTGCCGGCCACGGTGCGCGCCATCTCCGACTGGCTGCCGCTCACCAACGCGGTGGAACTGGTGCGCCCGCTGTTCATGGACCAGTGGCCCGCGCAGCCGCTGCGCCACGGGCTGGTGCTGGCCGCCACCACCGTGGCGGCATTCTGGATCGCGCTCGCGTTCACGCGCCGGCGGTTCAGGGGCTGATCCGGAGGCAGGCGCGCCACGAACGGGACTGGCGCCCCTGGGCACACACCCGGCGGTCCGCGCCATGCGCTGGCGCAAAGGTGGCGCGGATGAATCCCGATACCATAGGCGCGGCACCACCTTTTCCATCCTCACCGCAAGGAGTACACGACATGAGCATCAAGACCGTAGGCGTCATCGGCGCCGGCACCATGGGCAACGGCATCGCGCAGACCTGCGCCGTGGCAGGCATCGACGTGGTGATGGTAGACATCTCCGACGCCGCCGTGCAGAAAGGCTTGGCCACCATCGGCGGCAGCCTGGACCGGCTGATCAAGAAGGAAAAGCTGACCGAGGCGCAAAAGGCCGCAGCCCTGTCGCACATCAAGACCTCCACCAGCTACGACGATCTGAAGGCCGCGCAACTCGTGATCGAGGCGGCCACCGAGAACTACGAGCTCAAGCTCAAGATCCTCAAGCAGGTGGATGCCCTGGTGGCACCCGAGGTGATCATCGCGTCGAACACCTCGTCGATCTCCATCACCAAGCTGGCCGCGGCCACCGGCCGTGCCGACAAGTTCATCGGCATGCACTTCTTCAACCCTGTGCCGATGATGGCGCTGGTGGAGATCATCCGCGGCCTGCAGACCAGCGACGCTACGCACGACACGGTGCAGGCGCTGGCCAAGGAACTCGGCAAGAGCCCCATCACGGTGAAGAACGCGCCGGGCTTTGTCGTCAACCGCATCCTGGTGCCGATGATCAACGAGGCATTCTTCGTGCTGGCCGACGGCCTGGCCACGGCCGAGGACATCGACGCGGGCATGAAGCTCGGCTGCAACCAGCCCATCGGGCCGCTGGCACTGGCCGACATGATCGGCCTAGACGTGTGCCTGGCGGTGACGGAGGTCTACCTCTCCGAATTCGGCGACAGCAAGTACCGCCCCTGCCCGCTGCTCAAGGAAATGGTGGCTGCGGGCCGCCTGGGCCGCAAGACCGGGCGCGGCGTGTACATCTACTGATTGGGCCATTCCATGCGCGGCCCGCACGCGGGCGCGCCGCACCGCGGGCGACACACATCCACATCGGCGTTGCGGCTTTTCTTCAATTAAACCTGGAAACGGCAGTTGGATGCGCCTGCCGGTGCCGTGATCGGGGTGCCAGGCAAGACCGGGCGACGCGGCGGGCTTGGTGCCCGCAAGGAGGAGCAACGCCGCATGGCGCGCCGAGCGCGGTGCTGGCAGGTGCATGGCGCTCTCACCCACCAGGTGAACCCCATCGAAGCCGTCAACGCTCGATTTCATGCGGCCTGGCAAGGGATGCAAAGCGGTCAACTGCCGTTTCCAGGTTAAATTGCACGCTATTTAATAGCGGTCAATAATAGCGGTCAATAATTTTGGCCATGGCATCCGCATCACGCCCCGACACCGCCCGGCAGCTCGTGCTGGACAACCAGCTCTGCTTCGCGCTGTATTCCGCGTCGCTCGGCATGACGCGCGTGTACAAGCCGCTGCTGGCCGGGCTGGGCCTGACCTACCCGCAGTACATTGCCATGCTGGCGCTGTGGGAGCGCGACGGACTCATGGTGTCCGAGCTGGGCGAGCGGCTGTTCCTCGACTCCGGCACGCTCACGCCGCTGCTCAAGCGCCTCGAAACCCTGGGCCTGGTCGCGCGACAGCGCGACAGCACCGACGAGCGCCGCGTGCGCATCCACCTCACGCCCGCGGGCCGCAGGCTCAAGGGCCGCGCCGCCGCCATCCCCGGCTGCCTGCTCGCAGCCAGCCGCTGCACCCTACCGCAGGTGGCGGCGCTCACCCAGCAGTTGCAGGCCCTGCGCGACCAGTTGGCGCAATCCGCCGCCGAACCCGCGGGCTGAAAGAACACCCGATTCACCAACCCGCCCTGCCCATCCGGGCCGGACATCCACAGGAGAGAGCCGCCATGCCCACCACCCTCGACAAAGTCGTCTATACCGCCCGCACCCATACCACGGGCGGGCGCGACGGCCACAGCGCATCCAGCGACGGCATGCTCGCCGTCGATCTCAAGCCGCCCAAGGAAATGGGCGGCCCCGGCGGCGGCGCCAACCCCGAGCAATTGTTCGCCGCGGGCTACTCGGCCTGCTTCATGGGCGCGCTGAAGCTCGTGGCCGGTCAGAAGAAGATCGCCGTGCCGGCGGACACATCGATCGACGCCGAGGTCGACATCGGCCCCATTCCGCAGGGCTTCGGCATCGCCGCGCGCCTGACGGTCAACCTGCCCGGCATGGACCAGGCCGGCGCCCAGGCGCTGGTGGACGCCGCACACCAGGTCTGCCCGTATTCCAACGCCACGCGCGGCAACATCGAGGTGGCGCTGGCCGTGAAGGTCTGACCTTCGGGCGCGCGCGCCGCATGCCCCGCCGATAATCGGGGCATGCCTTCCACCCTGCCGCCGGCGCCTGCCGCCTCTTCCCATCCTTACGAAGCGCTCACACCTGCGGCGGTGCTGGACGCGCTGGCGCAAGTAGGCCTGAACGGCGATGGCCGCCTCATGGCGCTCAGTTCTTACGAGAACCGGGTCTACCAGGCATCGCTCGAAGACGGCACGCGCGTGGTCGCCAAGTTCTACCGGCCCGGCCGCTGGAGCGCGGCGCAGATCCTTGAGGAGCACGCCTTCGCGGCGGAACTGGCGCAAGCCGAGGTACCCGTGGTCGCGCCCCTGGCGCTGCATGGCACGACGCTGCACCACTTCGGCGGCTTCGCATTCAGCGTGAGTCCCTGGCGCGGCGGACGCCCGCCCGAACTGGACGATTTCGAGGTGCTGGAATGGGTGGGCCGCTTCCTGGCCCGCATCCACACCGTGGGTGCCGCGCGCCCCTTCGCCGAGCGGCCCGCGCTCGATCTGCAGAGCTTGGGTACCGCATCGCGCGATTGGCTGCTGGCACAGCGCGCCATTCCACTCGACATGGAAGGCGAATGGCGCACAGCCTGCGACTGCGCTCTCAAAATGATAGCTGCAAGCGCAATCAATACGGGCGCCAGAGGCCAATCAGGTATTGAATTCCTGCGCCTGCACGGTGACTGCCACCCAGGCAACATCCTCTGGACGCCGACCGACAAACCCGGCGGCGGCCCGCACTTCGTGGACCTCGACGACACCCGCAGCGGCCCGGCGGTGCAGGACTTGTGGATGCTGCTGTCGGGCGAACGCCCGCAGCGCACGCAGCAGTTGTCGGCGCTGCTGGACGGCTACGAGCAGTTCCGCGCCTTCGACCGGCGCGAGCTGGCACTCATCGAGCCGCTGCGCACGCTGCGCCTGATCCACTACAGCGCCTGGCTCGCGCGCCGCTGGAGCGACCCGATCTTCCCGATCAACTTCCCCTGGTTCGGCAGCAGCGATTACTGGCGCGGGCAGGTGGACATGCTGCGCGAGCAGATCGAGGCGATGGGGGAGGAGCCGCTGGCCGCATAGGCAGGCCAACCCTTGCCTCGCATCCTGATAAAAGCGTGCCCTTGAACCAGAACATGGAAGATTGACGATGAGTGACCTGAAAGGGAAAGTCGCCGTGGTGACCTGCTATGCAATGCTCGGCAGTACCATCGACGGCATCCTCACGACGCACGAGGACGTGGCGCAAACGGCGCTGCTCCACTCGGCGTTCCCGCGCGCGGCGGGATATTTTCGATGACGTATCAGAAAATCGACTTCCTTTTGATCGGGGGAGGGCTGGCGAGTGCGACGGCAGCCGAGACGCTGCGGCGGGAAGGCGCAACCGGCTCCATCCTGATCCTGTCGGCCGAATCGACGCTGCCGTATCAGCGCCCGGCGCTGTCCAAGCGCTATCTGCTCGGTGATGCCAACGTGCAGCAGATACTCATTCATCCGGCGCAGTATTACCGCGAACAGCAAATCGAGGTCGCGCTGGAAACCACGGCGCTCTCGGTCGATACCGCCCGCCAACGGGTGGAAACCTCGACCGGGCGGCAGATTCATTATGAAAAACTCCTGATCGCCACCGGCGCATCGCCCCGGCCCATTGCTTTACCCGGTGCGTCGCTGCCGGGCATTCATGTGCTGAGGTCGCGCGACGATTGCGATGCCCTGCGGCAGCGTGCCTCGAAGGCCAAGCGTGCCGTTGTGGTGGGCGGCAGCTTTCACGGCATCGAGGTCGCGATGACGCTGCGCGACCTCGGCCTCGAAGTCACCATCGTGGAAGAGGACACGCGACTGCTGCGGCATCTGGAATCGGCGATGCTGTCTGATTTCTTCCTGCAGTACGCAAGCCAGCAAGGCGCGACCGTGTTGCTCGACGAGCCGGTGGTCGCGTTTCATGGAGAAAGAAAAATCCGGGAAGTCGAAACTGGCTCGGGGGCGCGCATACCGTGCGATTTCGCGGTGGCCTGCATGGGCGTGCGTCCCGCCACGCAATTTCTCCACGGCAGCGGCATTGCGCTCGAAGAGGGCCAGGTCGTGGTTGATGCTCGGCTGGCCACCAATGCGCCCAACGTCTGGGCGGCCGGCGACGTGACGAGCTTTCTGGACCCGGTGTTTTCCCGCCGGCGCCATATCGAGCACTGGGACAACGCGGTCAAGCAAGGGCGTCTCGCCGCGCTGAACATGCTGGGGCGCCGCATGCGCTATGACCAGGTGTCCTATTTCTTTTGCGAAGTCGGCGACATCGGGTTCGACGTGCTCGGCGCGCCGGAAGACGCCGACGAGTGGATCATGCGCGGCTCGCTGGCAGACCACTCCTTTGCGTTGTTTTACCTGAAGGACAGCGTGATGCGGGCAGCATTCTCGCTGGGCCGCCCGGCCGGGGAAACGCGTCTTGCCGAGGGGCTGATCCGTTACCGGACCAACCTGCAACTGCACAAGGAAATATTGCGGCAGCCGGACGTCGCGCTCGACCAGCTGCCGACGCAGACCGTGCTGGTGTTGCAGGGCGGCGGTGCGCTCGGCGCGTTCGAATGCGGGGTGGTCAAGGCGCTGGAGGAAGAGCAGATATTTCCAGACATCGTGGCAGGCATTTCGATTGGCGCGCTCAACGGCGCGATCATTGCCGGCAATCCGCGCAACGCCACGGGCGCGCTGGAGGCCTTCTGGTCGGAGTTGCAGGTGGCATCCTCGCCGCTGCTATCGGAGCCGATGCGGCGCGCCACAACCGCCATGCAGATCCTGCAGTTCGGCGTGCCGAAATTTTTCCGGCCGCGCTGGATGCCGTCGTTCGGAGAGCCCTGGGTGGCGCCGTGGAACTGGAGCGGCTTTTACGATACGTCGCCGATGAAGCAGTTGCTGGCGAAGTACGTGGACTTCACGTCGCTCAAGGAAAGCCCGGTGCGACTCGTGGTCGGCGCGGTCAACGTGCTGACCGGCGAGCTCGAGGTGTTCGACAGCTATGTCGACGATCTGACGCCGGACCATATTCTGGCCAGCGGCAGCTTGCCTCCCGGTTTTTCCTGGACCTTCGTCGACGGCAAACCCTACTGGGATGGCGGCATTGTCAGCAACTCGCCGCTCGATCTGGTGTTCGACCGCTGCGGCCCGGACGGCAAGCGGGTCTTCATCGTGGACCTGTTTGCGGGCGCGAAGTCCTCCTTGCCTTCCAACATGATGGAAATCCAGGCACGCCGTGACGAAATCGTGTATTCGGAACGTGTGCGCAGCGATCTGCGCATGCGTGAACTGAAGGATGCCTATCGCGGCCTGGTCGAGAGCCTGCTGCAGGAGATCGAGCCGGTGGAGCGCGAGAAGATCATGCAGCGTCCCCGGTATATCCAGTTGATGGGCGACGGCGCAAAGATGCAGATCACGCGCTTCGTGCGCAAGGGGGTGGGCGATGAGCCCTCGTGGCGGGACTACGATTTCTCGGATGTTTCGATTCGCGCCAATCAGGCCCAGGGCTACGCGCTGGTCAAGGAAATGCTCGGTGCCCCGAGGGGGGTTGTTGCGGCCGACCGGCCTGTCGAGAGCACATCCGACACCGTCGAGCGGTAGGGGCCTGCCGTTTTCCGGCGCTTCGGTTTTTGGTCTCTTTTGAGGTAGTGGTGCGAGGCGCAGCCCAGGGAGCTGCGCTGGCCCATGGCTGGATGCAGCGGGGCTTATGCATCCGGCCATGGAGACATGAGCGGCGAGCGCCGAAGCGATGATCCTGGAAACGGCAGTTGGATGCGCCTGCCGGTGCCGTGATTGGGGTGCCAGGCAAGACGCGACGACGCGGCGGGCTACTGCCCGCAAGGAGGAGCAACGCCGCATGGCGCGCCGAGCGCGGTGCTGGCAGGTGCATAGCGCTCTCACCCACGAGGTGAACCCCATCGAAGCCGTGAACGCTCGATTTCATGCGGCCTGGCAAGGGATACGAAGCGGTCAACTGCCGTTTCCAGGATGATGGGCGCCCACCGTGCCCCGGCGTGTGCCGGTTGCGCAGGCGTGTTGCCCACCAGCAGCATGCGAGCAGCACGCCGCAGGCCGCGTCACACCAGCAGCGCGTTCACCCGCTTCACATAAGCCGCCGGATCCTCCGGCAGCCCACCCTCGGCCAGCAGCGCCTGGTCGAACAGGATGCTGGCCAGGTCGTGGAAGTGCACGGCGTCGGTCTCCAGCTTCTTCACGAGCGGATGCTGGGGGTTCACTTCGAGAATGGGCTTGGCTTCGGGCGCCTGCTGGCCTGCCTGCTTGAGCAGCCGCGCGAGCTGCGTACTCATGCCGTGCTCCTGCACCACCAGGCAGGCGGGCGAATCGACCAGGCGGGTGGTCACGCGCACGTCCTCGGCCTTGTCCTTCAGCGCGTCCTTGAGCCGGGCGAGCAGGGGCTTGAAGCTCTCTGCCGCTTCCTCGGCGGCCTTCTTCTCGGCCTCGTCCTGCAGCCGGCCCAGATCGACCGCGCCCTTGGCCACGCTTTGCAGCGGCGTGCCGTCGAATTCGTTGAGGTAGCCCAGCGCCCATTCGTCCACCCGGTCGGTCATCAGCAGCACCTCGATGCCCTTCTTCCTGAAGACTTCGAGCTGCGGGCTGTTCTTGGCCGCGGCCAGCGTTTCGGCGGTGATGTAGTAGATGGCCTCCTGGCCTTCCTTCATGCGGCTCTTGTAGTCGGCGAAGCTCACGCTCGCCGTGTCGCTGGCGGTGGAGGCGAAGCGCAGCAGCCGGGCGATGCGCTCACGGTGCGAGAAATCCTCGCCCAGCCCCTCCTTGAGCACGGCGCCGAACTCGGCGTAGAAGCGCGCGTATTTCTCCGATTCGTCGGCGTATTCGGCGGCAGCCTCGGCGGCGGGCGTGGTGGCATCGGCGCGCTTGTCCGCCACGTCGGTCACGTCCTGCGTGGGCGTGGGCGCGGGCACGGCCTCGCCCGAGCCGATGTCGATCTTGCCTTCGCCGCTTTCAGGCCCGGTTTTCTGCTTGTTGGCCAGGTCTTCGAGCATCGACAGCACGCGGCGCGTGTTGCCGTCGCGGATGGCGCGCACGTCGCGGCTTTCCTGCAGCAGCTCGCGGCTCACGTTGAGCGGCAGGTCCGCCGAATCGACCACGCCCTTGACGAAACGCAGGTAGGCGGGCAGCAGGGCCTCGGCCTCGTCCATGATGAAAACGCGCTTGACGTAGAGCTTGACGCCGGCCTTCTTGTCGCGGTTCCACAGGTCGAACGGCGCCTTGGCCGGGATGTAGAGCAACTGCGTGTATTCGGTGCTGCCTTCCACGCGGTTGTGGCTCCAGGCCAGCGGCGGCTCGCTGTCGTGGCTGATCTGCTTGTAGAACTCGATGTACTGCTCGGGCGCGAGGTCCTTCTTGGGCCGGGTCCAGAGCGCGCTGGCCTGGTTGACGGTCTCCCACTCGTCGGTGAGCACCATGTCGCCGCCCTTGCCTTCTTCGCCTTCCTTCCACTCTTCCTTGCGCATGAGGATGGGCAGAGAGATGTGGTCGGAATACTTGGCGATGATGCCTTTCAGCTTCCAGGTGTTGAGGTACTCGTCGGCGTCGGCGCGCAGGTGCAGCGTGACGCTGGTGCCGCGCTGCGGGCGGTCGATGCGCTCCACCTCGAAGTCACCCGAGCCGGCGCTCACCCAGCGCACGCCTTCACTGGCGGGCAGGCCGGCGCGGCGCGACTCGACGGTGATCCGGTCGGCCACGATGAAGCCCGAATAGAAACCCACGCCGAACTGGCCGATCAACTGCCCCTGCTGCGAGGCGGTGGCCTTCTGGTCGCTGGAGAGGCGGCTCATGAAGTCCTTGGTGCCGCTCTTGGCGATGGTGCCCAGGTTGTCGATGGCCTCCTGCTCGGAGAGGCCGATGCCGTTGTCGCTGATGGTGAGGGTCCTGGCGGCCTTGTCGAAAGTGACGCGCACCTCCAGGTTCGGCGCGTCTTCGTACAGCGCGGGCTGGTCGAGCGCCTCGAAGCGCAGCTTGTCGCAGGCGTCCGATGCGTTGGAGACCAGCTCGCGCAGGAAGATCTCCTTGTTGGAGTACAGCGAATGCGTGACCAGGTGCAGCAACTGCGCGACTTCGGCCTGGAAGGAGAGGGTTTGTTTGCTCATGGTGGCTGATTCGGAAAAAAACAAAGCGGGGACGCCCCGCACCTGGGGGCGCCGGGCCGATTATCAACGCCGGCTCCGGCACGCAAGGCCAGCCGGCGCGCGCCCATGTCAACTGTTGGCAATCTGTTGGTATTTGCACCCATTTTCCGTTATTTACAGCCCACAAGATCGGCCGAGTCTTGTCCAACGAGGTATGAGCCTGGAGCCGGGCTCGTGATTCCACTGAGCAATGAGCCTGGCG
>NZ_JARGEN010000002.1:0-4663 GCF_029211125.1 Curvibacter soli
CTGCGGTTTGACATCCATTTCTAATGGAATCAAACACTTACATTCAGGAAGTGTCGAACTTGTGCTGCACGGCCTGTGTAGGCTGCGCCGTAAGCGGTAAGCCACCAGCGTCTTTCCGCTGAGCCTGAAGGATTTCGACCATTCTTCACATCGACATGACGTGAGGAGGCGGCGATGGGTTGAAGTGGACTGAAGTGGTGGAATAGGCGACGCACAAGGACATGGCGCTTGCTTTAAACGTCGGACCGAACCAAAAACGACAGCCTGACAGTTCACCGATGTACGGGACTGTTTTCCGTACTTTTCCCATACTGACTAAAAAAACGCCTCCTTGTCAGGAGGCACTTCCGTTGCAAGCGGCATGAATACTTGCTTTGTATGGTGGGTGATACATGGATCGAACATGTGACCCCTGCCGTGTGAAGGCAGTGCTCTACCGCTGAGCTAATCACCCGTCGTTGTTTTCACAACAGCCTTAAATTATGCCATAAGCTCGGGCCGCTTTTCGCCAGACCGTGCCGCCGCTCGATTTGTCGAGTTGCACCAGCACGGCATCATGGGCCGCCAGTTCCTGGTCGCTGGGGGCCAGCACGGGCAGCACGATGCGGGAAAGGTCTACGCGCTCGTGCACCACGACAGTCTCGCCGGGCGTTTCCGCCTCTTCGATCAGCAATGCGTCCTGGCCGCGCGTGAGGTTGATGTAGACATCGGCCAGCAGCTCAGCATCCAACAGCGCGCCGTGCAGCGTGCGCCCGGAGTTGTCCACGCCCAGGCGGTCGCACAGCGCATCGAGCGAATTGCGCTTGCCCGGAAACACCTCCTTGGCCAGCGCGAGCGTGTCGATCACGCCAGCGATGTACGACAGCAGCGCACCGCGCCCCAGCAGCGCAAGCTCCTTGTTCAGAAAACCGATGTCGAACGCAGCGTTGTGGATGATGAGCTCGCCGTCGCGCAGGTACTCCATGAGCTCATCGGCCACCTGGGCGAACTTTGGCTTGTCGAGCAGGAACTCGTTGCTGATGCCATGGACCTTCATGGCATCTTCGTGGATGGCCCGCTCGGGATTCAGGTAGAAGTGCTTGTTGTGGCCTGTGAGCTTGCGTCCCACGAGTTCCACGCAGCCGATTTCGATGATGCGGTCGCCGTTCTCCGCCGATAAGCCCGTGGTTTCGGTATCCAGCACGATCTGGCGCGTCATTGCGGGCTCCTCTCTGTCTTCAGTGGTTTTCTTTGGCGTGGTTGATCGAGTACCGGGGTATCTCGACAGTCACGTCCTGCTGTGCAAGGATGGCTTGGCAGGACAGCCGCGACTGCGGCTGCAGCCCCCATGCGCGGTCGAGCAGGTCTTCTTCCGCTTCGTCGGGTTCGTTGAGCGAGGCATAGCCTTCGCGCACGATCACGTGGCAGGTGGTGCAAGCACAGCTCATTTCGCAGGCGTGTTCGATCTCGATGCCGTTGTCGAGCAGAGCCTCGCAGATGGAGGTACCCGCAGGTGCGCTCACCTGTGCACCGCCAGGGCAGTATTCGCTGTGGGGCAGTATTTTTATGACTGGCATGTATCTAGTTTGTCCTTCAGTCCCAAGGAGCGGGTCAGAATGACTGCACGCTCTTGCCCGCGAGCGCCTCGCGAATGCTGCGGTTCATGCGCCGCGCGGCAAAAGCCTCGGCGCCCTTCGCAAGCGCCTGCGTGGCAGTGTCGATGGTCCTCGCATCGTCCGCGCCTTTCGCGCAGTGCAGCGCGGCCATGAGCCGTTCGATGGCGAAGCGCTCTTCCAGGGAAAGGATGTCGCCATCTGCATCCAGTGCGCTTTGCGTCGCGGCCAGCATGCGCTCGGCTTCCACGCGGGCCTCCACGAGCGCGCGGGCGTGCATGTCGTGGCCGGCGGTGGCAAAGCCTTCCTGCAGCATGGCGGCGATCTGCGCGTCCGTCAGGCCATAGGACGGCTTCACGTCGATGTGCGCCTCCACGCCGCTGGTCAGCTCGCGCGCGCCAACGCTCAGAAGCCCATCCGCATCCACCGTGAAGGTGACGCGGATGCGCGCGGCCCCCGCCGCCATGGGCGGGATGCCACGCAGTTCGAAGCGGGCCAGGCTGCGGCAATCTGCCACGAGGTCGCGCTCGCCCTGCACCACGTGCAGAGCCAGCGCAGTCTGCCCGTCCTTGTAGGTCGTGAAGTCCTGCGCCTTGGCGGTCGGGATGGTTTCATTGCGGGACACGATGCGTTCGACCAACCCGCCCATGGTCTCGATGCCCAGCGAAAGCGGAATCACATCGAGCAGCAGCAGGTCGCCCGCAGTATTGTTGCCGGCCAATTGATTGGCCTGGATGGCAGCACCCAGCGCGACGACTTCGTCGGGGTTCAGGTTAGTGAGCGGCTCGCGCTCGAGATACGTGGCAACCGCCCGCCGCACCTGCGGCATGCGGGTGGAGCCACCGACCAGCACCACTCCGTGCACGTCTTCGCGCTGCAGGCGAGCATCGCGCAGCGCCTTGCGCACGGCGGCAATCGTACGCTCGGTCAAATGCCGGGTGGCCGCCTCGAAGTCCGCTCGCGTGACATCGCGGCAGACAAGCCCGGCGGAGAGCAGTGCCGAAAACATGGTCTTTTCCGACGTGGTAAGCGCCTCCTTGGCGGCCCTGGAGGCCACGCGCAGGGTCGCTCTGTCGCTGAGCGTCTGCGGCTGGATGCTGCATTTTTCCAGTACCCAGGCCGCAAGCGCGGCATCATAGTCATCCCCGCCCAATGCGGAATCGCCGCCCGTGGCGATCACCTCGAAAACACCCCGCGTCAGCCGCAGGATGGAAATGTCGAAGGTGCCGCCACCGAGGTCGTATACGGCATAGACACCCTCGCTCGCGTTGTCCAGACCGTAAGCGATAGCTGCTGCCGTGGGCTCGTTCACCAATCGCAGCAGATGGATGCCCGCAAGTTTGGCGGCATCCTTCGTCGCCTGGCGCTGGGCATCGTCGAAATAGGCCGGCACAGTGATGACGGCGCCATACAAATCGCCGGCCAATGAATCCTCGGCCCGGTAGCGCAGCGTGGCCAGGATTTCGGCGCTGATCTCCACGGGGGATTTCTCGCCGGCAACGGTCTTCAGTCCGACCATCGCGCCGTTGGCCTGGCTCTCGGCGAACCGGTAGGGCAGTTGGTCGCGGTGCGCAATGTCGGACAGCCCGCGCCCCATGAACCGCTTGACCGAGACGATGACGTTTTCCGGGTCCGCTGCCTGCGCATCCCGGGCTTCATAGCCGATCTGGGGGCCGTTCTGCGGCAGGTACCGCACGGCAGAGGGCAACAGCGTGCGTCCCTGCGCGTCGGGCAGGCATTCGGCCACACCGTTGCGCACGGTGGCCACCAGCGAATGCGTGGTGCCCAGGTCGATTCCTACCGCTATGCGCCGCTGATGTGGGTCCGGAGACTGGCCCGGTTCGGAAATTTGGAGAAGCGCCATGGGCCCTATTGTCCCCATTGATCGCGCCGATCTTCGACGCTCTCGGCAAAACGCTCAAGGAACATGAGGGCTCTGACTTGCTGTGCAGCGGCGGCGTAGTCATGCTCCGCATCGATCAGACGCGCGCATGCCGCCTGCGCCTGCGCCTGCGCCGCCTGTACTTTGCCGCTCAATGTGTCGAATGCCGCCGCGCTATCCGCCTCGTCAAGCGCCTCGCGCCACTCCATCTGCTGCACCAGGAAGGCTGCCGGCATGGCGGTATTGTTTTCCGCCTGGACCGGCGCGCCGTGCAATTCGCACAGGTATGCAGCACGGCGCAGCGGATCGCGCAGTCGCTGGTATGCCTCGTTGATGCGCACGGACCACTGCATGGCCATGCGCTGCGCCGCGTCACCGTGTGCGGCGTAGCGGTCTGGATGCGCCTCGCGCTGCAGCAGTTTCCAGCGGGCGGCCAGTGCCTGCGGGTCTTGCGCGAACTGCGCTGGCACGTCGAAAAGCTCGAAATCGTCAGATTGCAGGTTCATAGTTCAATAAAAAACCGCCGGCACGGCGGACCGTGCGGGCGGTTGAGCCGTTCACACGACACGGGCGTCAGACGCGAAAGCTCTCACCGCATCCGCAGCGGTCACGCTCGTTGGGGTTGTTGAAGCGAAAGCCCTCGTTCAAGCCCTCGCGCACGAAGTCCAGTTGCGTGCCGTCTATGTAGGCAAGGCTCTTGGGATCTACCATGACCTTGACGCCATGATCCTCGAACACCACATCGTCGGCCACGGCCTCGTCCACGTACTCCAGTTTGTAGGCCAGTCCGGAGCAACCCGTGGTCTTGACGCCCAGTCGTACACCGACGCCCTTTCCACGCCTGGAAAGGTAGCGGCTCACGTGCCGTGCGGCGGCCTCGGTCATCGTGACAGCCATAGAAACGCCTCCTGCCTCAAGCCAGCGCCGCCACTGCAGCGTGCTTCTTCTTGTAGTCGTCGACCGCCGCCTTGATGGCGTCTTCGGCCAGGATGGAGCAGTGGATCTTCACGGGCGGCAAGGCCAGTTCCTCGGCGATCACGCTGTTCTTCAGGGCAGCGGCTTCGTCGAGCGTCTTGCCCTTCACCCATTCCGTCACCAGCGACGAGGATGCGATGGCGGAGCCGCAGCCGTAGGTCTTGAAACGGGCATCCTCGATGACCCCGGTTTCGGCGTTGACCCTGATCTGGAG
>NZ_JARGEN010000002.1:4744-93092 GCF_029211125.1 Curvibacter soli
GGGGGTTTTCATAGTGGTCAATGACCTTGTCGGAATAAGCCATGGTGCTTGCCTCTTCAAATCACAAATCAAAACCGGCGCGGCGCGCTTCAGTGCGCGGCCCATTGGATGGTGCTCAGATCGACACCATCCTTGAACATTTCCCATAGTGGGCTCAATTCGCGCAGCTTGCCGACGTTGAGGCGGATGGCACTGATGGCATAGTCGATTTCCTCCTCGGTCGTGAAGCGGCCGATCGTCATGCGTAAGCTACTGTGGGCCAGTTCGTCGCTGCGCCCCAGGGCGCGCAGCACATAGCTGGGCTCCAGGCTAGCGGAGGTGCAGGCGGAGCCCGACGATACCGCCAGTCCTTTGATACCCATGATGAGCGATTCGCCCTCGACGAAGTTGAAGCTCATGTTCAGGTTCTGGGGTACGCGCCGCTCCAGGTCGCCATTGATATAGACCTGCTCGATGTCCTGCAGGCCATCGAGCAGGCGCCGCTGTAGCCGGCGCGCGTGGGCGTTGTCCTGCGCCATCTCTTCGCGTGCGATGCGGAAGGCTTCGCCCATGCCCACGATCTGGTGCGTGGGCAGGGTGCCCGAACGCATGCCGCGCTCGTGGCCGCCGCCGTGCATCTGCGCCTCGATGCGCACGCGCGGCTTGCGGCGCACATACAGCGCGCCAATGCCTTTGGGGCCATAGGTCTTGTGCGAAGCCAGGCTCATCAGGTCGACCGGCAGCGTCTGCAGATCGATATCGACCTTGCCGGTGGCCTGCGCGGCATCCACATGGAAAACGATGCCCTTTTCGCGGCATAGCGCGCCGATGGCGGGAATATCCTGGATGACGCCGATCTCGTTGTTCACGAACATGACGCTGATCAGGATGGTGTCGGGCCGGATGGCAGCCTTGAGCACGTCCATGTCGATCAGGCCGTCTTCCTGCACGTCGAGGTAGGTAGCCTCGAAGCCCTGGCGCTCCAATTCACGCATCGTGTCCAGCACCGCCTTGTGTTCGGTCTTGACCGTGATGAGATGTTTGCCCTTCCCTTGGTAGAAGTGCGCGGCTCCCTTGATCGCAAGGTTGTCCGACTCGGTGGCACCGCTGGTCCAGATGATTTCGCGCGGGTCTGCATTGACGAGCGCTGCGACGTGCCCACGGGCTTTTTCGACCGCTTCTTCCGCTTCCCAGCCCCAGGCATGGCTGCGCGAAGCGGGATTGCCGAAATGCTCCCGCAGCCAGGGAATCATCGCGTCCACGACACGAGGGTCCACCGGGGTGGTGGCTCCATAGTCGAGGTAGATAGGAAAGTGGGGCGTCATATCCATGGGGGGCAGACTCGGATAAATCTTTTGTGGAGAGCGAATTCAAAACCGGCGCGCTGCCGTGCCATCAGCACGGGCCCCTGCCGGCGGCGGGGCCCGCGCAACTCAGGACTTGGCGAACACGTTGCCCAGTGCGAAGACTGAATTCGGCGCATTCACGCGGATCGGCTTGACCACCGGAGTGGACGAAATCGCGCGGCGCACAGCGGGCTTGTCCTCAATCTGGACACCCTTGGCGATCTGCTCGTCGACCAGCTTTTGCAGCGTCACGGAATCGAGGAACTCCACCATGCGCTGGTTCAGCGACGCCCACAACTCATGGGTCATGCAGCGCCCGGCCTCGCCCAGGCAGTTTTCCTTGCCGCCGCATTGTGTCGCGTCGATGGGTTCGTCGACGGACACGATGATGTCGGCCACGGTGATGTCCGCCGCCTTGCGGCCCAGGGTGTAGCCACCACCGGGTCCGCGGGTAGACTCCACCAGTTCATGGCGGCGCAGCTTGCCGAACAATTGCTCCAGATAGGACAGTGAAATCTGTTGGCGCTGGCTGATGGCGGCCAGGGTGACAGGGCCATTGTTCTGGCGCAGTGCCAGATCGATCATGGCAGTGACCGCAAACCGGCCTTTGGTAGTGAGACGCATCGCAAGCTCCTTCTGATTGGCTTGGCATTCCTGAACCACTCCGGAAACACCGGAGCACCGTCTCCGCCCGTTTTCCTTTTGCTGACAAAAGGCCCTTCTTCTGGGGCTTGTTCTTGAGTGTTTGTCTCAAGTATAGCACAAATCCCTATTGATTCTGTCGGGTAACAAGACTTTTCCCTCCCCTGGCCTTGCCGGTCATGCGCGGCGCTTGCCAAGCTCCAGGGGATCGCCGCCCGCGGCGCCGAACGCCTGGGCCTTCAAAGCGGTCAGTTGATCGCGGGCGCGGGTGGCCTGCTCGAACTCCAGGTTGCGTGCATGCTCCAGCATCTGCTTTTCAAGCCGCTTGATCTCGCGGGCGATCTCCTTCTCGTCCATGTCCTCGGCCCTGGCCTGTTCGAGCCGGCTCTGCTGCAGGCGTTCCGCTTCCTGGCCGGCTTTTTCGCTGTACACGCCGTCGATCAGGTCGCGCACCTGCTTCACGATGCCGCGCGGCGTGATGCCGTGCGCCTGGTTGAACGCCAGTTGCTTGTCGCGCCGCCGCTCCGTCTCGCCCATGGCACGGCGCATGGAATCCGTGATGCGGTCGGCGTACAGGATCGCGCGGCCATGCACGTTGCGCGCCGCGCGCCCTATCGTCTGGATGAGGCTGCGCTCGGCGCGCAGGAAGCCCTCCTTGTCCGCGTCCAGGATGGCGACCAGGCTGACCTCGGGGATGTCCAGCCCTTCGCGCAGTAGGTTGATGCCGACCAGTACGTCGAAAGCCCCCAGGCGCAGGTCGCGCAGGATCTCCACGCGCTCCACCGTGTCGATGTCGCTGTGCAGGTAGCGCACCTTCACGCCGTTGTCGCTCAGGTAGTCCGTGAGCTGCTCGGCCATGCGCTTGGTCAGTGTGGTGATGAGCACGCGCTCGTTCTTCTCCACCCGGATGCGGATTTCCTGCAGCACGTCGTCGACCTGGTGCGTCGCCGGGCGCACCTCTACCTCGGGGTCGACGAGGCCCGTGGGACGCACGACCTGCTCGACCACTTTCCCCGCATGGGTCTTCTCGTAGTCCGCGGGCGTGGCCGACACGAAGACCACTTGGCGCATGCGGCGCTCGAACTCCTCGAACCGCAAGGGCCGGTTGTCCAGCGCCGACGGCAGCCGGAAGCCGTATTCGACCAGTGTGGTCTTGCGCGCCCGGTCACCGTTGTACATCCCCCCCAACTGCCCGATCAGCACGTGGCTTTCGTCTAGGAACATCAGCGCGTCCTTGGGCAGGTAGTCGGTCAGCGTCGGCGGCGGCTCGCCCGGCGCCGCGCCCGAGAGGTGGCGGGTGTAGTTCTCGATGCCCTTGCAGTGGCCCACCTCGGTGAGCATTTCCAGGTCGAAGCGCGTGCGCTGCTCCAGCCGCTGCGCCTCCACGAGTTTGCCTTCGCGCACGAACTGGTCCAGGCGATCCTTCAACTCCACCTTGATGGTGTCCACGGCCGCCAACACCTTGTCGCGCGGCGTGACATAGTGGCTCGATGGGTAGACCGTGAAGCGCGACACCTTCTGCCGGATGCGGCCCGTCAGTGGGTCGAAGAGCTGCAGCGACTCCACCTCGTCGTCGAACAGCTCCACACGCAGCGCCAACTCGGAATGCTCGGCGGGAAAAATGTCGATGGTGTCGCCGCGCACGCGGAAGGTGCCGCGTGTGAAGTCCGCCTCGTTGCGCGTGTACTGCATGCGGATCAGCCGGGCAATAACGTCGCGCTGCCCCACCTTGTCACCCACACGGGTGATGAAGCGCATCTGGGTGTAGTCCTCCGGCGCGCCGATCCCGTAGATGGCGCTGACCGTTGCCACGATCACCACGTCGCGGCGCTCCAGCACGCTCTTGGTGGCCGACAGGCGCATCTGCTCGATGTGCTCGTTGATCGCGGAATCCTTCTCGATGAACAGGTCGCGCTGCGGCACGTAAGCCTCAGGCTGATAGTAGTCGTAGTAGCTGACGAAGTACTCCACGGCGTTGCGCGGGAAGAACGTGCGGAACTCGCTGTAGAGCTGCGCGGCCAGCGTCTTGTTGGGTGCGAACACGATGGCCGGACGACCCAGGCGCGCGATCACGTTGGCCATGGTGAAGGTCTTGCCAGAGCCCGTCACGCCGAGCAGGGTCTGGAACACCTCGCCGTCGTTCACGCCCTCCACGAGTTGGTCGATGGCAGCCGGCTGGTCGCCCGCCGGTGGATACGGCTGGAACAGCTCGAACGGCGAGTCCGCAAACGTGACGAAGCGGCCTTCGGTCGAAGGGTCGGACAGTACGGCAGGCGTTGAATCAGACATTGAGCGAGATTGAAACCTGTATTGCGCAGCGTGAAGACTTTGCGTTTGAAACCACGCTGCCGGGCGCAGTTACCTGAAGCTGGTGCGTAGTTTGCGAGCCGATGGCTGGCGGGTAGAGCTGATTTATCCTGGAAACGGCAGTTGGATGCGCCTGCCGGTGCCATGATCGGGGTGCCGCGGGCTACTCCCGCAAGGAGGAGCAACGCCGCATGGCGCCCCGAGCGCGGTGCTGGCAGGTGCATGGCGCTCTCACCCACGAGGTGAACCCCATCGAAGCCGGCAACGCCTGATTTCCTGCGGCCTGGCAAGGGATGCAAAGCGGTCAACTGCTGTTTCCAGGTTGAAAGAGGCTGCGTAATGACCATTACATCCCACCCCGCCATCTCCCCAGGCGAAAATCATGCTCAAGGCCTTGCAGGCCGCTGTTGCGAACAGCCTGGAGAAAAAGCAGAAGCTCGGGCAGTATGCCGTCATCTGGCAAAACGGACGCCCGGCGCAAACGGGCGGCGACGCGCCAAAGACGGCTTCGTGAGCACAGATCAGCGCAGCGGGTGCATCAGATGTGCACGGAGCGCAGGCGCACCGAGAACTCGCGCAGTGCGGCAATGCCGCTTTCTTCCGCGCGGTGGCACCATGCCTGCAGGTCATGCGTCAACTGCTCGCGCGAACGGTGGGTGTTGAGCCACATCTGGCGCAGTTCCTCGCGCATGGTGAGCATCTTGTCGAGCGCCGGGTAGTCGGCGCGGGCCTGGGCGAGATGCGGCTGGGCGGTGGCCGGCACCTTGACGGTGTCGCGGTGCAGCCAGCGCTTGGCGGCCCGCAGCGATGATGCGTCGGCACCCTTGGTGTGCAGGGCCGCGATTTCGTCCTTGCAGGCGCGGCGCACGCCACGCGCGTAGCGGGCCATGACCTCGTAGCGGTTGGCGATCAGCGCCTCCAGCGTCTTCTCGTCGGCCACGGGCTTGATGTCGCCATGCTGCAGCCGGGGCGGCGTCTTCTTGACCTTGGCCCAGCCGATCTTCTGCATCAGGCTGATGTAGACCCAGCCGATGTCGAATTCATAGGGCTTGACCGAGAACTTGGCCGAGGTCGGATAGGTGTGGTGATTGTTGTGCAACTCCTCACCGCCGATGATGATGCCCCAGGGGAACAGGTTGGTGCTGGCGTCGGTCGCCTCGAAGTTGCGGTAACCCCAGAAGTGGCCCAGACCGTTGACCACGCCGGCAGCCCAGAACGGAATCCAGGCCATCTGCACCGCCCACACGGCGGCGCCGACGGCGCCGAACAGCGCCAGATTCAGGATCAGCATCAGGCCCACGCCCTGCCAACTGTAGCGACTGTAGATGTTGCGCTCCAGCCAGTCGTCGGGCGTGCCGGAGCCGTACTTGGCGAGCGTGTCCTCGTTCTTGGCCTCGGCGCGGTACAACTCTGCGCCGCGCCACATGACGGCGTCGATGCCCTTGACCTGCGGGCTGTGCGGATCGTCGGTGGTTTCGCACTTGGCGTGGTGCTTGCGGTGGATGGCGACCCATTCCTTGGTGACCATGCCAGTGCCCAGCCAGAGCCAGAAGCGGAAGAAATGCGAGGGTATGGGCCCCAGTTCCATCGCCCGGTGCGTCTGCGTGCGGTGCAGGAAGATCGTCACGCCGGCAATGGTGACATGGGTGGTGACCAGCGTGTAGAGCACGATCTCCCACCAGGATAGATTCAACAAACCGTGGGCCAGCCAGTCAATGGCGGCGTTCAGAACGGCCCAGTCGGGTAGCAACATATGCGCAAAGCCTTTTGCAAAGAAAGAAACGGGCACCGCCAACCGGCAGCGCTTTGTATTTTAGAGGGCAGAAGCCGGCAAAAGTTTTGCTTTTCGCAAGGTTTTCATGGATTTGCCGTGAAACCATGCCTCATTGGGAGCCTGATCAGTCCTTCTTCGTCCATGCTGCGGCGAAGAAACCGTCCGTGCCGTGCCGGTGCGGCCACAGACGCAGGTATTCGCCGCCCGTGTGCGGTCCGGCGCAGAGGGCGGCGGCGTCCGGCACTTTCAGTTGGGTCAGTACCTCCACGACTTCAAGAGGGACGAAGTCGGCGCCATGCGCCTGCGTGAAGGCGGCGGCGATATCCTCGTTCTCCTGCGGCAGGATGCTGCAGGTGGCGTACACCAGCCGTCCGCCGGGCTTGAGCAGGCGCGCCGCGCTCTCCAGGATGGCCGTCTGCTTGGCCGCCAGCTCGGCCACGGCCTCGGGCGACTGCCGCCACTTGAGGTCGGGGTTGCGCCGCAGCGTGCCCAGGCCCGAGCAGGGCGCGTCCACCAGCACCCGGTCGATCTTGCCGGCCAGCCGCTTGACGCGCTCGTCGCGCTCGTGCGCGATGGCTGCCGGGTGCACGTTCGAGAGGCCGCTGCGCGCCAGCCGGGGCTTGAGCGCGTCGAGCCGGTGCGCCGACGTGTCGAAGGCATAGAGCCGCCCGGTGCTGCGCATGGTGGCGCCGATGGCCAGGGTCTTGCCGCCCGCGCCGGCGCAGAAGTCGACCACCATCTCGCCGCGCCTGGCATCGAGCAGCAGGGCGAGTAGCTGCGAGCCCTCGTCCTGCACCTCGAGTGCGCCGCGGGTGAACGCGTCGAGCTTGGCGAGCGCAGGCTTGCCGACGACACGCAGGCCCCAGGGGGAATAGCTGGTTGCTACTGTTTTAATAGCTTTCTTCGCAATATCCGCCTGCACCTCCGCCCTTTTTTCCTTGTAGATATTGACCCGCAGATCGAGCGGCGCGGGCTCAGCCAGACTGTCCACCAGCGGCCAGAATTCACCGCCCAACTGGGCCTTCACCGGCGCCACCAGCCATTCGGGCAGGTTGTGGCGGTGGCGCTCCAGCAGGTCTTGCGTCCGCACCGCATCGCAGGCGTCGAGCCACTGGCGCTCCCGGGGGTTCAGCGCGCTTTTCAGGAAGTCGCGCGGGCCATGGAAGCCCAGGATGGCCAGCCGCCGCTCGCGCGCCCCGCTGCCCGAGGGCGCGAGGTGCTCGAACAGCAGCTTCCTGCGCAGCACGGTGTAGGCGGTCTCGGCCAGCGTGGCGCGCTCGCGCGGGCCCAGGTTGCGGTGCTCGCGGAAATAGTGCGAGACGACGGCGTCGGCGGGATGGTCGAACCGGAGCACGCGCGCCACCAGTTCGGCGCAGGAGTCCAGCAAGGCGTTGGGATGCATGGGGCGTATTGTCCCATCCGGCTCCCGCCTGGCGGGAACACGTCAGCGCGGCAGTTCCACCGTGGCGATGCGGCCGTGCGGCTCCTCGTTGCACAGCCACAGCCGGCCCCTTGTGGCGCATGGCGATGTCCTGGGCGATGGCAAGCCCCAGCTCGCTGCCTGCCACGGCCAGGCGGCGCATGGGCCGCGCGAGTTGCAGCTCGCGGGCGCGGACGCCGAAGAGACGCTGTCCGCACTCGATACCGATGGGAGGGGCAAGCTGAGCGAGTCGGAATTTGCGGCCAGCCGCCCCTCGCCCGCCGGCGGCGATGCGCAAGGCGCGGGTGCCCAGATGCCACTCCCGCCCGCCGCGGCAGCCGGCGGCGGCGCATCGGGCAGCGCGAGCAGCAGCCACGACCCGCTCGACACGAACGAGGACGGTGTCGTCTCAGCCGCCGATCCGCTGCAGGCGCTGTTCGACAACATCGACACCAACGGCGACAACACCATCGGCAGCGACGAGGCGCAGGCTTTCGCCCAGAAGCTCACCGACGCTCTGCAAGCCGGCAGTGGCGATGCGACGGCATCCACGGCGCAACAGGGTGAGCAGGGCACCGCGCCCTCCCCGCTCGACATCGGCATCTCGCGCCTGGCCGAGCTGGCGCGCCGCGAATACGACCACATGGCCCAGGGCGCGGCGCAGCAGGCGCAGGGCCTGGCGATCAGCGCCCTGGCTTGAAGCACAGCAGCCCCTGCCGCGCGGCGCATCAGGCGGGCTCGCGCAGCAGCGCGCGGATCGCGCGCGGGTACAGCGCGTGCTCCTGCGCCAGCACGCGCGCGGCCAGCGCGTCGGGTGTGTCGCCGGGAAGGACGGGTACCACGGACTGCTCCAGGATGGGGCCGTGGTCCAGTTCCGCCGTTACCCGGTGCACCGTAGCGCCGGCAACGCGGCAGCCCGCCTCGATGGCGCGCCGGTGCGTGTGCAGGCCCGGAAAAGCCGGCAGCAGCGATGGATGGATGTTGACCATGCGCCCCGCATAGCGCGCCACGAAGCCCGGCGTGAGGATGCGCATGAACCCCGCCAGCGCCACCAGCGCGGGCGTGTGGCGGTCCAGCGCCGCAGCCAGCGCATCGTCGAACGCCTCCCGGCTCGCGAACCCCCTGTGATCCACCACCTCGGTGGCCACGCCCAGCGCCCGCGCCCGCGCCAAGCCGCCCGCGTCGGGCCGGTTGCTCACCACCGCGGCAATGCGCGCGCCGTGGCGCTCCTCCCACCGCTCCTGCTGCGCGGCGCGCACGATGGCCTCCATGTTCGAGCCGCCGCCCGAAATCACGATCACGATGTTCTTCATTGCGGTGGGATTGTCGCCGCCCGGACGGGGTCTGCAGAACGGGCGGCCCAAAAAGCCGGCACGCCATGCTGGCGCGCCTGGGCGAAGTGCTGGCGCACACGCAGAACACGGCGGGCGTGTTCGCCTGCCGCCCCATGCGAAAAGCGCTGCAAGCCGAATCGGCATGCAGCGCTTTTACTACCTGCGGTGGCAGCTATTATTTGTATAGCATTTCCATCAGAATCCCAGCACGTGCGGGAGCCAGGTGGAGATCGCCGGCACGAAGGTCAGCAGCACCAGCACCACCAGATGCGCCTGCAGGAACGGCGGCAACTCGCGCGTGAGCGCGGCCAGCGGCACCTTGGTGGCGACAGACGTGACGAACAGCAGTCCGCCCACGGGCGGCGTGATCATGCCCAGCGTAAGGTTGACGATGACCACCATCGCGAAGTGGATCGGGTCGATGCCCAGCGCGGCGGCGATGGGCGCCAGGATGGGCACGAGGATCATCACGCCCGGCAGCGGCTCCATGAAGATGCCGAACAGCAGCAGCAGGATGTTGACCGCGATCAGGAAGGTGGAGGACGACAGGTTCCAGCCCACGATGGCTTCGGCCAACTGCTGCGGCACCCCTTCGATGGTCAGCACCCAGGCGAACGCGGCGGAGGCCGCGACCACCAGCAGCACCGAGGCCGTCAGCAGGGCGGAGCGCGCAGCGATGTGCGGCAGCGCCTTCCATTCCAGCGTGCGGTACACCCACTTGCCGCAGACCAGCGCGTAGAACACCGCCACCACCGATGCCTCGGTGGGCGTGAAGATGCCGAAGCGGATGCCCACCAGGATCAGCACCACCAGCATCAGCGCCGGGATCGCCTTGACGCTGTTGACCAGCATTGCGCGCGGCGTGGGACGCGGCTCGCGCGAGCGGTAGTCGCGCCGCACGCAGACGCGCCAGTTGACCACCGCCATCGCCAGCGCGATCAGGATGCCCGGGATGAGGCCCGCGATGAACAGCCCGCCCACCGAAACCTGTTCGTCCTGCAGCGCGTAGATGATCATGATGATCGAGGGCGGGATGATCGGCCCCACGATGGCCGTGCTGGCCGTCAGCGCCGCAGCGTAGGCGCGCGAATAGCCGGCCTTGTCCATCATCTTCACCATCATCGAGCCCGGCCCCGCGGCGTCGGCCAGCGCCGAGCCCGAGATGCCCGAGAACAGCGTGAGCGAAAGGATGTTGGCGTACCCCAGCCCGCCGCGCAGGTGGCCCACGAACTGCGCCGCGAAGCGCAGCAGCACCACGGTGAGCGCACCGCCGGACATGAGCTCCGCGGCCAGGATGAAGAACGGCACGGCCATCAACGGAAAGCTGTCGATGCCCGTGAACATCTCCTTGAACACGACAAGCTGCGGATAGCGCCCCCCGGCGAAGACCGCCAGCGCGGCAGACATGGCGAGCGCGAACGCGACCGGGAAGCCAAGCGCCATCAGCACGATGGCGGCGATGAAAAGCGTGATGCTCATGCCGTGTGTCTCCTGCCGGTCAGAGCGAGGCGGCGGACTCGGCGTCCATCTCGTCGGACTCGACATACCGGCCATCGCGGATGTAGCCACGCGCGATGAACAGCAGGTGCGCGAACAGCAGCACAAAGCCCGCGGGCATGGCCGCGTAGACGTAGGCGAACGGGATGTCGGTGGCCGGCGTGGTCTGGAAACGCGTGGCCCAGACGTACTGGATCGAGAACCAGGTCATGGCCAGGCAGAACACGCCGATGCCCGCCACGATGAGCCCGCGCAGCCAGCGTGCGCGCGCCGCGCCCACGGCCTGGTGCAGGTTGTCGATGGCCACGTGGCCGCCGAAGCGCAGCACCAGCCCCGCGCCGAGGAAAGTGCCCCAGATCATCAGGTGGCGCGCCACCTCTTCGGCCCAGACGATGGAATCGCCTGTGGTGTAGCGCAACACCACGTTGGTGAAGACGATGCAGGCCATGGCCAGCAGCAAGACGATGAGCAACCAGCGGTTGGCCGCCACCAGGGCGCGTTCGATGCGGTTCAGCATGGTGTTGTCGTTGGCGCGGCGCGCGCCGTTTATTCCTGAAGAGCGAAAGGCGGAAAAAGGCCCGGCGCGTGGCCGGGCGGGCGGCGGCGCGCGGCGCTTCTCGTATCGATCACCTGGTGCCGGTGATCTGGTCCAGCGTCTTCTGGCCGAACTTTCCCGCGTACTGCTTGTAGGCCGGCTCCAGCGCGGCCTGGAAGGCGGCCTTGTCCACCGATTCGACCACCTGCATGCCGGCAGCCTTGACCTCGGCCAGGCCCTTTTGCTCCACGTCGTCGACGAACCTGCGCGAGGCCAGCGCGCCAGCCTTGGCGCCTTCGGTGAAGGCGGCCTTCTGCGCGTCGTTCAGGCCGCCCCAGAACGCGGACGAGACCATCAGCGCCATCGGCGCGTAGACGTGGCCCGTGAGCGTGAGGTACTTCTGCACCTGCGGCAGCTTGGCCGAGACGATCACCGACATCGGGTTCTCCTGCCCGTCGATGGTGCCCTGCTGCAGCGCGCCGATCACCTCGGGCCACGACATCGGCGTGGGCGAGGCGCCAAGGGTGCGGAAAGCAGTGATGTGCACCGGGTTCTCGGTCACGCGGATCTTCAGGCCCTTGAGGTCGGCGGGCGCCTTCACCGGGTGCTTGTTGTTGGTCAGGTGGCGGAAGCCCTGCTCGCCCCAGGCCAGCGCGACCAGGCCACGCTTCTGGAACTTGCCCAGCAGGTCCTGGCCGAACGGGCCGTCGAGCACGGCGCGCGCATGGGCCGTATCGCGGAACAGAAACGGGATATCGACCACGCCCACGTCGGGCACGAAATTGCTGAGAGCGCCCGTGGAGACGATCACCGCCTCCACCGTGCCGAGTTGCAGGCCCTCGATCAGTTCGCGCTCGCCGCCCAGCGCGCTGGAGGGGAACTGCTTGAACTTGAACGCGCCATGCGTGGCTTTCTCCACCAACTCGGCCCAGGCGTTGGCGGCGGCGCCGTAGTGCGAGTTGATGGCCAGAGCGTAGCCGATCTTCACCTCCCTGGCCTGCTGGGCCAGCGCGGGCGCGGCCAGAAAGGCCGCAGCCATGCCAGCGGCCAGGACGAAGCGACGGGAATGCAAGCGAATGCGCATGGTGGTTTTGTCTCCGGGAAAGGCCCGCCGCGCGGACGGCGGGCGCAGGCGGTGCGGGAACCTGTCATCGACAGGGCGAGCCCGTGATTCTATTTTTATCCGCGCGGACGCGGCATACGTAGAGACCGCAATGGCGGGCGCGCCCTGCGGCAATGGGCGGCAAAGTTGGGAAACCCGTGGTTCTGGTTCATGTCAGTTGCTCCACCGCGCTGCGCGCCACCCGCATCGCATGAAACTGGCGCACCCGAGGCCAGGGATACCGCGCAACCGGCTTTGCCGGGCCGCCGGCATCGCCCCCGGCGAGGGGGTTGGCGGCCACACGCAGTGGGCAAGCCTGGGGGAGCGCTTCACTTCAGCGCCGCCGCGGACCGGGCCGGTGCATGCGCGGGGCGCCGTAGCGCCGAACGCCAGGGCCTGCGCGGTGAGCGCGGATACGGTCTTATGGATGATGTCCATGCGCCCTGGCGGGTATCGCAGGTCTTTGCTACGAACCCGGGGCGCGCTGCGCGGTCAGTCGAGCAGCCGCGACGACCTGGGCACGTGCGCCATCAGGAACTCCATCTGGTCGGCCAGGATGCGCCGGTTGCGCAGGATGAAGTCTTCCCACAGGCTGGGCACGTAGGGCGTGTAAAGCAACGGCATGCCCGCCTGTTCAGGCGTGCGGCTGCTCTTGCGGTGGTTGCAGGCGCGGCAGGCGGTGACCACGTTCATCCAGGTGTCGATGCCGTTCTGGGCAAAGGGGATGATGTGCTCGCGCGTCAACTCGGTCTCGTGGAAATGCTCGCCGCAGTAGGCGCAGACGTTGCGGTCGCGGGCGAACAGCTTGCCGTTGGTCAGGCCCGGCTTGAGTTCGTAGGGGTTGATGCGCGGCACGCCGCGCGTGCCGATGATGCTGTTGACCGCGATCACCGACTGCTCGCCGGTCATGGCGTTGTGGCCGCCGCGGAACACCGCGATCTCGCCACCGGACTCCCAGCGCACCTCGTCCGCAGCATAGTGGATGACCGCCTGCTCCAGCGAAATCCAGGACTGGGGCAACCCCTGGGCCGACAACTTCAAGACCTTCAAAACACGCCTCCATCAACAATGCGGTGAACGACCACTGACTCGGAGAATGCGGATCCATCTTGCCGCCCGGCAAATTCCATGCCAGGCCCGCTAGGTCACAATATACCCTCTTTTCATGACAAATTGGTCATGCGCGCTTGTGCAACGGGCGCTGCGTGCTATCAAAACGATACCGTCCCCATGAAGGTATTCCGCGGCCTCCTCCACCCCGGCATCGCGCCCGCCTGCGCTTTGACCATCGGCAACTTCGACGGCGTGCACCGCGGCCACCAGGCCATGCTGGCGCTGCTGCGCGGCGAGGCCGTGCAGCGCGGCGTGCCGAACTGCGTGCTGACCTTCGAACCACACCCGCGCGACTACTTCGCCGGCCTGCTGCGCCGCCCCGACATCGCCCCCGCGCGCATCGGCACGCTGCGCGACAAGCTGGCCGCGCTGGCGCGTTGCGGCGTGGACCAAGCCGTGGTGCTGCGATTCGACACGCGCATGGCGGCGTTGCCGCCGCGGCAGTTCATCGACACCGTGCTGGTGCGCGGCCTGGGCGCGCGCTACGTGCTGGTGGGGGACGACTTCCGCTTCGGCGCGCAGCGCGCGGGCGACTACGCCACCCTCGACGCCGCAGGCACGGACCAGGGCTTCGACGTGGCGCGCATGCAGAGCTATGAAGTGCACGGCCTGCGCGTCTCCAGCTCCGCCGTGCGCGATGCGCTGGGCCAGGGCCGCATGGACGACGCCGCGCGCCTGCTGGGCCGCCCTTACGCCATCAGCGGCCACGTGGTGCACGGCCGCAAGCTCGGGCGCGGGCTGGGATTCCGCACCCTGAACCTGCGCTTCCAGCACTGGAAACCCGCGGCCAGCGGCATCTTCGCGGTGCTGGTGCATGGCCTCGCCACAGCGCCGCTGGCGGGCGTGGCCAACCTGGGCGTGCGCCCTTCGCTGGACCCGGACGACGTGAACGGCGGGCGCGTGCTGCTCGAAACCTACTGCCTGGACTGGCCCGCCGGACTCGGCCCCGAAGGGGGCTACGGTAAAATCGTGCGCGTGGAACTGCTGCACAAACTGCACGACGAACGCAAATACGATGGCCTGGATGCCCTGCAGGCGGGCATCGCGCGCGACTGCGAGGACGCGCGGGCGTTCTTCACCGCCATGCACGCGCAAACCCACCGCCAGACCACGCGCGACCGAATTTAGCGCCGGCCTTCCTGCCGCCGCGCGCCGGGCCGATCCGGGGCCGGCCCTCCCCTCCTCTTGCGCCTTGCCCGCCTGCGGGCCGGAAGCGCCCAACCCCTCTCCGGATCGACCCACCATGTCAGACGACGCGAAAACCGACTACCGCAGCAAGCTCAACCTGCCCGATACCCCCTTCCCGATGCGCGGCGACCTGCCCAAGCGCGAGCCCGACTGGGTGAAGCAATGGGAAGAACAGGGCATCTACCAGCGCCTGCGCGATGCGCGGCGCGGCAAGCCGAAGTTCATCCTGCACGACGGCCCGCCGTACGCCAACGGCAAGCTGCACATCGGCCACGCGGTCAACAAGATCCTGAAGGACATGATCACCAAGGCGCGCCAACTCGCGGGCTTCGACGCGCTCTACGTGCCGGGCTGGGACTGCCACGGCCTGCCGATCGAGAACGCGATCGAGAAGCTGCATGGCCGCAACCTGCCGCGCGAGGAGATGCAGGCCAGAAGCCGCGCCTTCGCCACCGAGCAGATCGCGCAGCAGATGGCCGACTTCAAGCGCCTGGGCGTGCTGGGCGACTGGGAGCACCCGTACAAGACCATGAACTTCGCCAACGAAGCCGGCGAACTGCGCGCGCTGAAGAAGGTGATGGAGCGCGGCTACGTGTACCGGGGCCTGAAGCCCGTGTACTGGTGCTTCGACTGCGGCAGCTCGCTGGCCGAGTTCGAGATCGAGTACGCCGACAAGAAATCGACCACGCTCGACGTGGCCTTCCTCTGCGCCGAGCCCGCCAAGCTCGCCGCCGCTTTCGGCCTGGAGAAGCTCGCCAAGGACGCCTTTGCCGTCATCTGGACCACCACGGCCTGGACCATCCCGGCGAACCAGGCGCTCAACGTCAATCCCGATCTGGACTACGCCCTGGTCGATACCGACCGCGGCCTGCTGGTCGTGGCCGACACGCTGGTCGAGCAGTGCCTGGAGCGCTATGGCCTGCAAGGCCAGATCGTCGCCACCACCCAGGGGCGGGCGCTGGACCACATCGAGTTCCAGCACCCGCTGTACGCCGCAGACGCGGGCTACCGCCGCATGAGCCCCGTCTACGTGGCCGACTACGCCACCGCCACCGACGGCACCGGCATCGTGCACTCGTCGCCCGCCTACGGCCTAGACGACTTCAACTCCTGCGTCGCCAACGGCCTGGCCTACGACGACATCCTCAACCCCGTGCAGGGCAACGGCACCTACGCGGCGGACTTCCCGCTGTTCGGCGGCCAGCACATCTGGAAGGCAGTGCCTGCCGTCATCGACGCGTTGCGCCTGGCCGCCCGCCTGATGGCGACGAAGGACATCACCCACAGCTACCCGCACTGCTGGCGCCACAAAACCCCGGTGATCTACCGCGCCGCCGCGCAGTGGTTCGTCCGCATGGACGAGGGCGAAGGCGTGTTCACGAAAGACAAGCCCCCCGCCACGCTGCGCCAGACCGCGCTGGCGGCCATCGACCACACCAGCTTCTACCCCGAGAACGGCCGCACGCGCCTGCGCGACATGATCGCGGGCCGGCCCGACTGGTGCATCAGCCGCCAGCGCAGTTGGGGCGTGCCGCTGCCGTTCTTTTTGCACAAGGACACGGGCGAGCTGCACCCGCGCACCATGGAAATCCTGGACCAGGCCGCCGCCATCGTCGCCGAAGGCGGCATCGAGGCCTGGAGCCGCGTGACCGCGGAAGAAATCCTCGGCGCCGCCGACGCGCCGCACTACGCCAAGAGCACCGACATTCTGGAGGTGTGGTTCGACTCCGGCTCCACCTTCTTCCACGTGCTGCGCGGCACCCACCCCGAGGTGCACCACGACAGCGGCCCCGAGGCCGACCTGTATCTGGAAGGCCACGACCAGCACCGCGGCTGGTTCCACAGCTCCTTGCTGCTGGCCAGCGCCATCGAAGGCCGCGCGCCGTACAAGGGGCTGCTCACGCACGGCTTCACGGTGGACGGCCAGGGCAAGAAGATGAGCAAGTCGCTCGGCAACACCGTGGCACCGCAGGAGGTCAGCAACAAGCTGGGGGCGGAGATCATCCGCCTGTGGGTGGCCGCCACGGACTATTCGGGCGACCTGGCCATCGACGACAAGATCCTCGCCCGCGTGGTGGACGGCTACCGACGCATCCGCAACACGCTGCGCTTCCTGCTGGCCAACACCAGCGACTTCGACCCCGCCAAGGACGCCGTTCCGCTGCAACAGATGCTGGAAATCGACCGCTACGCCCTGGCGCGCGCGCAGGCGTTCCAGGCCGACGTGCTCAAGCACTACGACGTGTACGAATTCCACCCCGTGGTCGCCAAGCTGCAGGTGTATTGCAGCGAGGACCTGGGCGCCTTCTACCTCGACGTGCTGAAGGACCGCCTGTACGTCACCCCGGCCAAGAGCCTGGCGCGGCGCAGCGCGCAGACGGCGCTCTGGCACATCACCCAGGCCATGCTGCGCTGGATGGCGCCGTTCCTGAGCTTCACCGCTGAAGAAGCCTGGCAGGTGTTCGCACCCGCACGCTCACCCAGCATCTTCGTCGAGACCTTCTGGGACGTTCCCGCGCCCGGCGACGCCGAGGCGCTGCTGGCCAAGTGGGCGCGCATCCGCGAGATCCGCGATGTGGTGAACAAGGACATCGAGGCCGTGCGCACGCAGGGCCTGGTGGGCTCGTCGCTGCAGGCCGCCGTGGCCATCACTGCCGCGCCGGAAGACCACGCGCTGCTCGCGAGCCTGGGCGCGGACCTGAAGTACGTCACCATTACCTCGCAGGCCCAGGTGGCGGCTGGCGACGCGCTGGCCGTGCAAACCACGGTGGCGCCGGGCCGCAAGTGTGAATTCACCTGGCACTACGGCGAGGACGTGGGGCAGGACCCCGCACACCCCACGCTCAGCGCGCGCGCCATCAGGAACCTGTTCGGCCCCGGCGAAACCCGGACCTTCGCCTGATGGCCCGCGGTGCCCCCTCCTCCGCCGGCATGTGGCCCTGGCTCGGCTGGGCCGTGATCGTGCTGGCGCTGGACCAGTTCACCAAGACGCTGATCCTGGGCTTCTACCGCCTGGGCGACGCGACCCACGTGACCAGCTTCTTCAACGTCGTGCGCGCGCACAACAGCGGCGCGGCGTTCTCGTTGCTGGCCTGGGGCGCGGGCTGGCAGCGCTGGCTGTTCATCGGCATCGGCATGGCCGCCGTGCTGTTCATCCTGTGGCAGTTGCGCCGGCACAGCGGACAGAGGCTGTTCGCCTTCGCGCTCTCCAGCATCATGGGCGGCGCCATCGGCAACGTGGTGGACCGCATGATGCACGGCTACGTGGTCGACTTCCTGGACTTCCACCTGGGCGGGCGGCACTTCCCTGCCTTCAACCTGGCCGACAGCGCCATCACGCTGGGCGCGGCCTGCCTGATCCTCGACGAGCTGCTGCGCGTGCGGCGCGGGCGCTGATGGCAAGCCTCATTGTTTCAGTCTGGCCGCTGCCGCAGGCGCCCGGCACAGGAGGCGGGGCCGACCGCAAGCAGGAGAAGCCGTGCAGGCGCTTCGCGGGTGCGGACAGTGCAGAAATGGCCTCCAGCGCAAGCATGGCAAGCGCCAGCAGCTATCTATTCGATAGCATGAAGAGGGGTTCTGCCCGCGCCAGCACCAGCGCCGCCTCCAGCGTGAAGCGGCCCTGCAGGAGCCACTGCTCCAGCTCCGCGGGCTCCAGCAGCGCGAACCGCGCCACCTCGCCGTCCTGGTTGCAGGGCGCCACGCCGTCGGGCACGGTGGCGTGGAACCAGGCGATGTCCTCCACCATGTAGCCGGCGCCCGCGCCGTCGGGGCTGGGGCGGCGCACCGGCAGCGTGCCGCCGCGGGCGACGCCCCGCAACTGCTCCAGCCGCAGGCCGGCCTCTTCCCAGGTTTCGCGCGCCAGCGCGTCATGCAGCGTGTCGGCGGCACTGACCAGGCCGCCCATGAGCGTGTCCCACAGGCCCGGATCGGTGGCCTTGTCCAGCGCGCGCTGCTGCACCCAGTGGCGGCCGTCGGGCGCGCGCGCCGCCAGGTGCACGGCGGCGGTGGCGATGCCCAGGGGTCGCACCGCCGCGCGCTCCACCGTCGCCACGCGGCGGCCTTGCGCGTCGGCCACGGCGAGCTGCTCATTGCGCCAGGCGCCGGCCAGGCCCTGCTCGCGCAGCGCGTGCGCCAGCGCGTCGAGCGCCTGCGTGGGTTCGCCCAACAAGTGCCAGCCGAATGGTGGATGCTCATCTTTCGATAGCTGCAACCTCCCGTATTTCCTGCGCTGGGGGGCAATTTGGTTTAAAAATCCGTCTTCCACCGAGCCCACCGCCACGCCGCCTGCATGGAGCGGCACGCGCGGGCGGCGCGGCGCTTGCTGCGCCTGTGCGGCAAGCGCGGCATGCCAGTCGGCGTCGAGCAGGCCCGCCGTCACAGCGTGAGGATGGTGCAGCCCGTGGTCTTGCGCGCCTCCAGGTCGCGGTGCGCCTGCTGCACCTGGACCAGGGGGTAGCGCTGGTCGATGTGGATCTTCACCTTGCCACTGGTGACCACGTCGAACAGGTCGTCGGCCATGGCCTGCGTGCGCTCGCGCGAGCTGATGTGGCTGAACAGCGTCTGCCGCGTGACGTAGAGCGAGCCCTTCGCGCCCAGGATGCTGGGCGAGAACTCCGGCGCCGGGCCGGAGGCGTTGCCGAAGCTCACCATCAGCCCGAACGGGCGCAGGCAGTCGAGCGACTTGTCCCAGGTGTCCTTGCCCACCGAGTCGTACACCACCTTCACGCCCTCGCCGCCGGTGATCTCCTTCACGCGGGCGGCGAAGTCCTCGGTGGCGTAGTTGATGGCGAACTCCGCGCCGTTGGCAAGCGCCAGCCGGCACTTGGCCTCGCTGCCCGCCGTGCCGATCAGGCGCAGGCCCAGCACGCGCGCCCACTGGCAGGCAATCAGCCCGACGCCGCCGGCGGCGGCGTGGAACAGCACGAAGTCGCCGGGCTCCAGCCCTTCCACGGGCCGGGTGCGCTTGAGCAGGTATTGCGCCGTCAGGCCCTTGAGCATCATGGCCGCGCCGGTCTCGAAGCTGATCGCGTCGGGCAGCCTGCAGACGTTCTGCGCCGGCATCACGCGCGCCTCGCTGTAGCTGCCGGGCGGCTGCCCGGCGTAGGCTGCGCGGTCGCCGGGCGCGAGGTGCGTCACGCCCGCGCCCACGGCCTCGACGATGCCCGCGCCCTCCATGCCGAGCGTGAGCGGCATCGGCAGCTTGTACAGGCCCGAACGCTGGTAGGTGTCGATGAAGTTCAGGCCCACGGCCTTGTGGCGGATGCGAATCTCGCCCGGGCCGGGCTCGCCGACCTGCACATCGACGAGTTGGAGTTCCTCGGGCCCGCCGTTGCGGTCGATGCGTACTGCGATGGTCATGCTGGAAGTCTCCTGGAACGATGTAACGACAAAGGCAGGCCCGCATCGTGCCATGAACTGCACCGCGCCGCAGGAGCGCGCGCCATGCCCCGGAACCCCGGCTTGGTAGAGTGCCGGCCCATGACGCAAACACACCGACTCTCGCCGGGCACCATCGTGCTGCTGACCGTGCCGCCGCTGATGTGGGCCTGCAACGCCGTGCTGGGCCGCATGGCCGCGCCGCTGGTGCCGCCGATGACGCTGAACCTGCTGCGCTGGGCCGTGGCGCTGGTGCTGCTGCTGCCGCTGGGCGGCTGGGTGCTGCGGCCCGCGGGCGGCCTGTGGCGGCACTGGCGCCGCTTCTCGGCGCTGGGTCTGCTCGGCGTGGGCTGCTACAACGCCTTGCAGTATCTGGCGCTCAAGACCTCCTCGCCGATCAACGTGACGCTGGTGGCGTCGAGCATGCCGCTGTGGATGCTGGCCGTGGGTGCACTGTTCTTCGGCCAGCGCATCACGCGCCGGCAGGTCGTCGGCGCGGCGCTGTCGATCGCCGGGGTGCTGGTGGTGCTCTCGCATGGCGAATGGGCCCACCTGCGCGCGCTGCGGCTGGTGCCGGGCGACGTATACGTGCTGCTGGCCGCGCTGGCCTGGGCGTTCTACAGCTGGCTGCTGATCCAGCGCCACGAGCCCGAGGCCGTGCGCGCCGACTGGGCCGCCTTCCTGCTCGCCCAGGTGGTGCCGGGCGTGGCCTGGTCGGGCCTGTTCGCGGCCGGCGAATGGGCGCTGGGTGCGCCGCCCATCCAGTGGAGCGCCACGCTGGTGGCGATGGTGCTGTTCATCGCCGCCGGGCCGGCGGTGCTGGCCTTCCGCTGCTGGGGCGCGGGCGTGCAGCGCTCCGACCCGTCGGTCGCCGCCTTCTTCGTCAACCTCACGCCGCTGTTCGCGGCGCTGCTGTCGGTGCTGTTCCTCGGCGAGACGCCGGCCTGGCACCACGCGCTGGCCTTCGTGCTGATCGTGGGCAGCATCGTGGCGTCGGCGCTGCACTGACGGCGCGGCCACCACGTTCATGCGCGCGCCCCGATGCGTCAGGCATGTTCTGCCACCACCCGTTTCCAGGTTCATTTGCGGCAGCAATCGATGGCGGGATGGGGCATGTGGCTCATGAGAAACAAAACGCCGGGCCGCCCCAAGTTTGCCTGCTCCCCCTCGGGGGGCGGGCTGGGCGCAGCCCAGCCCTGGGGCGCTCAGAACGTGCCCGGAAACGCTCCGCCGTCGAGCAGGATGTTCTGCCCGTTGAGGTAGCTGGCCTGCAGGCTGCACAGGAAGGCGCAGACGGCGCCAAATTCCTCGGACGTTCCGAAGCGGCCTGCGGGCACGAGTCTGGCGCGGCTTACGGCCACGGCCTGAGGGTCCTTCCCGGTCTTTTGGGCCACCACGTCGAAGTTGGAGCGCAGGCGGTCGGTGTCGAACGAGCCCGGCAGCAGGTTGTTGATGGTCACGCCCTTGGCCGCGATGCCGCTGCGCGCGAGGCCCGCGACGAAGCCCGTGAGCCCGCTGCGCGCGCCGTTGGAGAGGCCCAGGATGTCGATGGGGGCCTTCACCGCGCTGGAGGTGATGTTGACAATGCGCCCGTAACCGCGCGCGGCCATGCCGTCCACCGTGGCCTTGATGAGTTCGATGGGCGTGAGCATGTTGGCGTCCACGGCCTTGATCCAGTCCTCGCGGCCTCAGTCGCGGAAGTCGCCCGGCGGCGGGCCGCCCGCGTTGGTGACCACAATGTCAAAAGCCGCCCGGTGCGCGAAGATGGCCGCTCGCCCCGCCGCCGTAGTGATGTCCGCCGTGACATATTCCACGCTGGTGCCCCCCGGCAATGCCTGCGCTCTTAAATTGCTAGCGGCCTGCGCAAGCGTCTCCTGGCCTCGCGCCACCATGAGCACATTGACACCCTCTTGTGCGAGCGCCTGCGCGCAGCCGTAGCCCAGGCCCTTGCTCGCGCCGCCCACGAGCGCCCATTTGCCTGCGATGCCCAAATCCATAACAATCCCCCTGCTGTTTGCGCCGATGTGGCGCGGCAATCATAGATGGGGAGCATCTGCATGAAACAGTGGCATGGAAAAACGCTGGCGCTGTGCTTGGCCGGCTGGGCATGGGCCATGGTTGCGCAGGCGCAGAACAGTGACGCCGTCGTCGCCAAGCGCGCGGTGGAGCTGCGCGAGACCCCCGGCGACACCGCGCGCAGCCTGGGCGCGCTGCCGGCGCAGACGCCGCTCACGCGCGCGGGCGAACGCCAGGGCGCCTGGGTGCAGGTGCGCACCGCGCAAGGCGCCACGGGCTGGGTCCACATGTTCGACCTGGGAGCGCAGGGCGGCTCCGCCGCGGCGGCATCCGGCGCAGATGCCGGCGGCAATGCGCTGCGCGGGCTCGCCAGCCTGTTCGGCGGCGGCTCGCGCAGCACCACCACCACGGCCACCTCCACGGTAGGCATACGCGGCCTGGGCGCCGAGGACATCGCCAACGCCCAGCCCAACCTGGACGCAGTGGACCAGGCCGAGAAGCTGCGCCTGTCCGCCAGGCAGGCCCAGCAGTTCGCCGCGCAGGCCCCGCTGGCGAGCCACAAGGTCGATTCCCTGCCCGAGCCGCGGCCCGCCGCCCCGGCGGGCGGGCAGCACGACAACGAGTACAGGCAATGAGGAGCACCGCCCTGCAAGAGCAGCAGAAGCACGACTTACGCAAAACAGGTTCAGGCGAGACGTTTTGCCTTTGGGCGCAGCGCCTGTGCATCCTTGTTTGCATAGGCCCCGAGATCACGCAAAAGACCCGGCGCCTGCGCACGCTGGCCGCCACCGCGGCGCTGGCATGCGCGGGCCTGGCCGCCATGCCCGCCAGCGCGCAACTGGGCGGGCTGCTCAATTCATTGCGCGGCGGGGGCGACGGCTCGGCGCCGGCGAACATACTGAGCAGCGTGCTGGGCGGCGGTGGCAACAGCGGCGGCGCGCAGCCCGACGAACTGATACAGATGCTCAGCCAGTCGGTGACCCAGATCGACGAGGCGCGCGAGATCCAGATCGGTCGCCAGCTCGCCGCCGTGCTGCTGGGCAGCAAGCCGCTGCATCCCGACATGGCGCTGCAGCGCTACGTGAACCAACTGGGCCGCTGGATCAGCCTGCAGTCGCTGCGGCCCACCCTGCCCTGGACCTTCGTGGTGCTCGACGACCCGGGCTTCAACGCCTTCGCCGCGCCCGGCGGCTACGTGTTCGTGACCAAGGGCCTGGTGGACAGCACGAAGGACGAGTCCGAGCTGGCCGGCATCCTGGCGCACGAGATCACCCACGTCACCGCCAAGCACCACCTGCAAGCCATGCGCAAGTCGGCGCAGACGGGGCTGCTGACGCAACTGGCGGCGTCGCAGCTCAAGAACAACCTGGGCGGCGCGGTGTCGGCGCAATTGCTGACGCTGGGCCGCAACCTGTATTCGCGCGGGCTGGACCAAAGCGACGAGTTCGAGGCCGACCGCAACGGCGTGGCGCTGGCCACGCGCGCGGGCTTCGACCCGTATGGCCTGGTGGCGGTGCTGCAGCAGCTACGCACGGCCACGCCGGACAACCCGATGTTCACGCTCACCCTCAGCACCCACCCGCCCGCGCAGGCGCGGCTGGACCAGCTCGAACAGGCCATGGGCCAGCGGCTGGACCCGTACACGGGCAAGCCCGCGGTGACAGTGGCGCAGCGGCTCGCCGCCCGCAAGTGAACCGCGTCAGCGCGGGCTGCGCGTGAAGACGAAAATGCCCGCGATGACCAGCGCCGTGCCCACCGCGATCCATGGCGTGAACGGCTCGCCAAGGATCACGATGCCCATGAAGATGGTGGACAGCGGCCCGACCATGCCGGCCTGCGCCGCCATGCCGGCGCCGATGCGCTCGATGGCCATCATCACCATCAGCACCGGCGCCACGGTGCAGGCCACCGCGTTGAGCAGCGACAGCCACACCACCTGCGGCGCCACGGCGGCGGCGCAGAGCGGGCGCAGCGCGGCGAACTGCGCGATGCAGCACAGGCAGGCTACCGTGCTGGTCAGCCCCACGAGGCGCAGCGCACCCAGCCGGCGCACCATCTCGCCGCTGTAGACCAGGTAGACGGCATAGCTCACCGCGCTCAGGAACACCAGCAGCGTTCCCCACGCGGCATCCGCGCCCTGCGCGTGCAGCTCCAGCCCGAACACCAGCACCACGCCGCAGTAGCTCACGGCCATGCCGAGCACCTGCCGCGCCGTGATGCGGCGGCGGTAGAGCAGCCAGCCCAGCCCCATGACCAGCGTGGGGTTGAGGTAGAGGATGAGCCGCTCCAGGCTGGCGCTGATGTAGGCCAGCCCCACGAAGTCGAGGAAGCTCGCCAGGTAGTAGCCGGCAACGCCCAGCCCCAGCACGCCCAGCCAGTCGCGCAGGGTCAGCGCCGGCTTGCCGCTGCTGGCCCACCAGGCCATGGCCACGAACACCGGCAGCGCGAACAGCATGCGGTACATGATGAGCGTGACCGCGTCCACGCCATGGCGGTAGGCCAGCTTGACGATGATGGCCTTGCCCGAGAAGGCGATCGACCCCGCCAGGGCGAGGAACAGGCCGTCTGCTACTGATTTAGTAGCTGTCGCCGCAGGTGCTGCCTGCGCTGGATGCACTTTTGGCTGTAAATCGACTGCCATGCCGGGGTGCGTCAGAAGCCCGCCGCGAGGCCGTCGCGGCGCGGGTCGCTGGCGGCCACGTAGCCTGCCGTGGCCGGATCGCCCGCGCGCCAGATGAACTGGCCGGCGCCGAAGTCCTGGTACGAATCGTCGATCACCTCCATGCGGTGGCCCAACGCGGCCAGGCCCTGCACGGTACTGGTGGGCATGGTGGCCTCCACGTTGATATCCAGCCCCGCGTTGTAGCGCCAGCGCGGCGCGTCGCAGGCGGCCTGCGGGCTCTGGCGGTAGTCGAGCATGCGCACCAGCGTCTGCAGGTGGCCCTGCGGCTGCATGTTGGCGCCCATCACGCCGAAGCTCATGACGGGCTGGCCATCCTTCGTCAGGAAGGCCGGGATGATGGTGTGGAAGGGCCGCTTGCCCGGTGCCACCACGTTGGCCGGGTTGCGGGCCCGGGCGTCGAGCGCGAACGCGTGGCCGCGGTTCTGCAGGCTGATGCCGAACGTGGGCTCCACGCAGCCCGAGCCAAAGCCCATGTAGTTGCTCTGGATGAAGCTCACCATCATGCCGCTTTCGTCGGCGGCGGTGAGGTAGATGGTGCCGCCCTTCACGGGGCTGCCAGCGCCGAAGTCCTGGGCCTTTTGCATGTCGATGAGCTTCGCGCGTGCGGCCAGGTAGCCGTCATCGAGCATTTGCGCGGCCGTCACCGCCATGGCCGATGGCTCGGCCACGTAGCGGTACACGTCGGCGAAGGCGAGCTTCATCGCCTCGATCTGCAGGTGCTGCGAGGCCACGCCGTCCACCGGCAGCGCGGCGACGTCGAACTGCCGCAGGATGCCCAGCGCGATCAGCGCCGCGATGCCCTGGCCGTTGGGCGGTATCTCGTGCAGCGTATGGCCGCGGTAGTCCTGGCCGATGGGCGCGACCCATTCGGGCCGGTAGGCCGCGAAGTCGCGCGCCGTGATGCTGCCGCCGTGCGCGGCGGAAAAGCCCTCGATGGCCTCGGCGATCTCGCCGCCGTAGAACGCCTGCCCGTGGCTTTGCGCGATGGCGCGCAGCGCCCGCGCGGCGGCGGGAAAGCGGAACAACTCGCCCACCTGCGGCGCGCGCCCATGCGGCAGGAACGCCTGGGCGAAACCGGGCAGCGACCGCAGCTCGTCCACCGGCGCGGCCCATTTCTGCTGCACGATGGGCGGCACGAGGTAGCCGCGCTCGGCGATGTCGATGGCGGGCTCCAGCAGGTCGGCGAAGGGCAGTTTGCCGAAGCGCTCGCTCAGGGCTGCCCAAGCGGCCACGGCACCGGGCACCGTCACCGCGTCGAAACCGCGCTTGGGCGGATGCTGCGCATCGGCCCCGTACTTGCGCCGGAAGTATTCCGGCGTCCAGGCGGCAGGCGCGCGGCCCGAGGCGTTCAGGCCATGCAGCGCCCGGCCGTCCCACAGGATGCAGAACGCATCGCTGCCCAGGCCGTTGCTCACCGGCTCGACGATGGTCATCGCCGCGGCGGCGGCCACGGCGGCATCGACCGCGTTACCGCCCTTCCACAGCATGCGCAGGCCGGCCTGCGCGGCCAGCGGATGGGAGGTGGACACCACGTTGCGCGCGAACACCGGCACGCGGGTGGAAAGATAGGGATTGCGAAAATCGAATTGCATGAGGGGGATTATCGGCAGTCCGCTTTCCATGCGCCTTTGCGCCGCCCAAAAGGAAACGGCCCCGCAGGGCCGTTCTCCTCTTTCGCCCGGCGTACCGGGGTCACTCTTCCACAAAGGCTTCCTCGCGCTTGTTTTTCACCGCCGGCAGCAGCACGATGATGAGCAGCAGCAGCGCGGCGGCCAGCAGGCCCCCGGAGATCGGGCGGGAGACCAGCACCGACCATTCGCCACGCGAGAGCAGCAGCGTGCGGCGCAGGTTCTCCTCCATCATCGGGCCCAGGATGAAGCCCAGCAGCAGCGGCGCGGGCTCGGTGCCGAGCTTGTGGAACACGTAGCCGATCAGCCCGAACAAGCCCACCAGCCAGACGTCGAACGTGTTGTTGTTGGTGGAATACACACCCACCGCGCAAAACAGCACGATGGAGGGATACAGCCAGCGGTAGGGCACGCTCAACAGCTTGATCCAGATGCCGATCAGCGGCAGATTCAGAATCACCAGCATGGCATTGCCGATCCACATCGAGGCGATCAGGCCCCAGAACAGCTCGGGGTTGCTGGTCATCACCTGCGGGCCCGGCTGGATGTTGTGGATGGTCATGGCACCCACCATCAGCGCCATCACGGCGTTGGGCGGAATGCCCAGCGTGAGCAGCGGGATGAAGGAAGTCTGCGAACCGGCGTTGTTGGCCGACTCGGGCGCGGCCACGCCGCGGATGTTGCCCTTGCCGAACGGCACTTCGCCGGGCTTGAGCTTGGTCTTCTTCTCCAGCGTGTAGGCGGCGAAGGCCGCCAGCAGCGCGCCGCCGCCGGGCAGGATGCCCAGCGCCGCGCCCAGCGCCGTGCCGCGCAGCACGGCGGGGATCATGCGCTTGAAGTCTTCCTTGGTCGGAAACAGCCCCTCGACCTTGGCGGTGAACACCTCGCGTTCGTCCTCGGGATGGGCCAGGTTGGCGATGATTTCGCCGTAGCCGAACACGCCCATGGCGATCACCACGAAGTTGATGCCGTCGGTGAGTTCGGGAATGTCGAAGCTGTAGCGGGCGACGCCCGAGTTCACGTCCGTGCCCACCAGGCCCAGCAGCAGGCCCAGCACGATCATGGATACGGCCTTGAGCAGCGAGCCCGAGGCCAGCACCACGGCGCCGATCAGGCCCAGCACCATGAGCGAGAAGTACTCGGCGGGGCCGAACTTGAACGCCACCTCGGTCAGCGGCGCGGCGAACGCGGCCAGGATCAGCGTGCCCACGCAGCCCGCGAAGAACGAGCCCAGGCCCGCGGCGGCCAGCGCCGGCCCGGCGCGCCCCTTGCGCGCCATCTGGTAGCCGTCGATCACCGTCACCACCGACGACGATTCGCCCGGCAGATTGACCAGGATGGCGGTGGTGGAGCCGCCGTATTGCGCGCCGTAGTAGATACCGGCCAGCATGATGAGGGCCGCCACCGGCGGCAGCGCGTAGGTGGCCGGCAGCAGCATGGCGATGGTGGCCACGGGGCCGACGCCCGGCAGCACGCCGATCAGCGTGCCCAGCAGGCAGCCGACGAAGCAGTAGATGAGGTTCTGGAACGTGAACGCGACGCCGAAGCCGGTCGCGAGATTGGCAAACAAATCCATGAATCAGTTCTCCTGCCCGTTCAACCGGTGATGAAGCTGGGCCACACGGGGAACTGCAGCTTGAGCGCCCACACGAAAGCCACGTAGCTGCCCACCGCCAGCACGGTGGCGAGGATCAGCGTTTCCTTGAAATTGAACTTGCGGTTGTCGGCCAGGCAGGCGATGAAAATCAGCGCGTAAATGGCGACGATCAGGCCGAACGCCGGGAAGCCGATGCTCGGCAGCCCCGCGAGCAGCACGCCGAACACCAGGTTGGCGGCGATGATGCAGACCAGCGGCTTCCAGGCCCACTTGCCGATCTTGTCGCCGTCCGCCGTCTCGACCGTCAGCGCCTTGAAGCCGATGGCCAGGCCGAGGATGGCCATGAGGATGCCCAGCATCAGCGGGAAGTAGCCCGGCCCCATGCGCGCGCCGCTGCCGACAGTGTAGGTAGTGGCCCCCACCGAGAATGCAACGCCGACGACGGTGAACATCAGCCCGGCGAAGAAGTCCTTTTGACTTTTGATTTTCACTTCAGTCTCTCCAGTCGTGTGATTTTTCGACTGGCGGATTGTGGGGTGAATACACCCGCGGTCCGATGTGGATTTCACCTACCGTACAAACCCGCATGCGGGCGCGCTAACGCTAATCCAGCGGCGGCGTGGCGACGGTCACTTCTTCGAGCGTCGTCAGCCCCTCGGCCACGCGCAGCGCGCCGGCCAGGCGCAGCGGGCGCATGCCGTCGGCGATGGCCTGGCGGCGCAGCGACTCGATGCTGGGCTCGCGCGTGACCTTGTCCTTGAACACCTCGTTGATGGTGAGCAGTTCGTACAGGCCCATGCGGCCCATGTAGCCGGTCATGCGGCAGTCCACGCAGCCCACGGGCTTGTAGGGCTTCCACTGGCCGTGGGTCTTCCAGGGGCGGATGAACTCGGCCAGCGTCTCCTGCGACGTTTCGGTGTCGGGCTGCTTGCACTGCCTGCACAGCGTGCGCACCAGCCGCTGCGCCAGCACGCCGAGCATGGTGGCGTTGATGAGGTACGAGGGCACGCCCAGCTCCATCAGGCGGCTGATGGCCGAAGGCGCGTCGTTGGTGTGCAGCGTGCTGAACACCAGGTGGCCGGTCAGGGCGGCCTGCACCGCCATCTCGGCGGTCTCCAGGTCGCGGATCTCGCCCACCATGATGATGTCCGGGTCCTGCCGCATCAGCGCGCGCAGACCCTCGGCGAAGCTGAAGTCGAGCTGCGGCTGCACCTGGGTCTGGTTGAAGGTGGGCTCGATCATCTCGATCGGGTCCTCCACCGTGCTCACGTTGACCTCTTCGGTGGCGATGCGCTTGAGCGTGGAATACAGCGTGGTGGTCTTGCCCGAGCCCGTGGGTCCGGTCACCAGGACGATGCCGTGCGGCCGGCGCACCAGTTGCTCCCAGCGCGTGGCGTCGTGCTGCGTGAAGCCCAGCGCGTCCAGGTCCTTCACCGCGGTGTCGGGGTCGAAGATGCGCATCACCATCTTCTCGCCGAAGGCCGTGGGCAGCGTGGACAGGCGCATTTCCACCTCGTCGCCGCGCGGGTTGCGCGTCTTGATGCGGCCGTCCTGCGGGCGGCGCTTTTCCACCACGTCCATGCGGCCCAGCAGCTTGATGCGCGACACCATGGCGTTGAGCACGCCCATGGGCATCTGGTAGACCGGGTGCAGCACGCCGTCGATGCGAAAGCGGATCACGCCCTGCTCGCGCCGCGGCTCCAGGTGGATGTCGCTGGCGCGCTGGTCGAAGGCGTACTGCCAGAGCCAGTCGACCACCTTCACCACGCCCTGGTCGTTGGCGTCGAGCTGCTTGTTGGCCTTGCCGAGTTCGACCAACTGCTCGAAGTTGCCCACGCCGGTGCTGTTGCCGGACTTCTGCGCGGACCGCACGGACTTCGCCAGTGCGAAGAACTCCGCTGTGAAGCGCGCGATGTCCTGCGGGTTGGCGACCACGCGGCGCACCGTGCGGCGCGACTGGCGCTCCACCTCGGCCACCCAGTCGGTGACGAAGGGCTCGGCGGTGGCCACCACCACCTCGTGCGCCGTGACCTGCACCGGCAGCACGCGGTGGCGTTCGGCGTAGCTGGCGCTCATGGTGTCGGCCACCTTGGCCACGTCCACCTTCAGCGGGTCGATGCGCAGGTAGGCCAGGCCGGCGCGCCCGGCCAGGTATTCGCTGAGCATCTCCATGTCCAGCGGCTTGCCGTCTGCGGCCCGCACCATTGCCACGCTGGCCAGCCGCGCCAGCGGGTTCTGGGCGCTTTCGGCCTGTGCGCAGCGGGCGATGGTGCGCTGGGCCTCATCGAGCGTTATCACGCCATCGGCCTGCAGCCACTCCACCAGCACCCGCCAGGTGAGCGGGCGGGCATAGGCAGGGCTGGCGGGAGCGGGTCGGGCGTGGGGGCGGTGGTGTGCATTCATGGCAAGGGCGACTCTACGCGACCCGGGCCGCGCGGGGGCCCAAGGAGGCCGGAAACGGGTTCTCGCGCCACGGGCCTGAACACGCGCATCCACTTGGCGGCGGGCAGGCCCCAGCGGGCCTGGATGGCCTCGGCGCGCGCCGCCAGGACGGTGCGTTTCGGGGCACTGGGCGTGCGCTGGGCCAGCACCACGGTGTTGCCTTCGCGCGTGGGCTTGAAGGCCCAGAGCGCGTCGGCGCCGAAGGCGGCGGCAATCTTCTCCACGCTGCGCGCATAGCTCGACGCGCGGCCGAACAAATTGACGGTCATGCAGCCCTCGTCGGTCAGCAGCGCACGGCAGTCGGCGTAGAAGCCCGCATCGTCGAGCACGGGCGCGGCGGCCTCGTGGTCGTACAGGTCGACCTGCAGCGCATCGATGCCGCCCTGCCAGGCGGGGCGGCGTACTTCCGCCGCCGCATCGCCCAGCACCACCGAGAGCCGCGCATCCTCGGGCGGCAGCTTGAACCAGCCGCGGCACAGCGCCAGCACCTGCGGGTGCAGCTCGACCACCGTGGTCCTCATGCGCAGCTTCTTGTGGCAGAACTTGGTCAGCGCGCCTGCCCCCAGGCCGAGCTGCATGGCATGGCGCCCCGCCACGCTGGCGGGCTCGACGAAGAGCAGCCAGGCCATCATGCGCTGCACGTATTCCAGCTCGATGTCGAACGGCGCGTCCACGCGCATGGAGCCCTGTATCCAGGGCGTGCCCAGGTGCAGGTGGCGGACCTCGCCATCATCGGAGAAATTCACTTCGGGCGGCTCTGCCGCGGGATTTTTCTTACGTGCCATACCGTGGTTTCACATCAATCCGTGGGTGCCCAGCACATCGGCCCACGCGTCGCGCTTGCGCGCAAAGCTCCACGTGGCATTGGCCGGACTGGTGGAAGGCAGCCGGTATACCGGCAGGCCCAGTGCGCGGGAATGCCGCGCGTGGCGATGGCTCTCGCCGCCATTGTGGGCGATGGCCTGCAACTGCACGCAAGTGCGCGCCAGCGCCGCGAAGTCGTTGACCTGGGCGTTGCGGATGGCCGTGTCCAGGCTGCCTGCGCGCTCGCACGATGCGTACACGTCCCACAGGCCCAGTCCGCGCGCGCGCAGCAGGGCCGTCCTGCCGGCATAGTCCAGCGCCGCCATGTCCACGCGCCACAGCTCGCCCAGGATGCGCCAGAAGTGGTTCTGCGGATGAGCGTAGTACTGCCCGAGCGCGAGCGAGCGCGCGCCCGGGAAGCTGCCCAGCACCAGCAGGCGCATGGCGGGCGAGGCGATGGGCGGCAGGCCCTGGAGCCGGGCGGGCTGCGGTGCCGTCACGCCAGCGCCTCCAGCCCGGGCAGGGCGTCGAGCGCATTGCGCGTGGTGGCCTGCGCCAGCACCTCCAGCGGCATGCCGCGCAGACCGGCCACCACCTCGGCGATGCGCGGCAGTTCGCCCGGCGCGTTGCGGCCCTGCGGCTGTCCGGCGGCGCGCTGCTGCGCGGCGCGGTACAGCCATTGCGGTGGAATGTCGGGCGCGTCGGTTTCCAGCACCAGGGCCGACAGCGGCAAGTCAGCGGCAAGCCGGCGCAACTGGCGCGCGCGCTCGAATGTCACGGCGCCGCCGAAGCCGAGCTTGAAGCCCAGCGCGATGAACGCCTGCGCCTGCTGCGCGCTGCCGTTGAAGGCGTGGGCAATGCCGCGCCAGGGCTGCCGGCCATCACCGCCATTGCCGCCACCGCCGTCTTCCGCCGCCAGCGCGCGCAACTGCTTGAGCAGCCGGTCGGCGGAGCGCCGCACATGCAGGATCACGGGCAGGCCGTGACGCCGCGCCAAGCGCAATTGCCGGCGGTAGAACGCCTCTTGCCGGCCAGCGTCCAGTCCGGGGACGAAGTAGTCGAGCCCGATCTCGCCGATGGCCACCAGCCGCGGATCGCCGTGCCGCGCGGCGAGCGCGGCGTCCAGCGCCTCCAGGTCTGCGTCGCGGGCCCGGGGCGTGTACAGCGGATGGATGCCGAGTGCATAGCAGTCCCCGAATTGGTGCGCCAATGCGCGCACGGCATCGAAATTCCCGACCTCCACGGCGGGGATCACGCAGCGCGCGACCCCCGCTGCTGCTGCTGCGGCGCGCACCGCGACGCGGTCGGGGGCGAACTCCGGGGCGTCCAGATGGCAGTGGGTATCGATCCAGACGGTCATGGCCGCAATCATCCCAAAAACGGCAGTTGACCGCTTTGGCGGTTGACCGCTTTGCATCCCTTGCCAGGCCGCATGAAATCGAGCGTTCACAGCTTCGATGGCCTTCGCCTCGTGGGTGAGAGCGCTATGCACCTGCCAGCACCGCGCTCGGCGCGCCATGCGACGTGGCCCGGAACATGCTTTGACACAGCACGAAGCGGCGAACCATGCTACCGTGGCTGCTCGCTTCTCTGCGGCGCTTCGCCATCGGGGTGCCGTGCTTCACACGAGGTGAACGGATGCGCAGGCCCGCCTACTACAGCAGCTCCAGCCCGTCACGCCCGATGCCGCCGGACTCCGCGGCGCCGGACGGTCTCTGCACGCAACCAGCGCCGCCCACGGCGGCCGATGCGGCGCCCACGCGCCCTGCCCGTCGCCGCATCTCGCAGATCCACCTGCTGTGGGCCGTGCTGCTGCTGATGGCCGCGTTGCTGGCCACCAGCGTCTTCATCGCCCAGCGCACGCCGACGCGGCGCATCACGCAAGACGACATCGACGCGGCGGTGCTGCACACGCTGCAGACCAAGAACATGCCTTCGGCGGTCGCGCGCGCCGCAGACAACGTGGCGCCTTCCGTGGTGCGCGTGGTGGGCTATGGCAAGGGCAAGGGCGACAAGGAAGAAACCGAGCGCGGCGTGGGCACGGGCGTGGTCATCGTGGACAAGGGCACGATCCTGACCAACCTGCACGTGGTGCAGGGTGCCGACCGCGTGTCGGTGACGTTCGCGGACGGCCTGGAGTCGCCCGCCCACATCGTCAACGTGCAGCCCCAGAACGACCTGGCCGTGCTGCAGGCCCACAAGATTCCCGACGACCTGGTGGCCGCCACGCTGCGCTCCACCGACAATCTGCGCCCGGGCGAGGCCGTGGCCGCCGTCGGCTTTCCGTTCGGCATCGGGCCGTCGGTGTCGGCGGGCGTGGTGTCGGGCCTGAAACGCGAGTTCCAGTCGCCCGAGGGGCGGCGCCAGCTCAGCAACCTGATCCAGTTCGACGCCGCGGCCAACCCCGGCAACTCCGGCGGGCCGCTCATCACCATGGACGGCGAGGTGGTGGGCATCGTCACCGCCATCCTCAACCCCACGCAGGCGCGCACCTTCATCGGCATCGGCTTCGCGGTGCCGATCGAGAACGCCGCGTCCGCCGTGGGCATGTCCCCCTTCTGAGCCCCCTTTCAACGCGAGGAACAGCATGAGCAGCAACATGAGCAGCAACATGGAAAGCACCGAAACCGGCACGCTGATGGAGCAGATCCTCTTCGAGGTCAAGCGCGTGGTCGTGGGCCAGGACCGGTTCCTGGAGCGCGTCATGGTCGCCATGCTCGCGCAGGGCCACCTGCTGGTCGAGGGCGTGCCGGGCCTGGCCAAGACCCTGACCGTGAAGACGCTCGCCGGCACGGTGCAGGGGCGCTTCAAGCGCATCCAGTTCACGCCCGACCTCGTGCCCTCCGACCTGGTGGGCACGCGCATGTACAACCAGAAGACGGGTGACTTCAGCACCACGCTGGGGCCGGTGTTCACCAACCTGCTGCTGGCCGACGAGATCAACCGCGCCCCCGCCAAGGTGCAGAGCGCGCTGCTCGAAGTGATGCAGGAGCGGCAGGTGACCATCGCCGGCGAGACGCACCGCATGCCCGCGCCGTTCCTGGTGATGGCCACGCAAAATCCGATCGAGACCGAGGGCACCTACCCGCTGCCCGAGGCGCAGGTGGACCGCTTCATGATGAAAGTGCTGGTCGACTACCCCACGGACGAGGAAGAGTTCGTGATCGCCGAGCGTGCCATCGCCGAGCCGGTGCGCGCCAACCCCGTGGCCACCACCGAGCAGCTGGCGGCGCTGCAGGCCGAGTGCCGCAAGGTCTACATCGACCCGTCGCTGCTGCAGTACGCGGTGCGGCTGGTATCGGCCACGCGCACGCCCGAGAAGCACGGCCTGAAGGATTTCGCCCGCCTGCGCACCTATGGCGCCAGCCCGCGCGCCACCATCAGCCTGGCCGAAGGCGCACGCGCCCTGGCCATGCTGCGCGGGCGCTGCTACGTGCTGCCCGAGGACATGACCGACCTGGTGCCCGACGTGTTCCGCCACCGCATCGGGCTGTCGTACGAGGCGCTGTCCGAAGGGCTGACCGGCGACGCGCTGGTCCAGCGCATCATGGCCAAGGTGGCGCCGCCGCCGCGCCCGCTCCGGCATGAAAAACTCGCCGCATGACGCCATGAATGCCAGCCCCGAGACCAGCGCCCCCAAGGCCAGCGGACACCGCGGCGCCGGTGCCGACGCGCTGCTGCGCCGGCTCGAATGGTCCGTCATCCGGCGGCTCGACGGGCTGCTGCAGGGCGACTACCGCACCCTCATGCGCGGCAGCGGCGTGGACCTGGCCGACCTGCGCGAATACCAGCCGCACGACGACGTGCGCCACATCGACTGGAACGTCACCGCGCGCTCGCAGGTGCCGCACGTGCGCGTGTTCACCGAGGACCGCGAGATGGCCGCCTGGTTCCTGCTGGACCTGAGCCCGTCGATGGACTTCGGCTCGGGCGAGCAGGCCAAGCGCGCCGTCAGCACGCAGTTCGTGGCCGTGCTGGCGCGGCTGCTCACGCGCCACGGCAACCGCGTGGGCGCCATGGTCTACGACGGCCAGGGCGATGCGGGCGGCCACGGCGTCAACGCCCTGGTGCCCGCACGCAACGGCCGCGCGCATGTGCTGCACCTGCTGCACACGGTGCTGCGCCGCCCCGTGGCCAGCGGCGCCACGGCCACCGACCTGCGCCACCTGCTGGCCGCGGCGGCGGGCAACATCCGCCGCCGCTCCACGGTGTTCGTGGTGTCCGACTTCATCAGCGCGCCGGGCTGGGACATCCCTCTGGGCCAGTTGGCCCGCCGCCACGACGTGGTGGCGGTGCGGCTCATCGACCCGCTCGAACTCGACCTGCCCGACCTCGGCCTGGTGACGCTGCGCGACGCCGAAACCGGCGCGCACCTGCTGGTGGACACGCACGACAAAGGCTTTCGCCACCGCTTCGCCCGCATCGCCGCGCAGCGCGAGGCCGAGCTGCGCGCGGGCTTCGCCAGCGCCGGCGTGGATACGCTGGAGCTTTCCACCGCCGACGACCTGCTCGATGCCATGCGCCGCTTCATGGACATGCGCCGCAGGCGCGTGCGCGCCCCGCAAGCGGCTTGATTAGGGGAGAAACGCACCATGACCTTCCTCTGGCCCGAATTCCTCTGGCTGCTGCTGGCGGTACCGCTGCTGGTGGGGCTGTACGTGCTGCTGCTGCGCCGCAAGAAGAAGCTGAGCCTGCGCTACGCCAGCCTGGCCATGGTGCGAGAGGCCATGGGCCCGGGCCAGCGCGTGCGCCGCCACATCCCGCCGCTGCTGTTCCTGCTGGCGCTGGTCGCCATGCTGCTCGCGGGCTCGCGGCCCATGGCGGTCATCACCCTGCCCTCGCAGCAGCAGACCATCGTGCTGGCCATGGACGTCTCGGGCAGCATGCGCGCCAGCGACATCGCGCCCAACCGCCTGGCCGCGTCGCAGGAGGCGGCCAAGAAGTTCATCGCCGAGCTGCCGCGCAACGTGCGCGTGGGCATCGTCGCCTTCGCGGGCAGCGCGCAGATCGCGCAGTTGCCCACGCACAACCATGACGACCTGGTGGCCGCCATCGACAGCTTCCAGTTGCAGCGCGGCACGGCCACGGGCAACGGCATCATGCTGTCGCTGGCGGCGCTGTTCCCCAACGCGGGCATCGACATCGCCGAACTCGGCGGGCGCCAGGCGTTCAACCCCAAGCCCCTGGGGGAGCGCGAGCAGAACGCGCGCGACGACCCGCAACGCGACTTCACGCCCGTGGCGCCGGGCTCCTACACCTCGGCGGCCATCATCATGCTGACCGACGGCCAGCGCACCACGGGCGTGGACCCGCTGGAGGCCGCCAAGATGGCCGCCGACCGCGGCGTGCGCGTGTACACGGTCGGCTTCGGCACGCTCGACGGCGAGACCATCGGCTTCGAGGGCTGGTCCATGCGCGTGCGGCTCGACGAGGAAACGCTCAAGGCCGTGGCCAACAAGACCAACGCCGAATACTTCCACGCCGGCACCGCCACGGACCTGAAGAAGGTGTACGAGACGCTGAGCTCGCGCCTGACGGTGGAGAAGAAGGAAACCGAGATCTCCAGCCTGTTCGCCCTGGCCGCCGCGCTGCTGGCCCTGCTGTCGGCGGGGCTGTCGCTGCTGTGGTTCAACCGCATCCTGTGACGCACGGGCTGCACGCGGACATACCGGGAGCATTTTTAACCTGGAAACGGCAGTTGGATGCGCCTGCCAGTGCCGTGATCGGGGTGCCAGGCAAGGCGCGACGACGCGGCGGGCTACTCTGCCCGCAAGGAGGAGCAACGCCGCATGGCGCGCCGAGCGCGGTGCTGGCAGGTGCATGGCGCTCTCACCCATGAGGTGAACGCCATCGAAGCCGTGAACGCTCGATTTCATGCGGCCTGGCAAGGGATACGAAGCGGTCAACTGCTGTTTCCAAGTTTAATATACTCCCCAGGAGTATGCAATCATCTTCGTCTTTATATCTGCGGTGGACGAATGGTGGTAGGGGGAGTATATGAGCGCAGCCGCTGCCGGCGCCGTGCCGCAAAGGCCATGCGTTACCCGTGGTGACGGGTACGCGGGGCGTCTTCGGCTATCGTCGCAGACTCTTTCCACAGGAGCCCCGCCATGACCATCCACGGCAAGACCGCCGCGCTCGCCGCCGTTTCGGCACTGCTGCTGGCCACCGGCTGCGGCACGCAGCCCCCCGGCCCCGCGCCCGCGCCGGACGCGCCGCCGGTCGGCGGACTGTGCGACGCCCAGGGCCCCGCCCAATCGGCCATCGGCAAGACGGCCACGGCGCAGGTGGTGGAAACGGCGCGCGCGCGCTCGGGCGCCCACATCGCGCGCGTGCTGCGGCCCGGGCAGGTGGTGACGCTGGAGTTCAACACCGAGCGCGTGAACCTCGTGGTGGACGGCGCGGGCGTGGTGACCGCCGTGCGCTGCGGCTGACAGGCCGGCGGCGGGCTAATCCGCCAGGAACAGCGCCTGCAAATCGCTCAGGAAATCGAACCCGCGCTCCGTGGGCCGTACGCGGGCGAAGTCGCGCTCTATGAGCCCCTTGCTTTGCGCCGCCTCCAGCCCGCGCTCGATGGCCGTGAGCGGCAGGCCGGTGCGTGCGGTGAAGTCCTGCAGCGCGAAGCCTTCGCGCAGGCGCAGCGCATTGAGCATGTATTCGAACGGCAGGTCGGCGCGTTTCACTTCCTCTTCCTGCGCCAGCGCGTTGCCGGCCAGCGCGCCTTCCATGTAGCGGCGCGGATCGCGCAGCCGCACCTGGCGCACGATGCGGTGCGCGAAACTGAGCTTGCCGTGCGCGCCCGCGCCAATGCCGAGGTAGTCGCCGAACTGCCAGTAGTTGGTGTTGTGAAAGCATGCGTGGCCCGCGCGCGCATAGGCCGACACCTCGTAGCGCCCCATGCCCGCCCGCGCGGTGGCGGCGGTGATGCGGTCGAGCATGGCGTAGGCCGTGTCGTCGTCGGGTACGGCGGGCGGGTGCCTGGCGAACAGCGTGTTGGGCTCGATGGTCAGGTGGTAGGCCGACAGGTGCGCAGGCGCGAAGGCCAGTGCGGTGGCCAGGTCGCGCTCCAGGTCTTCGGCGGTCTGCCCCGGCAGGGCGTACATGAGGTCCAGGTTGAAGGTGTCGAACGCCTGCGCGGCCTCCGCCACCGCGGCGCGCGCCTGGGCGCCGTCATGCACGCGGCCCAGGGCCGCCAGGTGCCGGTCGTCGAAGCTCTGCACGCCGATCGACAGGCGCGTGACGCCCGCGGCGCGGAAGGCGCGGAAGCGGTTGCGCTCGAAGGTGCCGGGGTTGGCTTCGAGCGTGATCTCGCAGTCGGGCACCAGCAGCACGCGGGCGCGGATGGCCGCGAGCAGCCGGTCGATGGCGTCGGGCGAAAACAGGCTCGGCGTGCCGCCGCCGATGAAGACGCTGTGCACCTGCCGGCCCCAGACGAGGGGCAGGGCGGATTCCAGGTCGGCCACCAGCGCATCGACGTAGCGCTGTTCGGGCAGCGCATCCGGCTCGCCCGCGCCGGCGCGGAACTCGTGCGAGTTGAAGTCGCAGTACGGGCACTTGCGCAGGCACCACGGCAGGTGCACGTAGAGCGACAGCGGCGGCAGGCTGCCGAGTTGCAGCGTGCCGGGGCGCATGTAGTGGCGCAGATCGGGCAATATGGGCATGTCAGTTTTCCATGGCGCTGTGCGCCTTCCGCACCGCATGAAGCCGGCGCGGCCCCGTCGAGCGGACACCGCGCAACCGGCTTCGCCGGGCCGCTGGCGTCGCCCCCCTTCCCGCACAGCGAGAGAAGGCAGGAGCGGCGCAGCCGCTCGGGGGGTTGCCTCTCACCACCTTTGGCGCATCAGCGCGAGCATCTGCCGCGCGGCCTGGCCCCGGTGGCTGTGGGTGTTTTTCATCTGCGGGTCGAGCTGTGCGAAGGTCTTGCCAAAGGCGGGAATGAACATCACCGGGTCGAATCCGAAGCCGTTGCCGCCCACGGGTTCGCGGGTGATGAGTCCCGGCGCGCGGCCCACGGCGATCAGCGGCTCGGGGTCGTCGGCGGAGCGCAGCGCCACCAGCGTGCTGACCAGCGCGGCGCGGCGGTCCTCCACGCCCTGCATCTGCTCCAGCAGCGCGCGCACGTTGTTGGCGTCGCCCTTCTCGTAGCCGAACTGCGTGGCGTAGAAGGCCGTGTCCACGCCCGGCAGGCCGCCGAACGCATCGACGCACAGGCCGGCGTCGTCGGCCAGCGCGGGCAGGCCGCTGGCGCGGGCCGCGTGGCGGGCCTTGGCGAGCGCGTTCTCGACGAAGGTGCGGAAGGGCTCCTCGGCCTCGGGAATGCCGAGCTGCGACTGCCGCAGCAGTTCCACGCCCAGCGGCGCAAACAGGGCCTGCAGTTCGGCGAGCTTGCCCTGGTTGTTGGATGCCAGCACGATCTTCATGGTCAAATCAGGCTCCAGCGCTTTATATACCTGCGGTGGCAGCTACTGTTTCGATAGCGGCGAGGTCAATGCCGCGCGCTGCAGCGCGACCAGCTCGGCAATGCCTTTGTCGGCCAGCGCGAGCAACTGCTCCATCTCGCGGCGCGTGAAGGCCGCGCCCTCGGCGGTGCCCTGCACCTCCACGAAATGGCCAGCGCCGGTCATCACCACGTTCATGTCGGTGTCGCAGGCGGAGTCTTCCAGGTACTCCAGGTCGAGCAGCGGCATGCCCTGCACGATGCCGACCGAGATGGCGGCCAACGCGTCGCGGATGGGCGATGCGCCGAGCTTGCCCTGCGCAATCAATCGGGCCACCGCGTCCTGCGCTGCCACGTAGGCGCCGGTGATGGCCGCGGTGCGCGTGCCGCCGTCGGCCTGCAGCACGTCGCAGTCGAGGTGGATGGTGCGCTCGCCCAGCGCCTTCAGGTCGAACACGGCGCGCAGGCTGCGGCCGATGAGGCGCTGTATCTCCTGCGTGCGCCCGCTCTGCTTGCCGCGCGCGGCCTCGCGGTCGCTGCGGGTGTGGGTGGAGCGCGGCAGCATGCCGTATTCGGCGGTGACCCAGCCCCCGCCGCTGCCGCGCTTGTGCGGCGGCACCTTCTCTTCCACCGAGGCGGTGCAGAGCACGCGGGTGTTGCCGAACTCGATGAGCACCGAGCCCTCGGCATGGATGGTGTAGCCGCGCGTGATGCGCACGGGGCGGAGCTGGTCTGCGGCGCGCTGGCCGCTGCGGATGAAATCGGTCATGGGAAATGGATGCGGAAAACGCGATTGTCGGGCGCGGGCTGTTGCATGGAAGCGCAAGGCCCCGCCCGGGCCGGGGTCAGAACTTGCGCGCGGCGGAGGAGCGGCGGATGGCCTCGTTGATCTCGGCGATGGAGCGCTCGATGGCCGCGTCGTCGAGGTCGTCGTCGGCCGTGCCGTCGATCAGCCCGGCCTGGATGGTGGAGGCGAACACGCCGTCGCTGATGCTGTCGGTGGAGATGCCGCGCGTGGACTCGTAGGCGTCCGGCGTCTCCCATTCGAGCGCCACGACGGTCACGTTGTCGCTGCCGTCGCCGGCCTTGCGCAAGGCGGCTTCGACCAGTTCGGGCGCCGCCTCGGACACCGGCAGGCGCGATAGCTGGCCAACGATTTCCTCATCGGACAGGCTGCCCCACAGGCCGTCGGAGCACAGCATCAACTTGTCGCCTTGCTGCAGGTGCACCGGGCCGGTCACGTCGAACACCGGCTTGGTGGGCGAGCCCAGGCAGGTGAAGAGCACGTTGCGGTTGAAGTTCTCCACCACGGGCAGCATGGCCGAGCCGCGGTGCTCGATGTATGAATGGTCGCGCGTGCGGGTGAGGAGCTCGCCGTCGCGCACGACGTACAGGCGCGAATCGCCGCAGTGGATCCAGGTGGCGCCGGCGCCCTGCAGCACCACGGCCACGAAGGTGGTGCGCGGCGTGTCGATCATGGCGCGGTCGGATGCGTAGCGCAGCAGTTGGTGGTGCGCGGCCAGCAGCGCGGTGGAGAGGAATTCGGGCACGTCGCGCAGCACCGGCTGGGCTTGGCGCTGGAACATGGCCGATACGGTCTGCAGCGCGATCTGCGCCGCCACCTCGCCCTCGGGGTGGCCCCCCATGCCGTCGGCCAGCACGAACAGGCTCGACCCGCGCGTGTAGCAGTAGCCCATGCGGTCTTCGTTCTTCTCGCGCCCGCCGCGGCGGCTGACCTGGAATACCGAGAATTTCATTCCGACCTCCGCCGAGCCGCATCAACGAGGCCAGCCCCCCCCTGGAGGGCAAGGAACGTGGCGACCGTGGGGGCGCCCATCATTTGATCCGCCCGAATCCGGTGGCATCGCCCACCTTCTGCATGCCCTTCTTGGTGTCGGAGACCAGGGTGTCGAACTGCAGCCGCACGCGCTCGCTGACGGAAAGCTTGGTGTAGCGGCGCTCGCCCTCGCGGCTCAGCTCCTTCTGCAGCGCGAACACCGACTGCGGGCGCGACAGCGGGTCGAGCGCCATGCACCACTCCACCACCTCGATGAGGTTGTCGGAGTACACGCCGCGCAGCCGCGACAGCGACAGCGACAGGCGGTCCTTCTCCTGGCGCTGCGGCGCGTCGTTGGGCGGGTAGCCCTGCATGCAGGCGTAGATGCAGGCGCCGATGGCGTAGATGTCGGTCCACGGGCCCATGGACGAGTCGCGCCGGTACATTTCGGGCGCGGCGAAGCCGGGCGTGTACATGGGGCGGATGAAATTGCCCTCTTTGCTCAGCACTTCGCGGGCGGCGCCGAAGTCGATCATCACCGCGCGGTTGTCGTCGGTGATGAAGATGTTGGCCGGCTTGATGTCCAGGTGCAGCATCTTGTGCTGGTGCACGATGCGCAGGCCGCGCAGCACCTCGTCGAACAGCGAGCGGATGGTCGATTCGCGAAACACCTTCTGCGTCTTGAGCTCGCGCGCGGTGATGATGAAGTCCTGCAGGGTCGCGCCCTCCAGGTAGTTCATCACCATGTAGACGGTTTCGTTCTCGCGGAAGAAGTTGAGCACGCTGACCACCGAGGCGTGCGAAATCTGCGCCAGCGCGCGGCCTTCCTCGAAGAAGCTTTTCAGCCCCAGGCGGTAGAGCGAGAGCTTTTCGGGCGCCACCTTGGGCAGCAGTTCGCCGGGGGCGCGGGTGGCCAGCGATGCGGGCAGGTATTCCTTGACGGCGACCTGCTGGCCTTCCATGTCGAGCGCCAGGTAGACGACGCCAAACCCCCCCGACGACAGCTTGCGGACGACCCGATAGCCCCCGATGACGGTATCGGGCGGCAGCGGGGCAGGTTTGATCTTTGACATGGAGTGCGTGAAAGAAGCGAGGAATACGCCGGGCCCCGGATAATCACGGGCTTCGCAACGATCAAGAAAGTCCCATGGCAGTTTACAGCATGACCGGCTACGCCAGCGCCCAGCACAGCACGGCGGCCCATGAGGCCGGCGCAGCCGCGCCGGCGCGCCGCCTGGGCCTGGAAATCCGCGCGGTGAACAGCCGCTTCCTGGACCTGGCCTTTCGCCTGCCCGACGAGCTGCGCGCGCACGAACCGGCGCTGCGCGAACTGCTGACGGCCGAGCTCAAGCGCGGCAAGGTGGAAGTGCGCGCCACCATCGAAAGCGAAGATGCCGCGGGCCTGGCCGACCCCGCGCCGCGCCTGCTGCAGCGCCTGAATTCGCTGCAGGACGGCATCCGTGCCTGGCTGCCCAGCGCCGCGCCGCTGTCGGTGGCCGAAGTGCTGCGCCTGAGCGCGGCAGGACAGAGCGGCGGCGAGAACTGGGGCAAGGCCGTGCAGACCCTGGCCGCCAAGGTGGTGCAGGAGCTGCTGGCCGCCCGCCAGCGCGAAGGCGCGCGCCTGGTCGCCATGCTGGCCGACCGGCTGGGCCAGTTGCGCGCCCTGGCCGAGCAGGCCGCCCCGCTGGTGCCGCAATTGGTGGAGCAGCAGCGCCAGCGCTTCCTGGAGCGCTGGGCCGAGGCCATGGCGCTGGCCGACGGCGCCACCCTGCCCGAGGCGGCGCAGGACCGCGCACTGACCGAAGCCACGGCCTTCGCCATCCGCATCGACGTGGCCGAGGAGATCACCCGCCTGGCTTCGCACCTCGACGAAATCGAGCGCCTGCTCGACAAGGGCGGAGAAATCGGCAAGCGGCTGGACTTCCTGATCCAGGAACTGCACCGCGAAGCCAACACCCTGGGCTCGAAGTCCGCAGCGCTGGAACTCACGCGCATTTCGGTGGATATGAAGGTGCTGATCGAGCAGATGAGGGAGCAGGTGCAAAATTTAGAGTGATCCCAAGCCGGCAGAGCCGGAACCAAACAGGTTGGAAATGCGAACGCAACCTTACCCCCTCGCTCGTACGCAAGAGTTTTGGTACGTTCCCCCGATTCGCACCCACTTGCACCTGTTCCTGGCAAGGCCAGGACATGAGGCGTGCCCCAAGAAAAGACTGCTTAGGCCCACTGCCCTGTGGGCAATCGCGATACGGTGGCCGCCTGGTGGCGCAGCCAAATAAAGACCATTAAAATGACTTTTATTTTATAAATGCCAATATAAAAAACAAAATAATGACATTAGACCTAGCGCCGTCTAGCGAGATCCTTCAGACACTGGGCCACCGCGTGCGTGCCCAGCGGCTGGCCCAGGGAATGCCCCAGCGCGAGCTGGCACAGATGGCCGGCCTCTCGTTGGGTGCGCTGCGCAAGCTGGAAGGCAGCGGCCAGTCTTCGCTGGAGACCCTGGTTCGCGCGGTGCAGGCGCTTGGGCTGGTCCATGAGCTGGAAGATCTGTTCGTGCTCAAGCGCCAGTCCATCGCCCAGATGGAAAAAGCCGAAGCGGCCAACCGGCGGCAGCGCGCCCCCCGCCGGAAAAGCACATGAAGCGCCTGGCCGTCCACTACTGTGGCTGGGGCCAGGACTGGCCACTGGGCCGGCTCGCCGACGATGGCACCACGCTGCTGTTCGAATATGCGCCCGAGGCGCTGGCGCAAGGGCTGGAACTGTCGCCGCTGCACCTCAAGCTGCGTGCCACCGCCTATGGCGGCTTTCCTCCGCACTTGCTGCGCCTGCCCGGGCTGATCGCCGACAGCCTGCCCGATGGCTGGGGCCTGCTGCTGATGGACCGGTTGTTGCGCCAGCAGGGTCTGCGCCATCCCGGGCCGCTGGATCGCCTGGCCTTCATCGGGGATCGTGCCATCGGCGCCCTGCGCTTCGTGCCGGCTGCAGAGCCCGACGCCGAGGAGCCGGACTGGAGCCTGTTGGCCTTGGCCCAGGAAAGCGAGCGCGTCCTGGCCGGTGAGGCAGGAGCCGCCTTGCGCGAGCTGGCGTTGACGGGAGGCTCCCCGCAAGGCGCACGGCCCAAGGCGCTGGTGCAGTACGACGCAGGCGCAGGCCACATCAGCACGCGCGGCGACGCCCCAGGCGAACCCTGGCTGGTGAAGTTCCCTGGCCAGGGCGAGCACAAGGAGGTCTGCGCCATCGAGCAGATGTATGCCGAACTGGCTCGCGACTGCGGGCTGGAGATGCCGGCCAGCGCATGGTTCGATCTATCGTCGCGGCTGGCCGCCTTCGGCGTGGCGCGCTTCGATCGCGAACAGGGCTTGCGCGTGCCGGTGCACAGCCTGGCGGGCCTGCTGCAGGTGGACTTCCGCCTGCCCGGCAGCGCGGACTACACCGCACTCCTGCGCGCTACTCGCCTGCTGACCCGCGACGAGCGCGAGGTGGAGAAGGCTTACGCGCGGGCTGTCTTCAACGTGCTGTTCCATAACCGCGACGACCACCCAAAGAACTTCGCCTGGCGCCTCGGGCAGGATCGGCGCTGGCGACTAGCCCCAGCCTTCGACCTGACCTTCAGCGAAGGCCCAATGGGCCAGCACCACATGGATGTCTGCGGCGAAGGCCGTGCCGTGGAGCGAGGTCATCTACTACGCTTGGCTTCGGAGGGTGGCGTGGCGACGAAGGCAGCCGAGGCCGCCATCGATCGGATGGTGACGCAGGCGGCGACCTTCTCTCAACGTGCGGCGGCGTATCCATTCCGCCGAGCGACGCTGCAGCGGATGAAAGCATCGATCCACGACTGCCAAGAGAAACTCATGCACGGTTGATGCAGGCCGATGGCAGCCCCGGACACAGAGACAGAGCCGTCAGGCGCTTGCAGATGAAGCGTCCTCGTCCGGCTGCTCTGGCTGCTCGTCATGCCGGCGACGATGCAGGACGGCCCCAATTCAACCTGGAAACGGCAGTTGACCGCTTTGTATCCCTTGCCAGGCCGCAGAAAATCAAGCGTTGCCGGCTTCGATGGCGTTCACCTCGTGGGTGAGCGCGCTATGCACCTGCCGTTTCCAGGTTCAATCTTGACCAGCCGGGCATTGCCCCGTTGGCGGATGCGCACTCAGGCAGCGTACGACCTCGCATGAGTCCTTGAGCGCAATATCATCAAAGTTGTCCGTTTCGGCCTCGCCGTTTCGGCCTCGCCATCAGGAAAGGAATCTGGAAATCTATGTTCACACTGCACCACTGTGTCAGCGCGCGCTCGTTCCGGGTGCTGTGGATGCTCGAGGAAATCGGCGCCGACTACACGCTGAAGATGCTGCCGTTTCCGCCACGAGCCACGGTGCGCGAGTACCTCCTGGTCAACCCGCTCGGCACGGTGCCGGCCTTTTTCGATGGCGATGTGCGCCTGACCGAATCCGCGGCCATCTGCCAGTACCTGGCGGTGCGCGCGGCGCCCACGCCGCTCAATGTCGAGCCGCACGAGCCGGAGTTCGCCGCATTCCTCAACTACCTGCATTTCGGCGAAGCCACGCTGACCTTTCCGCAGACGCTGGTGCTGCGCTACTCCCGCTTCGAGCCGCCTGAGCGGCGCTCGCCGCAGGTCGCCGAGGACTACACGAAATGGTTCCTGGCGCGACTGCGCACGCTCGATCCGCTGTTGACCGAGCAGCCCTTCCTGTGCGGCCGCTTTACCGCCGCCGACGTCTCCGTCGGTTATGCGCTGATGCTGGCCGAATATCTTGGACTGTCGGCACAATTCAAGCCGGCGGTGGCAGCTTATTGGCAGCGCCTGCGAAGCCGCGATGCCTTCCAGCGCGCCTTGCAGTCGCAGGAACGCAGCGCGCTGGCGCAAGGCGTGTCGACGCTGCCGGCACCCGACACGCCTTCACCCCCCGCATCAAGCACATGAGACCGCGCATCGAACGCGTGGCGCAACCAGAGCCAACTCGACAGTCATGGCAATCTCCTGTGTCTGATGGATGGATGGCGCTCAGGCACGCGCCCACACGAGTTCGCGGGGTGCCGGGCTGGCGGCTGCACGAGGTGCTGTAGCCGCACGCGCGCCCTGCGGCTCGGTGCGCGCTTTCGCGTGGCGTCTGCTACAAACCTTGGCATGGCATTTCGTCCCTCCGCGTGCAAGTTCCTGGCCGCCGCGCTGGCCACCGCCGCTTGTGCCGCCGCGCAGGCCCTGCCCGCGTTCGACGAGGTGCGGCGCGGCTTCCACCCGTCCGAAACCCTGGTGCTCTCGCGCGAAGGCGAGGTGATCCAGCGCCTGCGCACCGACGCCACGGTGCGCCGAGGGCAGTGGCTGGCGCTGGCCGACGTGTCACCCGCGCTGCGACAGGCGCTGGTGCAGAGCGAGGACCGGCGCTTCTACGCGCACAGCGGGGTGGATTGGCAGGCCGTCTCCGCCGCCGCCTGGGCCAACCTGTGGAACGAGAAGACGCGCGGCGCCTCCACCATCACCATGCAACTCGCGGGCCTGCTCGACAGCGACTGGCGCGCCGGCTCGGGCGGACGCACGGTGGTACAGAAAGCCGGCCAGGCCGTGGCCGCGCAGGCGCTGGAGCGGCACTGGCGCAAGGACCAGATCCTGGAGGCATACCTCAACCTCGTGCCGTTCCGCGGCGAGGTGGTGGGCATCGACGCCCTCTCGCGCACGCTGTTCGGCAAGGCCGCGCACGGGCTGGACGCGCGCGAGGCCGCCGTGGCTGCGGCGCTGGTGCGCGCGCCCAATGCCGCGCCGACGACCGTGGCGCGGCGCGCCTGCGGCGTGTGGCGCGAAATGGAGCGCAACGCGCGCCTCGACTGCACGGGCCTGGACATGTTCGCCGCCGCCGCGCTGCGCCGCCGTGCCTTCGACGCGAGCGAAGGCATCGCGCCGCACTTGGCGCGCCAGTTGCTGCGCGCCGGCACGGCGCCGCCCGCCACCGTGCGCAGCACGGTGCGCGCGCCGCTGCAGCGCTTCGCGGTGCAGACGCTGCAGCAGCATCTGCGCGAGCTGCAGGGCCGGCACGTGGAGGACGGGGCGCTCGTGGTGCTGGACAACGCCACGGGCGAGGTGCTGGCCTGGGTCGGCTCATCGGGTCCGCTGAGCCGCGCGGGCGAAGTGGATGGCGTGCTGGCGCTGCGCCAGCCCGGCTCCACGCTCAAGCCTTTCTTGTACGCGCAAGCCATTGCCGAGCGCCGGCTGAGCGCCGCCTCGCTGGTCGATGACGCGCCCGAGCAGATCGCCACCGCCGGCGGCCTGTACATCCCGCAGAACTACGACCGCAGCTTCAAGGGCTGGGTGTCGGCGCGCACGGCGCTGGCTGCATCGCTCAATGTGCCGGCGGTGCGCACGCTGGTCATGGTGTCGCCCGACGCCTTCTTCGCCCAGTTGCGCGCCCTGGGCCTGCCGCTGCGCGAATCGGGCGGCTACTACGGCTACAGCCTGGCGCTGGGCAGCGCCGAGGTGCCGCTGCTGGCGCTGGCCAACGCCTACCGGGCGCTGGCCAACGGCGGGCGCGCCGGCCCGGTGGCCTATGCCCCCGTGCCGCGCCCCGCATTCGTGCCCGCGCTGGATGCACGCGCGGCCTTCGTGGTGGGCGACATCCTCGGCGACGCCAACGCCCGCGCCCGCACCTTCGGCAGCGACAGCGTGCTCGCCACGCGCTTCTGGAGCGCGGTGAAGACCGGCACCAGCAAGGACATGCGCGACAACTGGGCCGTGGGCTGGTCCGAGCGCTACACCGTGGGCGTATGGGTGGGCAACGCCAGCGGCGCGCCGATGTGGGACGTGAGCGGCACCGCGGGCGCGGCGCCCGTGTGGGCCGCGGTGATGGGCTTCCTGCATGCGCGCGAGCCCAGCCGCGCGCCCGCGCCGCCTGCGGGGCTGGTGCGCATGCCCACGCGCTTCGGTGCCGCGCCGGCTGGCGGCGGGCCCATCGAGGCGGCGCGCGAGGAATGGTTCCTCGCGGGCACGCAGCAGCCGCTTTTTGCTATTGATTCAGTAGCTGCCAGCGCAGGTATATCAAGCGCCGGGGGCCTAAAAGGCTTGAAGGAATCGCCGCCCGCGCGCATCACCGCGCCAGCGCCCGGCACCATCGTCGCGCTGGACCCGGACATACCGCCCGCCCGCCAGCGCCTGCGCTTCGCCGCCGAAGGGCCCGCCGACCTGCGCTGGCGCATGGACGGCAGGCCGTTCGGGCGCGGCCCGCGCGTGGACTGGCTGCCATGGCCGGGCCGGCACGCGGTGCAACTGGTGGATGCGCGCGGCGCGGTGCTCGACGAGCTGCGCATCGAGGTGCGCGGCGCCGCTGCCGTGCAGCCCCCGCCGTAGCCGCGCTATGCTATCGAAAAAAGAGCTGCCAGCGCAGGTAAATAAAGCGCTAGGGCCCTAAAACACCTGTAACCCATGGCGCCCGTGCGGCGCGAAGAACTGGCTGCATGCGTACCCTCGCCCCCCTGCTGTTCGTCCTGATCTGGTCCACGGGCTTCCTCGTGGGGCGCGGCGTGGCACCACACGCCGATCCCTTCCTGTTCCTGATCGCGCGCTTCGGGCTGGTGGCCGCCTTCTTCGCGGCCGCAGCCTGCGCGGCGCGCGCGCCCTGGCCGCGCGGGGCGCGCCGCATCGGCTTGCACCTGCTGGCCGGCGCGCTGATGAGCGGGCTGTACGTAGGCCCGAGCTGGTGGGCGATGGCGCACGGCATGGCCGCGGGCGTGATGGCGCTGCTGGGCGCGCTGCAGCCGCTGTTCACCGCGCTGATCGCGGTGCTGGTGCTGGGCCAGCGCCTGCCGGCGCGCACCTGGTGGGCGCTGGCCGTGGGCTTCACCGGCGTGGCGCTGGTGATCGCCCCGCGCCTGGCGGCGCACGGCGCAGGCGCACTCACGCCGGCCATCGTGGCGGCGGCGGTGGGCAGCATCCTGGCGCTCACGGTGGGTGCCATGGTGCAGAAGTCGCCGCTGGCGGCGGGCGACATCCGCAGCGCCAGCGCGGTGCAGAACCTGTCCGCCACGCTGGTGGTGGCGCTGATGGCGGTCACGCTGGGCACGGGGCACTGGGACCATTCGGTCACGCTCTGGGCCTCGCTGGCCTGGGCCGTGCTGGTACTCTCCATCGGCGGGGTCACGCTGCTGGTCTGGCTGATGCGCCATGGCGAGGCCACGCGCACTGCGGCGCTGGTGCTGGCCGTGCCGCCGCTGGCCGCCGCGCAGTCCTGGGCCATCCTGGGCGAAACGCTGACGCCGGTGCAACTGGCCGGCTTCGCGCTGGCCATCGGCGGCGTGGCGCTGGCGCGGCGCTGACGTATCCCCTGCCTTGCACAATCGAAGGAGCTTTTTTCATGAGCAACGACACCACCATCCACGCCAGCAACCTCGGCGGCGGCTACACGGTACTGCTGACCGACGGCGCGGGCCATGCATGGACCGCCGACGAACCCGCCGCGCTCGGCGGCGCCAACGCGGGGCCGACACCCGTGCACATGCTGCTGTCCAGCCTGGGCGCCTGCACGGCCATCACGCTGCGGATGTACGCCACGCGCAAGCAGTGGCCACTGGAGGGCGTGGAGGTTGCGCTGCGGATCAACCCGCAGGGCAAGCCAGCGGCGGGCAGCGACATCGAGCGCCGCATCACGCTGCGCGGCACGCTGGACGCCGCCCAGCGCGAGCGCCTGCTGCAGATCGCGGACGCCTGCCCGGTGCACAAGATCCTCACGGGCGAAGTGCGCATTGCCACGGCGCTGGGCGATGCCGCACCACGGCCATAATCGCGCGAACGACGGAGAACGAAGAAGACATGGGGGCCGACCTTTCCAAAATCACCTGCATCGAAGACCTGCGCCGCGTGGCGCGCCGCCGCGTGCCGCGCATGTTCTACGACTACGCCGACTCGGGCTCGTACACCGAGGGCACCTACCGCGCCAACGAGGCCGACTTCCAGAAGATCCTGCTGCGCCAGCGCGTGGCGGTGAACATGGAGGGCCGCAGCACCCGCACCACGCTGATCGGACAGGATGCGGCGATGCCCACGGCCATCGCGCCCACCGGCCTGACGGGCATGCAGCATGCCGACGGCGAGATACTGGGCGCGCGCGCTGCCAAGGCCTTCGGCATTCCGTTCACGCTCTCGACCATGAGCATCTGCTCCATCGAGGACGTGGCGGCGGGCACGGGCGGGCACCCGTTCTGGTTCCAGCTCTACGTGATGCGCGACCGCGATTTCATCGAGCGCCTGATAGACCGCGCCAAGGCAGCGGGCTGCTCGGCGCTGATGCTCACGCTCGACCTGCAGATCCTGGGCCAGCGCCACAAGGACATCAAGAACGGCATGTCCGCCCCGCCCCGGCCCACGCTGGCCAACCTGCTCAACCTGGCGACCAAGCCCGCCTGGTGCTGGCACATGCTGGGCACGAGGCGGCGCACGTTCGGCAACATCGTGGGCCACGCCAAGGGCGTGGGCGACCTGTCTTCGCTCTCGTCGTGGACGGCGGAGCAGTTCGACCCGCAGCTCAACTGGAACGACGTGGAATGGATCAAGAAGCGCTGGGGCGGCAAGCTGATCCTCAAGGGCATCATGGACGCCGAGGATGCGCGCCTGGCCGCCGGCAGCGGCGCCGACGCCTTCATCGTCAGCAACCATGGCGGGCGCCAGCTCGATGGCGCGCCATCCTCCATCGCCGCCCTGCCGGCCATCGCCGACGCCGTGGCCGGCTCGCCCATCGAGGTCTGGATGGACGGCGGCATCCGCAGCGGGCAGGACGTGCTGAAGGCCCGCGCCCTGGGCGCGCGCGGCACGCTGATAGGCCGCAGCTTCCTGTACGGCCTGGGCGCCTACGGCGAGGCCGGCGTGGCCTGCGCGCTGCGGATCATCCAGAAGGAGCTGGACATCACCATGGCCTTCTGCGGCCACACCGACATCAATACCGTGGACAAGGGCGTGCTGCTGCCGGGCACGTACTGAGCCCGCGCGCACCGCAGAGGGATGAACAAGGCATTCACGCGCGAAACCGATGCCGACGACGATGACGACGGCCCCGCCCTGCCGCCGCTGCCCGCGGGTGGCAAGAACTACGTCACGCCCCCGGGCTACGCGCGGCTGCGCACCGAGCTGCTGGAGCTGATCGACACCGAGCGGCCCAAGGTGGTCGATGTCGTGCACTGGGCCGCGAGCAACGGCGACCGGTCGGAAAACGGCGACTACCTGTACGGCAAGAAGCGGCTGCGCGAGATCGACCGCCGCATCCGCTTCCTGACCAAGCGGCTGGAGATCGCCGAGGTGGTGGACCCGGCGGTGCACGCGGGCAGCGACCAGGTTTTCTTCGGCGCCACGGTCACCTACGCCGACGACCTGGGCAATGAGCGCACCATCACCATCATGGGCATCGACGAGGCCGACAGCGCCCAGGGACAGGTGAGCTGGGTCGCGCCCGTGTCGCGCGCGCTGCTGAAGGCGCGCGTGGGCGATCTGGTGAAGCTCGCCACGCCAGCGGGAGTGCGGGAGCTGGAGGTGCTGCGGGTGGCCTACCCGACGCGCCAGCAGCCGGACTGACGGGCGCGCGGCACCACCCTTATTCGCCGCTGGCGGCGGGTTTGATGCGCGCGGCGCGCAGCACCGAGGACGTGTGGCGCAGGTTGCGCAGCGCGGCCTCCAGGTGGTGCTGGTCGCGCACGGCGATGATGAGGCGCAGGTCCGCCGTGTCGAGCACGCCCTCGTCACCCATGTCCACATGGGTGATGTCGGCCTCGGCGCTCGCCAGCGCGGAAGCCACGCGCGCCAGCACGCCCTTGCGATTGGTGACGGTGATGACGATGCCGGTATCGAACATGCGCACGGGCTCCTCGGCCCAGTCGACGGCGATGAAGCGCTCGCTGTCCTTGTGGCGCAGCCGCTGGGCCACGCCGCAGTCCGCCGTGTGCACCACCAGACCCTCGCCGCGCCCCAGGTAGCCGGCCACCGCGTCGCCCGGGATGGGACGGCAGCACGATGCGTACTGCACCGAGGCGTTCTCGCTGCCGTCGAGCACCACCATGCCCTGCGAACCGTGCTCGTGCGAGGTGAAACGCTCGCGCGAGAGCAGCAGCGCGTCGGGCCGGTGGCCGCTTTCGGCCAGCAGCACGACCAGCCGCTTGGCGACGATGCCGGCGATGCGCTTGCCCAGGCCGATGTCGGTCAGCAGCTCGTCGCGGGTGCGGTTGCCGGTGAAGCGCAGCAGGCGCTCCCAGATGGGCTGCAGCTCGCCGCCCGTGGCCGGCAGGTGGTCGATGCCCTCGGCGCGCAGGGCCTGGGTCAGCAGCTTTTCGCCCAGGCCTTCCGAATCGGCCTGCGCCATGGTCTTGAGATAGTGGCGGATCTTGGAGCGCGCCCGCCCGGTGCGCACGAAGCCCAGCCACGCTGGGTTGGGCGCGGAAACGGGGGCGGTGATGATCTCCACCACGTCGCCGTTGGTCAGCTCGTGGCGCAGGGGCACCTGCTCGCCGTTGATCTTGGCCGCCACGGTGCGGTCGCCCACGTTGCTGTGGATGGCATAGGCAAAGTCGACGATGGTGGCGCCGCGCGGCAGCGCCATGATCTGGCTCTTGGGCGTGAACACGTACACCGCGTCGGGGAAAAGATCGACCTTGACGTGGTCCCAGAACTCGGCGGCGTCGCGCGTCTCGTTCTGGATGTCGAGCAGCGACTGCAGCCACTGCGTGCCCAGGCGGTCGGCGGCGGTGCTGTCCGCCCCCTTGGCCTTGTAGAGCCAGTGCGCGGCGACGCCGGACTCGGCCACCACGTTCATCTCCTCGGTGCGCATCTGGAACTCGATGTTCACGCCCGAGGGGCCGACCAGCGTGGTGTGCAGCGACTGGTAGCCGTTGAGCTTGGCGATGGCGATGTGGTCCTTGAACTTGCCCGGCACCGGCTTGTACATCTGGTGCAGGATGCCCAATGCCGTGTAGCAGTCGGTGATGGTGGGCACGATGATGCGAAAGCCGTAGAGATCGGTCACCTGGGCGAAGCTCAGGTGCTTCTCGTCCATCTTCTGGTAGATGGCATAGAGCGTCTTCTCGCGGCCCGCCAGGCGCACCTTCATGCCAGCGGCCTTGAAGGTGGAGTCCACGTCGGCCTCGACCTTCTTGACGAGGTCGCGCCGGCGGTTGCGGGCCTTGGCCACCGCCTTGGCGAGCGTCTGGTAGCGCCAGGGGTGCAGGTGGCGGAACGCCAGGTCCTGCAACTCGCGGTAGGTCTGGTTCAAGCCCAGGCGGTGGGCGATGGGGGCATAGATATCGAGCGTCTCGCGCGAGATGCGGCCCCACTTCTCGCGCGGCATGTCCGACATGGTGCGCATGTTGTGCGTGCGGTCGGCCAGCTTGACGAGGATGACGCGCACGTCGCGCGCCATGGCCAGCAGCATCTTGCGAAACGACTCGGCCTGGTTCTCCTCGCGCGTGTGGAACTGCAGCTTGTCGAGCTTGGTGAGGCCGTCCACCAGTTCGGCCACCTGCACACCGAAGCGGTCGATCAGCTCGCGCTTGCTCACGCCGCAGTCTTCCATGCTGTCGTGCAGCAGCGCAGCCATGAGGGCCTGGGCGTCGAGCTTCCAGGCCGCGCACTGCGCGGCGACGGCAATCGGGTGCGTGATGTAGGGCTCGCCGCTGTTGCGCAACTGGCCCAGGTGCGCCTGGTCGGCGAAGCGGTAGGCCTGGCGCACGCTTTCCACGCTGGCCGCATCCAGGTAGTCCAGGCTGGCGGTAAGCGCGGCGAAGCTGGCCGCGGCGGCATTCGCCGCGGCGGGGCTGGCGACTTTCGCGGCCTTGTCCGTGGCGGACACGACGGCGGAAGATGTTTGCAGCAAGGCGCTCATGGCCTCACTTTATCGCGCCCAAGGGGGTTTGGTTCGCGGGGCAAAAAAAAGCACCGCTGGGCGGTGCTGTTTGGCGCAGGCTAATGTCCCGGCGGGCGGGTTCAGATCGGTACCTTCTTGAGCATTTCAAGACCGATCTTGCCTTGCGCGATCTCGCGCAGGGCGGTGACGCACGGTTTGTTCTTGCTCTCGATCTTCGCCGCATGGCCCTGGTTCAGCATGCGGGCGCGGTAGGTGGCCGCCAGCACGAGCTGGAAACGGTTCGGAATCTTTTCGAGACAGTCTTCGACGGTAATGCGGGCCATGGGTGAATTTCTCCTGTGGCTTCTTCAAGCAATGTTGAGGGATCGGAATGTGTCGGCACGGGCGCGGCGCTGGGCCGCGAATTTGAGACGCTGGGCATGTACCACGGCTTTGAGATCGAAAAGCGCGCGCTCAAATAACTCGTTGATTATAATGAAATCGAACTTGCAGGCCTGGGCCATTTCCTGCGCGGCATTCTTCAGGCGCAGCTCGATCACCTCGGGCGAATCCTCGCCACGGCGCTCCAGGCGCGCCCGCAGCTCTTCCCAACTGGGCGGCAGGATGAAGATCAGGACGGCGTTGGAAAACGCCTCCTTGATCTGGATGGCGCCCTGGAAGTCGATTTCCAGGATCACGTCGGCGCCCTGGGCGATGCGCTCCTCGATGGCCTTCTTCGAGGTGCCGTAGCGCTGCCCATGCACATGGGCCCACTCGACGAACGCGTGGTGTTCGACCATGGCGTCGAACTCCGCATCCGACACGAAATAGTATTCGCGTCCATGGTGCTCCTGCCCGCGCGGCGCGCGCGTGGTGTGCGAGATGGAGGGAAAGACGCGCGAATCGAGCTCCAGAAGCGCCTTGACCAGGCTGGATTTGCCGGCACCACTGGGAGCTGCGACGACGAAGAGATTTCCGGGATAGTCCATGGATGGGAAGACTCTCGTACAGGCCGGCTGCGCGACGCGCGCAAGCGCCGTTGCCTGGGCAGCAGAGTTTATCAGCGTGCCCGTGGTTTCCCGCGCATCGCATTCGCCCCGACCTGGAGCCACGGTAGCCACCCGTCCATGGACGGACGGGAGGCGATGCGCGGAATCAGAACACATCACGCCCCGCGATGCGGGCGACGATGCGCACATCGCCACCCACCGCATCGACCGACTTGAACTGCAGCGGTACCGCATCGCCCAGCGCGGACAGCGGGCCGAACGCGGCCATGCCGCGCCCCTGGCCGATCAACCTGGGGGCCAGGTAGACCAGCAGTTCGTCCACCAAGCCATCGCGGACCAGGGAGCCGTTGAGCTTCTCGCCGGCCTCGACGTGCAGTTCGTTGACTTCGCGCTGCGCCAGATCGCGCAGCATCGCGCGCAAATCCACCTTGCCGTCGGCCCCCGGCATATGCACCACCGTGGCGCCACGTTCGCGCAGCGCGGCTTCCTTGGCATCATTTCTGGCTGCAGCGTAGATGGTGATTGCGCGGCCAGCTATGAAAAGATGAGCATCGAGCGGCACCTGCAAGCGGCTGTCCACCAGCACCACGCCCGGCTGGCGCGGCGTATCGACCAGGCGCACGTCCAGGCGCGGGTTGTCCTCCAGCACCGTGCCGATGCCGGTCAGCACGGCGCCAGCGCGCGCGCGCCACGCATGGCCGTCGCGCCGCGCAGCCGCGCCGGTAATCCACTGGCTCTGCCCGTCCGGCAGCGCGGTGCGGCCATCGAGCGACGCGGCCAGCTTCATCCGCACCCACGGCACGCCGCGCTGCATGCGGCTGAAAAAGCCGAGGTTCAGCTCGCGCGCCGCTTCCGCCCCCGGCCCGACCACTACCTCGACCCCCGCGGCGCGCAGCCGCGCAAACCCCTGGCCCGCCACCAGCGGATTGGGATCGACCACGCACGCCACCACCCGGCCGATGCCCGCGGCAACCAGTGCATCGCAGCACGGCCCCGTGCGTCCGTGGTGCGCACAGGGCTCCAGCGTCACATACGCCGTCGCACCCGCCACCGAGCGGCCCTGGGCCGTCGCGTCGTGCAGCGCCACGATCTCTGCATGAGCTCCACCCGCGCGCTGCGTATGGCCCTGGCCGAGGACGGTGCCGTCCGGGGATACGATCACACAGCCGACGCCGGGGTTCGGCGGCGCCAGCGGCAGCGCCTGGCGGGCCAGTGCCAACGCATGCGCCATGGGGGTATTCGGCAGAGACATGGGCAAATCAGGCGGTGGGCGGCAGGCATTACCTGTCGGAAAATATTTCGATCATCATGGTGCTGGCAACGGCCACGCCCCCCGACAGTGCGGGGTTCATCAGCGTGTTGCCCATGTTCTCGAACGAAGCCATGATGCGCGGATCATGGGCGGCGTCCCCGAGGATTGTCCACCGCTCGACCTCACCCGTGGCGGAAATCCAGAGCCTGACCTGCACGGAGCGGACCTCCATGGGCCACTGTTGGGCATCAACCGCCCAGTCGCCGACGAGTTCGGCAGCCTTGTCGCCGCCTGCCTGTTGCCCAGGCCGCAGGCCGGATGCAGAAGCGCCTTGCGCACCAGAGGGCACCTGCGCCCCATTGCCGTGGTGGTGCGCATCGGCATCCGCGTGCTCGCCTGGCGCCTCATGGCCCCCACGCGCCAGCGCAGTCGGCTCCACCCAATAAACGCGAATGGCCTCGCCCCGCGCCTCCCCCACAGCCGGACCCGCATGCGCTGCGGACGGAGAGTGCAAAGGCACCGGCTGCCCCAGCCGCCAGAGTCCCAGCGCCGCCAGCGCATGCAGCGCGAGCGATGCCGCGCCGCACAGCCACCATCCGCTTTTCACCGCGCGAAGGCCAGCCGCCGCCAGCTACTTCCAGCAATATTCCCTGGCCGCAGCCTCGTCGGCGAAGCTGGAAGCATAGTTTTCAAGCTTCTTGCGGCCCAGGTTGTCGATGGAATAGTCACCGCACTTGTCGCTCGCCATCACCGTGCCCGTGGCGCGGGTGGCCTTGATGGTGTAGGTGGTGGCTCCCGCCGTCACTGCGATGTTGTAGAGCGCCGCGCCGTCCGTCGGCGACTTCGAGAACCGGCCCGCAAACTGCGTCGCGTCCGTCACCGCCGTGCCGGCGCTGTTCTGGTCGTAGCGATAGTTCTCCGTATAGAACCGCTCCATCCACTGCTGGCCCGCCATCAGCACGGTGCGCATGTCGGCGCGGCGCCCCTTGGCGATCTGCTCGTTGTAGGACGGGTAGGCAATCGCCGCCAGAATGCCGACGATGGCGACGGTGATCATCAGTTCGATCAGCGTGAAGCCCCGGCAGCCCCGCGCGCCCGCACCGCCGTACACCCCGCCGCTGCGCATGGGGCTTTGCATGAAGATCCGTGCACCACTCATAGATCGGTCCTTATCCCTGGGATTTCACGCCATTGCAGGCGCGGCGAATTCTTGAAGCAGATCGTCCCGTCCGATCCCTGACCGATGATGGCCAGCGCCTGTTGGTCCGGCCTGCAAGTGGCCTGCTTGGTGCAGGATTCGTTGCCATCCTCCGTGGTGCATTCGCACCCCGCCGTGCCCTTGACGCACTTGTCGCCGAAGGCGCGCGTGCCCGACTTGTCGCGCACCACGCGCACCTTCTGGTCCGCGATGTCGCGGGCCGCCGTGATGTACTTCGTCGCTCCGATGGTGACGACACCTTGCGTCACGCGCTCGGGCTTGCCCGAAATCGGGTCGATCGTGTAGAGCGCCGCATTCGGCTTGTTGGTGCAGTCGTCCACCTCCGTCTTGGGCCGCACCGTGGTGAACGTCAGCACGCCGGCTTTCATCACGGGGTTGGACAGCACCATTTCCGAGCTGCGCGGCAGGTCGAAATACCAGCCCTTGTTGATAGCCCAGTCGATGGCGCCACCATCCGTCACGATCACTGTGCCGTCGCTCTGCACCGTGTAGGTCCGGGCCACGAGGTCGCTGGCCTGTGGCAGTTGCGTCACATCGCTTGCATATCCGGGCTTGTCCCAGATGCCATAGATGCGCTGCGTCACCCCAATGCGCGGGAAATTGCTCGAATCGAACGCATCGCCCGTACCAAAGACCACCATCATGCCGCCTGTCGAGCGGAAGACGATTTCCGGCGCGCTGGTGATCGGCAGCGCGTTGGTCACGACGCTTTGGTCCGAACCTGTGCTGGTGGACCGCGCTATGTACAGCGGCAGCTTCTCGCCAGCGAACTCGTAGGGCACGCCCCATTGCGCCGGATCGGTGCTGCCCACGTTGAAGCGCCACATGTTGCCCTTCAGATCGCCGGCATAGATGACGTCCGCCGTGCCGTCGCCATTCACGTCCACCCAGGTCGGCGTCATCAGGCCGTTGCAATTGCTCGTGCATGACGCCGTGCCGGCGGTGGCGACGAGCTCCCTGTAGTGCGTGCCTTGCGTCCACGTCCCCGCCGACGACGGGCCGTCCACGTACAGGATGAACAGCGACGCCGCCCCCGTGGTCGATTTGTAGCCATTGCCGAAGATCACCGCGAAGCGCCCGTTGTTGAGCTTGACGATCGGCGACGCCTGGTTCGACCCCGTGTTGGAAGAAACGTCGCCCGTGATGTAGCCCAGATTCGCGTTGTCGTCCGACGTGAACTGCCATTTGAACGAGTCTTTCGACAGCGCGCCGGTGTCCGTCGCGTCGAGCGCGTACACCGCTTTGCCGCCGCGCCCCAGCGTGCCAAACACATAGCTGCGCCAGCGGGCCGCGGCCTGCGCGTCGGTTTCGGTGCTGGAGCCGGTGCCCAGCTGCACGTCGCCCGCGAAAGGCGAACCATCGACGTAGGGCCAGACCGTGCCTTGCGGCTGCGCCTCGCTCGTGCTGCTGATGAAGTTCGCGCCGTCCACGTGGGTGCGCCCGGTGGTGCCGCGCTGCAGCGGAATCTCGACCAACCGGTTCGCCAGCGCGCTGGGAATGTAGGCGAACACCTCCGCACCGCTGTCGGGGTTGAAGGCATGCACCATGCCGTCGTTGGCACCCACCCACAGCAGACTGTCGCGGTCTTGCTGATTCCTCACGAACGTGGCATAGCCCGGGAACGTCGCGCCGATGTAGTCCGCCGAGGGTGCCGCCTGCAGCCACGGCGTGGCATTGACCACCGGCCCGAGCAGGCTGTCACCGCGTATGCGCAAGCCGTTGACGCCTTCCTTGGTCTGGTCGCCGCGGATGTAGTTCACCGCCAACTGCGCATTCGCCTCGGTGAGGCTGTTGATGCTCGCCATTCGCGTCTTGTAATCGTCCGGCAGAGCAGCCCATATGAAATCCTTCCCCACGCCCGCCCAGTCGGTGACGATCGTGCGGGAAGCGCCCTGGTCGCCCCCGGTGCCATCCGCCCCGCTGGCGGCGATGCGCAGTTTCTGCCCGGCCTTCCAGTCCGGCGTGGTCTTGAAAAAGCCGTAATCGTCAAGTGAATATGCTTCGATATCCCCTTGCACAGTGGTCGAATCGAACTTGGCAACGTACTTGGCGCCCTCCATCGTCAACGCCGCGGACGATACGGCAGGCGCGGCGTTGGAGTTCCTTGCCAGCGAATCCAGCGCCTTGCGCAACTGCTCCTCCAGAATGTCCGGGCGGCGCGCCAGGAAATATCCATCGGGGATTCCATCCGCCCCGGGCGAGCCATCGGACTTCTGCTGGTCCCACATGCTCGGGTCCGTAGGCAGGGGAACTTCAGTGAACGTGTCATCCGGATTCTTGGTGCTGGATTTGAAATACCCATATTTAGCCGCATACCAGAGCGGCTCCTGGATCAGCGTATTCTGCGCGCCGAGCATGTGGAATTGCAGGGAAACCGGGAAATTCTGATCGAATACCTGGTTCCAAGCACTGTTGACAAGGCATGCGTTGTAAGTTCCAGCGGAATTACCCGATACGCCAGCGTTCGCCGCCTCCGTCACCCGGGCTGCCTTGTACGTGCCATCGCCGCACAAATACCCCTCGACGCCCGCCAGAGCCCCATCACCATCCTGATGCCTGTGGGTCAGATAACGGCCATCATGGTCCGTTCCCATGACGCTGAATCCATGAGTCCCCTTGTTCCCGGCACCGACATTGATAATGTCCGTGGTGATCTTGATGTCATACCCGGTCGAGCTTTCCGCATTGGCCACCACGTCGTACCGCAGAAAGCCCGCAATATCCATGTCGTAGTCGCCACCGAACAAGGCGTCGTTCCAGGTCACGACGAAGGTGCCGTAATCCGAGCCCGAGGCGATCGACGCAAACGTCAGCATGGCCCCCGTCATCTTCCCGGCGGAATCCCAGACGCTTTCGGGGGTGATATAGACATACTTCTTCGGATTGGTGCCTGGTATGGGAACCTCGACCCGCGCCACGCCGCCGGTCAGCGAGGCGGCCATGGTTTTCACCTTCAGCGCATCCTGCACGAATTTCAAATCCGTCGGCGGCGTGCCAATCTGTGCCGTTGTCCGGATTTTGGACGTATTGGCATACAGTGCCGCCCCCGCGACCTGGTAAGTACCGCCGATCGCCGGAGCCTCGGGACAAATGCCGGAAACATTGTCCAGCGACGCAACCGCCTTGGCGGAGCATGCGTCCCCATACCCCCCGGTGGCCGAGCCCACCGATCTCGACGTATTGGTAATTACCTCCTCATCGCCGACCTTGTTCACGTAATTGGTAAGGCTGCCCAGTGCTCTGTTGGGCAGTGTCTCGAACGGCGTGCCGGCCTGCCCATCGAAGCTCAATGCGCTACTGGACAATGCCAGCGTATACATGGGCCGGCAAATCGAGTTGCCATACAGATTTTTGCGCGTTGCGTTGGCGTTGGAGAGAGGATCGGCCCAGGCCACGACGGGGAGCCCCTTGTTCCCATCATTGGTCGTACTGCCTGGATTGGTCGAGGTTACACCTGAGTAATATTGCAAAGCTTGCACGACCATTTCACCCACAGGATTCCCCCACGCGGGCAGAGTGCCATCCGTCATATCTGCGGGCTTTTGGTTATTTGACCCATCGTAGCCTCCACTCCCGCGGCCATAAAGCACGTAGGAATCCAGCGCCTTGATGGCACCATTGCCCGTCGCACGCCCATCCGCCAAAGTCGCAGCACAGCCAGAGGAAGTGCTGTGGCAGAAAACCCCGGTACTCGGGTTGATTTCATCGAGAAAATCACCCATGTTCTTGCGCAGGGCACCCGCATTCAGATTCTTGTCGTAGCTGCCCGTAATCACCCCGAACTCGGTGCGCGCGGCGGTGTTGGCTGCATTCGAAAAACCGAACTCCTGAAACAGGCCGAAAGGCTTGTAGTTCGTCGTCGAATCCGGAGGAAATGCCTGGCAGCGCTCCTCGCCCAGCATACTGGCTTGGCAGACCTGGACGCGCACCGTCAGTTCAGGCCCGATACTGCCGTACTTTGCCCCATCCGTGCTATCACTCGGCGGACTCTGCTCATGCGCAATCCCACCATTCCCCTTGTCGGCATCCTTAAAATACCGGGCCAGCTTCACCCCCAGATCGCCAGCGCCCCATTCACACACCGTACCTTCGACCGTCGCCCACAATCTGTAATTGCCTTTTGCCAGTCGGATAACCGGGTTTCCACCCTCCCCCATCTGATCGGAGCGATTGCAAATACTGATGCCTGCATAGGCGTTTGGATTATTTCCCGTGGTTTTTGTCAGGGCAGCCGTCGTGAACGGCGTGTAGTCGCGAATATCCGTTCCATTATAAAATTTGACGAACGAATGCGAGTCTTTCGACAGATTGGTGCGTTCCAGAATCGTGCTGCTGGAGGTATCGGTACTCCGCTTGCCGCCATAAAGCATTTTACGAATGACATCCAGGCGCGTCATCGTACCCCAATTGAGAAAGTTACCGCTCCAATAGCTAGAACTGCTGGAACAGGTATAGCGTCCCCCGGTAATGGTCGCAATGGCGGCAGGCTCGAACCGATTATTGCTGCTCGAATAGCTGTAGCACTTCGTGGCGTCGAAGTAGCCGTAGTACTTGAACGTGGGGATGAACGTCGTGTCGATCACGCCATCGCCGTCGATATCCTCGAAATCAGTATAGATCGGGCCGAACAGCGTGTGATCCTTCGATGTCGCCAGCATCATCATCGGGCGGTTCGAGTTCGTCACGATGTTCGGCGGCACCGCCGGCTGCGGCGTGGACACATCGACGGGCGTGGCAAGTGCGAAAACCTGCATACACGCGGCACTCCACGCGAGCACCATTCGCAATACGGCATTGGGCGGGAATTTCATGGGTTCTTCCTGTCAGGGAAAGAAAATGCTTTGCAAAACGACCTGCGTCATTTGTGAGTAACCGAATCCACGCGCGGTGATGCGGTACATCGTGGACCATTGGCTGGCGTTCTCGCCCGTGGAGGTCACCATGGACTCGGCGGCGTTGATGCGCACGTCCTTGCGCTTGAACACCTCGATCAGGTATTCGGGCTGCTTCGATACGCTAGGCAGGGGCTTGATGCCCGTGTACGTGCCGAGTGGAACCGCGCCCGTGAAGGCGCAGCTTCCGCTGGGGGGCTTGGAGGCGGCATCGTCGTTCCACTGCCCGTTCTTGCCCGTCGGCCACCAGGGTTCGGCCAAGCTGGCGTCGGAACTGGCCGAGTCCCACGATACGGTCTTGTAGGCGTCGTCGGCCTTGTAGCACAGGCCCTGCGCGCAGTCGGCGGCGAATGCCGGCATGATGAGCTTGGCGTTGTTGCGATAGGCTGCGGGCCGGGTGCATGCGACGCCGGGCGGCGGGGTGCCGAGGCGGATGTCGCGCTCCGCGTCGCGCAGCGCGGCCTCCGCCGCCTGGCGGGCCACCTCCTGGTCCAACTGGTTGCGCGCCATGCCTTCGGAGAGCATGGACTGGCGGACCGTCCATACCGTCACGCCGACGATGGCAACGAGGAACAGCAGCACGACAATCAGGGCCACGCCGCCCTGCCGACGCGGTGAACGGGTATGCACGGGTGGTTGTTGGATCATCATTGCTCGCCCCGCTTCAGTAGGAGTTGCGCAAGGCGTTGCGCACACCGAACACCTGCACGTGGCGGCGGATGGTGTCGCCCTTCGGCTGGTCGTGGGCCGTGTCGTCGCAGTCCAGATACTGCTGCTTGGCGGCAGCATCGTCGGGCAGGCGGGTGTTGCCGCCCAATGTGCGCGTCAGCATGCACACCCTGACTGCGGTGACACGCGCCCAGGGAGTGAGGACAACACCGTTCACCGTCAAGTTCGGCAAAGCGGCCATGTCGCTGGCCGCGTAGAACTGGGTGGGCGCGAGCGTCGTTTCCGAATCGTATATACCGTATTTGAACCGCAAATCGATAACGCCCGCCAACAGGGGCTGGTATATCGCTACTGCCCCAAAATAGCCATTGGCATTGCCGCTGCACACCAGGCTGTTGGTCTGGATGGCAACCCCGTCGACGATGGTGGTGGTTACGTCATCGAGCCCGTAGCGGTTCGACACGAATATGGGCAGGCCGGGCGGCAACGTGTTGTCATAACTGGACGGCGGATCGCCTGTATTCCAGCTCCGCTGCATATTCCCGTCCTTGGAGGCCGGGTCGCCGCCCTCGCAATCCGCATGCTGCCCCAGGACATTGCCCATCGAATCGCTGGAGAAATGGTTCAGCACGATGGAATCGGGCTTGCTCTCGTCCGGCACGGGGCAGGTGGCGGTCTTGGGGTCGAAGCGCCCGCCGCTGCACCCGTAAATGGCAGTCTGGTAGACCGCCGCCGGCGCAGCCCAGTCCGTACCCGAGGGAGGGGTGGTGTTGGGCAGCGGCGGATAGGTGTCGTACATCAGCTTCTGGGTTTCGTCCGGCGCATTGGGCGGCACGATCGCCGGGTAGAAGCCGGCGTTTTCGATTTCGCGCCCGAGCAGTTGCAGCGCGAAAGTCCCGGTTTCCATGCTGGTGCTGGCGCGGTCGAGCGCGCGGTGCGCCTCGCGCGTGCCGAGGTACACGTAGGCCGCCGCGATGACGATCACCAGCGAAATCGCCATCGCCACCAGCAGTTCGATCAGCGACAGGCCGCGCGCGGCGACCCTGGGGGTTGTTGAGGCGCTCTTGCGCATGGCGGCCTTTTTCATGGGATGAACACGAAATTGGCGCAGCGCACGCCGTCCGGCGCGGCGGTGGCCTGGGGGCAGCAGCTTTGCGCCTTCATGCCGGTGCTGTCGTCCGCGCAGACGGGGGATTGGTCCAGCTCGGTGAACTTGCCGTCCGAGTCGGCTTTGAGGAAATCCTTGTCGTACCACATGAGGGTGACGCGAACCCCGTCGTGCTTGCCGCCGGCAATCTGGGCCGCCCCCTGGGGAATGCTGTCGCGCACCTGCTTTCTCCACACAGCCAGGTCGTAGGCGGCGCGCTCGTCCACGGTGCATGCAATGCCCGCGGCCTCGCACTGCTTGGCAGCGGCCCAGGTGCCCTGCACGTCGTCGGCCTGCTGCGTGGCCCAGTTGGCGGTGAGCTTGTAAGCCGAGGCGCCGCTGTCGTCCACGCCGTTGTTGTAGTTGCCTGCGATGCCGTCGGGGTTGATGCGGATGCGCTCCGCGATGTCGGACACCAGCCCCGACGCGGCGGAGCGCGACCAGGTGTTGATCTTGTACTTCGCCGTCGCTGCCTGCAGGCCGGCGATGCCCAGCAGGCCGATCGACAGGATGACGATGGCGATCAGAATCTCCATCAGCGTCATGCCCCTGGACGCGGGCATGGATTTTATTTTTGCATTTCGCATATGCCGCCTCTGCGATTCAAGAACAACTATTCTGTGAATATGGAATGATTCTGGTGCGCCCCATTTTGTCGAGGCATATGTTCGAGCCATATTTGAACGACGTATCCGAATCGGCGCCATTGATATCCAACACAAACATATTGGCACCGGCCAATGCATTCAGCCGCCCGCTGGGTGTGAACATCAATTTCTTTGGGGGAGTGCTGCCAGTGCTCGCCATCAGGGTGTATTGCGATCCGCTGGAATTCCGGGCGGCAATGATGTCGTCCAAAGCCGGTGTCGTCACGCTCGAATCGCAGGCTTCATTGAGAAACAAAATCCAGCCCTGCTGCCAATCCGGATCGCCCGTGGTTTTGCACGATGGCGTTGCGCTGCCACCCGCCGTCGCGCTCATGCACATCGAGACGCAGGTGTTCTTGCTGGCGGCCTCGTTGCGGGCGCGCATGATGCTGCCGGCGAACTCGTTGCTGATGTTCGCCATCTGGTTGCGGATGAGGAAGTCCCGGATCGACGGCGCGGCCAGCACGGCGAGCACCGCTGCGATGGCAAGCGTGACCATGAGCTCGATCAGCGTGAACCCACGTGCGCGCGCCCGTCTGCCTGAGAGTCGTGGTGTGATCATGCGTCGATGATGGCCCAAGCGAGCGGGAATTGAAGCGCCGTTTGGTGGAGCACCGGCGCCGCTGGTCTGGTGGAACGGGTCTGGAGCCAGTCCCACCCGAGCAGCAGCGATCAAATTCGCAGGTGTGCGCCCATGCTGGGCGCACAAGAAAAACGGGCTACGGCATTTCTGCCATAACCCGTTGAATTCAAATCGATGAATGGTCGGCGTGGCGGGATTCGAACTCGCGACCCCTTGCACCCCATGCAAGTGCGCTACCAGGCTGCGCTACACGCCGACAAGCCTAGCATTATAGCGTGGTTGCAGAGGGCGCCGACAGCAACTCACGGATTTCAACCAGTTCCCTGCGCATGTGCGCGATCTCATGTTCGGGGCCGGCATCGCTCCACGCGGCCGAAGAGGCGACCGGATCGCCGAAGGCGCTGTCCTCCGTGGCATAGCCTGCGACCATTGGGTCGGCGCCTCCTTCCGAATCCGGGAAATCCAGGAGGTGCCCGGCGTATCCATGGATGCCGTGATCCCCATGCGCCAGTTCCTGCAGCTTGTTGCGCGCGCCGCTGATCGTGAAGCCCTGGTCGTACAGCAGGTCGCGAATGCGCCGGATCATCAGCACTTCGTGGTGCTGGTAGTAGCGCCGGTTGCCGCGGCGCTTCATGGGCCGCAGTTGGGTAAATTCCTGCTCCCAGTAGCGCAGCACGTGCGGCTTGACGCCGCACAGCTCCGCCACTTCACCGATGGTGAAATAGCGTTTGGCGGGGATGGATGGCAGGAGTTTTCCCATGGCACTCGGGTGGCGCGCGGCGAAGTCGTTTAGCGTATCGCAGACGGCACGGTGCGGCTAGTCCGGTTTGCGTGAACTATTGGGCACCCAAGGCGCCGTCCGCCGTGTCTGCGGCAGCCTCGGCGTGCCCCTGTATCTGTTCCTTGAGCTTGGTGCTCGCATGGAAAGTGACGACACGGCGCGCCTGGATGGGGATTAGTTCGCCCGTGCGCGGGTTGCGCCCGGGGCGCGGCGCCTTGGTGCGGATCTGGAAATTGCCGAAGCCCGATATCTTCACGTCCCGGCCTTCGACCAGTCTGTCGGAGATCAGCGTGAAGAACGCATCGACCATGTCCTTGGATTCACGCTTGTTCAGGCCGATCTGCTCGAACAACAGATCGGCCAACTGGGCCTTGGTCAGCGCCGGCGTTTCCAGGCTTTCGACAGTGATTTCCATAGTGTTGTGTCCCTCTCCGCTGCCTCATTGATAACCGCGCAAGCGCGCACCCACGTCTTGTGCCAGCCCGGCCACCACAGCCTGAATGGCTGCTTCGATCTGGTCGTCCGACAACGGAGCGTCGTCACCATTCAATACCAGCCGCACGGCCAGACTCTTTTTCGCCGCAGCGGATAATTCTGCCGCAGAAGCAACTGCCATGCCGGCTGGCGAAGGGCGGTACACGTCAAACAGCACGGCAGAGCGCAGCAGCGTTGCCGGCAGTGCGCGGTGGACTGACGCCATCACCTGGTCATGCGTTGTGCTCTCGTGCACGAGAATGGCAAGGTCGCGCTCCACCGGCTGGAACTTGGCCACCGGGCGCACCTGCGCCACGCGCCGCTGCAGCACCGCATCGAGTTCCAGCTCGAACATCACGGGCGCAGCCGCGGGCAGGTCGTACGCCTGCCGCCAGCGCGGGTGTAGTTCACCCACGTAGCCGATGGCCTGGCCGTCGAGCAGCACGCGCGCGCAACGGCCGGGATGCATGGTCGGATGCTCGGCAGGCTCGAACACGGCCTTGGCAGGTGCCAGCAGCGCCTCGACGTCACCCTTGGCGTCGAAAAAGTCCACGGCCCGCTCCTTGACGCCCCATTGCAGCGCATCGGCGCTGCCGCATGCCATGCCCGCCACGCGCATGGGTTGGTGGAAGCCTTCCACGGTGGTGTCGCTGCTGGCCACCGACGGATCGCGCAGGAACACGCGCCCCACCTCGAACACGCGCACGCGCGATGCCTTGCGGTCCAGGTTGAACTTCAAAACTTGTAGCAAGGAGCCCAGCAAGGACGAGCGCATGACGCTCATTTGGCTTGCAATCGGGTTCAGCAGGCGGATCGGCACGGCATTACCGGCCAACTCGTTTTCCCAGCGCTGCTCCACGAAGCTGAAGTTGATCGTCTCCTGGTAGCCCAGCGCGGCCAGCGCGCGCCGCACGGCGAACGGGCTGCGTTCCTCTTCACGCCGGATCTTGGCCGTAATGGGCGCCAGCGGCGGGGTCGTCGGCAGGTTGTTGTAGCCCACCATCCGGGCGACTTCCTCGACCAGGTCTTCCTCGATCACGAGGTCGAAGCGGTATGAGGGCGGCGTGACCGTCACGGCGCCTTCACTCTCCTGCACCACCAGCCCCAGCCGGCGCAGCGCGCCAGCGCACTGCGCCTGGGTCAGCGGCATGCCGATGATCTTGGCGGCGCGCGCTACACGCAGCGTCACCGGCTTGGCGACCGGCATATGGGGCTGCAGGTCGTCCACCGGGCCGGGCGCGCCGCCGCAGATATCGACGATCAGCCGCGTCAGGCGCTCGATGTGCTCCACGTTCTGCCCAGGGTCCACGCCGCGCTCGAAGCGATGCCCCGCATCGGTGGCGAAGTTGTAGCGGCGCGAACGCCCCGCGATGGCCTTGGGCCACCAGAATGCGGCTTCCACGTAGATGTTGCGCGTGGCGTCGGACACGGCGGTGGCGTCGCCGCCCATGATGCCGGCCAGCGACTCGACCTGCTTGCTATCCGCGATCACGCCCACTTTTCCGTCGAGCGTGATCGTGCTGCCGTTGAGCAGCTTGAGTTGCTCGCCCGCATGCGCCCAGCGTACCTCCAGGCCGCCATGGATCTTGTCCAGGTCGAAGATGTGCGACGGGCGGCCCAGTTCGAACATCACGTAGTTGGAGATATCGACCAGCGCCGACACGCTGCGCTGCCCGCAGCGCGCCAACCGATCGACCATCCATTGCGGCGTCATTGCCTGCGGATTCACGCCACGGATGATGCGTCCAGAAAACCGTCCGCACAGGTCAGTGGCCTGAACGCCGACGGGCAGCCGCGCGTCATGCACGGGCGCCACCGCCGGAAACGTGGGCACATGCAACGGCGCCCCGGTCAAGGCCGACACTTCACGGGCGACGCCGTAGACGCTCAGGGCATGTGCCAGGTTGGGCGTGAGCTTGAGCGTGAACAGGGTGTCATCCAATTGCAGGTAGCCGCGTACATCCTGCCCCACCGGCGCATCGGCGGACAACTCGAGCAGGCCGCCATGGTCCTCGGACACCCCCAGTTCACGCGCGGAGCAGAGCATGCCAAAGCTCTCCACGCCCCGCAGTTTGCCGACCTTGATCTGGAACGGCTTGCCGTCTTCGCCCGGGGGCAGTTCCGCCCCCACGAGCGCGCAGGGCACCTTGATGCCGGGCCGCGCGTTCGGCGCGCCGCACACGATGGTCAGCAGCGCACCGCCGCCCGCGTCCACCTGGCAGACGCGCAGGCGGTCGGCGTTCGGATGCTGCACCGCCTCTTTGATCTCGCCGACCACGATCTTGCTGAACGGCGGCGCCACGGGCCGCAGTTCCTCCACCTCCAGCCCGGCCATGGTCAGGGCCTCGGCCAGTTCGACGGTCGTGAGCGGCGGGTTGCAGAACTCGCGCAACCAGGATTCAGGGAATTGCATGTGAGATGTCTCTATTCAACAGCGGCGGCAGGCCGGCGGCGCGGCCCCGCAGGCGTTTACTGGAACTGGGAAAGAAAGCGGATGTCGCCGTCGAAGAAAAGCCGCAGATCGTTGACGCCGTAGCGCAGCATCGTGAGCCGGTCGGGGCCCATGCCGAAGGCAAAGCCGATGTAGCGTTCGGGGTCGAGGCCCATGTTGCGCACCACGTTCGGATGCACTTCACCCGAACCGGCCACTTCGAGCCAGCGGCCTGCCAGCGGGCCGCGCTGGAACTGGATGTCCACTTCCGCACTGGGCTCGGTGAAGGGGAAAAAACTGGGGCGAAAGCGCAGCACCAGGTCGTCGCTTTCGAAGAAGGTACGGCAGAAGTCGGTGAACACCACCTTCAAGTCCTTGAAGCTCACGTTCTCGCCGATCCACAAGCCCTCGCACTGGTGGAACATGGGCGAGTGGGTGGCATCGCTGTCCACGCGGTAGGTGCGCCCGGGCGCGATGACGCGGATTTCAGGCATGGCCCGGCCAGCATCCAGCGCCGCGCGGTGCTTCTTGACGTGCTGCACAGCGTGGCGGATCTGCATCGGGCTGGTGTGGGTGCGCAGCAGGTTGGGCGCGTTGACCGGGCCGCCTTCCACATAGAAGGTGTCGTGCATGGACCGGGCTGGATGGTCTTCCGGCGTGTTGAGCGCCGTGAAGTTGAACCAGTCGGACTCGATCTCAGGCCCCTGCGCGACCTCGAACCCCATGGAGCCGAAGATCGCCTCGATGCGCTCCAGCGTCAGCGATACGGGGTGCAGGCCGCCGATGCCGCGCTGGCGGCCCGGCAGGGTCACATCGAGCGCCTCGGCCTTCAGATGGGCCTGCAATTCGGCCTCGGCCAGTTCCTGGCGGCGGGCGGTCAGCGCGGCCTCGATAGCCTGCTTGGCCTGGTTGATCACGGCACCGCGCGCTTTCTTCTCGTCCACGCCGAGCGCGGCCAAGCCCTTCATCAACTCTGTGATGCGGCCCGATTTGCCCAGGAACTGGGCCTTCGCGTTCTCAAGGTCCGCAGGCGTCGCGGCCTGTGCGAAACGCTGCCGGGCGCTATCGACCAATCCATCCAACTCGTTCATAGATTCTCTTGTCAAATGACAAAGGGCTAGTGCCTTATCAAGCCCTAGCCCTTGTTTCTGTTGCGCTGGCAGCTATCAGAACGATAGCTGTCATCGTGAAAAATCAAGCAGCCAGCCGGGCCTTGACCTGCTCCACGATGCTGCCGAAGGCAGCCTTGTCATGCACGGCGAGGTCGGCCAGCATCTTGCGGTCGATCTCGATGGCAGCCTTCTTCAGGCCGTTGGCGAACTGGCTGTAGGTCAGACCCAGTTCACGCGCGGCAGCGTTGATACGCGCGATCCACAGTTGGCGGAAGACGCGCTTCTTGGCACGACGGTCACGGTAGGCATATTGCCCGGCCTTCATCACCGCCTGCTTGGCGATGCGGAAGACGTTGCCGCGGCGGCCGCGGAAACCCTTGGCCAGAGCCAGAACCTTCTTGTGACGGGCGCGAGCCGTTACACCACGTTTGACGCGAGGCATGTGAGTACTCCTTGTTCGTCGGTTGAGTTACAGGCCGGCCAGCGGCAGCATTTGCGCGATGTGACCCATGTTGGTCTCATGCACGCTGACTGCACCGCGCAGGTGGCGCTTGTTCTTGGTGGTCTTCTTGGTCAGGATGTGACGCTTGAAGGCTTGCCCGCGCTTGACGGTGCCACCGGGACGAACACGGAAGCGCTTTTTCGCGCTGCTCTTGGTCTTCATTTTGGGCATGTGAATGCTCCTTTTTGCGTGCTCGCGAGGCGCTGCAGACCTTTCCGCAGACTTGTCGGCCCCGAGCCACTTTTGATCGACAGCACAAGACTGCCGGACGGCACCTGCCGAAGCAGGCACCTATTTCCGGTGCACGCACCGGCTCCACGCCGACGCGGCACCCGAAAACCTATGCTGCAGCTTCCGCCGCAGGCTTCGCAGAAGACGGCTTGCGCTTACCCGGCGCGATCATCATGATCATCTGCCGCCCTTCCAACTTGGGAAACTGCTCCACGACGATCAGGTCGCCCAGTTCATCGCGAATGCGCTGCAGCAGTGCCATGCCCAGATCCTGGTGGGTGATTTCACGGCCACGGAAACGCAGCGTGATCTTGCACTTGTCACCGTCTTCCAGGAAGCGGCGGATGTTGCGCATCTTGATGTTGTAGTCGCCGTCGTCGGTACCGGGGCGGAACTTGATTTCCTTGACCTCGATGACCTTCTGCTTGGCCTTAGCCTCCGCCGCCTTCTTCTGTTCCTGGTACTTGAACTTGCCGTAGTCCATCAGACGGCAGACGGGGGGATTGGCGGTTGCGGCGATCTCCACGAGATCGACATCAAGCTCCCCGGCCATGCGCAATGCATCGGCCAAGCTCACGATACCCAGCGGTTCATTTTCCGGCCCGGAGAGGCGAACCTCCGGCGCCATGATTTCCCGGTTCAGACGATGCTTGCGTTCCTCCCGCTGACGGCGGTCACGAAATTCAGTAGCGATGGTGCAAATCCTTCATGTCAATTGCTACATAAAAAGTAGCTAAAGCCGCCCAGCCAGCAAGCCCGGGCGGCCTTTTCATATCAAACCTTGGAAGCGATGTCTTGCGAAACCTGCGCAGCGAACGCATCGACCGACATGACACCGAGATCCTTGTTGCCTCGGGCGCGAACTGCTACGGCACCTGCGTCCCGCTCCTTGTCGCCCACGACGAGGATGTAAGGCAGCTTTTGCAGCGAATGCTTGCGTATTTTATACGTAATCTTCTCGTTGTGCAGATCGAGCTCTGCCCTAAACCCTTGATTTTGCAGCGTTTTGGCAACGGTTTGCGCATACTCGGCCTGTGCGTCGGTAATGTTGAGCACCGCCACCTGCACCGGCGCGAGCCATGCGGGCATGGCGCCGGCGTGGTGTTCGATGAGCATGCCGATGAAACGCTCCAGGCTGCCGACGATGGCCCGGTGCAGCATCACGGGGTGGGCGCGCCCGCTGCTTTCGGTCACGTATTCCGCCCCCAGCCGCTCGCCCATGTTGAAGTCCACTTGGATGGTGCCGCACTGCCATTGGCGGCCCAGGGCGTCCTTGAGCGTGTACTCGATCTTGGGGCCGTAGAAGGCACCGTCGCCCGGCGAGATGATGAACTCCACGCCCGAGCGGCGCAGCGCCTCGAAACAGGCGTGCTCGGCCTTGTCCCACAGCGCATCGGAGCCCACGCGACTTTCGGGCCGCGTCGCCACCTTGTAGATGATGTCGGTGAAACCGAAATCGGCATATACCTTCTGCAACTGCGCGGTGTAGGCCACGCATTCGTCGAGGATCTGGTCCTCGGTGCAGAAGATGTGGCCGTCGTCCTGCGTGAAGCCGCGCACGCGCATGATGCCGTGCAGGCCGCCGCTGGGCTCGTTGCGGTGGCACTGGCCGAACTCGCCATAGCGCAGCGGCAGGTCGCGGTAGCTGCGCAGGTCGCTCTTGAAGATCAGCACATGGCCCGGGCAGTTCATTGGCTTGAGCGCGTACTCGCGCTTTTCCGACTCCGTGGTAAACATGTTCTCTCGGTAGTTCTGCCAGTGGCCGGTTTTCTCCCACAGGCTCTTGTCCAGGAGTTGCGGCCCTTTCACTTCCTGGTAGCCCGTGGCGCGGTACACGCCGCGCATGTACTGCTCCACCGCCTGCCAGATGGCCCAGCCTTTCGGGTGCCAGAACACCACGCCGGGCGCCACGTCGTCGATGTGGAACAAGTCGAGCTCCTTCCCCAACTTGCGGTGGTCGCGCTTTTCGGCCTCCTCGATGCGCTGGATGTAGGCGTCGAGGTCCTTCTTGTCGGCCCAGGCCGTCCCGTAGATGCGCTGGAGCTGCTCGTTCTTCGCATCGCCGCGCCAATAGGCCCCGGCCAGCTTGGTCAGCTTGAACACCTTCAGGAAGCGGGTGTTCGGCACGTGCGGGCCGCGGCACATGTCCACGTACTCCTGGTGGTAGTACAGGCCCATGGCGGTTTCGTCGGGCATGTCGTCGATCAGGCGCAGCTTGTAGTCTTCGTTACGCTGCTGGAAAACCTTGATGACCTCGGCACGCGGAGTCATCTTCTTGATGACGTCATAGTCCTGCGCAATCAACTCGTGCATGCGTCGCTCGATGGCAGCCACGTCCTCAGGCGTGAAGGGGCGCTCGTAGGCGATGTCGTAATAGAAGCCATCCTCGATCACCGGGCCGATGACCATGCGCGCCGTGGGATATAACTGCTTGACCGCATGCCCCACCAGGTGGGCGCACGAGTGGCGGATGATCTCCAGCCCCTCTTCGTCCCGGGGCGTGATGATCTGCAGCCGTGCATCGTGGTCGATCACATCGCTGGCGTCCACCAGCCGGCCATCGATCTTGCCGGCCACGGTGTTCTTGGCCAGGCCGGGGCCGATGGAGCGGGCCACTTCGGCCACGGTGACCGACTGGGCGAAGTCGCGGCGGGAGCCGTCGGGAAGCGTAATCTGGATCATGGATTGCATCGAAAAATTCAAGGAACGCGCCCATGAAAAAAGCGCGGGCTGGTGTCCGCGCTTTCTATGGGGGAGTGCCGAAAAAAGGATTCGAGCAGGCGCGAACGGCGGGCCTCAAAGGCCAGTGGCAAAAGCCGTTGTAGACGTTCGCGGTGTCATAACCAGACTGCCTTTCTCGCCCTCGTTGAGATTGCCGTGGAGGCGGTATTTTACCCCCGCGGCCCGGGCGCCTTTGCCGGCAGTGCCGACCCAGTTCAGTGGAACTGATCTTCTTCCGTGGAACCGGTCAGGGCCTTCACGCTCGAAGAACCGCCCTGGATCACGGTCGTCACATCGTCGAAATAGCCTGCGCCCACTTCCTGCTGGTGCGACACGAATGTGTAGCCCTTCTCGCGTGCTGCGAACTCGGGTTCCTGCACCATGTTCACGTAGTGCTTCATGCCTTCGCCGCGTGCGTAGGCGTGGGCGAACTCGAAGGTGTTGTACAGTCAGCCGATACCGTAAGTGCAAGATTTTTAACGGATTTTTGCGTTTTCCGGGTGTCTTTTCCTGGACCACCCACGCATGCCCCACTCGGTCACGGTATGCCTTTTCAAACTGACAAACCGTTGTGCGCTTTCCCTCGATTGAGATGTCCATTCACCCCCCACCATCCACCCAACCCACCGAAGTGGGCGTTGGATGGCGGGATGGGAGAGTTTTGGACCTGCTTAAATTTTAGTCAGGCTTGGGCTGCTCCGGGAGCCTGCCAGCTTGCGTCCACCACCCTGGCTGCTACATCCACCGCCGAGAACAAAGTTTCATCGGCCAAATGGCTGTAACGGGTGGTGGTCTTGATCTGAGAGTGTCCCAACAGCTTGCTGACCACATAGATGGACTGACCCGAGTTCACCAAGTTGCTGGCAAAGGTGTGGCGCAAGTCATGCATCCTCAAGTCATCCAGACCGACCTGCTTGCGAACCTTGTCCCAGGGGTGGTACAGATTGCCATAGGGCTTCTGTGTCTCCGGGTTCGGGATCACATACGGACATCCCTTCCAGCGTGGCAGGCTGTTCAACACCTCCAGGGCTCTGGCAGAAATGGGAATGTTGCGGGCCTTGCCATTCTTGGACATGGGGATGCGCCAGTTGCGCCGCTCCAGATCGAAGTGTTCCCACTGGGCATCCAGCAGCTCCCGCTTGCGGCATCCGAACATCAGCAACAGGGACACGATGTGCTTGAGCTGGGTGTTCTCGCTTTGGTCCAGGGCTTCATAAAGCCGTTGGGTTTCCGCAGCCGTGAGGTAACGTTCCTTGGCGTTGTTCGGGTGGAAAAGCACCACGCCATTGGCCGGGTTGGACTGAGATCCCGGAATCTCCTTCTTCTTGGCAAGGTTGAACATGATTTTGAACAGGACGGGCAGCTTATTCGCTTGGGCGAGCGCATAACCCTTGGCACGCAAATCGAGGTGGGCCTCGGTGAGCATGACGGTCGTGATTTCGTCCAAGTGCTTGGATCCGAAACGCGGCAGGATGTGATGGTTCAGAAAACTGATGGTCGATTGGAAATTCCTTCTGTGCAGGTGGATGTGGGGGATGTAGGTGTCGCGGACAAACTCGGCCAGGGTGGGCACCTGACGCAGAGCCTTGCGGTCTTCCTGGGGATTGCCGCCAAGTTCAACCTCGGATCGCAGGTACTGAGCCTTCTTTCGGGCCTTGTCGTGGCTGATGGCATCGGCGTCCCCAATCTTGTGTTGGCGCAGCTTGCCGTGGGCGTCCCGATAGCGAAGGTGAAATGTCTTGCCACCGGAGGGTCTGACCTCCAGGATGAAGCCTTTGATGGATGAGTCGTAGTAGTCCACCTTCCCTTTCTCGGGTGGACAGACCGCCTCTTTTACGAACTGGGCGCTGAGTGAGACAACGGGCATGTGAACCTCCTTGGGTGATGGTTGATGAACGTCCGGCGCACAAGGCGCAGGGCATGGATGGATGAAAGGCGCACGGATTCCAAACCTGTGGAGGTTTGGGTGTGCAGAAAAGCACGCGGGCAGCGGGCCTTTTGGGTAAGGCCATGCCCGGTATCGGAAAAGCCGCCCTACATGCAACGGCTTTGCAGGTCAGGGGACAAACAACTCAGAAATCCACGTCTGGAAATTCGTAGGGCACCGGGGCAGATCGGGCAATCGGCGTCGAACTGGCTTGAGCCACCGCAACCGCAGGGGCCGCAGGGGCCGCAGGGGCCGCAGGGGCCGCAGGGACGGTACCCTCCTTACGTGCATCCACTGATGCACTCGGAACGCCAAGGTAGCGCTTGAACACCTCCTCAAATTCGCGCACCTCATACCCCTTGGGTGTCGAAGCATCGCGCATACGAACCGTCTTGGAACGAATGCCATATGAACTGAGGTTCTTGGCCAATTGACGTGCGGTCAAAGGAAAACCCCGGTTGTAACTGTCCCACCCCATTTCGGAATCCTTGAACAGCAACTCAAGCAGCTTGGCCGAGGGGATGTACCGATCTCGATACGATGCCAACACTTCCCGTATGTCTGCCAACAGGTTATTGCTCATGGACTGCGGTTCTTCGGTTGATCCCTTAATGGACAAGGCCGCTTCACGCGCTTTCGCCAGCCAACGAGGCCCTGCACAACGGGCTACGGCAAACAAAGGCTCCCAGTTGTCTTGCTCCCGATCACTCAACTCGCTGGGCATGTCGGTGTGTCCCTCTCGCAAGCTTTGCTGCTGATCCGCAACAAAACGATGGATCTGTGAACGCAAGGTGGCAAACAGCCCTCGATCGGCAGAACGCAAGCGCTGCACAGTCTCACCTTGGACCTTTCGCCGCATTTGGACCCGAACACAGCGGCTCAATGTGGCATCTGCCAAGCGACGTTCCATGGCGATACCGGCAATGGCTTTGGGACCAAACACACGGTAAGGCACAGGCTGCAAGCGATCCCCAATCGTTTCCACCCGCACCACCACACCACGATGCTCATACCCCTTGTTCAAGATACCGGCCATTTCTGGATTGCTTTCCAGAAAGGTGTCAGCTTCATCGATCAGCACCGTGGGACCATACAGATGAATGATCCGAAACAGAGCCGCCACCGTGATGTTGGCCGTCTCAAATGAGCGATGCGCCAGGCGAGCAATCAATTCCAACGCCACTGACTTGCCACAGGCCCGCTCGGGAGCATTGATCAGCAACAGGGGCGAGTAATGAAATTGCCGAAAACTGTAGGTGTGGGTGATCCAAAGCACCATGGCCGTCACATAGCAATCATCAGCGATCACGTAAGTTCGTATGGTTTCATGCAGCGCATCCAACAACACTTCACCCGTTACAGGAGACATCCAGGGCGCTGGCGGGCTGAGATCGAGGAAATCTTCCAGATCATCGGAGGCAGATTTGGCCAAAGATTTTTTCGACATAACTATCCTTTCTGATTTTCAAAGAACGAGGAAGAGCAGGTTGGCCAACCTTGGTTTAGACGATTACGTTCGTCTAACCAGATTGAATTCTGCATATTCACCTCTCCCCAAGCAAATCCACCCGACGCAAAATTCATGATTCCTCGCCCTGCCGATTTTGTCCGCCGCACACATCCAATGAATATAAATATATAAAGCAGTAACCCAGGAAAATCCCTAGCCACAGCATTTAAATCAGTACCGCCGATTTCATCCAAGCCAAAGGCATTTAAACCTGTTCATTTTTCAGCGTGAACGAAAGCACTCACGCCTTATGCAGAAATTGCATCCAGGTTTATGTGCCATAACTCTGATGCCCGGAGCTTGAGGGTTGCTCCAAAAACCCAAAATCAAGAGCAAGATGCGTGACCGAAAATTTTTTTGATCATGTGTTGTAAATCTGCAAATCTCGGTCAAGAACCAGCCCGCCGCCGTCCGGCCCCACCCCCTCCCCGGGTGGCCGCAACATCCGCCACGTCTGCAACGGGGCCGCACCCCTCCGGGGCCTGCCTGCCCCTCCCCGGCCCTAGCCTCCGGGCCTGCCTGCGTGCCCCATGAATTCACCCAGCCGTTACCCCTTCATCACTGAAAGCCATCGCAAAAAAAGATGGGCCACCACCCCAACCATCCCCACTCACCTTCCGCAAACCATCAAGGATGGGTGCAGGAAAAGCTACTGGACATGGCCGGGGTTGGGTTCAGTGCAGGTGTGTGCAGCCCAAGGCATCGGAATCCAGGGCGCTGAGGTGAGCAGCTTCAGACACGATCACCAGGGGCAACAGGTCTTGAGGCAGGTCATCCCAGTCCAGGGCGCGTTGGGTGGCCAGAGAGAGGCTGTCTGTGTAGGTCATGGGAAATCCTTTCGGGTTTTGCGACGGTGGAGAAAGAAGAGCACCAGCAATCCCAGCAAGGCCAGGATCAGTGCGACGATGGGAAACAGGTAACAAAGCAAGGCGGTACAGGCCACACCCACCATGCGGGTGTTCGAGAACATCAGGCCCAGCACGCCAGCAGCCATGAGGCCAGCAAGGATGTGGATGACCTGGGGTTTCAATCACGCCCTTTCGGCAAGGGACGTGGAAGCCGGGGCTTTCGGCCTGTGTGGGACTTGGAACCATGGGCGTCTGCTGTCGATGCCTTGCCGAATGCAGCCAAAGCCACTTGGGTGAAGTTCATGCCTTCCACATGCGCGTGATGGCGAGAGTTTTGGGGGTTCAGGCGGATCAGACCCAAGTCACGCAAGGCCGACATGACAAAACCCCCGGTGTTGATGGATTTGCCGGGGTGCAAGGCATGGAAGCTGCGGGATGTGAGTTCTTGACCACCAGCCACAAGGGCATCAATCCGAGCACCAGCAGCCCAATCCCCGCAGAACATGCCGCCGCCAGAGTTGGAGACGATGCGCAGGTGCAGGGATTGGTCCGGGTGACGACCTATGGCGTAGGTCAATGTGGATCGGCCCGATACGGAGGTGCATTCAGCCGTACAGAGGCATTCGATGATGGGCAGTGCTTCTTCCTGGGGTTCGGAGGTATCTAGGACTTCGGGCGTTTCCGTACTTTCGGATTCGGCCACTGCATTCACAGGATCAAGGGGTGTTGCAAGGTCAGACATGGGCGTCCTTTCAGGAGGGGTTGAACGGGATGGCAGGCTCAGGCTTGAGCCCTTTCACATAAGGTGCTGGGTTTTGCGCAATGGCAGTGGAGGGCCTTCACCGGTCAGATCCAGCAGGTCAAGGCTTCCTGGGGGTGAATGCGGACAACATCAAGCAAGGCCATGGCGTCGGCCAGATCCCGGCTTTGACCACCGTCGTACTAGCGGATGGCGGCCCTTTCCAGCCACAGCTCTTGCAGGTGTTCAGGCAGGCGCTTGACCATTGAGGCCACGACAGGATCAATGGGTGGGGTGCGGGTCAAATAGGTTTCCTTTCTGGACTTGGGTTGATCTGGGCAATAAAAAACCGCCTCAATGGGCGGTTTGCAGGGGTGCCACGGATGGCGGGTTTCGGGGTCTATGTGGCATGCGGCTTCTCCATGGCTGGGGCGGTGGTGACAGGGGTTTCTGCGAAGCGTTCACACAGGGTCAGCAAGGTGGCATCGGTGCAGGGTTTGGGCACATAAACCACCACGCCGAATCCATCGCTGGACAGGACGAAGGTGATTTCGTACCAATGGGCATGGGCTTCGCAGATTTCCCAACTGGGCACAAAAGCTGGATCGCTCATATCAAGGCCCAGCCCATTCGTGAAAATGGGCAACGACAAGGCAGCTTCCAAGCTTTGGGCTGTGTCCCCCGTTTCCATGACGATGACGTGCATCAGGCCAGATAAGGGGAATTCATCCAGCAGATCGGACAGGGATTCGATCCTGGCTGACAGCAAATGTCGTAACTCGGCATTGGGGTGATGGGTGGCGGCGGATTGGATGGATTCAGCGGTTTTGAAAATCTCCATAGGCAGAACTCCTTTCTGGTTGAAATTGGTTGGGCAAAAGAAAAGCGCCCTGGGATTTCTCCGAGGGCGCCACTTTTATGGAATATCAGGTTACTTCTCTTTTTTCGATAGCTCTTCATTCAATCGATTCATGAGTCTTTTACATTCATCAAATCCCATTTGATCGATTTCTGCAACGATCCACTCTCCATCTTTTTTAGCAAGCAGGGCTTGCTGATTTCCTGTGTAACCGCCCATGCTGTTTTTTGCATTGACAGTTATGCATGCAAACTTATCATTCAAGACAGCATGCTCGCCAAACTTGGCAGACTCGGGATCTTTGAGACTTCCCCTGACGGCTTTCTGAATCGCTGACTCTTGACCACAAGCCGTCAAAATCGCTGCTGTAGCTAGGATTAGAAATTTTCCAGTAATTTTTCCCATCAATTCGCCTCAGTCGAACTTTTGTGAACAACGGACTGCATTTTCTCGTTTCTATCGAAAATGATGGAAACCCCCTTGCTCTTGACCTTTGTCAATCCTCCTTGCGAAGAAACCCAAATGACCGTCTTTCGTCCAAACGTATCTACGGATTCGCTGTACGGTTTACCCAGCTTTTCTTTTGCATCACTAAAAGTGGTGACACCCGGTTTAAATGCATCGACGTCAGACATATTGAAATCCTGACCCATTGATGCACAGCCAGCAATCAAAGCAGCTCCAGCCAACATACTGATGAAACGAACACTCATCGAATTACCTCCTTTAAAAATCAGTTGAAGAAATCAGGGCTTTTCCAATCGCTCAAGCAGCTTGTAAGCCAGCGCGACGGACAGAGAAACGTCATCCACAGGACGTGCTTTCTTGGCGGCCATCACGACCAGTAGCGCGCCGGGAAGCACCAAGGCTCCCACCGTGACCCAGGGGATGCCGAATACGAATGTGGAAATGGCTGTGGCAATACCGACGCCGGTTCCAGTGGCCACCAGGACGCCTGCAATGACCATCAAAGCACCCACACCACCCAGGCCAGTGGTGGACAGCAGTTCATAGATTTGCCGGAAGTTGCGTGAATCACCTGTCAGCAGGTCATTCATGGCTTTCAAGGTAGATGCGATGTCCTCCTTGTGGGTGTCGCCATGCAGATCAAGACACCGTTTGCCCCATACAGCCACCACACCCAGGGCTTGGTTCTTGAGGTCTTTACCTTTCACTCCCAACAGGGTCAGGCGGTCCAGATTGACGTTCAGTTCATCCCGTAAGACCTGTGCAGGGGGCAGGCCAGCGGCGTCCTGACGGATGTAATGCTGGGTACCCGCCTCATAGGTGAAGGCAGCCTTGGATGTGCCCACTACCTCGTTGACGGTGGCCAGAAAGTCCTTGCCGAATGCCTGCTTCAGGGCTTCTATGGCAGTGGCTCCGCTGGCCAGGGCTGTGGCGGCCTGTTCAAGGCGTTTGGATCCGTCTTTGCGGGTTCCCAATGCCTGGATCAACCTTTCGGCAGCGGGCTTGCCGAACAGGGTTGCCAGTGACAGTGCGAGTGACATGCTCCTCCCTTGAGTTGGTTTTCGAGTTCATGCAGATTCCTGAATGTCACGTTTAACGTGACGACAGATTATCGCCACGTCACGAGACTCGTGACATGGGGTTCGAGTCTGTCCAAGTCAACAACGTTGTCGGTCGCCGTATGCGCGCTCGACGCGAAGAGCTTGGGTGGTCTCAGGAGAAGGTGGGTGTGCTGATCGGCATTGATGAGTCGTCAAGCCGCGCGAGGATCAGCCGGTATGAGTTGGGCACGCATGAGCCACCAGTCAAGACTGCCAGACTGATTGCCGATGCCTTGAATGTGCCGCTGGCATACCTCTACTGTGAGGACGAAGACATTGCCACGCTGTTGCTGAAGCTCAGACAGCTACCCGAGGTTCTCAGGGGCCAGGTAGTTCGAGAATGGCAACTTCAACTTGTATAGACCCCGTTCGTCACCGCCATTACTCAGAAAACAAAAAGCCACCTGACACCGCAGCATCAGATGGCTTGATGGGAAAGCACCTTTTCAGGTGCTTTCAGAAGCAGATCAGTGGAACTGCTCTTCTTCGGTAGAGCCTGTCAGGGCCTTCACGGAGGACGAACCGCCCTGGATCACGGTGGTCACGTCGTCGAAGTAGCCTGCGCCCACTTCCTGCTGGTGCGACACAAAGGTGTAACCCTTTTCGCGAGCGGCAAATTCGGGCTCTTGCACCATGTTGACGTAGTGCTTCATGCCTTCGCCGCGGGCGTATGCGTGGGCGAACTGGAAGGTGTTGAACCAGTTGATGTGGATGCCCGCGAGCGTGATGAACTGGTACTTGTAGCCCAGCGCCGAGAGTTCGTCCTGGAACGCGGCGATGGTCCTGTCGTCGAGGTTCTTCTTCCAGTTGAACGAAGGCGAGCAGTTGTAGCTCAGCAGCTTGCCGGGCGAGGCGGCATGTACGGCCTGCGCAAACTCGCGTGCAAAGCCCAGGTCGGGCGTGCCGGTTTCGCACCACACCAGATCGGCATAGGGCGCATAGGCCACGCCACGGCTGATGGCCTGCTCCAACCCGTTCTTCACGCGGTAGAAGCCTTCTTGCGTGCGCTCGCCGGTCAGGAACGGCTTGTCATTGGCGTCGTGGTCGGATGTGATGAGGTTGGCAGCTTCGGCATCGGTGCGCGCCAGCACGATGGTGGGCACGCCCAGCACGTCGGCGGCGAAGCGCGCGGCGATCAGCTTTTCCACCGCCTCCTGCGTGGGCACGAGCACCTTGCCGCCCATGTGGCCGCACTTCTTCACGGCGGCGAGTTGGTCTTCGAAGTGCACGCCCGCAGCGCCGGCGGCGATCATGTTCTTCATCAGCTCGAAAGCGTTGAGCACGCCTCCGAAGCCAGCTTCGGCATCGGCCACGATGGGCAGGAAATAGTCGATAAATTCCTTGTCGCCGGGATTGATGCCACGGCCCCACTGGATTTCATCGGCACGCTTGAAGGTGTTGTTGATGCGCCGCACCATGGTCGGCACCGAGTCGTAGGCGTAGAGCGACTGGTCGGGATACATGGTTTCCGACGTATTGCCGTCGGCGGCCACCTGCCAGCCCGACAGGTACACCGCCTCCAGCCCCGCCTTGGCCTGCTGCATGGCCTGGCCGGCAGAGATGGCGCCGAAGGCGTTCACATAGCCTTTCTTCGCCCCACCGTTGATCTTGCCCCACAGTTTCTCGGCCCCGCGCTGCGCCAGCGTGTAGGCAATGGGGAACGAACCGCGCAGGCGCACCACGTCGGCGGCGCTGTAGCCGCGCTTGACGTCTTTCCAGCGCGGGTTGGTGGCCCAGTCCTTTTCCAGTGCTGCGGCCTGTTGTTCACGGCTCAGTTGTTCAGTGATGTTCTGTGGCATACGTAACTCCATAGGTAGTGTGAAGAGAGGGTGGCCGGTGGCTGTATGCCCCGTTTCCATGGCTCCAATCTTAGGTTTCACCCACCATGGCAATACATCTTATGTCTTATAAAAGACAAGATATTTTTTATATATAAATCAATTACTTATAAAGTAATTATCTCAATATGGAATTCTATTTCTCGTATTGAGAAAATTTGCCGCAGCGCAGCATGCCTGCATTCCATAATAAGAAAACATCAGCGCGTCTCGTGAAAAAACGGCGCGCCATGCAGCCAATCGCCGCGCTCGATGCGGCGCGCCTCGTCATAGAAGCCCGGATTGACTTCGTACACCAGGCAGTCGATCCGCTCTGCATCCACCAGCACCGCCACAGACCGTTTCGCGTACTCCCCGTTCGGGCACGGCAGGATGCCCTCGATCACATCGAGCTGCGGCTCCAGTACCGGCGCAATGGCATACACCTCGCCAACGACCCAGTTCCCCGAAGGCGTGCCCGCATCCAACACCAGGCCGGGATAGGCACCCAGGTGGTACAGCCGGCCCGGCACTCTCGCCATGCCGATATGGCGCGGCGCCGGCCGCAGCAAGGTGATGTCGTTGCACTGTCCCCGGCGCAGCGTGCCATAGACGAACACATGGCGCTGCGGCGCGCGCAAGAGCGTCGTCGTATCAGGCATGATGTGCGGCCTTTCGTCGTAGAAGAAGCCCAGTCTAGTGAACCCTCCGAGTCGCACCGTCGCCTACGGCTGCCTCGCCCTGAGCATGGCGCTCGTGGGCGGCTACGTGGCCCTCTCCAAGCCCCTTGCCGCCGCCCTGCCGGTTTTTCTGCTGGCCTGGCTGCGCTTCGGCATCGGCGGCATCGCGATGGCGCGGTGGCTGAAGAAGCCGGCAGCCGAGGCACCGCTGGCGCTCCGCACGCGGCGCCTGCTCTTCCTCGAGTCGTTCCTCGGCAACTTCCTGTTCACCATCTGCATGCTGCTGGGCGTGAGCATGACCAGCGCGGTGTCCGCGGGCGTCATCATGTCGGCCATTCCCGCAGCGGTGGCGGTGATGAGCTGGATCTTCCTGCGCGAGCGCATCGCCCTGCGCGTCTGGCTGGGCGCCGCGTGCGCCGTGGCGGGCATTGCCCTGCTCTCGCTGGTGAAGCATCCAGCGGGCCATGGCGGGGCGGCGCTGTCCTCGACACCCGGCCATGCCTGGCTGGGCAACCTGTTGCTGGTCGGCGCGGTGCTCTGCGAGGCGTCCTACGCCGTCATCGGCAAGCAGTTGACCGGCGCGCTGTCGCCCAAGCGCATCGCCGCGCTCATCAACCTGTGGGGTTTCGCGCTCATGACACCCATGGGGCTGTACCTGGCAACCTGGTTCGACTTCCGTTCGGTGCACGGCGGCGTATGGGGCCTGCTTGTCTTCTATGCCCTGGCGGCCAGCGTATGGACCGTGTGGCTGTGGATGACGGGCCTGCGCTCCGTGCCCGCTGCGCAGAGCGGTGTCTTCACGGTGATGCTGCCGATCTCCGCCGCCCTGGTCGGCGTAGTGGCGCTGGGCGAAAGCCTGTCGGGGGCGCAGATGGCCGCATTCGCGGTGGCCCTCGTGGGTATCGTGCTGGCAACGCTGCCCACGCGCAACGCCACGCAACAAACAGCCTGAAACTGCGTGCAGCCGGCGCCGCACCGCAGCAGAGCAGTCAGAGTCAGTCTTCGGCCGTGCCGGGGCTCATGCATAATGGCCGCATGCAGTTGGAATTCGCAACGCTGTTAGCAGAAAAGCCGCCCGGGCGACCTGGCGGCTTTTTCGTTTCCTGACCCTTTTTTCGGGAGCCTCCTGCCTTATGCCCCTGCCCCCCCTACCCTCCAAGCGCGCATCCCTTCTCTCCCCTTGCGACTACGGGCCCGCCGCCCAGCCTACCGCGCAGGCATCCCGCCCATCCTCCCCCCCCACCGATGACAGCACTACCGCCCGCAATGTGATCGCCGCGCCGGCGGCCCCGCCAGCCGTCGCGCGCAGCAAGGTCGTGCCCCTGCTGCGCAAGGACGACGCGCCGCAGTCCGTGGCGGCGGAGCCCGCCCCAGCCGCCGCGAGCAGGCCTGCGGGCAATGCGCGCCCGCGCCGCACCAAGGCGAGCACGGGGCCCGCCAAGCTTTTCGTGCTCGATACCAACGTGCTGCTGCACGACCCGATGAGCCTGTTCCGCTTCGAGGAGCACGACATCCTGCTGCCCATGATCGTGCTGGAGGAACTGGACGGCCACAAGAAAGGCACGACCGAGGTCGCGCGCAATGGCCGCCAGGCCAGCCGCACGCTCGACGCGCTGGCCGCGCAAGGCACCGACATAGCCGCCGGCCTGAAGCTCGACGGCACGGGCCACCGCGAGGCCGGCGGCAAGCTGTTCCTGCAGACCAGTCCGCTCGACTACGCGCTGCCCAGCAGCCTGCCTCAAGGCAAGGCCGACAACCAGATCCTCGGCGTGGTGGCAGCGCTGCGCCAGCAGTACATCCCGCAGGGCGGCGATGCGCGCCAGGCCACGCGCGAAGTGGTGCTGGTGTCGAAGGACATCAACATGCGCGTGAAGGCCCGCGCGCTGGGCCTGATCGCCGAGGACTACCAGAACGACAAGACGCTGGAAGATGGCGACCTGCTGTATTCCGGCGCGCTGGCGCTGCCGGCGGACTTCTGGGCCAAGCATGGCAAGACGGTGGAAAGCTGGCAGAGCGGCGGCCACACCTTCTACCGCGTGAGCGGGCCCATCGTACCCAGCCTGTACATCAACCAGTTCGTCTACTTCGAGGCGCCGGGCGAGCCCAGCCTCTATGCCCGCGTGACCGAGATTCGCGACAAGACCGCCGTGCTGCGCACGTTGAAAGACTACGGCTCGGGCAAAAACGCCGTGTGGGGCGTGACCGCGCGCAACCGCGAGCAGAACTTCGCCATGAACCTGCTGATGGACCCGGAGATCGACTTCGTCACCCTCACCGGCACGGCGGGCACCGGCAAGACGCTGATGGCGCTGGCCTCGGGCCTGACGCAGGTGCTCGACGACAGGCGCTACACCGAGATCATCATGACCCGCGCCACCGTGAGCGTGGGCGAAGACATCGGCTTCCTGCCCGGCACCGAGGAAGAAAAGATGGGCCCATGGATGGGCGCTCTGGACGACAACCTCGAATTCCTGGCAAAGGGCGACGGCGGCGGCGCCGGCGAATGGGGCCGCGCGGCCACCAACGAGCTGATCCGCAGCCGCATCAAGATCAAGAGCATGAACTTCATGCGGGGGCGCACCTTCTTGAACAAGTACGTCATCATCGACGAGGCGCAGAACCTCACGCCCAAGCAGATGAAGACGCTAGTCACGCGCGCGGGCCCGGGCACCAAGATCATCTGCATGGGCAACCTGGCGCAGATCGACACGCCCTACCTCACGGAAGGCTCGTCGGGCCTGACCTTCGCCGTGGACAAGTTCAAGGGCTGGCCGCACAGCGGGCATATCACGCTCGCACGCGGCGAACGCTCGCGGCTGGCCGATTTCGCCAGCGAAGTCCTGTAGGAGCGGCGCACATGGCCATCGGCTGGCTCAGCGCGCTCAAGATGATCCCGTGGGGCGAGGTGATCGAAGCCACACCCCATGTCGTCAAGGCCGCGCGCAACCTGTTCCGTTCCACCCGGAAGGCCAGCACGGCGTCGGATGGCGATGGCCTGCCGGAGACGCTCGCCCCCGCGGGCGATGCCGAGACGGCGCTGCGCCAGTTGCAACGCCACGTGCAGCGCCTGGAGGCCGAGCAGCGCCAGTCCGCCGAACTGATCGCCACGCTGGCCGAGCAGAACGCCCAGGTGGTGCAGGCCATCGAGGTGCTGCGCGTGCGCACGCGGCTGCTGCTGCGTGCAACGGCAGTGCTGGGCGTGGTGGCCGCAGGGCTGCTGGCATGGGTGCTGCGCCACTGAAAACTTCAAGCCAAATTGGCCCCTAGCGCTTTATCCACCTGCGATGCCAGCTATTTTTTCAATAGCATCCGGGATCAGAGATCGCCGCCCCCGCCCAAGGCCAGGCTCTCGAACCGCGTCTGCGTCTTGTGGAAATACAGGTTCACCGTGCCCGTGGGCCCGTTGCGCTGCTTGCCGATGATGACCTCGGCCTGGTTGGGCGTCTTGCTGTCCTTGTTGTAATAGTCGTCGCGGTAGATGAACATGATGATGTCCGCGTCCTGCTCGATGGCGCCGGACTCACGCAGGTCGCTCATCATGGGCCGCTTGTCGGTGCGCGTTTCCACGCTGCGGTTGAGCTGCGACAGCGCGATCACCGGGCACTGCAACTCCTTGGCCAGCATCTTCAGGCCGCGCGAGATCTCGCCCAACTCGGTGGCGCGGTTCTCGCCCTCGGAGCTGGCCGAGCCGCTCATGAGCTGCAGATAGTCCACCACGATCAGCCCGAGCTTGCCGCACTGGCGCGCCAGCCGGCGCGCGTTGGCCCGCAACTCGCTCGGCGTGAGGCCGGGGGTCTCGTCGATGTGCAGCGAGATGTTGCGCAGCCGCTCGATGGCCTCGGTCAGGCGCGGCCACTCCTCGTCGGTGAGCTTGCCGGTGCGCAGGTGCCCCTGGTCGATGCGCCCAATGGAGCCCACGATGCGCACCGCCAGTTGGGATGCGCCCATTTCCATCGAGAAGATCGCCACGGGCAGGCCTTCGTGCAGCGCCACGTGTTCGGCGATGTTGATGGCGAAGGCCGTTTTGCCCATCGAGGGTCGTGCCGCCAGCACCACCATGTCGCCGGCCTGCAAGCCCGAGGTCATGCGGTCCAGGTCGACGAAGCCGGTGGGCACGCCGGTGATGTCGTTGGGGTTGTCGGCCATCTCCTGCACGCGGTCGAGCAGCGACACGACCAGGGAATTCATCGCCTGGAAGCCCTGCTTCATGCGCGAGCCTTCCTCACCGATGTTGAAGATCTTCTGCTCGGCCTCGTCGAGAATCTTGTCCACCGGGCGGCCCTGCGGGTTGAAGGCGTTGGTGGCGATCTCGTCGCTGGCGCTGACCAGCTTGCGCAGGATGGAGCGTTCGCGCACGATCTCGGCGTAGCGGCGAATGTTGCTGGCGCTCGGCACGTACTGCGCGAGCGCGTTCAGGTAGGCGAGCCCGCCCACCTCCTCGGCCTTGCCGATGCTCTGCAGTTGTTCGTAGACCGTGATGACGTCGGCGGGCTTGGTGGCGTTCACCAGGCCGCCGATGGCGGCGTAGACCAGGCGGTGCTCGTAGCGGTAGAAGTCGCTGTCCACCAGCAGATCGCCCACGCGGTCCCAGGCACCGTTGTCGAGCAGCAGGCCGCCGAGCACGCTGGATTCCGCCTCGATCGAATGCGGCGGAATGCGCAGTTTCGCAACCTGGCTGTCGCGCAGGAACGGGTCGTCCAGGGAAGAAGATTGGGCGGACATGGAACTCCTCAAGCTAGTTCTCCATGCTAGCGCCGGCCTGTGCGCGGCGCATCGGATAAGCCTGTGGACAATGCGTGGATTGCCGGTGGAGCCGCAGGAATATCCGGAGTATTTGAGCCTGTCAGAAATTTTGTGTGCAAGGCATAACATTCCACCAAAGGAGTTTTCATGCCTCGCCAATCCAAG
>NZ_JARGEN010000020.1 GCF_029211125.1 Curvibacter soli
TTCATCCTCTGATGGCCTCCTGGGCCAGGGACAGGCGTGTCCTGGTGGGCGCTTCTTTCACGCTAAGCAATTGGGATGCTGTCTGGCGCTGCCCCAATGCATGCCTGGAAAACTCTAGGATGTTCGCGCCGATTCCCTTCTTGCAGTTCAATGCACGCGCTTCCCTTTCGCGCAGATCGGAGAACGTCATGCGCATGCCCGTGGCATCGAGGGCACCATGGTTTTCTCGGACATGCGTGTATAGCTGGGCAATGCCAGCGCTAGAAGACAGGCTTCCATGGAAGGGAAGGCCTGCTTCCTCCAACGACCATAGGAGCGTATTGATGCCGAGACGCGCCGTCAGGTAGGCAGACGCCTTGTCCTTGAGGCCGTGGAGGGCCTTCCCGCCATACGTCATGTACTGTGGATTCTTGGGGAAGATGAGCGCACGTACATCTTCCGTTCCAGACGGACCGTTGCCGTCGACGGCTTCTAGGAGGCAACGCCAGATGCGCGACTGGACATCGCACAACCATGTGATATGCGACACTGCAGCAAGCCTCAGGATGGCTTCGAGTAGGCTTGTCCATTGCCTGCGGGTCATCGAGGGCTTTGCCCTCATGATCGCACGTAGGTCACTGGCAAATTGCCGGGCAGGCATGAAAGGCACGCCTTCGAAATCGTCGATGGAGAAGTTTGCAACGTCTTGCGGATCCACCTTCGCCAGTTCCCATTTCGGGGAGGCACCCCAGGAGGATGTTTCCTGCTCCAGCCAACGGGCGAAGACATCATCGTCTTTGCCGACTTCGAGTGCAGAGAAAAGCTCCTTCCAAAGGGAAAGTGCAGTGTCGTGGTCCCTGGATCCCAGCCATGCCATGCGCCGCACAAGGCTGCCCGCAGGCCAGGAATTGCTGCTTAGTCGCGCCGAGCCGGAGAAAACCGACAATGAAGGAACGAGCGGCGTAACTTGGAGGAATCGCTTGGAAGATTGGTTCGGTAGCTTGGGGCTTTCCAGTACGCCGTGCAGGACGGCACTCCATGCGTCGGCATCAAGTATGGCTCCGTCAGGAATGGCTTGTTGCTTGTCATGGAGCTTGCGAAGCTTGCTTTCTAGGTCGCGCCCAGCCTTTGGTACGCCTCCTTCGCTAATGGAATCGAATCCAATGGTTCGATAGAGGGAGGCCACCAATACTTCCGAGCTGGCATATTCTGGTGCAGGACTGATGGCTAGTGCCGACTCCTTGTAGGTCGGATGGGACTTCTGCCACGGAGATTGCTTGAATTCGGCTAGCGTCATGGCTGCTTCCCTCCAACGGTTGCCACGAAGCCATTCCACGACTGGCCGACTTCTATCCCATCGGATCCAATCCTGATAATTGACTCTTCCAGGACATCCGGATCCCGGACAATCGTCCCTGCCAGCCTCGCCCTAGTGGTATCCAGAAGGGCAACGACTGTCCTGGGCAAGGATGCGATGGATATCCCCCGTTCCAGTTCCTTTACGGCCTTGAACAAGTCATACGTCAACGCGATCGGCTGGAGGGATTGCCCGCTTCCTACCTGAAGGAAGCAGATCGGAGACCGCGGGCGCTCCTCGGACGCAAGCTGCATGGCCTTTACCGGCCTTGTTTGGACGAGTAGGGTTGCCTGGCGTTGCTGTGGAGGAAGTGGCTGCCCAAATGTCGTTGTGAGGGAAACCTCGAATCTCTGGTTACGGTTCAAGAGCTCCTTGACTTGCTTGGCTACCTCGAAGAGTTGTTTTCCCTGGACGTCCTCTACGACGTGCTGGAATGCTTCGAGGGTTTGTGCATCGGCGACCACTGCTGTTCGCGTGCATAGGCTGCGCCGAACCAGCCGACATGCAAAGTCACGGACGATGTTCTGGATGCGGCCAGCCGCTGCGGGATTGCGGCGGCGCGTGGCTGGCGAAGACAAGATCTCATCTAGCTTGGCCAGGCGTTGGAGCAGGTCGACCTCGATTTTCGAGAGTGCCTGGTACTTGCGAACAAACTCGATTCCCCCGGCAACGGAACGACTGAATCTTGCGTCGAGTTCTGCAAGGATGATATTGCTTCTCCCGCTGACGGCCACCTCGGTTTCCGGGCTTGCCATTGCAGGATCCAGCAAGTCAGACAAGCTAGAAAGCAGGGAAGCAATGGTCGCTGGAAGATACGAGTCCTTGCGCCCAGCAAGAAAATGCTGGAGGCCAAGCAAGGTCAGGATGGCCCCGCGGGTATCCGCCGTTGCCTTCTCCGACCCTAGTCCTAGGTCCTTAATACCTTGCCTGAGGACATTGGCGGCCAATGGATCCCAATGATGGAAAAGTGCATGTTGGTAGCCTGCGGTCGCTAGCTGGAAAATAGCGAGAAGTTGCTGGCGACGCGGCCTCTTGGTCGATTGCCCCGATTGGTCCTGTTCCCAAAGGTACGAAGCCCAGCTGCAAGGGTCGCTTGGCTTTCCTTCGCCCGCCGCAAGGTTGCCGGCCAGCAAGTAGGAAACAAGGGAGAACAGGTCCCGGAAGCTCCATCTCTTGCCGCTGGCAAGCTCGTACCATCGAAGTATCTTCAGCAGCGAGGTTCGTGCGTCCTCCCGGGCTAGCAAGGCTTGGCTGCGACAAAAGGGGCAACGATCGCCTGCAATGCAGGTGCCTTGCGCTGGCCAGTACCTCGAATCGACAGCATGGCGGAGGAGGACCTCGGCCGGTGCAGGAATATCGTTATCGGGCTTGGCAAGTAGCGACTCGGAATCCATCGGCCACACCGCGATGTCTGGATATTCCGAAAGAGGCCAGCAGGAAGGCGCATCGGCGGAGAGGCTGACGGATCGAGTGATCCGCTCAAGCAATTCACGAGCCTCGCCAAGGCCGTGATCGATGGCATGGATCAATGCATCGTCGAGCACGCCTCGGTTGACGCAACACAGGTAGTAGCGTTCATCCTGATCGGCCAATAGGGAGCGCAGTTCATCGATCAAGAGTTCAGGCGCGGAGCGTCCTTCATGGCCTGCGGTTGCCGAGGCATCTTGCACGATGGACAAGTCAAGCTTCCTTGGCATGGCGGCAAGGGTGCCCGCATCCACGTGTATGTCCCTCGGTACAGGCCGGCCCACGGGCGGGCGGAATTGCTCCGAGAGCTTGCGTCGCAGGCTGCCATTGGCGGCCAGGCCGTCGTCGAGGCAATCTATGGTGAACTCGATGGCTTCGGTCTTGCCATTGCCTGGCCCCCCGACCAAGAGCAATATTCTGGGCGTACCCTTGGCTCCCGACGCAACTAGGCCGGCCCAGGCCTCAAGCCGGGAAATCAAGCTGGTCCTCAACAATTCCTTACTAGGACGCCCGCTACTAGGATCGAACAGTCGCTTGACGCCGCCCGAGTGATGCCCGGCCCATTCAAGCAGCCCTCCAGGGAACCGCCGGGGCTGCTCCGCTTCGTTTTCCATGATCGCCATCTCCCCCATAGACATCGATATCCCCTAGGCCGCTGCCATCATGCTGGTGTGACGATTGGCATTTCCTGTAGACCATCTTTGCGCAGTGCTATCTCACCAAGTTCGTCCAGTATGGATGCCGCAGTGAGGCCAAGTGCCTCGGCCAGCAGGGGTGGGACTGCATTGCCTACCTGGGTGTATCGAGGACACTCCTTGGTACGCATTTCCCCTCCTGTCGTGTACTTGCCGCGGAACCGGAACCAGTCCGGGAAACTCTGAAGACGGGCACTCTCGCGTACGGTAAGTATCCTCGGCTCGCAATAGTGCAGGACATCATCTGGCAAGGTCGTGATCGTCGGTGCAGGATCGTTCGCCGACATTGGGTAGATGCGGTGTTTCTTCAGGCCGAATCGAGCCCTGCTTTCCTCGTTCATCCTGACCCCTTGGGTGCACTCCTTGATGATTAGCCGAAACCGGTCGCGCACGTCATCGCGGTGCCGGGCCAGTCTCATGCTATCCATGGAGTCCGTGCGGCAGTGCTTGTGCATGGCTTTCTGGTACGAGGTGTACGGGCCGTAGTACGCGGTCTCCTCGAAACCTGGCCGAGAATATGGATCTAGGCATGGCTGCGTATAATTTTGGCTGACGAGAAGGTCCGATATGGCATCTTCGGCAGTAATGAGCTTTTTCTTTGGGAGAGCATGTCGCTCGCGGACTTCGGCCTTCTTCGATTCGAGAACCTCGAAAGCGTGATTTACCCCTCCCTCAAGGTGGGCGGCTAAGTCCTCCTTGATTCCGATGACGATAAGCCGGGAACGCTTCTGGGGAACGCCAAAATCCGAAGCGTCCACGATCTTTCCGTGGGCGACGTATCCAATTTCGGACAGGCGTTTCTTCAGTTTTTGGTATAGGACTTACGCAAAAGCCATGGAGAGCGATCGACTTCTGAGTTCCTGACGCAAGTAGTCTGAGAGCAACGAACGTTTGAGCTGGTACACAGTGGAGTA
>NZ_JARGEN010000021.1 GCF_029211125.1 Curvibacter soli
CTTACAGCTTCCCTAGCCCCTCCCCAGTCCCCTGGCGAGGGGCTTTCGGGTTCCTGGGGTGCATAGAGTCCATGCCATGGTCACGGAATACAGTATCAGCGACCTTGCCAAAGAGTTCGATTTGACAACGCGGGCCATGCGCTTCTACGAGGACATGGGCTTGCTGGAGCCGAGGCATGAAGGGCCCAGCGGGCGCAAGCGCGTGTATTCGGCGCGCGACCGCACCCGCCTGCGACTGACACTGCGTGCCAAGCGGTTGGGCCTGAGCTTGAGCGAGGCACGGGACATCATCGATATGTATGACAGCCCGCGTGACACGGGGCCCCAATTGCACAAGTTCCTCATGGTGTTGGAGCAGCACCGCCGGCAGCTCGAAGAGCAGATGGCGGATTTGCAAGTCAATCTGAGCGAAGTGCGCGCCCACGAGAAAGAGGCGCGTGCGCTGCTGCAAAAGCTCGAAAAGAAGAACGACCTCTGAACGCGGCATAATTGACGTTTACGTCAACGTCAATCAAGACTGCGGCTATGCTTGCGCAACTGAGACAATCCGGCCATGCCCCTGAAAGATCTCTTCGCCCACAACCGCGCCTGGGCCGCACAGATGGAGCGCGAGCGGCCGGGTTTCTTCACCAGCTTGGTGAAGCAGCAAACGCCGAAGTACATGTGGATCGGCTGTTCGGACAGCCGCGTGCCGGCCAACCAGATCACGGGCCTGGAGCCCGGCGAGGTTTTCGTCCACCGCAACGTGGCCAACATCGTGGTGCATTCCGACCTCAACGCGCTGTCCGCCATTCAGTTCGCCGTGGAGCGGCTCAAGGTCGAGCACATCATGGTGGTGGGCCACTATGGCTGCTCGGGCGTGCAGGCGGCGCTGGAGCGCGCCCGCATTGGTCTGGCCGACAACTGGCTGCGCCACATCCAGTCGGTGCGCGACCACCATCGTGCCTTGCTGGACCGCCTGCCGGAACATCAACGCGCCAACGCCCTGTGCGATCTCAACGTGGTGGAGCAGGTGGTCAATGTCAGCGTCAGCACGGTGATGCTCGATGCCTGGGCGCGCAACCAGAAGGTCATGGTGCATGGCTGGGCCTTCGGCGTACACGATGGCCTGCTGCAGGATCTGCACGTGACAGTGTCGTCCACTGAATCGCTAGAAGGCGTCTATGCAGCCGCGGTAGAGCGCATATCCGCCAGATACGCCTGAAGGGCACAGGACCGGTCATGGCCAAGGTCATCTTCCCGCAGCGTCTGGACGTGCCTGAGGCCTATGACATAGCGCGCGCGATGATGGACGGCTTCAATCGCCACTACCGCCTGTTTCGTACCGAATCCGCACGCGCCAAGCACCGTTTCGAGACAGCCGACTGGCACGGCCAGCAGCGTGCCCAGCGTGAGCGCATCGAGTTCTACGACCTGCGCGTCAAGGAATGCGTGACGCGGCTGGAGAAGGAGTTCAAGGCTGGCGAGCAGCCCATGGAGGTATGGCACCAGGTCAAGCTGCACTACATCGGGCTGCTGGTAGACCACCACCAGCCCGAGCTGGCCGAGACCTTCTTCAACTCGATCACCACCAAGATCCTGCACCGCACGCATTTCCACAACGATTTCATCTTCGTGCGGCCCGCGATCAGCACCGAGTACATCGAGAACGACGAGCCCGCCGCGCGCCCCACCTACCGTTCGTACTATCCCGCCCACGATTCGCTGCTCGGCACGCTCGCGCGCATCGTCACCAACTTCCAGATCCAGCGCCCGTTCGAGGATTTCGAGCGCGACATCGGCTACGTGCATGCCGCCATGCGCCAGCGCATCGACCCGATGCGCCTGCGCGCCAACTTCCAGCTCCAGGTGCTCGCCAGCCTATTCTTCCGCAACAAGGGTGCTTATGTGGTGGGCAAGATCATCAATGGCTTCAACGAAGTGCCGTTCGCACTGCCCATCTTGCACGGCGAAGCGGGCCGGCTGGTCATCGATGCGGCGCTGTTCGGCGAAGACGATCTGCAGATGCTGTTCAGCTTCGCGCGCGCCTACTTCATGGTGGACATGGAGATTCCCGCGGCCTATGTGCACTTCCTGCGCTCGCTCATGCCGCGCAAGCCGCGCGGCGAGATCTACAACGCGATCGGCCTGGCCAAGCAAGGCAAGACATTGTTCTACCGCGACTTCCTGTTCCACCTGAAGCATTCCAGCGACCGCTTCCGCATCGCGCCAGGCATCAAGGGCATGGTCATGCTGGTGTTCGACCTGCCCTCGTTCCCCTATGTGTTCAAGGTCATCAAGGACTACTACCCGCCGCAGAAGGACACCACGCGTGCGCAGATCGCGGCCAAGTACCTGCTGGTCAAGCAGCACGACCGCGTGGGCCGCATGGCCGACACGCTCGAATACAGCGAGGTCGCCTTCCCCCGCGAGCGCTTCGAAGACGAACTGATCGCCGAGATCGCACAGTTCGCCCCCAGCCAGCTCGAAATCTCCGACCGCGACGGCGACGGCAACGTCGAGGTCATCATCAAGCACCTCTACATCGAGCGCCGCATGATCCCGCTCAACATCTACCTGCAGGAAGCCTTCGATACTGGCCTGCATGAACCACGCGCACGGGCCCAGATGGAAAAGAGCGTGATCGACTATGGCAACGCCATCAAGGACCTGGTGGCCGCCAACATCTTTCCCGGTGACATGCTGTGGAAGAACTTCGGCGTCACGCGCAACGGCAAGGTCGTGTTCTATGACTACGACGAGATCGAATACATTACCGACTGCAACTTCCGCCGCGTGCCTGCGCCGCGCCACGAAGAAGACGAGTTCAGCGGCGAAGTCTGGTATCCCGTCGGCCCGCGCGACGTGTTCCCTGAAACCTTCGGCCCCTTCCTGCTCGGCAACGACGCCGTGCGCGAGGTGTTTTTGCGCCACCACGCCGACCTGCTCGACGCGGCGTTCTGGCAATCGCACAAGGAGCGCATCCAGGCCGGGCATGTGTACGACGTGTTTCCCTACGAGCGCGAGCGGCGCTTCCCGCCATCCAGAGTCCCCCTGTCCCCCACCCCATCCAAGGAGATGAACCATGCCTGAATCCATCGTCATCATCGGCGCCGCGCGCACGCCCATGGGCGCGTTCCAGGGCGACTTCGCCAGCCTGGCGGCGCACGACCTCGGCGGCGCCGCCATCCGCGCGGCAGTCGAGCGCGCGGGCATCGCGCCCGACCTCGTCACCGAAGTGCTGTTCGGCAACTGCCTCATGGCCGGCCAGGGCCAGGCCCCGGCGCGCCAGGCCGCATTCAAGGGCGGCCTGCCCAAAAGCGCGGGCGCGGTCACGCTCAGCAAGATGTGCGGCTCGGGCATGAAGGCCGCCATGTTCGCGCACGACATGCTGCTGGCCGGCAGCCACGACGTGATGGTCGCCGGCGGCATGGAGAGCATGACCAACGCGCCCTACCTGCTGCAGAAAGGCCGCAGTGGCTACCGGCTGGGCCACGACCGCATCTTCGACCACATGATGCTCGACGGCCTGGAGGACGCCTACGAGCCCGGCCGCTCCATGGGCACCTTCGGCGAAGACTGCGCGGCCAAGTACGGCTTCACCCGCGCCGACCAGGACGTCTTCGCCATCGCCAGCGTGCAGCGCGCCCAGGCCGCCACGCAGTCGGGCGCGTTCGCGGCGGAAATCACGCCCATCGCCGTCAAGACCCGCGCCGGCGAAACCGTGGTGTCCATCGACGAAGGCCCGACCAAGGCCCGGCTCGACAAGATCGCCCAGCTCAAGCCCGCGTTCAAGAAGGACGGCACCATCACCGCCGCCTCCAGCTCCAGCATCAACGACGGCGCCGCCGCGCTCGTGATGGTGCGTGCATCCACCGCCGCCAAGCTCGGCGCCAGGCCGCTCGCGCGCATCGTCGCCCATGCCATGCATGCGCAGGAACCCAACTGGTTCACCACCGCCCCCGTGGGCGCCACGCAGAAGGCACTGGCCAAGGCCGGCTGGAGCGCGAAGGACGTGGACCTGTGGGAGGTCAACGAAGCCTTCGCCGTCGTGCCCATGGCGCTCATGCAGGAGCTGAACGTGCCGCACGACATCGTCAACGTCAACGGCGGTGCCTGTGCACTCGGCCACCCCATCGGCGCCAGCGGCGCGCGCATCATGGTCACGCTGATCCACGCGCTGCAGGCGCGCGGCAAGAAGCGCGGCCTGGCCACGCTGTGCATCGGCGGCGGAGAGGCGACCGCAGTGGCGCTTGAACTGCTCTGATTTACTCAGTTTTTGATAGCTGCCAGCGCAGGTGGAATAAGCGCTAGGGGCACTTTTTATCCATAAATGGCCCGTCCCCGCGGGCCGGGAGACAAGCATGCTGCTGACCCCAGATCAGGAGGCCATCCGCGATACCGTGCGCGCCTTCGCCCAGGCTGAACTCGCGCCGCATGCCGCACGCTGGGACAAGGAACACCATTTCCCGCAAGACGCTCACCGCGGCCTGGCCGCGCTCGGCGCCTACGGCATCTGCGTGCCCGAGGACCTGGGCGGCGCGGGCCTGGACTATCTCAGCCTGGCGCTCGTGCTGGAGGAAATCGCCGCCGGCGACGGCGGCACCAGCACCGTCATCAGCGTCACCAACTGCCCCGTCAACGCCATCCTGATGCGCTACGGCAGCGCGGCGCAGCAGCGGCAGTGGCTGGCACCGCTGGCGCAAGGCGAGATGCTCGGCGCCTTCTGCCTCACCGAGCCGCAGGTGGGCAGCGATGCCTCGGCGCTGCAGACCACCGCGGCCCGCGAGGGCGACGTCTATGTGCTCAACGGCGTCAAGCAGTTCATCACCAGCGGCAAGAACGGGCAGGTCGCCATCGTCATCGCCGTCACCGACAAGGCGGCAGGCAAGCGCGGCATGAGCGCCTTCATCGTGCCCACCAGTACGCCGGGCTACCGTGTGGCGCGGCTGGAGGACAAACTGGGCCAGCACAGCAGCGACACCGCGCAGATCCTGTTCGAGAACTGCCGCGTGCCGGTGGAAAACCGCATCGGCGAGGAGGGGGAAGGCTACAAGATCGCGCTCTCGGCCCTGGAGGGCGGGCGCATCGGCATCGCCGCGCAGAGCGTGGGCATGGCGCGCGCCGCGTTCGACTGCGCGCTGCAGTATTCGAAGGAACGCCAGAGCTTCGGCGCCGCCATCTTCCAGCACCAGGCCGTGGGCTTTCGCCTGGCCGACTGCGCCACGCAGATCGAGGCCGCGCGCCAGCTCATCTGGCACGCCGCCGCGCTGCGCGACGCGGGCCGGCCCTGCCTGAAGGAAGCCGCCATGGCCAAGCTGTTCGCCAGCGAGATGGCCGAACGCGTGTGCAGCGCGGCCATCCAGACGCTGGGCGGCTACGGCTACGTGCGCGACTTCCCCGTGGAGCGCATCTACCGCGACGTGCGCGTGTGCCAGATCTACGAAGGCACTTCGGACGTGCAGAAAATTCTCATCCAGCGCGCGCTGGCCTGATGGCGCGGCCCGGGGATGCATGCCCCTGCGGCGGCGGCCCGGGCTACCCGGCCTGCTGCGGCCGCTACATCGACCACTTCGACGCCACGCCCGCGCCCGATGCAGCGAGCCTCATGCGTTCGCGCTACACCGCCTTCGTGCGCGAGGACGCGGCCTACCTGCTCGCCACCTGGCACGCCGGCACGCGCCCGCCGCAGGTCGGCTTCGAGCCCGGCGCGCGCTGGCTGGGCCTGGAGGTGCGCGGCGCGCAGCAGCAGAGCATGGACCACGCCACGGTCGAATTCGTCGCCCGCATGCGCGACGCGGACGGTCGCGCCCACCGCCTGCACGAGCGCAGCCGCTTCGTGCGCACGCAGGGGCGTTGGTACTATGTGGACGGCGACCTCCTCGCCTCTTCATAACCAAATTGGCCCGCAGCGCTTATAAAACATGCGCAAGCAGCTATCAATTTCATAGTATCCAGATGCCCCAGTGCTTCGGCGCCGTGCTCTTCGACTGCGACGGCGTGCTCGTCGATTCCGAGCCCATCACCAACCGCGTGCTGCGCGACATGCTCGAAGAACGCGGCTGGGCGCTGACCCAGGAAGAATGCCTGCGCATCTTCATCGGCAAGGCCGTGAAGGACGAGGCGGCCCTGATCGAGCGCCAGACCGGCCAGCCGCTCACGCAGGAGTGGCTGGCCGGCTTCTGGCGCCGCCGCAACGCCGCGCTGGAGCAGGAGTTGCAACCCATCCCCGGCGCGCCTGAGGCTGTGCGTGCGCTCCACCGCGCGTTCGAGGGCCGCATCGCCTGTGCCTCGGGCGCGGACAAGCACAAGGTGGAGTTGCAGTTGGAGAAGGTCGGCCTCCATGCGCTTTTCAAAGGCCGCATCTTCAGCGGCCACGACATGCCGCGCAGCAAGCCTGCGCCCGACGTCTATCTGGCGGCGGCGGCGTCCCTGGGCGTGCCGTCCGCACACTGTGCCGTGGTGGAAGACACGGTGACCGGTGCCACGGCAGGCGTGGCCGCGGGTGCCACCGTGTTCGGCTACAGCCCCGGCGGCCTGGGCCACAGCAGCGCGCAGGCGCTGCGCGGGGTGGGCGTGGCGCAGGTGTTCACGGACATGCGCGCGCTGCCCGCGCTGCTGCTGGGCGTGTGACCGGCGGGCGCCCAGGCAGGCGAGTACCCCGGGGGCGCCAGGGCGGATAATGGCGGGCTGGCGATGGCCTGCGAGGCCCGCTTTCTCTCCACCGCATCCCCAGCAGCAGCAGACGATGGCAACCATTCTTCAGCAGATTCCCGCCGGCCAGAAGGTCGGCATCGCGTTCTCCGGCGGCCTGGACACCAGCGCCGCCCTGCGCTGGATGCGCAACAAGGGCGCCGTGCCCTACGCCTACACCGCCAACCTCGGCCAGCCCGACGAGCCCGACTACGACGAGATCCCGCGCAAGGCCATGCTCTACGGCGCCGAGAAGGCGCGCCTGGTGGACTGCCGCAGCCAGCTCGTGGCCGAGGGCATCGCCGCGCTGCAGGCCGGCGCCTTCCACATCAGCACCGCCGGCGTGACCTACTTCAACACCACGCCCCTGGGCCGCGCCGTCACCGGCACCATGCTGGTGGCCGCGATGAAGGAGGACGACGTCAACATCTGGGGTGACGGCTCCACCTTCAAGGGCAACGACATCGAGCGGTTCTACCGCTACGGCCTGCTGACCAACCCGGCGCTCAAAATCTACAAGCCCTGGCTCGACCAGTTGTTCATCGACGAACTCGGCGGCCGCGCGGAAATGTCCGCCTTCATGGCCCGCGAAGGCTTCGCCTACAAAATGAGCGCCGAGAAGGCGTACAGCACCGACAGCAACCTGCTCGGCGCCACGCACGAGGCCAAGGACCTGGAGCACCTCTCCAGCGGCATCCGCATCGTCAACCCCATCATGGGCGTGGCATTCTGGCGCGACGACGTGGCCGTCAAGGCCGAGGAGGTGAGCGTGCGCTTCGAGCAGGGCCGGCCCGTGGCCCTCAATGGCCGCACCTTCGCCAGCGCCGTCGAACTGCTGCTCGAAGCCAACCGCATCGGCGGCCGCCACGGCCTGGGCATGAGCGACCAGATCGAGAACCGCATCATCGAGGCCAAGAGCCGCGGCATCTACGAGGCCCCCGGCATGGCGCTGCTATTCGTGGCCTACGAGCGGCTGGTCACCGGCATCCACAACGAGGACACCATCGAGCAGTACCGCGACAACGGTCGCAAGCTCGGCCGCCTGCTCTACCAGGGCCGCTGGTTCGACCCGCAGGCCATCATGCTGCGCGAGACGGCGCAACGCTGGGTGGCGCGCGCCATCACCGGTGAAGTGACCATCGAGCTGCGACGCGGCAACGACTATTCCATCCTGAATACCGAGTCGCCCAACCTCACTTACGCGCCCGAGCGCCTGAGCATGGAGAAGGTGGAAGACGCGCCGTTCAGCCCCGCCGACCGCATCGGCCAGCTGACCATGCGCAACCTCGACATCACCGACACGCGCGCCAAGCTCGGCGTGTACGCCAAGGCCGGGCTGCTGCTGCCCGCCGATGGTATTGCGCTGGCGCAGCTCCAGGACGAGAGCGGCGGCAAGTAAGCGCCGCCTGCGGCGGCTGGCGCCCGGCTGATCCGGCCCGTCCGCACGGGATCAGCCGAGCGTTTCTGCCGGTATCGCGCCGTGACATGCACGGGTCGCGCAAACGCGATAAGGTTGCCCCTCTGTCTCTGTCTTTCTTCGAGGAATCCGCCATGGCCCAAGCACTCGCCTATGCAGCAACGTCCCCCAGCAGCCCGCTGGGCCCGTACACCATCGAGCGCCGTACGCCCGGCGATCTGGACGTGGCCATCGACATTCTCTACTGCGGCGTCTGCCACTCCGACCTGCACACCGCCCGCAACGAATGGGGCGGCACCGTCTACCCCAGCGTGCCGGGCCACGAGATCGTGGGCCGGGTCACGGCCGTCGGCGCGCTGGTCAGCAAGTTCAAGACCGGCGATCTCGTCGGCGTGGGCTGCATGGTGGACAGCTGCCAGCACTGCGTGCCCTGCGCCGAGGGGCTGGAGCAGTACTGCGACAACGGCTTCACCGGCACCTACAACGGGCCCGAGCAGGGAACGGGCGCCACCACCTACGGCGGCTATTCCAAGCAAGTCGTGGTGCGGGAGAGCTTCGTGCTCAAGATCACGCACGACGACGCCACGCTCGCCGCCGTGGCGCCGCTGCTGTGCGCGGGCATCACCACCTATTCGCCGCTGCGCCAGTGGCAGGTCGGCCCGGGCCAGAAGGTGGGCATCGTGGGCCTGGGCGGCCTGGGCCACATGGGGGTGAAGATCGCCGCTGCCATGGGCGCGCACGTGGTGCTGTTCACCACGTCGGAGGGCAAACGCGCGGACGCGCTGCGCCTGGGCGCGCACGAGGTCGTGGTGTCGAAGAACCCGGACGAGATGGCCGCCCACATGGGCAGCCTGGACTTCGTCCTGAACACCGTGGCCGCACCGCACAGCCTGGACCCATTCATCGCCCTGCTCAAGCTCGACGGCACCATGACGCTGGTGGGCGCGCCGGCCAGCCCGCACCCGTCGCCGGCGGTGTTCGGCCTGATCATGCGGCGCCGCCGCATCGCCGGCTCGCTGATCGGCGGCATCCGCGAAACGCAGGAGATGCTGGACTTCTGCGCCAGCCACGGCATCGTCTCGGACATCGAGATGATCCGCATGGACGAAATCAACACCGCCTACGAGCGCATGCTGAAAAGCGACGTGAAGTACCGTTTCGTGATCGATATGGCAACGCTCTGACACGGCGGGCTACTGCCCGCAAGGAGGAGCAACGCCGCATGGCGCGCCGAGCGCGGTGCTGGCAGGTGCATCGCACTCTCACCCACGAGGCGAACGCCATCGAAGCCGGCAACGCTCGATTTCCTGCGGCCTGGCAAGGGATGCAAAGCGGTCAACTGCCGTTTCCAGGATCATTAGGGCAGTGGTTGGCCAGCGCGTGTCGACACGGACGTGCGCGGCAGAAGCTTTGCCTCGGCAGGCCAAACCCCTGTGGCGAGGGCCGTGGGCGGGACGCGCCAGAGGCTCTCGATGAGCGCGACGGTGACCAATCAGGGCAAGACCCGCTGCAGGGCCAGCACACCCACAAATGCCAGCGTGTGTGCCACGATGCCCGGCGCCACAGCCAGCGCATAGCGCCAGCCGCCGCTGGCCAGTGCCACGACACATTTGCTGCCCGCATGCACGAGCAGCGCGGACATCAGGGCCGAGACGATGGCGGGTGCCGCTGTGCTGTCCGGGCCGCCCCGCACCAGCACCGCAGCCGTGGCGGCATGCACATCGGCCAGGGCCGCCAGCATGGCACCGGCCCGCATGCCCGCATCGCCTTGCCACGCCGTCAGCAAATGCACGCCCACCTGGATGCCCGTGAGCAAGGCGGCAATGATCAAGGCGTCGCGCAACTTGAACATGGGAGCATCGGGCAGCACACCGGCAGCCGCCGCGGGCGCGTGCCCGCCCGCCGCGCCCCGACCGCCCCACCACCCCAGGGCGGCCGCCACACAGCCCCCTGCCAGGGCCGGCAGCCACAGCCGCGCCAGCCACTGCGGCTGCGCCGTGGCGGCCACCACCACGATCTGCACCATGGTGGCCACGCACGACAGCAGGGCCGCCCCCGCATGGGCGCGCGGCGCGGCCTGGCCGGCACGCACCTCCATGCCCAAGCTGGCAATGGTGGCGGTGCTTGACACAAACCCCGACGCCAGCGCCGACAGCGCCATGGCATGGCGCGCCTGCATCAGGCGCCGGCCCACATGCGCCAGCGACTGGATCACCAGCAGCACGATGACCAGGCGCACCACCACCTGCGGGTTCAACACCCCTTGCCACAGTGGCCTGTCGGGAACCAGCGGATACACCAGCAAGGCCAGCGCGCCCAAAATGAGCCCGCTGCGCACCTCGCCGGGCTGCAGCCACTGGCTGGAAAACTGGTGCAAAGGGTCACGCAGCGCCAGCAGCCCCGTCACCACCACGGCCAGGGCGGCGGCCAGCAACTGGTCGCGCACGCAGATCACGCCGATCAGGTAGGCCAGCAGCAGCGCGATTTCGGTGGTCACCCCCGGGTCGCCCGACCGGTCGCGGGCATAGGCCACCACGGTCAGGGCCGCCACCAACACAGCCCCGACCACCACCAGCGCAGGAACAGCGGTCAGCGCGGCGGTGGCACCGGCAATGGACACCAGGGTGAATGACCGGACCCCGGCCAACGACCGGTAAGGCCCCGCCCCCTTGCGGCGCTCCCGCTCGATACCCATCAGCAACCCGCACCCTGCGGCACTCGCCAGCATGGCCAGCGCCGTAGAAAAATCTGCCACATCCTGCATGGACTTTTGCACCTTTCATCTCAGTTGCTCCACCGCGCTCGCGCGCCACTCGCGACGCATGAAACTGGCGCAGCCCAATGCCAGGGATACCGCGCAACCGGCTTTGCCGGGCCGCCGGTATCGCCCCCGGCGAGGGGGTTGGCGGCCACACGCAGTGGGCAAGCCTGGGGGAGTGTTTCACTTCAGACCACCTTGCGCCAGACGTTCAAGCGCGAATGCGGCATCACGCAGGGAATATCGCGCCGCCGTGCGCAATGAGCGCGGTGCTGGCATGTGCATAGCGCTCTCACCCACGAGGTGAACGCCATCGAAGCCGTCAACGCTCGATTTCATGCGGCCTGGCAAGGGATACACAGCGGTCAATTGCCGTTTCCAGGTTCAGCGCAGGAAAGCGTGGAGAGATGGCGTGCTTGCGCGGCCGAGCCTCGACTTCACTGGAACGCCACCTCGGCGAAGCTGCGCAGCTTGCGGCTGTGCAGCCGGTCCACGCCGCCTTCGCGCAGGATGTCGATGGCGCGCATGCCGATGCGCAGATGCTGGTCCACGCGCTCGCGGTAGAAGTGGTTGGCCATGCCGGGCAGTTTGATCTCGCCGTGCAGCGGCTTGTCGGACACGCACAGCAGCGTGCCGTAGGGCACGCGGAAGCGAAAGCCGTTGGCGGCTATCGCCGCGCTCTCCATGTCCAGCGCCACCGCGCGGCTCTGGCTGAAGCGGCGCTGGGGCTCGTTCTCGGGCAGCAGCTCCCAGTTGCGGTTGTCGGTGCTGGCCACCGTGCCGGTACGCATGATGCGCTTGAGGTTGGCGCCGGCCAGGCCGGTCACGTCGGCCACGCCCTTCTCCAGCGCGAGCTGGATTTCCGCCAGCGCGGGGATGGGCACCCACAGCGGCAGCTCTTCGTCTAGCACGTGGTCCTCGCGCACGTAGGCATGGGCCAGCACATAGTCGCCCAGTTGCTGGCTGTTGCGCAGGCCCGCGCAGTGGCCCAGCATCAGCCAGGCGTGCGGGCGCAGCACGGCCACGTGGTCGGTGATGGTCTTGGCGTTGGACGGGCCCACGCCGATGTTGACCATGCTGATGCCGCTGCGGTCGGCGCGCACCAGGTGGTAGGCCGGCATTTGCGGCAGGCGCGGCGGCGGTGCGCCCAGCGTGTCGGCGGCCTCGGTGGGCAGGCCGGTGCGGCGCGTGACCACGTTGCCGGGCTCGATGAAGGCCACGTATTCGCTTGCCGGGTCGGCCATGGCCTCGTGGCCCAGGCGCACGAATTCGTCGATGTAGAACTGGTAGTTGGTGAACAGCACGAAGCTCTGGAACCATTCGGGCGCCGTGCCCGTGTAGTGGCGCAGGCGGTGCAGCGAATAGTCCACGCGCGGTGCGGTGAACAGTGACAGCGGCTGCGCCTCGCCGGGCTTGGCCTGCCAGGTGCCGTTGGCGATGCCATCGTCCATGGCGCCCAGGTCGGGCAGGTCGAACAGGTCGCGCATGAGCATGCGGCGCTCCGCGCTCAGGCTGCCTTCGATGTGGTCGTGCTCGGCGAACGAGAAGTGCACCGGGATCGGCTGGGTGCTGGTGCCCACCTCGATTTCCACGTTGTGGCTCTGGCGCAGCAGGCGCAACTGCTCGCAGTAGTAGCCGCCGAACAGGTCTGGGCGCGTCAGCGTGGTCTCGAATCGGCCCGGGCCCTGCACGAAGCCGAAGGCCAGCGACGAAGGGATGCGCACCACCGTGTCGGTGTGGATGCGCACGAACGGGTAGCAGGCACGCACGTGGCCCGGCAGATCCTCGCCGGCCACGAAGCGCTGCATGGCGTCGCGCAGGTGCTGCAGGCTGTCGTTGTAGATGGTGCGAATCTGGGCCAGGGCAGCATCGGGGTCTGAGAAGCTGGCGGGGGCGATGAAGGGCGGCAGATAGGGCATGCGGCTATTGTGCCCGCGCGCCGCATTCATGCCGGCGCACAGCCGGCGGCGGCGTATTCCTACATTCTGTTGCGAATGGCCCTGACGGGCCTGGCGGCGCATGGCGGCCTACAGTGGAAGCACCGAAGAACTGCGGCACGTTCCGCGTAAGACGAAAGGATTCACGGTCATGAATGCCACCGCCGCGATCACCGCCAACCCGTTTGCCCTGATGGTCACGCCCGAGCAGGTGCTGCAGACCATGGAGCAGTCCCGCTCCCTGCGCGCGCTGCACCAGCAGCAGTTTCGCCCGCTCGACCGCGACGACGAGGAGGACGACGCGCCCGCCGCCGCCCTGCCGAGCGCTGCGGCTTCGTCCCTGCCCGAGACCGAGCCCTGGCTGCGCGGCATGACGCGCGTGCAAGCCAGCCTGTACCGCGCGGTATTGGCCTGACCCCCGGGGCGCCCTCAGGCTAGTGCAGTGTTCGATGCTTGGCGGCACAAATAAAAGCGATGCGTTTTGGCGCAGGGCAAGGCGCAAACCACAGCGATAGCCGCGTAGCTATCGCGAGGATTTGCAACGCCGCCATGCGTCAAAAGGCGCGGGTTTATGTGCTGCTTAGCGTTGAACACTGCACCAGGTGCCGATAATCGGCGCATGACCACCGCCTCCACGCCGCCCGCTGCGCCGGGCTTCGGTGCCTTGCCCCTTTCCCCTGCCACACTCGCCAACCTGGAGGCGCTGGGCTACACGGCCATGACTCCCATCCAGGCCGCCAGCCTGCCGCCGGCCCTGGCCGGCCAGGACCTGATCGCCCAGGCGCAGACCGGCAGCGGCAAGACCGCGGCCTTCGCGCTGGCGCTGCTGGCCCGCCTGAACGCGCGCCGCTTCGCCGTGCAGGCCCTGGTGCTGTGCCCCACGCGCGAGCTGGCCGACCAGGTGGCCGCGGAAATCCGCCGCTTGGCGCGTGCCGAGGAAAACACCAAGGTCGTCACGCTCTGCGGCGGCGTGCCGCTGCGCGGCCAGGCCGCCAGCCTGGAGCACGGCGCGCACGTCGTGGTCGGCACGCCAGGCCGCGTGATGGACCATCTGGAGCGCGGCAGCCTGCAACTGGGTGCGCTGAACACGCTGGTGCTCGACGAAGCCGACCGCATGCTCGACATGGGTTTCTTCGACGACATCGCCACGGTGGCGCGGCAGTGCCCCCCGGAGCGCCAGACGCTGCTGTTCTCGGCCACCTACCCGGAGGGCATCGCCCGGCTTGCCCAGCGGTTCATGCGCAGTCCGCGGCAGATCGCGGTGCAGGCCCGGCAGGGCGAGGCCCGGATCGACCAGCGCTGGTACGAGGTGCAGGAAAGCGAGCGCCTGCACGCCGTGGCGCTGCTGCTCGCGCATTTCCGCCCCGCATCCACGCTGGCGTTCTGCAACACCAAGCAGCAATGCCGCGACCTGGTGGCGGTGCTGCGGGCCCAGGGCTTCAGCGCGCTGGCGCTGTACGGCGAGCTGGAGCAGCGCGAGCGCGACCAGGTGCTGGTGCGCTTCGCCAACCGCAGCTGCTCGGTGCTGGTGGCCACCGACGTGGCCGCGCGCGGGCTGGACATCGCGCAGTTGGCTGCCGTCATCAACGTGGACGTGACGCCCGACCCCGAGGTGCACATCCACCGCATCGGCCGCACCGGCCGCGTGGGCCAGGCGCAAGGCGAGGGCCTGGCGCTGAACCTGGCCAGCCTCGACGAGATGGGCAGCGTGGGCAAGATCGAGCAGTTGCAGGGCAGCGCGTCGCACTGGCATCCGCTGGCCGGACTCACGCCCGCCGGCGAAGGCCCGCTGCTGCCGGCCATGGCCACGCTGCAGATCGTGGGCGGGCGCAAGGAGAAGATCCGCGCCGGCGATGTGCTGGGTGCGCTGACCGGCGACTGCGGCTACACGCGCGAGCAGGTCGGCAAGATCAACGTGAACGACTTTTCCACCTATGTGGCGGTGGACCGGCGCATCGCGCGCGAGGCGGTGCAGCGCCTGAATGCCGGGCGCGTGAAGGGCCGCCCGGTGAAGGTGCGGCTGGTGGACGATGCGGCGGATGACTAAAGCATGCAGGGCGCAGTGCAGACCGGGCGCTTCGCCGCCGACATGCAGGCGCACCCGGTCGACGACGGGCCGGTGACGATCCCGCTGCGCATCTATTTGCTATCAAAATAAGAGCTGCTACCGCAGGTAGAATAAGCGCTGGAGGCCGATTTGGCTTGAAAAAGCAGACGTTCCAGTCGCATTCCAGGTTCAGTAGGGGTTGGCGAACCCCAGCGCGCCGAGCAGCAGGATCTCCAGCGCCTCCATCTCCAGCGCATCGCGTTCGTTCGTCTCGTGGTCCCAGCCCTGGGCGTGCAGCGTGCCATGCACCAGCAGGTGTGCGTAGTGCGCCTGCAGCGTCTTGCCTTGTTCGGCGGCCTCGCGCGCGACCACGGGCGCGCAGAGCACCAGGTCGGCCATCACCACGGGGCTTTGCGCGTAGTCGAAGGTCAGCACGTTGGTGGCGTAGTCGCGCCCGCGGAACTGCAGGTTGAGCGCGCGGCCTTCTTCCTCGTCCACGATGCGCACGGCGATCTCGCCGTCGCGCTGCAGCGCCTGCGCGATCCAGCGCGTCACCCGCGCGCGCGGCAGCGCTGCCCGGTGCGCGGCGTTGCCGTCGAAGCGGGCGAACTGCAGGCTCAGCGCGAGCTCCGGGGTGCCGGGGGCCTGCCGCCCTTGCCTTGCTAGGGTCATTTGCTATCTATTTCGCGGCACTGCTGTCGCGCTTGTGGGCCGCGTCGTAGGCGTCCACGATGCGCGCCACCAGCGGGTGGCGCACCACGTCGGCGCTGGTGAAGCGGGTCACGGCGATGCCCTTGACGCGCTTGAGTACCCGCTCGGCATCGATCAGTCCGCTCATCTGCGTCTTGGGCAGGTCGATCTGGCTCACGTCGCCGGTGATGACGGCCTTGGCGCCGAAGCCGATGCGGGTGAGGAACATCTTCATCTGCTCGGGCGTGGTGTTCTGCGCTTCATCCAGGATGACGAAGGCGTGGTTGAGCGTGCGCCCGCGCATGAAGGCCAGCGGCGCGATCTCCAGCGCGCTGCGCTCGAACGCCTTTTGCACGCGCTCGAAGCCCATCAGGTCGTACAGCGCGTCGTAGAGCGGGCGCAGGTACGGGTCCACCTTCTGGCTCAGGTCGCCGGGCAGGAAGCCCAGGCGCTCGCCGGCTTCCACTGCCGGGCGCGTGAGCACGATGCGCTGCACGGCGCTCCTCTCCAGCGCATCGACCGCCATCGCCACGGCCAGGTAGGTCTTGCCAGTGCCGGCGGGGCCGATGCCGAAGGTGATGTCGTGGCTGGCGATGTTGTCCAGGTACATCGACTGGGTGGGCGTGCGCGCGCGCAGATCGGCGCGGCGCGTGGCCAGCACCATGGCGCCGTCGGCGGACTCGGCCAGCGCGCCGTCGCCCGCGAGCATGAGCTGCACCGTGTCGGCGGCAATGGGGCGCTCGGCGATCTCGTAGAGCGCCTGCAGCATTTCCATGGCCTGCTGCGCGCGGGCCTTGGGGCCGTCCACCTTGAACTGCTCGTGGCGGTGGGCGATGACCACTTGCAGCGCCGCCTCGATGGTGCGCAGGTGCGCGTCCGTCGGGCCGCACAGGTTGGCCAGGCGCGCATTGTTGTGGGGAGTGAAGGTGTGGCGCAGGATCAAGCCGATAATCCCAGTGGTATTGAGGAACAGGCCCCATGATAGGCAGATTGACCGGAACGCTCACCGACAAGAACCCGCCCGAGGTGGTGCTCGACTGCCACGGCGTGGGCTACGAGGTGAGCGTGCCCATGAGCACCTTCTACAACCTGCCCGCGCCGGGCGAGCGCGTGACGCTGCTCACGCACTTCGTGGTGCGCGAGGACGCGCAGGTTCTCTACGGCTTCGCCGCCGCGGAGGAGCGCGGCGCCTTCCGCCAGCTCATCAAGATATCGGGCATCGGGCCGCGCATGGCGCTGGGCGTGCTGTCGGGCCTCAGCGTGGCCGAACTGTCGCAGGCCATCACGCGGCAGGACGCGGGCCGGCTGGTCAAGATCCCGGGCATCGGCAAGAAGACCGCCGAGCGCCTACTGCTCGAACTGAAGGGCAAACTGGGCGCCGACATCGGCGCCCCCCCCGTGCATGCCGCCGCCAGCGACGCCCAGGCCGACATCCTGCAAGCCCTGCTGGCGCTGGGTTACAACGACAAGGAAGCGGCGGCGGCGCTCAAGGCGCTGCCGGCGGAGGTGGGCGTAAGCGAGGGCATCAGGCTGGCGCTGAAGGCGCTGGCCAAATAGGGGCTGTGCCCGAAATTGTCACGAAGATTGAAAGAGCAATCATGGCGAATGGATGGTGGCAGGGTTTCAAATGGGCTGCGCGCTGGAGTGCCTGCGCCGGCTTGGTCGTGGCGCTGGTCGCGTGCGGAGGGGGCTCCGGTGGGGACGATTCGGGCACATCCACCGCTGGTGGCGGTGACAGCAGCAACACGGGCAGCGGCAGCACGGGCACGGGTGACACTCCCACGACCCCCACGACGCCTGAGACGCCTGTCTGCACACCCGTCATCAGTCCGGTGCAGTATGCCGAGTACCACGTGGCCACCGCTACGAAGGCCGGGTCCGGCACGCCCAAGGCATGGAGCCAGACCCGCGTGGCGCCCGCGCCGCACAGCATCGAACTCGGCGCGCTCGCGCAGACCAAGGTGGCGCAATCGCTGCCGGGCGGCATGCGGCAGATCGGGCTGGCGCGCAGCGTGGCGCAGACCGGCGACAGCGACGCCACGGGGGCGCTGTTGCGCTGGCAGTTCAAGGCGGGTGGGGGCATGGCGGCGGCCATCAGCTTCCGCTCCACGGGTGCCCAGGGCATCCGGCTCGGCATTCTCGTCGACCAGGTGCCCGACGAAGCGGTGCTGCGGTTTTATGCGCAGGGCGGTGGCAGTGTGTTCGAAGTGCCAGGCGCGGAAATCACGGCAGCCATAAGGCGCAACGTCGCTGCGGGCGACGCGGGCAGCGATGCACGCACCTATTGGGCGCCAGACGTGGGCGCCGACGAGGTGACGCTGGAGGTCGAGCTGCCCCGGGGCACGGATCCTTCCACCTTGCGCATCGCGGTGCCGCGCCTGTCGCACTACGTCGTGACGCCGCAGGACAGCGGCTTGCGCGACAGCACCAAGATCGGCCAGGCGGAAGCCTGCACGGTGGATGTATCGTGCGACGCCACTTATGACAACGAAAGCAATTCCGTGGCGCGCATGGCGTTCGTGGAAAACGGCAGCGCCTATCTGTGCACCGGCACCCTGGTGAACGACCAGGCGGCCAGCGAAACGCCGTATTTCCTGAGTGCGAGCCACTGTGTCGCAACGCAGACGGTGGCGTCGAGCCTGACCACCTACTGGTTCTACCGCGCAACCTCTTGCAACAGCGGCATCGCAAGCCAGCAGATGCGGGTTGTGGTGGGTGGCGCGACCCTGCTGTATGCGAATGGGCTGACAGATACCTCGTTCATGCGCCTGAACACCGCGCCACCTGCGGGCGTGGTGTATGCGGGCTGGCAAAGCGCGACGCCCGTGGCAGGAACGTCCGTGGCAGACATCAGCCACCCATCTGGCGACGTACAGAAGCTCAGCGTGGGCAGCATTTCCGGGTTTGGCACCTGCTCCAACATCAGCGGGGATAAGTTCACGTGCAGCAGCGCCACCGCCAGTACGGGCAACTTCGTCACCGTCAATTGGACCAGCGGGGTGACGGAGAGCGGCAGCAGCGGCTCGGCGCTGTTCGCCTCAATCGGCGGGCACCGCTACCTGGTCGGCCAACTCACGGGCGGCACCGCAAGTTGCACGATCAAGAACGGTGTCGACTACTTCGGCCGCTTCGACCTCGCCTACACCGCAGCGTTGAGTCAGTGGCTGGGTGCCACACAGCAAAGCGGTACCACCTGCAGCACGTCTGCTGCGCAGCAATAGTGGCCTCCGGCGCATGACCATCCAGACCGATGACTTCGCCACCGCTCCGCAGTCGCGCGTGGTATCCGCCGTGCCTGCCTCACCGGGCGAGGAAGTCATCGAGCGCGCGCTGCGCCCCAAGCTGCTCGGCGAATACGTCGGCCAGGCCAAGGCGCGCGAGCAGCTCGAAATCTTCATCGGCGCGGCCCGCAAGCGCGGCGAGGCGCTCGACCATGTACTACTGTTTGGCCCGCCCGGATTGGGCAAGACCACGCTCTCCCACATCATTGCCGCCGAACTCGGCGTGAACCTGCGCCAGACCAGCGGCCCGGTGCTCGAAAAGCCCAAGGACCTGGCCGCGCTGCTGACCAACCTGGAGCGCAACGACGTTCTGTTCATCGACGAGATCCATCGCCTCAGCCCCGTGGTGGAGGAAATCCTCTACCCGGCGCTGGAGGACTACCAGATCGACATCATGATCGGCGAAGGCCCGGCGGCGCGCAGCATCAAGCTCGACCTGCAGCCCTTCACCCTGGTGGGCGCCACCACGCGCGCGGGCATGCTCACCAACCCGCTGCGCGACCGCTTCGGCATCGTGGCGCGGCTGGAGTTCTACACCGACGAGGAGCTGGCGCGCATCGTCGCGCGCAGCGCCAGTCTGCTCGGCGCGCCGATGGACGAGGAAGGCGGCTTCGAAATCGCGCGCCGCTCGCGCGGTACCCCGCGCATCGCCAACCGCCTACTGCGCCGCGTGCGCGACTACGCCGACGTGAAGGCCGACGGACGCATCACCCGTACCATCGCCGACCTGGCGCTCGCCATGCTCGACGTGGACCCGCGCGGCTTCGACGTGATGGATCGCAAGCTGCTAGAAGCCGTGATCCATCGCTTCGACGGCGGCCCCGTGGGGCTGGACAACGTGGCCGCGGCCATCGGCGAGGAGGCCGGCACCATCGAGGACGTAATCGAGCCCTACCTGATCCAACAGGGCTACCTGCAGCGCACGCCGCGCGGGCGCATTGCCACGCTGGCGGCGTTCCGGCATCTCGGCGTGGCGCCGCCGCAGAGCGCAGGCGGGTTGTTCGACGCTAGTTGAGCCGCGCGCGCCTACCATCGCGTCGTGCACGGGAATCCACCAGAGATTGCTTTCTGACGTACCTGAATTTTCTGAGCTGCCTGCGCTGCAGCGAACCGTTGGCCCATCCCAACTCGCGCAGTTCTTCTTTTTTGAGCTGCCTGCACGGCAGTGAACTCAAAGGCATCGGCTGCCTGCGCGGCAGCGAACAGCTTGCAGAGTGCCAAGGTATTGGAGAAGACTTTCTGAGCTGCCTGCGCGGCAGCGAACCTTGCCGCAGCGCGGCGATTTCTCGGGTGACTTTTCTGAGCTGCCTGCGCGGCAGCGAACCTTGCGCTCGATGTATGCCCGCGCAATCCGAATTTCTGAGCTGCCTGCGCGGCAGCGAACGTTTTTCAACCTAAATCCGGCAGTTGAACCAACCGAAAAACTGAAAAAACCCAATATCCATGCGGGTTTCCAAAGACTTCGCGTGACTGCAGAGCAGTTCCAAATGGGTGAGTCTGGAAAGCATGGAAACTCAATGCGTGACAGGCACTTGCTCGAATTTTGGGGATTCAACTGCCGGAAATAGGTTCAAATGCTTGAGCGTAGGCACCGGAATTTCTGAGCTGCCTGCGCGGCAGCGAACAGACAGTAGAAGTTTTCGCTTGGGATGAAGATTTTCTGAGCTGCCTGCGCGGCAGCGAACTGCCCGTGCGGCAGCGAACTGCCCGTGCCGGAGGCCATGACCGCAGAGCATTTTCTGAGCTGCCTGCGCGGCAGCGAACTTGTCGTATGAGGGACTTGCAGAATTCGGATGAATTTTTTAAACGCGCCAACGTGCGCTCAAAATAGACTGCGACCCCTCCCCCTACGCTGAACATGAAAAACGCCTCAAAACGCACGAGATCGCCTCCAAATCAATTTGCCCAAAATGGCCTCTAAAAATTCTCGTCAAAATTCCTCAAATCTTAGAAATTTTGCTTAAATTTTAAGCAAATTTAGACGAATTTCGGCAAAAATAATTCTGCAAGTCCCTCGTATGTGTAGCCCATTGCCGCCTGCCATTTCTGAGCTGCCTGCGCGGCAGCGAACGTGCAGTTCACGGAGAAGTTCGGCACGCCGTGTTTCTGAGCTGCCTGCGCGGCAGCGAACGAACCGCGCGGTGCTCGGCACGGGCCGATAGATTTCTGAGCTGCCTGCGCGGCAGCGAACTGCACGACACCCGAGAGAGCCACGTTCTCGGCTTTCTGAGCTGCCTGCGCGGCAGCGAACCGGGAGTTACGGTTATCGGACGTTCCTCTGTATTTCTGAGCTGCCTGCGCGGCAGCGAACACAACCGACACGACCCATGCCTTGCAGATAGATTTCTGAGCTGCCTGCGCGGCAGCGAACCGGGCCGTCGAGCCCAGCACGGCGTCCTGCAATTTCTGAGCTGCCTGCGCGGCAGCGAACATGGAGGTGTTGTGGAGCCATGCGCTGCCGCTTTTCTGAGCTGCCTGCGCGGCAGCGAACCAAATGCAGGCCCGCCGGCAGAATCTGCGCTCTTTCTGAGCTGCCTGCGCGGCAGCGAACGCGGCAAAGCTGGCGCTGGCAACGCGCGGGAATTTCTGAGCTGCCTGCGCGGCAGCGAACGTGTTGCTGAGATGGAGACGCATCGGCATCGTTTTCTGAGCTGCCTGCGCGGCAGCGAACTAATCACTTGAGCTCGAGCTTTTTGAGGGACTTTTCTGAGCTGCCTGCGCGGCAGCGAACGGCAAACAGCCGCGCGGCGCCGGCAAGCCGGATTTCTGAGCTGCCTGCGCGGCAGCGAACGGCGGAGGCCGTCGCGTCCGCTGGACGAACAATTTCTGAGCTGCCTGCGCGGCAGCGAACGCTATTTATAGGGCTAAGGCAGGTGAGGCATGGTTTCTGAGCTGCCTGCGCGGCAGCGAACTCGTACTACAGCTTGGCCTAACAATGGCCCATTTTCTGAGCTGCCTGCGCGGCAGCGAACTGTGCGCTGGCTCTTGCTCACGGCCAGCACCATTTCTGAGCTGCCTGCGCGGCAGCGAACAAACGCCCTTTCCAGATGCAGAGGTCGAGAAATTTCTGAGCTGCCTGCGCGGCAGCGAACTAGCTGAAGAATCACCTGGTTGATGCTCCAGATTTCTGAGCTGCCTGCGCGGCAGCGAACGTGTTGCTGAGATGGAGACGCATCGGCATCGTTTTCTGAGCTGCCTGCGCGGCAGCGAACACCACGAGCTCGACGTCGTGCGGACGCCACCATTTCTGAGCTGCCTGCGCGGCAGCGAACAAATCAAAACAGTTGCGCGAGTAAGTGTCGGCTTTCTGAGCTGCCTGCGCGGCAGCGAACGGCTGATTGACGCGAACGTGCGCGGCCTTGTCTTTCTGAGCTGCCTGCGCGGCAGCGAACCGCTGGTGGTACGAGTGGCCCGAGACAAATGATTTCTGAGCTGCCTGCGCGGCAGCGAACACGGTGCTCCTTCTCCGATTCGTGTCCCCATTTTTCTGAGCTGCCTGCGCGGCAGCGAACCGTCTTCGGCGTCATGCGCACAGGCTTTGTGTTTTCTGAGCTGCCTGCGCGGCAGCGAACGTTCCTGCGCTCGGCCAAGTAATGGCCTATCATTTCTGAGCTGCCTGCGCGGCAGCGAACGTACTCCAGCCACTCGGCGGAGCCTTGAACAATTTCTGAGCTGCCTGCGCGGCAGCGAACGTGATCAGCGCATCCGGGGTCTTGCGTCCACTTTTCTGAGCTGCCTGCGCGGCAGCGAACGCGGACAGTACGGAATGCGTATGGCCCGTGCTTTTCTGAGCTGCCTGCGCGGCAGCGAACTGGACCGTGGACTGGCTCACCCCCGCCTTCTTTTTCTGAGCTGCCTGCGCGGCAGCGAACTCTTCCAGGATGGAAAGGTGCGCGGTGTCCTTTTTCTGAGCTGCCTGCGCGGCAGCGAACCGGTGATGATGTCCTGCGACTCTTCGGCCGATTTTCTGAGCTGCCTGCGCGGCAGCGAACGTATCCGTGACGCTGGACACATCGACCACAAATTTCTGAGCTGCCTGCGCGGCAGCGAACTTGACGACAGGGCCAGCAATGAGCGCGAGAAATTTCTGAGCTGCCTGCGCGGCAGCGAACACCACGCCGACCTCACGCAAAGCGTCGAACATTTTCTGAGCTGCCTGCGCGGCAGCGAACCATTGACATCTATCTCACGACGCAGGCCCCGCTTTCTGAGCTGCCTGCGCGGCAGCGAACTCGAGCTCGTGACGTCCGACCGCTCTCGACCTTTTCTGAGCTGCCTGCGCGGCAGCGAACGCCACGAGGCCGGCAGCGGGCGGACACCGCGATTTCTGAGCTGCCTGCGCGGCAGCGAACATGAAACGTTTGCTTTGCAGACTACAGGGCATTTCTGAGCTGCCTGCGCGGCAGCGAACAGCTTCACCCACGCAAATCAGCGACTGATCATTTTCTGAGCTGCCTGCGCGGCAGCGAACCATGTTCCTGACTCCTAAAAATGTTCCTGACATTTCTGAGCTGCCTGCGCGGCAGCGAACAATTGACAGTAATGTTCGTGCTCTTGCGGGTATTTCTGAGCTGCCTGCGCGGCAGCGAACAATCCGTAGTAGCAGGGTTCTCATCGCAAGCATTTCTGAGCTGCCTGCGCGGCAGCGAACTCGATGGTCATTGCGAGTGCTTCAACGGCCCATTTCTGAGCTGCCTGCGCGGCAGCGAACTTCGGCGGTGAAGTCTTGCAGTTGCTTGCAATTTTCTGAGCTGCCTGCGCGGCAGCGAACAATTGCCCGCTCCTGTTGATTCTGCTCGATCTTTTCTGAGCTGCCTGCGCGGCAGCGAACGACTTCTGTAGCTTCGCGTTCACTGGCCAAACTTTCTGAGCTGCCTGCGCGGCAGCGAACTCGAACTCGTGACGTCCGACCGCTGCCGATCTTTTCTGAGCTGCCTGCGCGGCAGCGAACTGGCCGGCGGACGCCGCGAGGCCGGGGCAGCCTTTCTGAGCTGCCTGCGCGGCAGCGAACATGGCTCCCCGTCCCCTCTGCGTGTCCCCATTTTTCTGAGCTGCCTGCGCGGCAGCGAACTCGAGCTGGTGGCGTCGGTCTGTCGCCGATCTTTTCTGAGCTGCCTGCGCGGCAGCGAACGTCCGCCGTCGTCCTGGTCGGCGTCCCCTTGATTTCTGAGCTGCCTGCGCGGCAGCGAACCCGAAAGCGCCCCGAGCACCGGGAGCCTTCAACTTTCTGAGCTGCCTGCGCGGCAGCGAACAGCTCCACTTCCTCCGGGTCGAGCAGGAGATATTTCTGAGCTGCCTGCGCGGCAGCGAACAAGCCGCGCATCTTCGAGCGGTACTCCTGGCTTTTCTGAGCTGCCTGCGCGGCAGCGAACCTGGCGATCGTCAACCTCTGGAGCATCAACTATTTCTGAGCTGCCTGCGCGGCAGCGAACGCGGCTCTCATGGAAGTCGTTATCAAGGGAAATTTCTGAGCTGCCTGCGCGGCAGCGAACGATCAACCAGCGCGGCAGTCTTGCCCGCGCCAGTTTCTGAGCTGCCTGCGCGGCAGCGAACGCCAACCCGATAGCAACGCCCCAGACGTCAGCTTTCTGAGCTGCCTGCGCGGCAGCGAACTCTTCGTGATCTTGGTATTCTTGGTCGCTGGTTTTCTGAGCTGCCTGCGCGGCAGCGAACTGGTTTCTCGTGCTCTTGTTGCGCTCGGGTTTTTTCTGAGCTGCCTGCGCGGCAGCGAACTTCCTTCAAGCTGCCCGCGAGTTGGTGCACCTTTTCTGAGCTGCCTGCGCGGCAGCGAACGCTCGACCTCAAGGGGACGCCGGCCAGGACGATTTCTGAGCTGCCTGCGCGGCAGCGAACTGTTTCGTCGCAGCCTGGTTGCGCTGGGTTTTTTTCTGAGCTGCCTGCGCGGCAGCGAACTTCGGCGGTGAAGTCTTGCAGTTGCTTGCAATTTTCTGAGCTGCCTGCGCGGCAGCGAACCGCCCGCGCTGCATCAAGATCAGAAGCAACTTTTTCTGAGCTGCCTGCGCGGCAGCGAACTCGAGCTGGTGGCGTCGGTCTGTCGCCGGCCTTTTCTGAGCTGCCTGCGCGGCAGCGAACCACTCGGAGGAACTCTCGCAGCAGGCCCACGATTTCTGAGCTGCCTGCGCGGCAGCGAACATCTTCTGCGACACCGGCAACGAGCACGAAGATTTCTGAGCTGCCTGCGCGGCAGCGAACTTTCAAACATCATCCGCAGCAGACTCGCGTCATTTCTGAGCTGCCTGCGCGGCAGCGAACATTGCCGCGCGCAATGACTTGTTCGTTATCTGTTTCTGAGCTGCCTGCGCGGCAGCGAACCTGGCGCGCAGGCGCACGATCTTGATGTCGAGTTTCTGAGCTGCCTGCGCGGCAGCGAACGCGAACGCCAGCATGGCCAGCGGACGCCTCGATTTCTGAGCTGCCTGCGCGGCAGCGAACAAGTTTGTGGGGCTCGATGAAGCAGCACTGCATTTCTGAGCTGCCTGCGCGGCAGCGAACACAAACCCACGCCACGCCTTCATGCGCGTCGCTTTCTGAGCTGCCTGCGCGGCAGCGAACGCCAAATTTTTCCGTTGAGCGCTGCATGACTTTTTCTGAGCTGCCTGCGCGGCAGCGAACAGAGGAAGGAAGCTCTTCTTTCCCTTCTTCATTTTCTGAGCTGCCTGCGCGGCAGCGAACGACGACATCCGAATCAGTCTTGCCAAGGACCATTTCTGAGCTGCCTGCGCGGCAGCGAACCTCCAGATGTGGCTGGACAATGAGCCCGATGTTTTCTGAGCTGCCTGCGCGGCAGCGAACGACAAGTTTCATGTCGTCAAGATGGCGAACAATTTCTGAGCTGCCTGCGCGGCAGCGAACACGAAATATCGTGCTGTCCACGACGCGCATGAATTTCTGAGCTGCCTGCGCGGCAGCGAACTTGGAGCACAAGGATTGCCTGGCCATCGTCAATTTCTGAGCTGCCTGCGCGGCAGCGAACGGGAAAATGTTGCAGATAAGTGCTGGCGGCCTTTTCTGAGCTGCCTGCGCGGCAGCGAACCAGAAGACATAGGACTGATAGCAAGCGCTGGTTTTCTGAGCTGCCTGCGCGGCAGCGAACCGTCTTCGGCGTCATGCGCACAGGCTTTGTGTTTTCTGAGCTGCCTGCGCGGCAGCGAACATCAGTGCCGAGCGCGAGCTGGCCTTTCGGGCTTTCTGAGCTGCCTGCGCGGCAGCGAACTTGAGCTCGTAGTGTTCGCCCGCCGTCGTCCTTTTCTGAGCTGCCTGCGCGGCAGCGAACTCCATCATAAGTTGCGCAACACTATGATTCTTAAAGAAAACTAACCCCAAAAAGCAAATGCCTCAAATTCACGGACTATCCGTTAACTCCTTGATTCTTATGGACTTGGCATTGAGTCATGGAAAAGGGTCAAAACCAGGGTACGGTTGCGCCATGACTCAAGCCATAGCAGTTGAAGGAGCCGGCTTGGGGGCTAGCTTGTATCGGGACGTGTTCTACGAATAAGCAAAACCTCTGGCCGGTGGTGGCACTGTGCAGTTGCGTGAAAGGCAGGTTTGGCTGGCGTTGCGCGCTGTCGGGGATGGCGGCGGCAGCTTGCTCGGCAGTTTCGCCCTTGCGCAGCATGCGGCGGCGGCGCAGACGCTCCACGCTGGTCTTGAATTGGCGGCGTATCACGGCGCGGTGCAGGGCTCCGGTAGGGGCGGGGGACATGGCAGTCAGCGCGATGTGGTCGCGCATGCCTTTGAGCCAGTCTATGCCCATCAGGCGCGCCAGTGCTGCCTCACTGCTATGCAGGCGCAGCACGGTGCCAAGTGTGCGTGGGTGCTGCTGGTAGCGCGGAAAGCTCACCCCTATGTCGTTTGCCTGCAATTGCACCAGTACCTGGTGCAGCTTGGCATAGAGTGCGCTCAGCAGATGGGCATGGCTGAACTCCGGGTCTGGGAGCAGCGTGATGTCAATGTAATGCGTGGTCATGGGCACTGCCTCTCAGCTTGCATCACCAAACACACCGCCGCGGATCAATATCGCCATCACGAAATGCTGTTGCTCCACAGGAGGGGGCTGGTCCTTGAGCAGCCAGTTGTCGAGCAGTGTGTAGAAGTCCAGCTTCTGCTTGGGCTGGCGGTAGGCCTTGCCTTGCGTGGTGACGGATCCGTACGGCTCCACGGCGATGGGGCCGAGGTCTTGCGCGCCTTCGTACCAAGTGTCAATGGTGCGCAGGGCGTTGCCGATTTTCTGCGAGTGGATGGCGGCGACTTCCTGCCCCTTGGGGCCGATCTGGTAGAGCGTCTTGCTCTTCTTGTCGCCGCGCCCTCGACCGAGGATCAACTCCTGCGATGGGAAAACTTCCTGCCCCGCGCCCATGCGGACGAAGGCGGTGATTTGCAGCAGCACATGGGCTTGGCCGGCCAAGCCTTCGGCAATAACGGTACCCAGCGATGCAACTTCACTATTGATCGCGCCTTGCGCACGCAGGTTGTGGGTCAGCGCATCAAAAGACCAGGATTTTTCCGTTCGCCCGTTTATCAGGCGCGCCACGTTCACCTGCGCGCTTTCGGCGCCCAGGCGGTTGCGCCACAGGAACCGACCATTGGCCAGGTTGACGGCGTAGCGGTTGGTCAGCTCGCCAAAGCCGTGTTGCTGCACATAGGCTTGCACGGTGTGCTGCAGCTTGGCCTGGTATTCGGCGCTGTTGCAGGCCGATGGCGTGCCCGCGCCCGCCAGCACGCGCAGGGTGAATTGCACGCGCAGCGTGTCGGCATCAGCGGGTAGTGCGGCCACGTCCACCGTTTGCAGGTTGGGGTTTTCGATGTCGGCGTCGAGCTTGGCCGGGTCCTGGTCCTTGGTTTTCAGGCGGTTGCTGATCGTGCCGCGCACGGCCTTCTCGCGCACCTGGACTGGCGTCCAGGCGCTGGCGTCGGCCTGCGCGTCCCAGCGGCCGGCGTGGAAGACGGCGTCAGAGGGGTCGAGCTTGCGCTCGAAGGCGAGGACGGAGGCAGTCTTGAGGGTGTTCGACATGGTGGTTCAATCCTTGATTACGGGGTTCGGATCATCAAAATTCATAGCTGCCTGCGCTTGATACATAAGCGCAAAGTGCCAATTTCTTTCAAATTTCTGGCAGTCAGTCATAGGCATAGACATCGCTTTCGTCTTCATCCTCCCATTCGCCTGGGGCGTCAGGCGCTGCATCGGCGGCGTAGCCGCTGCGGCAGCGGTACAGGCCTTGGGCGGCGTCGGTTTCGGCATGCCACAGCAGTTGTTCCAGGCTGCGCAGGCGGTGGGGGCTGATCCACTCGCCCAGCGAATAGACCGATTCGACGAAGCGCAGCGGCGTGGCGGCGTCGCGGGCATTGGCCACGGCGCCGGCCGCATGTTGGCCCGACAGCGCGGCGTAGCCCACCGGAATGGGAACGATCCAGCCGCTGCCCCGTGGGCGCAAGGGGTCGTGCCAGCGCACCTTGCCGTCTGCGGCTTGAGGCTGGTCGGTCTGGGGACGCTCGGCCTCGTAGTTAAAGCGCGAGGCGTGCAGCCAGGCATCGAGCAGAGTGGCCTGCGGAGTGTGTTCGCGCAGCACGCGCAGCCGCTCGGCCAGCAGGTCGTCGCGCCCCACCAGCGCATAGCCGGGCAGCCATTGGCGGCGCCATTCGCGCAGCCGTGTGGCGCGTTGCTGCGTGTCATCGGGCAGCACGGCAATCCAGGGGCGCACGCGCCTGCCGAGTGCTGCGCGCGTTGGCAACAGGCTACCGCCGGCCATGCGCATCTGCGCCAGCACGCGGCTTGCGTCATCGGCCCATTGCTGCAGGGTGTCGGGCGCGTCCTGCACTAGGCGGGGCAGCGCGCCGGGAGCGCGTTTTTCCGAAACGCTGAAGACCAGCGTGATGTCAAGATGGATGCGCCCTTCCTCGACGATGGCGGCCGTGCTGCCGTCCTTGTCCACCGGGTTGCGGGTGAGGTTGAAGCTGTGCACATAGCCTTGCGTCGTCTGCTCCTGATAGTGGTGGCAGACCACGCCGACGCCATGCAAGTGCAAGGGGATGCCCGCCTGGTTCAGCTTGCGCTCCAGCGCCCACATCAGGCCGGTGAGGGCGGTGATGGCAGGGAAGCCGTGGGTGAGCGGGCTGGAGATGGCGTTGGCGTTCTGCACGCGCAGGTGGGGGAAGACCAGGATGGCCTGGGGGTGTTCGCTCATTGCGCAGCCTCCAGTTCCGCCTGCAGCACTTTTTTCCATTCACGCGCTTCAACTTCGCTCACGGGGAGCCCGGTCTTCCCGAGTTGCTGGTTCAGCCAGTTGGCAAAACGCTTGCCCACCTGCGCGGGCCAGTCCATCCATTGCCATTGGCTGGCAAACGCGCCTTCGCTCGGCAATGTGGCGCGCAATGGGTCCAGCCACAGTTGCTCTTCTAGCGCTAGGCGGTCGAAGCGGTTTTCCGGATCGGTGCCGGGGCGCGTCCAGCCTGCCGGCATGGCTTGCTGCAACTCCCCGGCCATCGATACCAGTTCATCGAGCAGCATGTCGATGTAGATCACTCGGCGCTCGCGGGTTTTCAGATTCGGTTCGGGGTCGGATGCGAGGAACTCTCGCAGCCCGCGCACGGCCTTGCGCACATCGGGGCGGGCGATGAACAGCCGGTCGAACACCGATTCGGCATGCGCGGGCAAGCGCCGCGCGCTGACCGCCCACGCGGGCGGCAGCGATGACAGCAGGTAGTTCACGCCACCGCGTTCGCTGTTGAGCTGGCTGATGTTCTGCGGCTTCGTTCCACCCATCTTCTGCACGGCCAGATCGGGGTAGTCGTGGAGTACGCCGTCGTGCGCCTTGCGATCACGCCGAGCCTGGCGGGCGGCCTTGTTGGCTTCGTCGAAGCGATCTTCCTGAATCTGCGCATGCACCGCGTGGGCCAGCGATGTGGCAAACAGCGGCGCCAGCAGTTCGTAATCGCCATCGGCGCAGGCATCGCTGCCTGTCAGCCAGTACAACTGCTTGGCCCTTGTGTGCGAACTGGGGGGGGCAGCGCGCGGCTGCGTCAGGCCGACAAAGGCGTCGCGCAGCGATCGGGCCTGGGCGGGGTTATTGTGCAGGGCCTGAATGGCGGCTTCGTCCTCCGCTAGCAGTGCAGCCAGCAGGCTGCGGCCATCAAGCTCCAGCTTCAGGAATTTATAGACATCCAGCGCCCCGGCAGAGCCGACCACGTCGCCCGTGAACGCTGCGCCCAGCGCGTGGCTGCCCAGCACGCCGAGGCTGGGCAGACTGTTTGGCTCCACATACAGATTGGTGCCACGTGCGTCGGGGTGGATGGGTTTGAGGGAGTGGGTGACGGCCTGGATTTGCGTCACGCGCCGTGCGGCATCGTCAATCCAGGCATCGAACTGGTGCTGTGCCAGTAACTCCGCGCGTTTGGGGTCGTCGTCCTTGAGCTTGTCGAGCTTGGCCTGCAGGCGTTCCTGGATGAAAACATCAATAGCAGACCGCCAGAACGCTGGGTTGGTGGTTGGCTGCATACATCCTCCCTTAAAAATGTGAACCATGATACTTGGAATCTTATATCATGTCATCCTGCCGTGGAGGTAGCTCAGCAAATGATCCTTGGGATCTGTCTTCCGTGTTCCTTTTTCTGCCGCATAGGCAGATTTTTGTATTGACATAGTGAATACGAGAATTAATATGAACTCTGCAGATGTTCACTACGAAGTCAACGGCGACCTGTTCGTCTGGAGCCGTGTCAAGGCCCAACTGAACTGGCGCAAGCATGGCGTGCGCTTCGAGGAGGTGGCCACCGTATTCGGCGACCCGTACTTCGTACTCACGGATGCGTCGCGCAACGACGAGGCGCGCGATGCGGCAATTGGTTTCGATGTCCATGCGCGGCTGCTATTCGTGGTGCACGTCGAGATTGAGGACACGTGTATCCGAATCATTTCTGCGCGGCGAGCGGAACCCCGCGAAGAGGCTCTTTATGCTGACTGACCGTTTGAAGACCCGTTTGACGAAGGATCGACCGATGACGTCGATCACGCTGCGCATTCCCGTGGACGTGGTCGAGTCGATGAAGACCATCGCGCCGCAGCGCGGCTTCTCTGGCTATCAATCCCTGCTCAAGTCCTACCTGAGCGAGGGGCTGCGCCGTGACGAGCAGCAATTTGCCGCCGCGACGCATGCGCGCCTGATCGAGGCGCTCAAGCGCCACGGGGTGCCGGTAGAGGTGATCGAGCAGGCAGAGCGCGACGTGGCGGCGGCTTGACTCAGCGTGTAGGAGTGAAGCCTAGCGCTTCATGAAATAGCCAGCCATCCCTGCTTTCAGGCAGGCTGGCGGTCGCATACCGCCCGGCGCATGCGCTCAGTGATTGCTCCTGACTCTGCGCCAGCCTCATCAGCTCCTGCAACAAATCAATCTGCGCCCACGGCGTAAGGTTGGCGTTCGTGTTGAGCTTCAGCCGCACGGCGTGGCGCTGGTTTTCGTCCACGCACACGTAGAGTTTTTCTCCGCGCCGGTTGCCGTCATCCACGCGGTGCAGCAGCAGGCGCGCTTCATCCTCATCCGGCAAAAATGCCACGTCCACACGTGGTTGCCGGTCATGGCGGAAGCGCTGGAACTGCGGCAGCAGGCCGGTGAGCCACAGGTGTTCGGGGCTGGCCCAGTGCAGGCTTGCGGCACGGGTCACGGACGTCGTGCCGTGGCTGTCTGGGGGGCGGGGCAGCATGGCGTCGTGCATACGGGCGTGTTCCAGGTCGGCGAGGTGCTGGCCGGGGTTGAAGTGTGCCTTGGCGACGGCGATGCGTGCCCGGGCATCCACTGGCCACGCCGATGCGCCGTGGGTATGCTTGGCAAGCAGTTCCTGCAACTGGTGCGAGCGCAGGTGGAAGTGACGCGCGCTGTCGCGTTGGTCTTGCGTCTGGTCCATCTCGAAACCCGGCTTGCAGAAGGCGGCGCCGCCGGGCTTTTCGTAGGCTCGCAAGTTGCTGTCCATCACCGTCATATTCACGCCGGCAACCGCGCCGGGGCGGTGGCGGCGCACGCGGCCTGCCAATTGAATGAGCGAGCGCATCGATGACGGCTCGACCACGGCCCAGTCGTAATCGTGGTCGCGGCCCACTTCGGTAACGGGTGAGCCAAGCACGATGAACAACTGGTTGGACTGCGGACTGGCGTCGAGTAGTGCCCGAATCGCGGGTTGCTGTAGGGCCGCATCGCTGCCATCTGCCGCCGGGCGGCGGTTGAGCACCGTGTCCAGTTGCCGCTCGATGGCCGAGCGCGCCAGCAGCGGAAACTGCGAGTGGTAGACGCACAGGTGCACGCGCACGTCGGCTGCGGGTGCGCCTTGCGTGTACATCGCCAGTGCCACGTCGAACAGTGGCCCGATGTTGGCCATGCGGATCAGGCCGAAGCTCACGCGCTTTCCGCTGCCGGGGTCGATGGTGTGGTTCTGCGGCATCTGGTGCAGGCGCCATGCCTGCTCCAGCGCCAGACGGGCAAAGTCGGCGCGGCGCTCAGCTTTATCCATGCCATGCCATTTGTCGGGTAAAGCGGCGATCTGCGCGCGGCGGCGCACTTCGGCCTTGGCGAGTTGGGCCACGCGCTTTTGCACGAAGCCTTCATGGGTGGCGCGAAAGTCCGAGCCATCGGCGCAGTCGGCGGCGCTCTGGTGGAACTCGTCCATCCACAGGCAGCAGATGTTGACCCGCTCGCCGGGCCGCTCGCTGCGATGCCGTTGGAACACGTCGCGGCCTGCGCGGTAAGCCAGGAACAGCCCTTCCACCAGCGCGGGCGGCAGGGTTGCCGACGACAGCAGCACGCGGCTACCGAGCAGTCCGGCCCAATGCACCAGCCGCGTGAGCGCAGGCAGGTCTGCCATGTCGAAATCGTCCGGCTCATCGAGCACCAGATCGCCCGTGAGCAGGCGCAGCATGGGCGCGATCTGGCGGCCTCCGCGCAGGCTTTCAGTGGCGGGCGTCAGGTGATCGACAGTGCAGACCAACAACGGCGCGGCCAGCAGGCGGCGCGCCTGTGCGTCGCCCATCAGGCGTTGCAGCAGCGGGTGCTGGTCGTTGCCCTCGAACAGCACCTGCCCGCCTTCGTCGAGCAGCGCCTGGCGCGATGCGGAGCCGGTGGCCTCAGCCTCGTGCTCCCAATGCTCGAACAGCGCGCGGCTGGCAGCGGCGCCGACCTGGATGGCGAGTTGCTCTTCGTTCAGGCCCAACTCGTTTTGATATACGCGCCCCATTTGCAGTGTCAACGTGCGCAGGCCCACAGCAAACGCGCAGCGCAGGCCCGTGGCCGGGTCGGCCAGCGCGTTCATGACGCGCGCGTTGCCCAGCGTCTTGCCGCAGCCCGTGGATGCCATGTTGACGATGAAGGTGCCCTGGCTGCCAGCGTGCTGGCGCACGCTGGCAGCCAGATCGGCGGCCTTGTCCTGCCACTGAAAGCGCGCATCGCGGCTGCGCTTTTTCAGCGCCTTGTGGTTTTGCAGCGCCGGCAGGCTGCGCGCCAGCGTGGGCAGCGAGCGCGCGACCAGTGTGGCGTGGGCCTGCACGCCCAGCAGGTGTTCATCCAGGGTTTGATGAAAAATTGGCTTTTCGCTCTTATCTGGCGGGCGCTGATAGCTATCGTTTTTGATGGTGTTGGCGTAGAGCGGATAGCCGGCATTGACGTAAGGCTTGCGCTGCCCATCGTCCCGGACGCTGGAGTAGTGGTGGTCGGCCAGCATCAGGCACAGGCGGGTCACGTGCATGGCGAACGGATCGTGCAGCACGGCGCCCTGCGCAGTGGATTCCAGCAGCTTGCGTGCATAGCGGGCGGCCTGCTTTCGCCACGGCACGGTCGTCACCGGCAGCCCATGGGGAAAGCGCCAATGGGACTGTACCGTGACGTTGTCCGCAGACTCCTCGCGCGGCTCGTTCCAGTCGGCGCTGAGGCGTTGCAGCAGCCCTTGCAGATCGGCAAGGTTCACGAAAGCGGGGTGCGCCCCGAAGCTCCGCCAGCGGCTGTGGGGCAGGTCGATGTCCGCATCGCTGCTGCCATCCTTGTGCAGCACCGGCATGCAGGGCAAGCGATGGTGCGTGAGCACCAGCCAGGCCACGGCCTGCGCCAGCGGCGGCATGGCGGTAAAGGGCAGGTGGTAGCGGGCCTGCGGCTCGTCGATGCCGTCGCGCAGCAAGCGGCCGTTGGAACAGTCCAGCCATTGCGCCTCGAAAGCGGTTGCATCCATGGCTTCATCGGCCAGCCGTTGCAGCCAGCCCGCATCGTCCTCGCCGCCCACGAAGGCCTGGAACAGCCGTACCGACACCCATTCGTGCCGGTAGTGGTTGCGCTGGCGCAGGCTGGGGTTTTTCAGGCGGTTCTGGAAGGCGGCCGTCGCCTTGCCCAGGTCGTGCAGCAGCGCGGCAAGGGCGCCCAGCGCCGTCATCAGCGGCAGGTGGTGCCAGGCGCTTTCGTCGCCGGCGCGCAGCACGTTGCTGGCCGTGGTGTTGGTGGGCGTCGCGCCCTCGGCGTTGAACTGGCGGCCATCGCCCACCACCCACAGCAGCTCAGTGTGGTCCTTGGCGCGTATCCAGTGGCAGGCCACGGCGGTGTTCTTGCGGGCGGTCTGGCGCAGCAGCTTGCGCACGGTGTCCAGCCCGGCCTGGGTGATGGGCGTCTGCCAGGTGCGGTCGCCGCAGCGCTCGGCGAACTGGTCGAGGATGCGGCGCGTTTCGGTCAGCGCGCGCTTGCTGCATTGGGAGACGAACAGGACGTTCAAGCCACGCTCCCGGGCGCTGGGTGATTCGCCATGCGCGCGGTGTCCAGGGCGATGCGCTTGAGCGTGTCGATGATGAAGTCCAGCGATTCGCTGCGCGTGAGCGCCTCGATGCACTGGTGGCGAAACTGCTGCTCGTCGTCGCCGCGCATGGCCGACAGGAACGCCTGCGGCAGGATGGCGGCGTCTTTGACCAGATCGGCCGCGTCGAACACCAGCCCGCCGCGCCGCGTCTTGCCGTGCAGCACCGCCAGCCCGTGCGGCAGGCCCAGCACCCAGGTGGCCGTTGCGCCCAAGCCGTAGGCCAGGTAGTTGCCGTGGTCGAGAAAACGGTTGGCCGGGTCAGTGCCCGCGCCGCGCTTGGCGCGGGTGAATTCGCCATAGCCTGTGGCATCCACGGCGAGTTTGAACAACGCCTTGGTCAGCCGGGCCTCGTCGGTCAGCAGCGCGGTCACATCGGGCGCGTTGGCGATCAGCGGGGTGAACTGCGCCGTGAGCGCCTGCAGCCGCGCCACATCGACTGCAAAGCCCGCTTCGCGCAAGCCGCGGGTGTTCCATTCGGCCAGCAGGCGCTGCATGCGCCAGGTCTGCAACTGTTTGGCGGCGTGCAGGCGCAGCTCGTCGTCGAACCAGAACCGCGCCCAGGCCTGAAGGTACTCGGTGGGGCGGTATTCGCTCTGCGGTGCGAGCCAGGCTACGTCCACATCGACCTCATTCGCGCTGAACAGCGGTGTGCCGCCACCACCGCAAAAGCCCACCAGCACGCCCGCTTTGGAGAGTTCGCGCATGGCGGCCTGGGTGATGGAGGTGCCCGTGCCCAGCAGGATGCTGGTCGTGTTGGCGATGGGAATATTCCAGTAAAGGCTGCGCTTGCCCGCATCGGTTACGTATTCGACCCTGCCGCCGCTGACCAGGACGCGGCAATGCTCCAGGTAGTACAGGTTGGCGCGCTTGGAATGGAGGATGGCTTTGAGGTCGGATGCGGCAATGTCGTCCATGGCGCACGCCAGTGTGCCCGAGATGCCGGGCCCTGGAAACTATGGGTTATGAGAGCGCGCCGCGCGCATCGACACGGAGCAGCCGCTCCACGGCGCCGCCTTCGAGCCCGCCGCGCACGCCCACCATCACGTCGTGCAGGTTCACGCTCGGGTCGCAGTGGCCGGGGATCAGCCACAGCATCTGCCCCAGCGCCGGCAAATGCCCGCCGGGCCGGCGCGCGCGCAGGATGCCGTGCTCGTCACCGCCGCTGGCGTAATCCAGGGCGTGGCGGTCGTCCTGCGCGAGCACGCGCGGCAGGCCCGAATCGATGGCGTGGCTCTTGTGGCCCGCGTCGCACACGGCGTGCGTGGCGCGGGCGCTGATGACCTGGGTCTTGACGAACAGCGCGTGCTCGAAATTGGGCTGCGCCGGCTCGCGTTCGTTGGCGGCATAGTCCGCGTCCATGAACAGGAACGAGCCGGCCTGCAACTCGCCGTACACGCCGCTGGCGGCCTCGTGCACCAGGGTGCCAGTGCCCGCGCCGGTGACCAGCGGCACGTCGATGCCGGCGGCGGCGATCAGGTCGCGCGTGCGCCGGGCCGCCTCCACCGCGCCGGCGATGGCTTCGCGCCGCGCCCGCGCGCTGCGCAGATGCTGTGCGCCGCCGTGGTAGGCGTGCAGGCCGGCAAAGCGCATCTGCGGCTGGCCGTGCACGGCCTGCGCGAGCGCGAGCGTTTCGGGGCCTGGCGCGGCGCCGCAGCGGCCCTGGCCGACGTCGATTTCGATGAGCACATCCGCGGCGGCCCGTGCGGCGGCCAGGGCTTCGCCGAGCCGCTGGATGCCCTCCGGGCTGTCCACGGCAATGGCGAGGCGCCCGCCCCGCGCGGCCAGCAGGGCCGCGAGCCGCGCCACGCGCAGCAGCTTGTGCGGCGCGACCACCTCGTTGCTGATGAAGATGTCGTTCACGCCGCCCGCGGCCAGCGCCTCGGCCTCGGCGGTCTTCTGCACGCAGGCGCCGGTGGCGCCCGCGGCCTGCATCTGCAGGGCCAATTCGGCGCTCTTGTGCATCTTCGCGTGCGGGCGCCAGCGCACCTGGTGCTTGCGCGCGAACTCGGCCATGCGCTGGATGTTGCGCTCCATCGCGTCTAGGTCCACCACCAGGGCCGGCGTGTCGATCTGGTCCACGCGCTGGCCGGTGGTGGCGGGGTTGTAGGTGTCAGGTGGTGGTTTCATCGAGCGCTCCGCTGGATCGCAGGTGCTGGGTGTCGGCCCAGCCGACCAGCATGAGGCCCGAGGGCGTCCACAGCAGCCGGTTGATGGCGGCGTTGCCCAGGGCCCAGGTGCGCGGCGCCTGCAGGTCCAGGCCGGTGGCGTCGCGGTACAGCACGTCCAGCACGCCGCCGTGGGCCACGAGGGCGATCAACTGGCCCGGGTGGCGCGCGGCCAGGCCGTGCGCGGCCTGGGTGACGCGCGTGCGGAAGCGGCGCAGCGACTCGCCGCCCTCGGGCTCGAAGTCGGGGTCGCGGCGGCGCCAGCGCAGGGCCTGGGCGGGCAGCGCGGTTTCCACCTCGGCGAAGGTCTTGCCCTCGAAGATGCCGAAGCCGCGCTCGCGCAGCGCGGGCGCGGCGTGCACCGGCGCGCCGGTCGTGCGGCCCACGGCCTGCGCGGTTTCCCAGGCGCGGGAGAGGTCGCTCGCGTAGATGGCCGATACGGGTTCCTCGCCCAGCGCCGCGGCCAACTGGCCGGCCTGCCGGCGCCCGGTGTCGTTGAGCGGGATGTCGAGATGCCCCTGGATGCGCGTGTCCACGTTCCAGGCCGTTTCGCCGTGGCGGATGGCGATGATGCGGGTCGGCTCTTCCATCGGTCAGCGCGGGATCTCGATGTTGATGCGGCGCGGGCCCTGCGGCGGCTGCGGAAAGTCGCGCAGCGCGGCATCGAACATGGCGGCCAGCGCGGCGGGATCGTCGTTCCAGAGGTCGTCGTTGACGGCGTGGGTTTCGTAGACGATCTGGTTGCTCGCCGTGTCGCGCATGACCAGGCCGATCTCATGCTGGTACAGCACCGTGGGCGGGAACCACCCCATGCCGCCGATGGACGAGCGGCGGCCATAAAAGCCCAGGCCCACGCCCATGCGCCAGCGCGGGCCGCCGTACCAGCCGTCGTTCCACCCATCGTCGCGCAGGCGGCTGGTGGTCTGCATGCCCACCTGCACCGTGTAGCGCGCATGGGCGTCGTCGCGCTGCATGCCGACCTTGGCCAGCGCCTGCTCGGCGATGTCCTCCAGCGCCCTTTGCTGCACGGCGGCCTGCGGGGTCTGCTGCGAGGGCAGGCGCTCGAAACGGTAGGTGGCGGCGGGCAGCGGCTGCGTGGGCAGAGCGGAGAACGCCTGCACGTCGCTGTCGACCAGGCGCATGCCGCCGCAGCCGGACAGCGCCAGCGCGGCCAGGCAGGCAAGGGTGGTGGTGATGATCCGCTTCGTCATGGTGAAAGGCTCCTGGGCACGGGGGGCCGCGCGGATGTGCCGGCCCGTCTACAGCGCAACGACTTGCAGCCCCGGCAGCGTGGGCGCCGCGGCGGAGAATGCTTCATGGTCGAAAGCCTTGTCGCCTTCGTCGCTGGCCACGCCGGTGGCGCGGATGTGCCGAAAATCATGCAGCTTGCCATCGAGCAGGTGGCTGGGCACCACGTCTTGCAGGGCGCGGAACATGTTGTCCACGCGGCCGGGGTATTTGCGGTCCCACTCGCGCAGCATCTCGGCCACCTGTTGGCGCTGCAGGTTCTCCTGGCTACCGCAGAGATTGCACGGGATGATGGGAAAGCCCTGCTGCCGGGCCCAGCGCGCGGTGTCCTTCTCGGCCACGTAGGCCAGCGGGCGGATCACCACGTGGCGGCCGTCGTCGCTCACCAGCTTGGGCGGCATGCTCTTGAGCTTGGCGGCGAAGAACATGTTGAGCAACAGCGTCTGCAGCATGTCGTCGCGGTGGTGGCCCAGCGCGATCTTGGTGGCGCCCAGTTCGCCGGCCACGCGGTACAGGATGCCGCGGCGCAGGCGGCTGCACAGGCCGCAGGTGGTCTTGCCCTCGGGCACCACGCGCTTGACGATGCTGTAGGTGTCCTGGTTCTCGATGTGGAACGGCACGCCGAGCTGGCGCAGGTAGGCGGGCAGCACGTCTTCGGGAAAACCGGGCTGCTTCTGGTCGAGGTTGACGGCCACCAGGTCGAAATGGATCGGCGCGCGGGCCTTGAGCTTGAGCAGGATGTCGAGCAGCGTATAGCTGTCCTTGCCGCCCGACAGGCAGACCATGACCTTGTCGCCCGCTTCGATCATCGCGTAGTCGGTGATGGCGCGGCCCACCTCGCGGCACAGGCGCTTTTCGAGCTTGTGGCTTTCGCGTTCGATCCGGCGCTGGGCGGCGGCGGAATCGACGGGTTCGTTTTCGGTCCAGACGGCACTCATGGCCGCGATTGTCGCACCGGGGCGCCAACCCTCACCACTGGCCGGTTTCGAGCCGTATCGCCACTTCGCAGTCGTCGAAGATCTCCAGCTTGGCGATCTTCACGCGCACGCCCACCACGCCGGGCAACTGCATCAGGCGCAGGGCCAGCTTGCCGATCAGGCTCTCCAGCAGGTTCACATGCTCCGCCGTGCATTCGTCGATGATGATCTTGCGCACCTTGCGGTAGTCCAGCACGTGCAGGATGTCGTCGTCGCGCGGCAGCAGGTCCTGCGCGCCCAGATTCAGCTCGGCGTCCACCTGGATCGGCTGCGGCGCGGTCTTCTCGTGCGCGAGGATGCCCAGGTTGGCGGCGAAGCGCAGCCCGGTCAGCGTGAGTATCTGGGTGCCTTGGGTCGCGGACATGGCGGCCTTTACATGAGCGAGAAATCGCGCTCGAAGCGCATCAGGTGCTGGCCGCCGTCCACCAGCAGCGTGGTGCCGGTGATCGAGGGCGTCTCCAGCACGAACTTCACCGCCGCGGCCACGTCCCGCGGCGTGGAGGAGCGGCCCAGCGGCGAAAGCCGGTGCAGTTGCGCAAACCTCTCCTCGCTCAGCAGGTGGCTGGTGAGCGTGAGCCCCGGCGCCACGCCCGCCACCCGCACGCGCGGGGCCAGCGCCAGCGCCAGCATGGTGGTGGCCGCCTCCAGCGCGGCCTTGGAGAGCGTGTAGCTCAGGAAGTCGGGGTTCTGGTTCCAGAGCTTCTGGTCCAGCAGGTTCACCACCGCGCCGCGCACCTCGCCGCCACGGGCGGCCAGGTGCGCGTGCAGCGCCTGCGCCAGCACGATGGGCGCGCCGGTGTTGGCGCGCAGGTGCCGCTCCAGCGATGCGTAGCCGAAGGTGGCGGCGCCGTCATGGTCGAACAGCGCGGCGTTGTTGACCACCGCGTCCACCGCGCCGAAGCCTTGCACCACGCGCGGCAGCAGCGCACGCACCGCGTCCTCGTCCTGCAGGTCTGCATCAAAACCGGCGCTATCGCCCGCCAATGCAGCGCAATCAGCTATTGTTTTAAGAGCATCATCGTCCGAATGCCGGTAGTGCACGGCCACCCGCCAGCCGCCCGCGGCCAGCGCCAGCGCGATCTCGCGCCCCAGGCGCCTGGCGGCGCCGGTCACCAGCACGGTGCGGGGGCGTGGGGGCGTGGACATTCGGGGACAATCCGGGGCGTGACGACAAGACCCGACAGTGTAGCGACCGCCCTGCACGCCCATATCGCGCGGGCCATTGCCGCTGCCGGCGGCTGGATCGGCTTCGACCGGTTCATGGCGCTGGCCCTCTACACCCCCGGCCTGGGCTACTACGCCAACGATTCGGCCAAGTTCGGCGCCATGCCGGACACGGGCAGCGACTTCGTCACCGCGCCCGAGATGACGCCGCTGTTCGGCCAGACCCTGGCCGTGCAGGTGGCGCAGGCGCTGCAGGCCACCGGCACCGGCCAGGTGTGGGAATTCGGCGCCGGCTCCGGCGCGCTGGCCGGGCAATTGCTGGGCGCCCTCGGCGGTGCGGTGGAGCGCTACACCATCGTCGACCTGTCGGGCACGCTGCGGGCGCGCCAGCAGGCGCGGCTGGCGCCCTGGGGCGGCAAGGTGCAGTGGGCCGATGCGTTGCCCGCGCGCATCGAAGGCGTGGTGGTCGGCAACGAGGTGCTCGACGCCATGCCGGTCACGCTGCTGGCGCGCGTGGCCGGCCAGTGGTTCGCGCGCGGCGTGGCGCTGCACGCCGGTGCGCTGGCCTGGGCCGACGTGCCCACCCGCCTGCGCCCGCCGGTGGAAATCGAGGGCCCGCACGACTACCTGACCGAAGTCCATCCCCAGGCCGAAGCCTTCGTCCGCACGCTGGCCGACCGGCTGGCGCGCGGGGCGGCTTTTTTCATCGACTACGGCTTTCCCGAGGCCGAGTACTACCACCCCCAGCGCCACATGGGCACGGTGATGTGCCACCAGGGCCACCGCGCCGACGGCGACCCGCTGGCCAGCGTGGGCGCCAAGGACATCACCGCCCATGTCAACTTCACCGGCATCGCCCTGGCGGCGCAGGAGGCGGGGCTCGACGTGCTGGGCTACACCTCGCAGGCGCGCTTCCTCATGAACTGCGGACTGCTATCAAAAATGGAGCTGTCGGCGCAGGCAGATAAAGCGCTGGCAGCCAAATTGATCCATGAACATGAAATGGGCGAACTGTTCAAGGTGATCGCCCTGGGCGCGGGCGGCGCGGCATGGGAGCCGCTGGGTTTTGCGCAAGGCGACCGCACGCACCGGCTGTAGGGCGGCGCGCGCCGTGGGCGTGGCACCTGGGCGCCCAAGGGCCAGGCGCACATCTCCGGCATCGCCGGGCTGAGCCGCACGAACAGCCTGTTGCGTCTGCACCGGGACTCGATCAAGGAGAGGCGGCGGATCGAGAGTTCATCAAGGCGCCGCGCCTGGAGTGGCGGGCGCGTCCAGCGTGGCGGCGTCGCTGCGGTCCTTCAGGCCCACGCCGGTCAGGCCCAGGCGGCGCGCCTCGCGGCACAGCCACCACAGGCGCGCGGCGGCGGCGGATGCGGGCAGGCCCTCGGGCCGCACGTTGGAGATGCAGTTGCGCTGCGCGTCGTGGCAGCCCACGCGCGGCTGCCAGGTGAGGTAGATGCCCAGGCCGTCGGGCGCGCAGAGGCCGGGGCGCTCGCCGATCAGCACCGCCGCCATGCGCGCGCCCAGCAGCGCGCCGATCTCGTCGCCCAGCGCCACGCGGGCCTGGGTGGCGACGACCACGGGGCCGAGCGTCCAGCCCGCCGGGGCCTGCGCCCGGATGGCCTGCACCAGCGGCATGGCGTTACGTTCCACGGCCAGCGACGACAGGCCGTCGGCCACCACCAGCAGCAGGTCGCAGCCACCGGGGGCGGCGGCCTGGCCCAGCCGCTGCGCATCGTCGGCGTCCAGGCGCCGGCCCAGGTCGGGCCGCAGCAGGTAGGTGGCGCGGTCGGCGGCGGCGCTGCGCACCACCTGCGTGGCGCAGCCCAGGGATTGCAGACGCGCGGCCAGCGCGGCGGGGTCGAGCCGCACGTGCACCGCGTCGCGCGCCTGCGCGTGCGCCAGGCCGAAGCGCAGCAGCTCGTGCGTGGGCAGGGCGGCGCCCGCGCGGCCCAGGGCGATGCGCGCGGCGGTGTGGGCGCGCAGGTCGGCCCAGGGGTCGGGGGCGGGGCGGCGGTCCATGGTCAGGCCAGTTGCAACTGGCGCATGCGCGCCAGCGCCGGGTGGTGCGCCGTGGCGGGCAGCAGGCGGCCCGCGCCGTCGATGATCTGCATGCGCTGCAGCCAGGCCTCGAACTCGGGCGCGTGCCGCAGGCCCAGCGCCTGGCGCAGGTACAGCGCGTCGTGGAACGAGGTGCTCTGGTAGCCCAGCATGATGTCGTCGGCGCCGGGCACGCCCATGATGAAGGGCACGCCGGCCACGCCCAGCAGCGTCATCAGCGTGTCCATGTCGTCGGAATCGGCCTCGGCATGGTTGGTGTAGCACACGTCGCAGCCCAGCGGCACGCCCAGCAGCTTGCCGCAGAAGTGGTCTTCCAGGCCGGCGCGGATGATCTGCTTGCCGTCGAACAGGTACTCGGGCCCGATGAAGCCGACCACCGTGTTGGCGAGCAGCGGCGCGAAGGCCCGCGCCACGCCGTGGGCGCGGGCCTCGCAGGTCTGCTGGTCCACGCCGTGGTGGGCGCTGGCCGACAGCGCGCTGCCCTGGCCGGTCTCGAAGTACATCACGTTGTCGCCCAGCGTGCCGCGCTTCAATGACAGCGCGGCCTCGCGCGCCTCGCGCAGCAGTGCGAGGCTGATGCCGAAGCTCGCGTTGGCCGCCTCGGTGCCGGCGATGGACTGGAACACCAGGTCCACCGGCGCGCCGTGCTCGATCATCTGCAGCGTGTTGGTCACGTGCGTGAGCACGCAAGCCTGGGTGGGGATGGCCAGCCGCTCGATCACTTCGGCCAGCCTGTGCACCAGCCCGGTCAGCGCGGCCAGGTTGTCGGTGGCGGGGTTGACGCCGACCACCGCGTCGCCCGCGCCGTAGAGCAGGCCGTCCACCATCGACGCGGCGATGCCGCGCAGATCGTCCGTGGGGTGGTTGGGCTGCAGCCGCACCGCCAGGCGCCCGGGCAGGCCGATGGTGTTGCGAAAGCGCGTGACCACGCGGCACTTGCGCGCCACGGCGATCAGGTCCTGGTTGCGCATGAGCTTGCTGGCCGCCGCCGCCATCTCGGGCGTGATGCCGGCGCGCACGGCGGCGAGCGTGTCGCCGCTGGCGGCGTCGCCGAGCAGCCAGTCGCGCAAGCCGCCCACCGTCAGGTGCGCGACGGGGGCGAAGGCGGCGGCGTCGTGCGTGTCGATGATGAGGCGCGTGACCTCGTCTTCTTCATACGGAACCAGCGCCTCGTTCAGAAAGGTTTCGAGCGGCACGTCGGCCAGCGCCATGCGCGCGGCCATGCGTTCCACCGCCGAGCCCGCGGCGATGCCGGCCAGCATGTCGCCCGAGCGCGCCGGCGTGGCCTTGGCCATCAGCGTGCGCAGGTCGGCGAACTGCCAGGTGTGGCCCGCAACCGTATGGGAATAGGGCGCTGGCATGGCTTCAGGCCACGACCACGTGGTTGCCCGCGGCCTGCAGCGCCGACAGCGCCGGCATGGCGCGCGCCGCCGCGTCGGTGACGATGGTGTCGATGTCCTGCGGCCCCGCGTACACCACGCGGCTGGCCTGGCCGATCTTGCTGTGGTCGGCCAGCACCACGAGCCGCTGCGCCTGCTGCGCCATGGCGCGCGCCACGGCGGCATCGGGGTGCGCGAAGTTGGTGGCACCGTGCTGGTCATGCACGCCCACGGGCGAGAGCAGGGCCACGTCGGCGCGGTAGCGGTGGATGTCGGCCACGGTGATGTCGCCGTGCGCGGCCTGCGCCTCGGTGTTCACGCTGCCGCCCAGCAGGATGACCTGGTTGCGCGCGTCGCGGTTCTTGTCGGCGGCGGCCAGCCGCAGCGCGACGGCCAGCCCGTTGGTGATGATGGTCAGGCCCGAGAGGGCGGACAGCTCCTCGGCCAGCAGCGCCGTGGTGCTGCCGGCGTCGACGAACAGGGTCTGCCCCGGCTGCAGCAGTTGCACCGCGGCACGGGCGATGGCGCGCTTCTCCTTTGCGCGCACGGTCTGGCGCGCGGCCAGCGGCGGCTCGGGCGCGAGGCCCGTCGCCACCACGCCGCCATGCACGCGGCGCAGCGCGCCCAGGGCCTCCAGCTCCACGATGTCGCGCCGCACCGTCTCGCGCGACACGGCGAGCTCCTGCGCGATGCGGTCGGTGCCCAGGCGCGAGACGGCGGCCAGCAGCATGCGGATGCGGACGAAGCGTTCTTCCTGCAGCATGGGCGGTGGGTCCTCCGTGGGGTCCGGAATGTTGCGGCGGGCACCCTGCGGCACCCCCCGGGAACGTGTTTTCAATTGCGATTGGGCGGAGATTGTGCGGATTATTGGCTGTGCACGGAAACACACAAGCACTGAATATGCCAACCGCTTGGCGGGCGCTGGACATGGGCTCCGGCGGGCGCGCGCCGGCGGCGGCCACGCCGCGCCGCATGCGCAGGCGCCGGAACGCCTGCGCGCCGTGGGGCTGGTGGTTTTCGATACTACCTGGGAGTATCGTTTGCCGCCGCTTTTATTTATTGCGCTGGCGAGGTGCTTGGTGGGGAGTATATGAGTAGGCCTCAGCAGCAGCGGGCAATGGCCTGCCCCAGCAGTTCCACCCCCAGGTCGATCTCCGCGTCGCTCACCGTCAGCGGCGGCGCGATGCGGAACACGCCGCCCATGCCCGGTAGCTGCACCACGTTCATCGACAGCCCCAGCCCCATGCAGGCCTGCGTGATGGCCGCGCCCAGTTCGGGCGCGGGCGCCTTGGTCCTGCGGTCCTGCACGATCTCCACGCCCAGCAGCAGGCCGCGCCCGCGCACGTCGCCGATGCAGCCATGCTTCTCCTGCAGCCCGCGCAGGCCCTGCTCCAGCCGCGCGCCGGCCACCGCCGCGCGCTGCGCCAGGCCGTCGCGCTCCACCACCTCCAGCACCTTCAGGCCGATGGCCGCGGGCAGCGGGTCGCTGACATGCGTGGTGTAGAACAGGTAGCCGCGTTCGTGCGCGCGCTCCTCGATCTCGGCGGTGGTGACGACCGCCGCCAGCGGCAGCCCCGCGCCCAGCGTCTTGGACAGCGTGAGGATGTCGGGCACCACGCCGTCGCGCTGGCAGGCGAACATGGTGCCGGTGCGGCCCACGCCGGTCTGCGCCTCGTCGAGGATCAGCAGCATGCCGCGCTCCGCGCACTTGCGCTGGAGCGCGGCCATGTAGCCCGGCGGCAGGTCGATGATGCCGCCCGAACTCAGGATCGGCTCGGCGATGAAGGCCGCCAGGCTGCCGCAGGACTGGCGGTCCACCAGGTCGAAGGCGTAGTCCAGCTCGCCTTGCCAGTCGTAGGCGCCGCTGGCGTCGAAGAAGCGCGGGCGGTAGCCGAACGGCGCCGGGATCGCCAATGAACCCACCGCCGCCGGCCCCACGCCGCGCCGCCCGGCGCTGTAGGTGGCCGCGGCCGCGCCGCCGGTCATGCCGTGCCACGACTGGGCGAAGCCCACCACCTCGTACTTGCCGGTGACCAGCTTGGCCATGCGGATCGCCGCCTCGTTCGACTCCGCGCCCGTGGTCAGCAGGATGCTGCGCGTGAGCGCCCCGGGCGCCACCTCGGCCAGCCGCGCGGCCAGATCGACCACCGGGCGCGAGAGCATGCCGCTGAACAGGTGGTCGAGCCGGTGCGCGTAGTCGGCCACCACGGCGCTGATCTCGGGGTGGCAGTGGCCGAGCACGGCGCTCATCTGGCCCGAGGTGAAGTCGAGGATGGGGCGGTCGTCGGCGTCATAGACGAAGCTGCCCTGCGCGCGCTCGATCACCAGGGGTGCGAAAGTGCCGCCGTAGCGGATCAGGTGCTGGCGCGCCTTGCGCCAGAAATCGGGGTCTTCGTTGCGGGACATGGGGGCTCCTGGAATGGGGGGTGCAGGGCAGTCTAGTGCAATGTTCAACGCCAGGCAGCACATAAAACCGCGCCTTGCCCTGCGCCAAAACTCATCCGTTTAGAGACTAGAAACGGCAGTTGGATGCGCCTGCCGGTGCCGTGATCGGGGTGCCAGGCAAGGCGCGACGACGCGGCGGGCTACTGCCCGCAAGGAGGAGCAACGCCGCATGGCGCGCCGAGCGCGGTGCTGGCAGGTGCATAGCGCTCTCACCCACCAGGTGAACCCCATCGGAGCCGGCAACGCTCGATTGCATGCGGCCTGGCAAGGGATACGAAGCGGTCAACTGCTGTTTCCAGGTTCAATGAATCGAATAGTTTTCATCGCTGGCATCAAGTGAATTGATGACGAAATGGCGCTCTCCCTCGACATCGGCCTGCTGCGCAGCTTCGCCGCCATCGCCCAGGCCGGCACGCTGGGCCGCGCCGCCGCCCGCGTTCGCCGCGCATGTCCAGGCGGTGCTGGTGCTCCCCTGCGCCTGAGCGCGGCCCTACACTCGGCACCCATGCTGCGCTGGTTCATCGTCATCTTCCTGGCCCTTGCGCTCATCAGTTGGCTCTCGCCGCTGCTGCGCCGGCTGGGTTTCGGGCGGCTGCCGGGCGACTTCCGCTTCCGGCTGGGCGGGCGCGAGTGGGACATTCCGCTGGCCTCCACGCTGCTGCTGAGCTTCGCGGTCAGCCTGCTGACCAAGCTCCTGTAGAACGCACACTCCCATGAAAGCCTGCATCGACATCGGCGGCACCAAGGTGGCCGTGAGCCTGGCCGACGGCAGCGGCGCGCCGCCCGTGCACCGGCGCAGCGAGCCCACCGCCACCCGCGGCGACCGCGATGCGCTGGCGCGGCAGGTGCTGCGCATGGTGGATGCCGTGTGCGCCGACGCCGGACTGGCGCCGCAGAGCGTGGCGCAGGCCGGCGTGGCGTCCTGCGGGCCCTTCGTGCTGGACGGCGGCTGCCTGGAGGTGGCCAACCCCAATATTTGCGGCGGCATCGCCGGCCCCGCGCGCGGCCTGCCCAACGACTGGAAGACCGTGCCGCTGGAGGCGCCGCTGCGCCAGCGCTTCGCGCGCCTGCGCATCGAGAACGACGCCGTGGCCGCGCTGGAGGCCGAGCGCCTATGGGGCGCGCTGCAGGGCAGCAGCCACTGCGCCTACGTGACCTGGAGCACCGGCATCGGCGCCGGCCTGTGCGTGGATGGCCGCGTGCTGCGCGGCAAGAACGGCAACGCGGGCCATGCGGGCCACACCTTCGCCAGCGACGGCGCGCACGGGCTGCTGTGCGGCTGCGGCAACGTCGGCGACGTGGAGGCGCTGGTGGCCGGCAACGCGCTGGCGCGCCGCTTCGCCAGCGAGGGCTGGGGCGACGCCGCCGGCCTGATGGCGGCAGCCGGCGCAGGCGACGCGCGCGCGCTGGCCGAGGTGGACGAACTCTGCCGCGTGCTGGGCCGCATGCTCTACAACCTGGTCGCGCTGCTGGACCTGGAGCGCATCAGCCTGGGCGGCGGCGTGTTCCTGCACCACCGCGCGCTGCTGCTGCCCAGGCTGCAAGCCGAAGTCGCGGCGCACCTGCCGGCGCTGACGGCGGGCGTGCGGCTCGTGCCGGCGGGGCTGGGGGAGAGGGTGGGGGATTTTGGGGCGGTGGCGTTGGTGGCCTAAAAACGGCAGTTGAACCAACCGAAAAACTGAAGAAACCCAATATCCATGCAGGTTTCCAAAGACTTCGCGTGACTGCAGAGCAGTTCCAGTTGGGTGAGTCTGGAAAGCATGGAAACTCAATGCGTGACAGGCACTTGCTCGAATTTTGGGGATTCAACTGCCGGAAATAGGTTAATTTCCTGCGGCCTGGCAAGGGATACGAAGCGGTCAACTGCTGTTTCCAGGTTAATTGCCCAGGATGTGCGCCTTCTCGCGCCCGAACTCCGTTTGCGTGAGCATGCCCTGTGGTGCAGCAAGGGCCTTGGCTTTGCCGAGCCGGGTGTGGCAGTTCCGCGTCGGGGTGACACTGGGGCCGGTGGCCTCAGTCAAGGTCGTCGGCCAGGTCGCAATCCAGCCCTTCCCCCACCGTCTCCCGCGTCATCCGCGCCTCGCGGCGCAGCCATTCGCAGAACGCCTGTACCTCGGGTCGCGTTGTGCTGCGCGGGCCCACGATGAGCCAGTAGGCCATCGGCGACTCCAGGCGCTTGGCGGGCATCACTTCCACCAGGTCGCCGCTGGCCAGGCTGTCGGAGATCAGCGGCATGCGCGACAGCGCGATGCCCTGGCCCGTGAGCGCGGCCTGCGCCATCTGGCTGGCGTAGTTGAAGTACAGCCAGCGCCGCGGCGTGATCTGCAGGCCGTATTCGTCGAACCAGCGGCGCCAGGTCAGCAGCTCCATGTAAGCGCTGCGGTGCGAGTCGCCGGCTTCGATCAGCGTGAACTGCGCCACGTCCTCGGGCTGCTCCAGCCGTGCGCCGCTCTTGAGCAGCCAGGGGCTGGCCACCACGGTGAGCTGTTCGCCGAAGAGCCGCTGCGCGCCGTGCGGCACGCTGGCGGGCAGGGCGTAGCGCAGCGCCAGGTCCACGTCGGCGGTGTCCAGGTCCAGCGAGGTGTCGCTGGCGTCGATGCGGATGTCGATGTCAGGGTGCGTGCGCTGGAACACCTCCAGGCGCGGGATCAGCCACATCGACGCGAACGAGGCCCAGGTGGTGATGGCCACGCTCTTGCGCCCGGCCGTCTGGCGGATCTGCCGCACGGCGCTGTCGATGCGCGCCACGCTGGACTGCGTGGCGCGCAGCAGTTGCGCGCCGGCGTCGGTCAGCTCCACGGCGCGCGTGTGGCGCAGGAACAGCGGCACGCCCACTTCGTCTTCCAGCCCCTGGATTTGGCGGCTCACCGCCGACTGCGTGAGCGCCAGCTCTTGCGCCGCGGCGCGGAAGTTCAGGTGCCGCGCCACCGCCTCGAAGGTGCGCAGGTGGCCCACGGGTATGGGGCGGGTGCGCAGGTGGGTTTGCGGTTGCTGCATAGGGGTTTGTCTGGATTGATGCGTTTGCAGAATCAATAGAGTAGCGCGATTTCATTGGACTGCGTGGGGATGGCGCAACGATCATTCAACCTGGTAGGTTCAATTCCAGCAACGCCCATTGAGGAGTGATGTGATGTACGCCAACGACGTTCTCGAACTGCAACTTCCGTCGCAGGCCGCCGCGCCGGCCCGCAAGGCATTCACGGGTAGCTGGCGCCTGAATGCCGGGCACGCCATCACGCTCGTGGCGCGTGGGCCGGCCCTGTTTCGCGTGGACGGCGGCTGCGCCTGGGTCACGTTCGACGGCCCGCAGCACGGCCCCGCCAACGACTGGGGCGACCTGTTCCTGGTGCCCGGCCACGCGGTGCGCGTGGAGGCCGGCCAGCGCATCGTGGTCGAGGCGCTGGAGGCTGCGGGCGCGGCGCGCTTCCACTGGGATGCGGCCACCGCCGCGGCGGCGGCCAGCATGGGCCAGCGCTGGCAGGTCAGCGTGGGCGAGCCGCTGGCCGACCTGCGCCTGGCGCTGCACGGAGCCGCCGCGGCGGCGCTGCGGCTGGTCGGGGGTGTGGCGGCCTTCGCGTTCGCCGGCAGTGGCCGGCTCAGCGCCCCTTCTGGTAGTCCGGCGTTTCCAGCCGGCGCGCCACGAGCGAAAGCAGCAGCGTCATGACGAGGTACAGCGCCGAGATCATGAGGTAGGGCTCCCAGTAGCGCGAGTAGGCGCCCGCCACGGTGCGGGCGGCCAGCGCCAGCTCGGCCAGGCCGATGGCCGAGACAAGCGACGAGTCCTTGATGAGCGTGACGGCTTCGTTGACCAACGGCGGCACCATGCGCCGCGCGGCCTGCGGCACCACCACGTAGCGCATGGTCTGCGCGTGCGTGAGGCCCAGGCTGTAGGCGGCTTGCGTCTGCCCGCGGTGGATCGACTGGATGCCAGCGCGGAAGATTTCGGAGATGTAGGCCCCCGCGTTGAGCGAGAGCGCCAGCGCGCCCGAGAAGAAGGCGCCGTAGTTCTGACGGAATTCGGTGGCCAGCGGCCCGGAGAGCAGCAGGCCGTGGTCGGAATGGATCAGTGCAGGCATCAGCGCGAAGTGCACCAGCAGTATCTGCACGAACAGCGGCGTGCCGCGGAAGAAGGTGACGTAAGCCACGCCGAACCATTGCACGGGCCTGATGGCCCAGCGCGCCAGAGACCCGCGCGGCGGCGGGGCCTGGCGCGAACTGGTGACGAGCCCGAAGACCAGGCCCAGCGCCAGCCCGGCGACGATGGCCACGGCGGTGACCTTGATGGTCATCCACAGGCCGGATACGAACAGCGGCATGTAGCCGGAAAGGATGTTCCAGCGCAAGTCCATGTCGCGGTCGTCGTCGTGGGGCCGAGGGCGTGCGTGCGGTGCTTACTTCTTCGCCGGCTCGGCGGCGGCAGCCGGGGCGGCGTCCTTGGCGCCGAAGTACTGGGCGTAGATCTTGTCGTAGGTGCCGTCGGCCTTGATCGCGGCCAGGCCCTTGTTGAGCTTCGCCAGCAATTCGGCATTGCCCTTGCGCACGGCCAGGCCGTACTGCTCGGGCGCGAAGCTGGGGTCGTTGACGGTCTTGAACTTGGAGCCGGCGTTGTTGGCCACGTAGTTCACGATCACGCCGTTGTCGGCCACCACGGCATCGACGCCGCCGGCTTCGAGCTCCTTGAGCGCCAGGGGCGTGGATTCGAAGCGCTTGATGTTGGTGCTGTCCTTGCCGAGCATCTTGGTCACCACCTCGTCGCCGGTGGTGCCGGTCTGCACGCCGACCTTGAGCTTCTTCAGGTCGTCGAACTTGGTGACCTTGGACTTCTCGCCCACGGCGATGAGCTGGTGCGCGTCGAAGTACGCGTCGCTGAAGTCCATGGTCTGCTTGCGCTCGTCGGTGATGGTGATGGCCGACACCAGCAGGTCGCGGTCGCCCTGCGCCAGCGTGTTGAAGATGCCTTCCCACGGCGTGTTGACGAACTTCACTTCCACGCCCTGGCTCTTGGCCACGGCGGTCACCACGTCGATGTCGAAGCCGACGATCTGGCCCGTGGCGTCCTGCGATTCGAAGGGCGCATAGGCGGCGTCGGTGCCGACCACCAGCGCCTTGGCCGGCGCCGGCGCGGGGGCGGCGGGCGCCTCGGCTGCCGGGGCGGGCGCGGGCGCGGGCGTTTCAGCCTGCTTGCCGCAGCCGGCCAGTGCCAGGCCGGCCAGCAGCAGGGCGGCGCCGCGCCACAGGTTGTCCAGCTTCGCGGTAGCGAAGTTCAGCGTTGTTGCGTTCATATGGATCCTTTGCAATCAGCAAGTTGGGTAAAAGACCGCCATTGTGGCGTCAAAAACCGACGCACACGTCAGCACGGGTGGCGGTTAGAAGTGAACCCCGTGGAGCAAATTCCGTACCCGTTAAGTGCCGCGGTTGCGCACCAGGGTGCTTTTGCCGAACAGGCTTTCGACGAGATCGACCACCAGGCCGGCGGTCTGGTTGCGCACGTCCAGCGCGGGATTCAGCTCCACGATGTCGAGCGAGCCCAGGCGCCCGGTGTCGGCGATCATCTCCATGCACAGTTGCGCCTCGCGGTAGGTCGGCCCGCCGCGCACCGTGGTGCCGGTGCCGGGGGCGATCTCGGGGTCGAGGAAGTCGACGTCGAAGCTCAGGTGCAGGTGGATGCCCGGATCTTCCAGGCCGCGCAGCGCCTGCTGCAGGGTGGCGCGCATGCCGGTTTCATCGATGAAGCGCATGTCGAACACCTCCACGCCCAGTTCGTTGACCATGCGCTTTTCTTCCTCGTCCACGCTGCGGATGCCGATCTGGCGGATGTCGGCGGGCGCCAGCGCAGGCACATGGCCGGCCAGGCCCGTGAGCTCCGCAGGCCCGTGGCCGCACAGGCAGGCCACGGGCATGCCATGGATGTTGCCCGTGGGCGAGATGGAGGCGGTGTTGAAGTCGGCATGCGCGTCGAGCCAGACCACGCGCAACTGCTTGCCCGCGGCGCGGCAGTGCCGCGCCACCGCGCTGATGGAGCCGATGGCCAGGCTGTGGTCGCCGCCCAGCATCACGGGCATGCGGCCCGCCTGCAACTGCGCGTGCACCGCGTCGTGCACGCCTTGGTTCCATTGCACGCATTCGTCGAGGTGGCGAAAGCCGCCGCCGTCGCGAGGGCGCTGCGGGTTGGCGGGGCCGGCCAGGTTGCCCAGGTCGAGCACAGGGCCGGCGAGCTGCGCGATGGCCTCGCCCAGGCGCGCCACGCGCAGGGCGTCGGGCCCCATGCCGGTGCCGCGCGTGCCGGCGCCGATGTCGGTGGGCACGCCGATCAGCGCGATGCGCGCGGGAGGCTCTTCGGCGGTGGAGGCAAGGGCGTTCATGCGTTCTCCAGCACTGCTGTGTGCGCCGCCGTGGTCGCGGGCGCGGGGCGCAGCAGCGCGTACAGGTTCTTCGGGTCGGGCAGGCCGGGCACCAGGTCGATGGTGTCGAGCAAGTGCAAGTCGCGTGCCATGCCGTGCATGTAGCGCAGCGCGGAATAGTCCTCCAGTGCGAAGCCCACCGAGTCGAACACCGTCACCTGCGCGTCGCTGGCGCGGCCCGGCGCCTGGCTTGTGAGCACGCGCCAGAACTCGGTGACGGGGAAGTCCGCCGGCATCTGCTGGATGTCGCCCTCCACGCGGGTCTGCGGCTCGTATTCGACGAACACGGCGCTGCCGCGCAGTACGCCGGGGTGCAGCTCGGTCTTGCCGGGGCAGTCGCCGCCCACGGCGTTGATGTGCATGCCGGGCTCCACCATGCCGGGGTGCACGATGGTGGCGCGGGCCTTGTCGGCGGTGGCGGTGGTCACGATGTCGGCGCTCTGGGCGGCTTCCTCGGCGCTGGCGCAGACGTGCACGCGCAGCTTCCAGGGCCGCAGGTTGGCGGCGAGCTTGAGCATGGCGGCGGGGTCGGTATCGAAGATGCGCAGCGTGTCCACGCCCAGCAGCGCGTGGAAGGCCAGGGCCTGGAATTCGCTTTGCGCGCCGTTGCCGATCAGCGCCATCGTGCGGCTGCCGGGGCGCGCCAGCACGCGCGCGGCCAGCGCCGACATGGCGGCGGTGCGCAGCGCGGTGGTGAGTGTGAGCTCGCTCAGGAAAAGCGGCGCGCCCGTCCGCACGCTGGCCAGGGCGCCGAAAGCCATGACCGTGGCCATGCCGTCCTGCGTGTTGCGCGGGTGGCCGTTGACGTACTTGAAGGCATAGGTCTGCTGGTCGGCCACGGGCATCAGCTCGATCACGCCGTCGGGCGAATGGCTGGCGGTGCGGGCGGATTTGTCGAAGTCCTGCCAGCGCCGGTAGTCGGCCTCCAGGCAGTCGGCCATGCCGCGCAGGCAGTTGGCCAGCCCCACGCGGCGTACTACTTCGGCGGCGCGCGCGGGGCTCAGGAATCCGGTCTCGTTTCGTCGTGGGGTGCTCATGGTCCGCCTCCGGTTGAGGGAAGTCATAGAGCATCGCAAACCGCCATGCAAAAGGGAATCGTCAAAAATGTAGTGAAATGCTGCGCAAAATTGCGTTTTGCAGAATATCTATTGACGAAATGATGGATGCCACGGACCACGATCTCATCGCGCTGCTGCGCGCGAATGCGCGCACGAGCATCGCCACGCTGGCCGCGCGGCTGAAGGTATCGCGCGGCACGGTCACCAACCGTATCGCGCGGCTCGAACGCGAGGGCGTAGTGGTGGGCTACACCGTGCGCCTGCGGCCCGAGTCCGAGCCCGCAGGCATCGTGGCGTGGACGAGTATCCTGGTCGAAGGCAACGAGGCGCGCAAGGTGGCGGCCAGCCTGCTCGGCGAGCCCGGCGTGGCGGCGCTGCACGACACCAACGGCAAGTGGGACCTGCTGGCCGAGCTGCGGGTGGAGAACCTCTACGCGCTGTCGCGCACACTGGACCGCATCCGTCTCATCAAGGGCATCGGCAACACCGAGACCAGCATCCACCTGCAGACCTACCGCGCCTGACCGGACGGGCGCGGAACATTCATGCGCCTGTCACCCACTGCGGTTCCAATGGAGCCGGGAGTCCCGTCATGTTGTTGCAGAAAACCGCCAAAGCCCATGCCGAACTGGCTCCTGGGGTCCGCACGCTGGGGTTGCGCGAGCGCTCGGTGCTGCTGCTCGCGGATGGCCGCAAGACCGACGCGGAGCTGCGCGCGCTTTTCGATGGCACCGGCGAGCGCATCGTCGCCCTGCTGCTGGCGCAGGGCTATCTGTCTGCGGAAGTGCAAGAGCCGCCTGCGCCCGCCGCAGCGCCCGCGCCTGCGCCCGCGCGTGTGGTCCAGACGCTGGCCGGCGCGCGCATGTTTCTTTTTGACATCTGCGAGCGCCTGTTCGCGCGCAGGGATCCGGCGCAGGCAGACTTTTTCCGGCAGGCGCTGCGCGAGGCGCGCGACCGCGAGTCGATGCTGCTGGTGGCCGACGAGATGATGGACGAGGTGACGCGTATCGCGGGGCGCGAGCGTGCCGATTCCATCCGGGAGCGCCTGACCGCGCTGTTGCCGCTCCATGGAGCAGCAGCGCCCACCGATGCCTGAGTGGCCTTGCTATTTCTCGGCCTTCATCAAATTGTCATCAATTTGCGGCAAGGCTCTGCATAGAATTTCCGTTTACACAGCCCTGGCCACTCCCTTATATGAACGCAATCAAGCTTGCACGCAATTTCATTGCGACCGACCCTACCAGCGAAGCGGCGCGAACGCTCGCCGCCTTGGTGCTGGCGCTGGAATCCGCCGGCCCCTTTGAACTCAGCAGCCTCTACAGGCTGGACTACAAGCGCTTTCAGTTGGCCATCGACATCCTGGAAGAGTGGCGCATCGACCGCTACTACGCCGGCAAGGCCAAGTTGTTCGATCTGTCGCTGCAGGTCAGCGAGCTGCCACCTCCCGCTCCCGCGGCAGCGCCCGCACCCGCACCCGCACCTGCGGCAGCGCCCGCACCCGTGCCTGACAAGAAGTAGCCCCGGCGCGCGCGACCCCTTCATTTTCACAGTGGCGTCATGGCAGCGCCGCAAGCTCGGCGGTTTCTTTCCCCGAACATTGCGAACACCATGGACCGCCGCCAATTCCTTTCCCGAACCAGTTTCTTCGTCGTCGCCACCGCCGCGTCGTCACTGACCGCCTGCGGCGGTGACGACGATGGCGAGCCCCTCGGCCGCTATGCCTTCCCGCAGGGCGTGGCCAGCGGCGACCCCCGCGAAGCCAGCCTCGTCTTCTGGAGCCGCTGCGTGCGCACCGACGGCAGCAGCGGCGACGTGGCAGTGCGGCTGCAGGTCTCGACAAGCGATAAGTTCGACAGCCTGCTGGCCGACGTGCCCCTCAGCGCCACCGCGGCCTACGACTACACCGTGCGCGCCAAGGTCACGGGCCTGCCCGCAGCCACGCGGCTTTACTACCGCTTCGCCGCCGGCGCCGACAAGAGCGCCGCAGGCCGCGCCAAAACCGCGCCCGCCGCCGGCGCGGCGGTGCCGCAACTGCGCTTCGCCTGGTTTTCCTGCCAGGACTGGAGCGTGAACCACTGGGCCGCTATGGACCTGCTGGCCGCCGAGGACGACCTGGACTTCGTCGTCCACGTGGGCGACTACATCTACGAAACCGTGGGCGCGGCGTTCCAATCCGGCGCGGCAGAGGCCGCGCATACGCGCATCCAGTTCCCCGACGGCACCACGCTGCCCGACGGCAGCCGCTACGCCACCACGCTGGCCGACTACCGCACGCTCTACCGCACCTACCGGGGTGACGCGCGGCTGCAGGCCATCCACGCCAAGTTCCCCATGGTCGCCACCTGGGACGACCACGAGTTCAGCGACGACTGCTGGCAGGACCACCAGACCTACACCAACGAGAACAAGCAGGAAACCGCGCGCCGCCGCGCTGCCAACCAGGCCTGGGTGGAGTACATGCCCGTGGATTTCGGCGACGTGTCCTTCGACAGCGCCAACGCCGCCTACGACAATCTGCGCATCTACCGCGACTTCCGCTTCGGCAGCCTGATCCACCTCGTGATGACCGACGAGCGCCTGTACCGCGACGACCATGTGGTGAGCGAAGCCGCCATCGCCCAGGCCCAGGGGCACGACCCCGTCAACGGCAGCGACTCCATCGGCGCACGCTACTTCGTGCAGCAGCCGGTGCTGCAGCAGTTGGAGGCCGGCAAGACCCAGGCCCTGGGCCGCGCGCCGTCCATCCTGGGCGCCGCCCAGACCGCCTGGTGGAAGCAGACCCTGCTGGGCAGCAGCGCGACCTGGAAGGTCTGGGGCAACGAGATCATGCTCAGCCGCATGTGGGCCGACCTGCGCGCCCTGGCCCCGGCGCCCTACGACGCGGTCTACGTCGTCAACTGCGACGGCTGGGACGGCTTCCCGAGCCACCGTGCCGAACTGATGCAATTCATCACGTCCAACAACATCCATAACGTGGTGGCAATCACCGGCGATCTGCACGCCTTCCAGTGCGGCGTGGTGCGCGACAATCCCGATCCGGCGGTCGGCAAGCCCGCGCTGGTGGACTTCGTGGGCGCGGGCATCAGCAGCTCCAGCTTCTACTCCTACGTCAAGGTCGGCGCGGGCACCACCCCGCTGGCCGCGCTGGCGGCCACACCCGAAGGCTTCGACGGGCTGCTGCGCGCCAACAACCCCGACTTCGCCTACGTGGACCACGACGCCCAGGGCTACGCCTCGGCCACCGTCACGCCGTCGAGCCTGAACGTGGTCTACACCAAGGTCAAGCCGCTGAACGCCGACGGCACCGCGCCGGCCAGCCCGGTGCTCAAGCGCACCCGCATCACGCTGGCCGCCGGCAGCAGCCAGCCGGTGGTGCAGGACAACGTGTAGTCCCGTCGCCGGCCGGGCGCGCCCGCCGGTGTTCCTGGCCCATGGCCAGTGGGACGACAAGCTGCCGCCTCCTGGGCCGGCGCGCCGACGCCGGGCTGGCCGACTCGGGGCGCCGTACTGCACGCGCCTACTGCCCCATGGGCCATGCGCTCGTGGCGCCCGAGGCGGAGTGCCTGGCGCGCTGGCTGGGCGCAACGCCGTGGCTGTCCATGGCGGTGCAGGCGCCCGCAGGCTGGCACGGAAACCCACGGTCGCTACCAAAACAATAGCTGCCACCGCAGGAAAACAAAGCGCTGGAGGCCGATTTGGCTTGAAGCCCCTCGGGCTTGGACATGACCACGACATCCGCATGCCTATGCTCGCGGGTGCCGCCCCACGCACCCCGAGCCGCAATGTCCAACCCGCCTCCCGCCGCAACGCCTGCGCCGCGCCGCACCGCGCCTGCGGCGCGGCCGCAGCCCGCCCCACGCCACAGCGACTGGCGCCAGCAGCAGGGCGCCACCGATTTCCACAGTCCCGCGCCCGCGCCGCCGACCGATAATTCCTGGTTGGGGCAGCGCAAACGGCGCCGCCCGGTACAGCGCAAACGGCGGGGTGGTGCATGGCAGCAGTGGTGGATGTGGTGATCATGGCGGCGGGCAAGGGCACGCGCATGAAAAGCAGCGTGCCCAAGGTGCTGCACCGCCTGGCCGGGCGCCCCATGGCCGCGCACGTGCTGGCCGCCGCGCAGGCGCTGCAGCCCCGCCGCATCGTCGTGGTCACGGGCCATGGCGCGGAGCAGACCGAGGCCGCGCTGGCCGCCGCCGCCGCGCCGGGCACCGACCTGCGCTTCGCGCGCCAGATGCCCCAGCTCGGCACCGGCCACGCGGTGCGGCAGGCCGCGCCGCTGCTGCAGGGCGACGGCGTGGTGGTGGTGCTCAACGGCGACGTGCCGCTGATCGCGCCCGCCACCGTGCGCCGTCTGGTCGACGCCAGCGCGGGCGCGCGGCTGGCGCTGCTGACCGTGGAGCTGCCCGACCCCGCGGGCTATGGCCGCATCGTGCGCGACGCCGCCGGCGCGGTGCGCGGCATCGTCGAGCACAAGGACGCCACGCCCGAGCAGCACGCCATCCGCGAGACCTACACCGGCATCATGGCCGTGCCCGCCGCGCGCCTGCACGGCTGGCTGGAGCGGCTGGGCAGCAGCAACGCCCAGCACGAGTACTACCTGACCGACATCGTCGCCATGGCCGTGGCCGACGGCGTGGCGGTGGAGGGCGTGCGCACCGCCGACGCGGTGGAGGTGGCCGGCGTGAACAGCCCGCGCCAGCTTGCCGAACTGGAGCGCGCCTTGCAACTGCGCCAGGCCCATGCGCTCATGGACGGGCAGGGCGTGCGCCTGGCCGACCCGGCGCGCTTCGACCTGCGCGGCACGCTCGACTGCGCGCCGGACGTGGAGATCGACGTCGGCTGCGTGTTCGAAGGCCATGTGGCGCTGGGCGAGGGCGTGCGCATCGGCGCGCACTGCGTCGTCGCCAACGCGCGCATCGCCGCGGGGGCGGTGGTGCACCCCTTCACCCACATCGACGGCGAGGCCGCCGGCGTGGAGGTGGGCGCGGACGCGCGCATCGGCCCGTTCGCGCGGCTGCGCCCCGGCGCGCGCCTGGGCGCAGAAGTGCACATCGGCAACTTCGTCGAGGTGAAGAACAGCACGCTGGCCGACGGCGCCAAGGCCAACCACCTGGCCTACCTGGGCGACGCCACGGTGGGCGCGCGGGTGAACTACGGCGCGGGCGCCATCACCGCCAACTACGACGGTGCCGCCAAGCACCGCACGGTGATCGGCGACAACGTGCACGTGGGCAGCAACAGTGTGCTGGTGGCGCCCGTCACCATCGGCGCGGACGGCACCGTGGGCGCGGGCTCCACCATCACCAAGGACACGCCGCCCGGCGCGCTGAGCATGACGCGCGGGCGGCAGGTGGCGATCGCCAACTGGAAGCGGCCCGTGAAGACGCCGCGCCGATGACCATGGACGGCCCCGGCGACGAGCTTTCGCAACTGCGCCGCGCGCTGGCCGAGCGCGAGCGGCAACTCGCTGACGCGCGGGCCGCGCAGGAGGACCTGCTGCGCGCCGTGTCGCACGACCTGCGCGCGCCCGTGCGCCACGCCACCGCGTTCGGCCAACTGGTGCGCGAGCTGGTGGCCGAGCGCGGCGGCATGGAAGAAGCCCTGGGCTACCTGGACACCATGGAGCAGTCCGCGCGCCGCATGGGCCGCATGATCGACGGCCTGCTGGAGCTGTCGCGCATCGGCCGCGCCACGCTGCAGCGGCAGCCGGTGGACATGGCCGCGCTGGTGGCCGGCGTGCGCGACGAACTCATGGCCGGCGCAGCCGCCACGGGCCGCGCCATCGAATGGCGGATCGCCCCCGGCCTGCCCGCGGTGCCGGGCGACGCCGCCTGGCTGCGCGTGCTGTGGGCCCACCTGCTGGGCAATGCCGTGAAGTTCAGCCGGGAGCGTGCGCCCGCGCACATCGCCGTGGCCTGGGAGTGCGGGGAAGATGAGGCAGGCGCTGCGTGCTGCGCCTTCACCGTGCGCGACGACGGCGCGGGCTTCGACGCCGCGCATGCCGGCCCGCTGTTCGGCGTGTTCCAGCGCCTGCACCCGGAGTCGGAGTTCGAGGGCGTGGGCACCGGCCTGGCTGCGGCGCGCGCCATCGTCGCACGCCACGGCGGCGGAATCGCCATCCACGGCGCGCCACGGCAGGGCTGCGTGGTGCGCTTCACGCTGCCGCTGGAGGTGCCGGCCTTGTAGCTGGTTTTGCTTCTGTTTTGATAGCTGCCATCGCAGGTAGAATAAGCGCTGGAGCCATATTTGACTTGAATTTCATTGGGGCACGGGCGCCGGGGCCGGTGTGCCCAGCGCCAGCGCTGCGGGTGCGGGGGGCTGTGGCGACCTGCCCCTCTTGCCGTTCTTGCGCAGGGCCGCCGCGTCGCCCATGGCCAGGCCATCGCCGCGCTGCAGGCGAAACACCTTTACCGTCTCGGCCACGGTCTGCGCCTGGCGTTCCAGCGCTTCGGCGGCGGCGGCCACCTGCTCCACCAGGCTGGCGTTCTGCTGCGTGATGCCGTCGATCTGCGCCACGGCGGCGTTGATGTGCGAAATGCCGGTCAACTGCTCGCCCGTGGCGTTGCTGATCTCGCCGATCAGCGTGCTCACGCGCTCCACGGTCTGCAGCGCATCGGCCATGGTGGTGCGCGCGTTCTCGGCCAGTTGGTGGCCCGACGCGACCTTGTGGGCCGAATCCTCGATGAGCTTCTTGATCTCGCGCGCGGCTCCCGACGTGCGCTGCGCGAGCGCCCGCACCTCGCCGGCCACCACGGCGAAGCCGCGCCCATGCTCGCCCGCGCGCGCGGCCTCCACGGCGGCGTTGAGCGCGAGGATGTTGGTCTGGAACGCGACGCCGTCGATCACCTGCGTGATCTCGCCGATGCGCTGCGACGACTCGCGGATGGCCTGCATGGTCTGCACCACGTCGTGCACCGCCTGGCTGCTGCGCTGGGCCACGCCGGTCGCCTCCTGGGCGAGCCGGCTGGCCTGCTGCGCCGAATCGGCATTCTGGCGCACCGTGCCCGTCATCTGCTCCAGCGCAGCGGAGGTCTGCTGCAGGCTGCTCGCCTGCGCCTCGGTGCGCGACGACAGGTGCTGGTTGCCGGAGGCGATCTCTTCCGTGGTGGCGTACATGGTTTCCGTCTCGTCGCGGGCGTCGCGCACGATGGACTGCAGGTTCACATTGAGCTGATTGAGCGCGCGAGCGAGTTCGCCGATCTGGTCGCCGCGCCTCGAATCCATGCGGTGCGTGAGGTCGCCCGCGGCCATGCGGTTGCTGAAGTCGAGCAGCCCGTCCAGCGGCGCGATCGTCAGGCGCTGCATGTACCAGCCCGCCAGCATGGCCAGGGCCGCAAGCGCGATGGCCGCCATGACCGTGCCCATGCTGCCGCCCGGGATGCGGCCCGCGCCGAAGCCGGCGGCGACCAGCAGCGCGGCGGCCAGCGTCAGCTTGCCCCGCACGCCGGGCGTGAGCTGGCGCGCAAGGCGGCTCCACGGGTCGGTCCTGACGACATGCCCGGCCTGCAGGCCGGACACGGGGCGGCCGCTGCTGCGTTCGCTGCGCATGCGCGCGTACAGCGCCTCGGCGGCGTTGATGTCGGCGCGGTCGGCGGCGATGCGCACCGACATGTAGCCCACCGGGCGGCCATCCTCCACCAGCGGCGTGACGTTGGCCATGACCCAGTAGTAGCTGCCGTCCTTGCGGCGGTTCTTGACCGGAGCCGACCACGGGCGCCCGTGCTGGATGGTTTCCCACATGTCGCGGAAAGCCTCCTCGGGCATGTCGGGGTGGCGAATCAGGTTGTGCGGCTGGCCGAGGAGTTCCTCGCGCTCATAGCCGCTCACGGCCACGAAGGATTTGTTGCAGTAGACGATGCGGCCTTGGAGATCGGTGCAGGACACCAGGTTCTGACCGGGGGGGAACGGGAATTCGCGGTCAACGACGGGTAGGTTCGTGCGCATCGGGGGGCTTCCTGTGTTTGATGGCCCGTGCGCTCCTGTGCCGCACGTACCGTTGCCAGTTTCGAATATAAGAGGGAACGGCGCTCGATGATGCGATGCGTGCGGCGGCGCGTCATGCCATCTTGATGCAGATCAAATTCAGGCGGAGGCCCGCCGCTGCGGCGCGAGGTGCAGCCGGGGCTCGAACTTGGCCCGCTTGACGCTGAAGAAGGTCTTGACATTGCGCACGTTGGCGTCCTGCGTGAAGAGCCGCTGCGCCAGCGCCAGGTAGCCGGGCATGTCGGGCGCCTGCGCCACGAGCACGAAGTCCGGCCCCGGCGACACGCGCCAGCATTGCTGCACCGCATCGTCGGTGGCCACGCGGGCCTCGAAGGCGTCCAGGCTCTGGGCGTCCTGCCGGTCCAGCGATACCTCCACGATGGCCGTGAGGCCATGGCCGATCACCGGAGCGAGCCGGTCGGGGCTCAGCAGGGCGACCTGCCGCTCGATGAGGCCCAGCTCCCGCAGCCGCTTCACGCGCCGCAGGCAGGTGGGCGGCGACACGTGGACCTGCTCCGCCAGGGCCTGGTTGCTCAGCGATGCGTCGCACTGCAGCGCATCGAGCAGGCGAAGGTCAATGTCGTCTATGGATTTATTTTCCATAAAAAGTTAGTTTTTGAACTTTTATTCCGTTGAAGACGATCGAGGAAATAATAGTCCAAAAACATATGAAAATAGATGAAAAATTCCAAACGACTCTGTCTAGGATGCGCTCCATTCCATTTCATTCGTCGGAGCAAACTCCATGTGCGGCATCGTCGGCGCGGTTTCCACGCGCAACATCGTCCCCATCCTCGTGCAGGGCCTGCAGCGGCTTGAATACCGGGGCTACGACTCCTGCGGCGTGGCCGTGCATGCGGGCGGCGGCCTGCGGCGCGCGCGCAGCACGGCGCGCGTGGCCGAACTGCTGGAGCAGATTGCCGCCGACCACATCGAAGGCACCACCGGCATCGCCCACACCCGCTGGGCCACGCACGGCGCGCCGGTGGTGCACAACGCCCATCCGCATTTCAGCCACGGGCCGGGCAGTGCGCCGCGCGCGGCCCGCGTGGCCCTGGTGCACAACGGCATCATCGAAAACCACGATGAGTTGCGCGCCGCGCTGCAGGCGCGCGGCTACGCGTTCGCCAGCCAGACCGACACCGAGGTCATCGCCCACCTGGTCGACAGCCTGTACGAAGGCGATTTGTTCGAGGCCGTGCGCGCCGCCGTGGGCCGGCTGCACGGCGCCTACGCCATCGCCGTGTTCCACAAGGACGAGCCGCACCGCGTGGTGGGTGCGCGCGCGGGCTCGCCGCTGATCCTGGGCGTGGGCGCCACCGCCGGGGCGTCGGAGTCCGTGGATGGCGAGAACTTCATCGCCAGCGACGCCATGGCCCTGGCCGGCGTCACGGACCAGATCGTCTACCTGGAAGAGGGTGACGTGGTGGACCTGCAACTGGGCCGCTACTGGCTCGTCGACCGCGCGGGCCGGCGCATGACCGGCACCGAGCGCCCGGTGAGGACCGTGCACGCCCACAGCGGCGCGGTGGAGCTGGGCCCGTACCGCCACTACATGCAAAAGGAAATCTTCGAGCAGCCGCGCGCCATCGCCGACACGCTCGAAGGCGTGCAGGGCATCGTGCCCGAGCTGTTCGGCGACGGCGCCTACGAGGTGTTCAAGAAGATCGACAGCGTGCTCATCCTGGCCTGCGGCACCAGCTATTACAGCGGCTGCGTGGCCAAGTACTGGCTGGAGGCGATAGCGAAGATCCCCACGCAGGTCGAGATCGCCAGCGAATACCGCTACCGCGAATCGGTGCCCAACCCGAACAGCCTGGTCGTCACCATCAGCCAGTCGGGCGAAACCGCCGACACGCTGGCCGCGCTGCGCCACGCGCAGGGCCTGGGCCTGCGCCACACGCTCGCCATCTGCAACGTGGCCACCAGCGCCATGGTGCGCGAATGCGCCCTGGCCTACGTGACCCGCGCGGGCGTGGAGATCGGCGTGGCCTCCACCAAGGCGTTCACCACCCAACTGGCGGCGCTGTTCCTGCTGACGCTGGCGCTGGCGCAGGCCAAGGGCCGCCTGAGCGACGAGCAGGAGGCCGCCCACCTGAAGGCCATGCGCCACCTGCCCGCCGCGCTGTCAGCCGTGCTGGCGCTGGAGCCGCAGGTCATCAGTTGGGCCGAGGATTTCGTGCGCAAGGAGAACGCGCTGTTCCTGGGCCGGGGGCTGCACTACCCCATCGCCATGGAGGGCGCACTGAAGTTGAAGGAGATCAGCTACATCCACGCCGAGGCCTACCCCGCGGGCGAACTCAAGCACGGCCCGCTGGCCCTGGTGACCAGTGCCATGCCAGTGGTGACGGTGGCGCCCAACGACGCGCTGCTGGAAAAGCTCAAGAGCAACATGCAGGAGGTGCACGCCCGCGCCGGGGTGCTCTACGTGCTGGCGGATGCGGATACCCGCATCGAAAGCGGCGAGGGCATCCATGTGATCCGCATGCCCGAGCACTACGGCCAGCTCAGCCCGCTGCTGCACGTGGTGCCGCTGCAACTGCTGGCCTACCACACGGCGGTGGCACGCGGGACGGACGTGGACAAGCCCCGCAATCTTGCGAAGAGCGTGACGGTCGAATGACCCTGGAAACAGCAGTTGACCGCTTTGCATCCCTTGCCAGGCCGCATGCAATCGAGCGTTGACGGCTCCGATGGGGTTCACCTCGTGGGTGAGAGCGCCATGCACCTGCCAGCACCGCGCTCGGCGCGCCATGCGGCGTTGCTCCTCCTTGCGGGCAGCAAGCCCGCCGCGTCGTCGCGTCTTGCCTGGCACCCCGATCACGGCACTGGCAGACGCATCCAACTGCCGTTTCCAGGATGACCAGCGCGCTGCTGCCGCAGCGGCCTCAGTCCTCGCCGCGGCCCGCGCCCGGTTCGGGCGCAGGTTGCCGCAGCGCATGCTCCGCCTGCTGGTCCGCGTGGTAGCTGGAGCGCACCATGGCGCCCACTGCGGCGTGCGTGAAGCCCATCTCGTAGGCATGCGTCTCGAACATCCTGAACGTGTCGGGGTGCACGTAGCGACGCACCGGCAGGTGGCTGTTGCTGGGGGCGAGGTACTGGCCGATGGTCAGCATGTCGATGCCGTGCGCACGCATGTCGCGCATCACGGCGAGGATTTCTTCGTCGGTCTCGCCCAGGCCCACCATCAGGCCGCTCTTGGTCGGCACGCCCGGGTGCAGGGCCTTGAACTTCTTGAGCAGGTTCAGGCTGAACTGGTAGTCGCTGCCGGGCCGCGCTTCCTTGTACAGGCGCGGGATCGTTTCGAGGTTGTGGTTCATCACATCGGGCGGCGCGGCCTTCAGGATTTCGAGCGCCCGGTCGTCGCGGCCACGGAAGTCGGGCACCAGGATCTCGATCTGCGTCGCGGGTGACAGTGCCCGGATGTTGCGGATGCATTCCACGAAATGCCCGCTGCCACCGTCGCGCAGGTCGTCGCGGTCCACGCTGGTGATCACGACGTATTTCAGGCGCAGCGCGGCGATGGTGCGCGCCAGGTTCAGCGGCTCTTCCTGGTCGAGCGGGTCGGGGCGGCCATGGCCCACGTCGCAGAACGGGCAGCGGCGCGTGCACTTGTCGCCCATGATCATGAAGGTGGCCGTGCCCTTGCCGAAGCATTCGCCGATGTTGGGGCACGAGGCTTCCTCGCACACCGTGTGCAGATGGTTCTCGCGCAGGATGTTCTTGATCTCGTAGAAGCGCGTGGTGGGCGAGCCAGCTTTCACTCGGATCCACTCGGGTTTCTTGAGCACCTCGGCCTGCACGACCTTCACCGGGATGCGCGACAGCTTGGCCGCGGCCTTCTGTTTGGCCAGCGGGTTGTAGGCTTCGAGGCTTGGGGCGTCGCGGACGACTTCGGTGCTGCTCATGGTGTGCGTTCAGGGCGCCAGCCGGGCGCGGAGCTTGTCGCCCAGCACGGTGGCCGCCTCTTCCCAGGTGGTGTGGACGCCGATTGTAGAAAGGTCCACCGTGCGCAGCCCCGCGTAGCCGCAAGGGTTGATGCGCGAAAAGGGTTCCAGGTCCATCGCCACGTTCAGCGCCACGCCATGGTAGGTGCAGCGGCGGCTCACCTTGATGCCGAGCGCGGCGATCTTGCCCAGGCCCCGGAACGGGCCCGTGTCCGGCTGCGGGCCGGTGAGCGCGGCGTGGCCGAATGGGTCGTCGATGCGCACGTAGATGCCCGGCGCGCCGGCGACGCGGTGTCCGGTGACGCCGAAGTGGGCCAGCGTGGAGAGTACGGCCTGTTCGACGCGGTAGACGTACTCCTTGACGAAGTAGCCCGCGCGGCCCAGGTCCAGCAACGGATAGGCCACGACCTGACCCGGGCCGTGGTGTGTGACCTGCCCGCCGCGGTCGGTGGCCACCACCGGGATGGCGCCGGGGGCAAGGATATGGCTCGAATTGCCAGCCAGCCCTTGTGTATAGAGCGCCTCATGCTCGCAAATCCATAGCGTATCGGGCGTATCGGGTGTGCGCTGCGCGGTGAAGTCCCGCATGGCCTGGTAGGTCGGCAGGTAGGGCACCCGGCCGCGCATCTCCATGCGCATGGCTAGAGCGCCACCTTGACCATGGGGTGTGCGGTCAGCGCGCGGTAGATGTCGTCGAGCTGCTGGCGGCTCGTGGCCGTGACGGTGATGGTGATGCCCAGGTAGTTGCCGCCCTTGCTGTTGCGCAGCTCGAGGGTGGCGGCGTCGAACGTGGGATCGAAGCGCTCGGCGATCGCGGCGACCGCGTGGACAAAGCCGTTGACGTTGGCACCCATCACCTTGATCGGAAACCGCGACGGGTATTCGATCAGTGAATCCTTGTGCGGATCCGGTACGGCGCACGGCGGCTGGGCGGCGGGGGTGCTCATGGGCGCTCCTCGGATGCGGCGCTGCGGACCTTGGCTCGCTGGTATGCCGCGTACAGCCGCTCGTACACGGGGCCTGGAACGCCCTTGCCGATGGGTTGCCCGTCCAGTTGCGTGACAGCCAGGACTTCCTTGGTGGCAGAGGACAGCAGCAATTCGTCGGCGGCGAAGACGCCCTGGCGCGCGACCGGGCGCAGCGCAAAGCGCAGGCCGGCCTCTTCGCACAGCTCTTCGATGAGCCCGTAGCGGATGCCTTCGAGCACGTGGGGGCCCTTGGGCGTGCCGATGACTTCATCGCCCCGCACGACCCACACGTTGCTCGACGAGGCTTCGGTGAGCCAGCCATCGCGGAACAGGACGGTTTCCGTGGCGTCCGCATCGACGCTGATCTGCCGTGCAAGCACTGCCCCGAGCAGGCTCGTGGATTTGATGTGGCCCTTCTGCCAGCGGAAGTCGTCGGCGCTCACGCATGCCGCGCCGCGGGCGCGCAGGCCGGCAGGTACCGGCTTCATGGGCTGCGCCATGGCGAACACCGTCGGCGCGATGCCGGTCGTCATGGCATGGTCGCGCAGCGCGACGCCGCGCGTGATCTGGATGTAGACCAGCTGGTCGGCAGCCGGCGCGGCCATGAGCAGCCGCGCGATCACGGCATGCCACTGCGCGGGCGCCAGCGGATTGGCGATGCGCAGCTCGGCCAGGGAACGGTCGAGGCGCGCGAGGTGCTGCGCCAGCCGCAACGGATGGCCGCCGTAGACGGGGACCACTTCGTATACGCCGTCGCCGAAGATGAAGCCGCGGTCGAGGACGCTGATCTTTGCGTCGCGCAGCGGCGTGAATTCGCCGTTCAGGTAGCAGGGCGTGTCGGGAAGAGATGTCATGGTGGCTGGATTATCGAACGGGGGCAGCCGTGCTGTGGTCGGATGCGGCAAAAGCCTGCGGGAGCCCACTTCTTTTTACTTATAATGAAGGGCTTTGTAGAGATTTTGGGCAGCAACCCTGGTGCGTACAAAAATGACAACAACCGCTCCGGTGCCCGAAGTTGAGGCCGAAGAATCTGCTTTCAAGCCCATGACAGCCGACCAGGCGAGGGAGTGGCGCCAACGGCATCCCCCGGTATCCGTCCGGGGGGTCGTCATGGGGCAGGCGGTGGTTGGCGTACTGGTGGCATTGGCCGCCTGGGCGCTGACGGCGCGGCAAAGCGTGGGATGGTCCGCCGGGTACGGCGCGTTTGCGGTGGTGGCTCCAGCCATGCTGTTTGCGCGCGGCATGGCGCGCCTGCATGCACCGGGGCAATCCGGTGCGGCCATGCTGAGCTTCTTCGGTTGGGAAGCAGTCAAGATCGTGTTGACCATCGCCTTGCTGGCGGCGGCGCCTCGTCTGGTGCCGGGCCTGAGTTGGCTGGCGTTGCTCGCCGGCATGGTGGTCACGATGAAGATGTATTGGGTGGCGCTGCTCGTGTGGCGGCCCGGTGTTCTGAAACCGACAGTAAAAGAGAAGAGTTGAGAGATGGCCGCAGAAGCGCATGGACAGACTGCAAGTGAATACATCGTTCACCACTTGCAGAATCTTCAAAACGTCAAGCAGAAATTCATCGTTGACTTCTCGGTGGTGAACATCGATTCCATCATCATCGGCATCCTTCTCGGCGCCTTCGCGGTGTTCGTGCTGTGGATGGCCGCGCGCAAGGCGACTTCGGGCGTGCCCGGGCGCTTCCAGGCGGCGGTGGAGATTCTGGTCGAGATGGTCGACAACCAGGCCAAGGCCAACATCCACAACGCTGAAAGCCGCAAGTTCATCGCTCCGCTGGCGCTGACCGTGTTCGTCTGGATATTCCTGATGAATGCCATGGACATGCTGCCCGTCGACCTGCTGCCCGCGCTCTGGCAGGGCGCCACCGGCGACCGCCACGCCTTCCTGCGCGTGGTGCCCACGGCCGATCTTTCCACCACCCTGGGCCTGGCCTTCGCCGTGCTGCTGCTGCGCTTTTGGTACAGCCTGAAGATCAAGGGCGCCGGCGGCTGGGCGCACGAACTGGTGTCGGCGCCCTTCGGCACCAGCAAGAACCCCGTCTTCGCGCTGATCCTCGGCGTGGTGAACCTGCTCATGCAGGTCATCGAATACGTGGCCAACACCGTCTCGCACGGCATGCGGCTGTTCGGCAACATGTATGCGGGCGAGCTCGTGTTCATGCTGATCGCGCTCATGGGCGGCGCGGCTGCGCTGTCCATCTCGGGCGTGCTGCTGCCGGTTGGCCACGTTATCGCCGGCACCATCTGGACGCTGTTCCACATCCTGGTCATCACGCTGCAGGCATTCATCTTCATGATGCTGGCGCTGATCTACCTCGGACAGGCCCACAGCGCCCACTGACGCGTTGCCTCGCGCGCTTTCGTTCTCCTATTTTTTCAACCCACCATCCATTCAATCCCAAGGAGTCATCATGGAAAACATTCTCGGTCTCGTCGCTCTGGCTTGCGGTCTGATCGTCGGCCTCGGCGCCATCGGCGCATCGATCGGCATTGCGCTGATGGGCGGCAAGTTCCTGGAAGCGTCGGCCCGCCAGCCCGAGTTGATCAACGAGCTGCAGACCAAGATGTTCATCCTGGCCGGCCTGATCGACGCGGCCTTCCTGATCGGCGTGGCCATCGCCCTGCTGTTCGCCTTCGCCAACCCGTTCGTCCTGGCCTGATTCCCGTCCAACGCCCTCTCCATAGAAAGGTGTTGCCGTGAGTATCAACGCGACCCTGTTCGTTCAGGCCATCGTCTTCCTGATCCTCGTGTGGTTCACGATGAAGTTCGTGTGGCCGCCGATCGCGAAGGCCCTCGATGAGCGAGCCCAGAAAATCGCCGATGGCCTCGCTGCCGCCGACCGCGCCAAGACCGAGCTTGCCGCCGCCAACCAGCGCGTCGAGAAGGAACTGGCCGCTTCGCGCAATGAAACCGCGCAGCGTCTGGCCGATGCCGAGCGTCTGGCCCAGTCCATCGTCAACGAGGCCAAGTCTCGCGCCACCGTGGAGGCCGACAAGATCGTCGCCGCCGCGCGTGCGGAAGCCGAGCAGCAGTCCGTCCAGGCCCGCGAAGCCCTGCGCGAGCAGGTGGCCGCGCTGGCGGTCAAGGGTGCAGAGCAGATCCTCCGCAAGGAGGTCAACGCCGGCGTCCATGCCGACCTGCTCAACCGCCTGAAGACCGAACTGTAAGGGGAGAGAGCACCATGGCCGAACTCGCTACCATCGCCCGTCCCTACGCCGAAGCTCTGTTCGAGGCCGGCGCGCAGGACGCGGCTTTCGACCTGGGCGCCACCGCCTGGCTCGACGAGCTGGCTGCCGTTGCCGCGAACCCGCAGTTGCGCCAGTTCGCCGAAGACCCGCGTATCACGCCCGAGCAAGTGTTCGACCTGATGGCCGGCGTCGTCAAGTCGCCGCTGCCCGAGGCGGGGCGCAACTTCCTGCGCACCGTCATCGACAACGATCGCCTGGCCGCTGTGCCGGAAATCGCGGCGCAGTTCCATGCGCTGGTCAACCAGCGCAACGGCGCGTCCGACGCCACGGTCTACAGCGCATTCCCGATCGATGCGTCCGCGCTGGCGGACTTGTCCGCCACGCTGGAAAAGCGCTTCGGCCGCAGGCTCACGCTGGCGGTCGTGCAGGACGCCTCGCTGATCGGCGGCATCCGCGTGGTGGTGGGCGACGAGGTGCTCGACACCTCGGTCAAGGCCCGCCTGGAACAAATGAAAGCGGCCCTCACCGCGTGAAGCGCGGCGGACGGCCTCGGCTAACCCAAGAAAGAAGGAAAGAGTCATGCAACTCAATCCCGCAGAAATTTCCGCGCTGATCAAGAGCCGCATCGAAGGGCTGGCGGGCAGTACCGACATCCGCAACGAAGGCTCCGTGGTGTCGGTGACCGACGGCATCGTGCGCGTCCATGGACTGTCTGACGCGATGCAGGGCGAAATGCTGGAGTTCCCCGCCGCTCCCGATGGCACGCCCTCGTTCGGCCTGGCGCTGAACCTCGAGCGCGACTCGGTCGGCGCCGTGGTGCTGGGCGGCTACGAGCACATCTCCGAAGGCGACACCGTCAAGTGCACGGGCCGCATCCTCGAAGTGCCCGTGGGCCCGGAGCTCATTGGCCGCGTGGTCAACGCACTGGGCCAGCCGATCGACGGCAAGGGCCCCATCAACGCCAAGCTGACCGACGTGATCGAGAAGGTCGCCCCCGGCGTGATCGCGCGCCAGTCCGTGGACCAGCCACTGCAGAGCGGCCTGAAGTCCATCGACTCCATGGTGCCGGTGGGCCGCGGCCAGCGCGAGTTGATCATCGGCGACCGCCAGACCGGCAAGACCGCCGTCGCCATCGACGCCATCATCAACCAGAAGGGTCAGGGCGTGACGTGCATCTACGTCGCCATCGGCCAGAAGGCGTCGTCGATCAAGAACGTGGTGCGCGCGCTGGAGCAGGCCGGCGCGATGGAATACACCATCGTCGTGGCCGCCTCGGCCTCCGAATCGGCGGCCATGCAGTACGTCAGCGCCTATTCGGGCTGCACCATGGGCGAATACTTCCGCGACCGCGGCGAGGACGCGCTGATCGTCTATGACGACCTGTCCAAGCAGGCCGTGGCCTACCGCCAGGTCTCACTGCTGCTGCGCCGCCCGCCGGGCCGCGAAGCCTATCCCGGCGACGTGTTCTACCTGCACAGCCGCCTGCTGGAGCGGGCCGCGCGCGTGAATGCCGACTACGTCGAGCAATTCACCAAGGGCGAGGTCAAGGGCAAGACCGGCTCGCTCACCGCGCTGCCTATCATCGAGACCCAGGCCGGCGACGTGTCCGCCTTCGTGCCAACCAACGTGATCTCGATCACCGACGGCCAGATCTTCCTGGAAACCAGCCTGTTCAATGCCGGCATCCGCCCCGCCATCAACGCCGGCATCTCGGTGTCGCGCGTCGGCGGCGCCGCGCAGACCAAGCTCATCAAGGGCCTGTCGGGCGGCATCCGTACCGACTTGGCGCAGTACCGTGAACTGGCGGCCTTCGCGCAGTTCGCCTCCGACCTTGACGAAGCCACCCGCAAGCAGCTCGACCGCGGCGCCCGCGTGACCGAACTGCTCAAGCAGGCCCAGTACAGCCCGCTGTCCATCAGCCTGATGGGCGCCACGCTGTTCGCGGTGAACAAGGGCTACCTCGACGACGTCGAAGTGAAGAAGGTGCTCGACTTCGAGCACGGCCTGCACCAGTTCCTCAAGACCAGCCATGCCCCGCTACTCGACAAGCTCGAGAAGGCCCGCGCCATGGACAAGGATGCCGAGGCCGAATTGAGCGCCGCCATCGCAGCGTTCAAGAAATCCTTCGCCTGATTCCGCAGGGGCACTCTCATGGCAGCAGGCAAGGAAATACGCGGCAAGATCAAATCGGTGGAGAACACCAAGAAGATCACCAAGGCCATGGAAATGGTGGCCGCATCCAAGATGCGCAAGGCGCAGGACCGGATGCGCGCGGCCCGTCCGTACAGCGAGAAGGTCCGCGCCATCGCGGCCAACCTGGGCCGCGCCAACCCGGACTACACGCACCCGTTCATGCAGACGAACGATGCCAAGACCGCCGGGTTCGTCGTGGTCACGACCGACAAGGGCCTGTGTGGCGGCATGAACACCAACGTGCTGCGCGCCGTCACCAACAAGCTGCGCGAGCTGCAGGCTGGCGGTATTTCCACGCAGGCGGTCGCCATCGGCAACAAGGGGCTGGGCTTTCTGGGCCGCATCGGTGCCAATGTGGTCGCGCAGACCGTGGGCCTGGGCGATACGCCGCACCTAGACAGGCTCATCGGCCCGGTCAAGGTGCTGCTCGACGCTTATGCCGAAGGCCGCATCAGCGTGGTCTATCTCTGCTACACGAAGTTCCTGAACACCATGAAGCAGGAGTCGGTGGTCGAGCAACTGCTGCCGCTGGGTGCGCACCACATGGAAAAGCGCGAGGGCGAGCACGACTGGGACTACATCTACGAGCCCGACGCCCAGAGCGTGATCGACGAGCTGCTGCTGCGCTATGTGGAATCGCTGATCTACCAGGCCGTGGCCGAGAACATGGCTTCCGAGCAGTCGGCGCGCATGGTGGCCATGAAGGCCGCCACCGACAACGCCGGCAGCGTCATCGGTGAACTCAAGCTCGTCTACAACAAGACGCGCCAGGCGGCGATCACCACCGAATTGTCCGAGATCGTGGCTGGCGCCGCGGCGGTTTAAAAATTTTTGGAGCAAGCAAGAAATGGCTCAAGCTAACACTCAAACAGATGCCCAGGGCAAGATCGTCCAGTGCATCGGCGCCGTGGTGGACGTGGAGTTTCCGCGCAACCACATGCCCAAGATCTACGACGCGCTCAAGCTCGAAGGCTCCGCGCTCACGCTCGAAGTGCAGCAGCAGCTCGGCGACGGCGTGGTGCGCGCGATCGCGCTGGGCTCCTCCGACGGCCTGCGCCGCGGCCTCGTGGTCAGCAACACCGGCAACCCCATCACCGTGCCCGTGGGCACGGCCACGCTGGGCCGCATCATGGACGTGCTGGGCAACCCCATCGACGAGCGCGGCCCCGTGGACCAGGCGCTCACCGCCTCCATCCACCGCAAGGCCCCCGCGTACGACGAGCTGTCGCCCTCGCAGGAACTGCTGGAAACCGGCATCAAGGTGATCGACCTGGTGTGCCCGTTCGCCAAGGGCGGCAAGGTCGGCCTGTTCGGCGGCGCCGGCGTGGGCAAGACCGTGAACATGATGGAGCTCATCAACAACATCGCCAAGGCGCACAGCGGCCTGTCGGTGTTCGCCGGCGTGGGCGAGCGCACCCGCGAAGGCAACGACTTCTACCATGAGATGGCCGACTCCGGCGTCGTGAACCTGGAGAACCTCGGTGAGTCCAAGGTGGCCATGGTCTACGGCCAGATGAACGAGCCCCCGGGCAACCGCCTGCGCGTGGCGCTCACGGGCCTGACCATCGCCGAATCGTTCCGCGACGAGGGCCGCGACGTGCTGTTCTTCGTGGACAACATCTACCGCTACACGCTGGCCGGCACCGAAGTGTCCGCGCTGCTGGGCCGCATGCCGTCCGCCGTGGGCTACCAGCCGACACTGGCCGAGGAAATGGGTAAGCTGCAGGAGCGCATCACCTCCACCAAGGTCGGCTCGATCACCTCCATCCAGGCCGTGTACGTGCCCGCCGATGACTTGACCGACCCCTCGCCCGCCACCACCTTCGCCCACCTGGACTCCACCGTGGTGCTGAGCCGCGACATCGCCTCGCTGGGTATCTACCCCGCCGTCGATCCGCTGGACTCCACCAGCCGCCAGCTCGACCCGCAGGTCGTGGGCCAGGATCACTACGAGACCGCCCGCGCCGTGCAGGGCACGTTGCAGCGCTACAAGGAGCTGCGCGACATCATCGCCATCCTGGGCATGGACGAACTGGCGCCCGAGGACAAGCTGGCCGTGGCCCGCGCCCGCAAGATCCAGCGCTTCCTGTCGCAGCCGTTCCACGTGGCCGAAGTGTTCACCGGCTCGCCCGGCAAGTACGTGCCGCTGTCGGAGACCATCCGCGGCTTCAAGATGATCGTGGCCGGCGAGGCCGACCATCTGCCCGAGCAGGCGTTCTACATGGTCGGCACCATCGACGAGGCCTTCGAGAAGGCCAAGAAGCTGGCCGCCTGAGCCGCCGCAAGCAAGCTGTAAGGAAACCAGATGGCCAACAACACCCTGCATGTGGACGTCGTCAGCGCCGAGGAATACATCTTCTCCGGCGAGGCTCGCTTCGTCGTGCTGCCGGGCGAAGGCGGAGAGCTCGGCATCTACCCGCGCCACACACCGCTGATCTCGCGCATCAAGCCCGGTGCGGTGCGCATCGAGACGCCCGAAGGCGGCGAGGAGTTCGTCTTCGTGGCCGGTGGCGTGCTGGAGGTGCAGCCCGACCGCGTGACCGTGCTGTCCGATACCGCCATCCGCGGCAAGGATCTCGACGAGCAGAAGGCGACCGAAGCCAAGCGGGCCGCCGAGGAGGCCGTGAAGAACGCCAAGAGCGATCTCGACCTGGCCCGCGCGCAGTCCGAACTGGCCGTCATGGCCGCGCAGATCGCGGCGCTGCGCAAGTTTCGCCAGAAGCGCTGAAGCCCGCAGGGCACGCACACTGCGCCAAACCACAAGGCCGCCTCCGGGGCGGCCTTGTTTTTCACGGAATTTTCTTCAACCTGGAAACAGCAGTTGACCGCTTTGCATCCCTTGCCAGGCCGCAGGAAATCGAGCGTTGACGGCTTCGATGGGGTTCACCTCGTGGGTGAGCGCGCCATGCACCTGCCAGCACCGCGCTCGGCGCGCCATGCGGCGTTGCTCCTCCTTGCGGGCAGCAAGCCCGCCGCGTCGTCGCGTCTTGCCTGGCACCCCGATCACGGCACCTGCAGGCGCATCCAACTGCCGTTTCCAGGTTCAAGCGAAAAATGCTGCCAGCGCTTGTACAGCGTGCGCTGGCAGCTATCAATTCAGTTATCCATGGCGCTCGCGCGCCACCCGCGACGCATGAAACTGGCGCAGCCCAATGCCAGGGATACCGCGGAACCGGCTTTGCCGGGCCGCTGGTATCGCCCCCGGCGAGGGGGTTGGCGGCCACACGCAGTGGGCAAGCCTGGGGGAGTGTTCCATCTCAGGAGTCGAGCAGCTTGTCGCCGGCCAGCACGGGCGCGTCGGGAAGCTCATTGGCACGGAGCCCGCCTGCGCTGTCCGCCGGCGCCGGGAAGTGCTGCACCAGCAGCGCCGACACCTCGGCCAGCGCTTCGGTCAGGCCATCCTCGTAGCGGCCCTGGCGGAACGCCGCGCCCATGTGCGCCACCAGCGTGCGCCAGGTGCCGGGCGGCACGGCGCGCGCCAGGCCGCGGTCGGCCACGATCTCGATCGCATGCTCGGCCAGCAGCAGGTAGACCAGCACGCCGTTGTTGTGCTCGGTGTCCCACACGCGCAGCTTGCCGAATAACGTGACCGCGCGCTCGCGCGCCGTGGCGCCGCGCCACAGGTAGCTCAGCGGCAGGCCGGCTTCCACGCAGATGCGGATCTGGCCCGTGTGGCGCCGCTCGCTGGCGGCCACGCGCTGCATGAGCCGCTCCACCAGGGCCGGCGGCAGCGCGCGCCGCACGTCGCGCTCGTCCACCAGCCAGCGGTGCCGCGCGATGCGCGCCAGGGTATGCCACCAGGTTGCCATCGTCACCAGTCCCCCGAGGCGCCGCCGCCGCCGAAATCACCCCCGCCGCCGGAGCTGAAGCCACCCCCGCCGCCGCTCCATCCGCCGCCGCCATAACCGCCCCTGCCGCCGCCACGCCCCGCCACGGCGGGCGCTGCGCTCGCCAGCAGCGTCACGAGCAGAGCGAAGAACCCCGCGAGGCCCGCGACGATGGTGCTGGCGGTGAGCCAGAACGCCACGCCGCCCGTGCCCGCGCCCATGACCAGCGGGCCCAGCTTGCCGCCGAAGACGCGGCGCACCACCGGCCCGATGGCGAACACGGCGAAGAAGAAAAAGAGTGCGAGGTTGCCCCAATCGAAGCCGGACGTGTCCAGCGGCCCGTCGGTGGCCTGACCCGCAGGTTCGGGCAGCGGCTCGCCATCGATGCGCGCGATGATCTGGTCGGTGGCGGCCTGCAGCCCGCCCGCGAAGTCGCCGCGCTTGAACGCGGGGGTGATGGCGCTGTCGATGATGCGGCTGGCCGCCAGGTCGGGCACCGCGCCCTCGAGCGTCTTGGCGACCTCGATGCGCACCTTGCGGTCGTTCTTGGCCACCAGCAGCAGCAGGCCGTCGCCCACGCCTTTGCGTCCGATCTTCCAGGTGTTGCCCACGCGGTTGGCGTAGCTGGCGATGTCCTCGGGCTGCGTGGTGGGCACCATCAGCACCACGACCTGCGAGCCCTTGCGCTGCTCGAAGGCCGCGAGCTTGGCATCGAGCGCCTGGCGCGCGCCGGCGTCGAGCGTGCCGGTGGTGTCCACCACATGCGCGGACAGCGCGGGAACGGACTGCAGGTCCTGCGCGCGCAGCAGGCCGGCATGGCAGGCGATTGCTATCAGAAAAATAGCTGCACGCGCAATCAGCATAAGCGATGGAGGCTGATTTTACTAAAATCCTGGGCGGATCACTTGGTGCCGAAATCCACCTTGGGCGGCGCCGACAGGTCGGTGCCTGCGGGGTTGGCGAAGTTGGCCTTGGGCTTGTAGCCGAACACCATGGCGGTCAGGTTGCTCGGGAAGCTGCGCGCGAGCACGTTGTATTCCTGCACCGCCTGGATGTAGCGGTTACGCGCCACGGTGATGCGGTTCTCGGTGCCTTCGAGCTGCACGCGCAGGTCGCGGAAGCCCTGGTTGGCCTGCAGCGTGGGGTAGCGCTCCGACACCATCATCAGCCGCGACAGCGCGCTCGAGAGCTCGCCCTGCGCCTGCTGAAACTTGGCGAACGCCTCGGGGTTGTTGAGCGTCTCGGGCGTGACCTGGATGGCCGTGGCCTTGGCGCGCGCCTCGATCACCCGGGTCAATGTGTCCTGCTCGAAGCTGGCCTCGCCTTTCACGCTGGCGACGATGTTGGGGATCAGGTCGGCACGGCGCTGGTACTGGTTCTGCACCTCGCTCCAGGCGGCGCTGGTCTGTTCGTCGAGGCGCTGGAAGTCGTTGTAGCCGCAGCCGCCCAGGGCCAGCGTAAGCAGCAGGGCGAAGAGGGTGGACAGGAGTCTTTGCATGGCGTTTGCAGGTCGAAACGTTGGGGCTGTGCAGTATGGCAGAACGCCAGGGCCGTCCCGCGCGGTTGCGTCCGGTTGCCGTGGCCGCGGCGCATGGCCGACAATCGGCGGTCATTGCGCCATGCCCCTACCGCCATGAAAAATAGCCCTCACGCTCCACCGCTGCGCGGGTCGCTGCCCCCCGAGGGGGCCGCCTTTCATCTTGGGGCGGCCCGGCGATGAAACACGCCAAGCCCCCGGCTGCCATCCTCGGCGGCAATGCCGACGACATCGAGGCCGCCTTCTATGCCGCTTTGCAGGAGGGCGACGTGGAGCGCGTCATGGCCTGCTGGGCCGACGAGGACGACATTGTCTGCGTCCACCCCGGCGGCGCGCGCCTGGTCGGGCACGCGGCCATCCGCGCCGCGTTCGAGAGCATGGCCGGCCACGGCGCGCTGCAACTGCGGCCCGGCGCCGTGCGCAAGATCGCCTCGCTCGGCTGCGTGGTTCACAGCGTGGTCGAGCGGGTGGAACTGCGCCTGCCCGATGGCGCGCGCGAGGCTTTCGTCATCGCCACCAACGTCTACCACCAGACGCCGCTCGGCTGGCGCCTGGTGGCCCGGCACGCCAGTGCCGGCACGCAGGAAGAGGCGCAGGAGGCCGCGGCCGTCGCCACACACCTGCTGCATTGATCCTAGAAACGGCAGTTGACCGCTTTGCATCCCTTGCCAGGCCGCATGAAATCGAGCGTTGACGGCTTCGATGACGTTCACCTCGTGGGTGAGAGCGCTATGCACCTGCCAGCACCGCGCTCGGCGCGCCATGCGGCGTTGCTCCTCCTTGCGGGCAGCAAGCCCGCCGCGTCGTCGCGCCTTGCCTGGCACCCCGATCACGGCACCGGCAGGCGCATCCAACTGCCGTTTCTAGGTTGATGGACGACGACGCCACGCTGGCCGCCTACCATGCGCCCGCCTGGCTGCCCGGCGGCAACCTGCAGACCATCTGGCCCGCGCTGCTGGCGCGCCGCCATTGCGGGCCGCGCCCGCAGTACCGGCGCGAGCGCTGGGCCACGCCCGACGGCGACTTCGTGGACGTCGATTTCCTCGACCCTCCAGCCGCCCTGACGCCCGCACGCGGGACAATGCCTGCGGAGGGCGCTGCGCTGCCGCTCCTGGTGCTGTTCCACGGCCTCGAAGGCTCCTCGCGCAGCCACTACGCCGAGGCCTTCGCCGACTGGGCCCGCGCGCGGGGCTGGGCTTTTGCCGTTCCGCATTTCCGCGGCTGCAGCGGCGAGATCAACCATGCTCCGCGCGCCTACCACTCGGGCGACTATGAAGAGGTGGGCTGGCTGCTCCGGCGCCTGCGCCACGGCCATGCGGGCCCGCTCGTGGCCGTGGGGGTGTCGCTGGGCGGCAATGCGCTGCTGCGCTGGGCCGAAGAGGCCGGCGACAGCGCCCGCGCCACGGCCAGCGCGGTGGCCGCAGTGTGCGCGCCGCTCGACCTGGCCGCGGGCGGGCACGCCATCGGCGCGGGCTTCAACCGGCTGGTCTACACGCCCATGTTCCTGGCCACCATGAAGCCCAAGGCGCTGGCCATGCTGGCGCGGCACCCCGGCCTGTTCGACGCCCGGGCACTGCGCGCCGCGCGCGACCTGCACACCTTCGACGACGTGTTCACCGCGCCGCTGCACGGCTTCCGCAGCGCCGACGACTACTGGGCCCGCGCGTCGGCCAAGCAGCACCTGCAGCGCATCCGCCTGCCCGCACTGGTGGTGAATGCCCGCAACGATCCATTCGTGCCCGCAGCCAGCCTGCCGCAGCCGCGCGAGGCGGGCCGCTGGGTCACGCTCTGGCAGCCCGCGCACGGCGGGCATGTCGGCTTTCCGCAGGGCCGCCCGCCCGCGCACCTGCGGGCCATGCCCGAGGCGGTGGGCGGCTGGCTGGCGCGGCATGCTATCCAGGGCGCGCCCGCTGCGCCAGAATAGGCCCATGGACGACATCGTCAGACAGGCCATCGCCAAGTGGCCCCACGTGCCCGACTGCTACGGCTGGCTCGGGCTGGACGCGCGCGGGCGCTGGTACATGCGCGACGACCGGGTGCAGGCGGCGGGGCCGTTTCCGCAGGCGCGCGGCGCGCTGCTGGAGCACGCGGCGCTGATCGCCTTCATCACGCGCAACTACGAGGCAGACGCCCGCGGCTGCTGGTTCTTCCAGAACGGGCCCCAGCGCGTCTATGTGGAACTGGAGGCCGCCCCCTTCGTCTGGCGCGTGGCCGAGGGCTTCGCGGTCAGCGCGCATACCGGCGCGCCGGCGCGCGTGCAATGCTGCCTGACCGACGAGGCTGGGCGCGTATACCTGCAGACCGACATCGGCTTCGGCCTGGTGCATACGCTGGACATGGCCTTGGTCGGCGATGCCGTGGAGCAGGGGCTGTGGCTGCCGCAGGCGGTGGCAGCGGCGGAGCTGCCTGCCCGCTTCGGCTATGTGCGCAGCCCGTGGGCGCAGGCGGCATCCACCGGGGCCGGGCAGGCGTGAACGGCTGCGCTCCTTGGCGGGCGTGCCCTGTTCATCCGCCCGGCGTCGGAGGTGGCTGGCCGTATTGCGACAGCAGCCAGCCGCAAAAGACCTCCAGGGGCGGCAGGTGCGCCTTGGCTTCCGGATAGCAGAGCCAGTAGCCCGGCTCTTGCGTGTAGCCATCGTCCAGCGGCGTCGACACGAGGCACGCCGCCATAAGTGAGCGGCGCAGGCTGGCCGTGCCGGCTCCGCTGTGCCGGCGAGGCGCTGCTTGGCGCCTTATTTGCCGCTGCTGTCCGGGGCCGCCGGGGAGGCGGCTGCTTCGGGTGCAGGGGCCGCTGCTGCGGGCGCCTGCGGTTCGTCGAACTTCGCGCCGCCCGCGTTGGCCATGTAGACCACGGCCCGCCCGACCTCGGTGTCGTTGAACTCGCCGCCGCCCTGCGGCACCATGGCGCCCTTGCCGGCGAGCGCGGAGTGCAGCAGCGCGTCGAAGCCGGTCTTGATGCGCGGCGCCCAGGCTGCGGCATCGCCGAGCTTGGGCGCGCCGGCCACGCCCGCCGTGTGGCAGGCCGTGCACTGGGCCTTGAAAACGTCTTCGCCGGAGCGCAGCGGGCGGTTGGCATCGCGGATTTCGACGCTGCCCACTTTCTGGATGCGCTCGGCAATGGCCTTTTCCACATTCACGGCGCCGGCAGCCGGCTTGTCGCCTGAGGTCACGAAAACCACCAGGCCGATGATCCCGAAAATGGGAACCACGAAGGCGAAAAACACCGTGGCCAGCAATTGCTTGGGATTCTTGATGGGGCCGGTATGCGCTTCTTCTGCGGCGTGGATCTCGCTCATGTCGTCCTCGGTGTTATGGGGGCTGCGGGGCAGCATAGGATTCTAGTGCAGTGCTCAACGCCAAGCAGCACATAAAACCGCGCCTTTTGACGCATGGCGGCGTTGCAAATCCTCGCGATAGCTACGGCTATCGCTGTGGTTTGCGCCTTGTCCTGCGCCAAAACGCATCGCTTTTATTGGTGCCGCCAAGCATCGAACACTGCACTAGCCGTGGGCGATGTTATCGGCTTTTGACCTGGGCCAAGCTCGGTGCCTTCCCTGAAGGTACGCGGGGGGCGGGCCCTGAAAGCCATGCCTTTCAACGTCTTTGCTCAGCCTTCTCGATAACGCGGGCCGTAGAGACATGGGACCTGGCCGTGGCAGCGTCGACATAGCCGGCTTGGGTGCGGCTTTTCTGGGGTCCACGCTTGCTGCTGGCCAGTTGCCTGGGGTTGAGCCCGCGGGCCAGCCGTAGCAGGCGCTGCAGCAGATGCCCTGGGTCGTCGTCGGCACAGGGCAGGTGCTCGGCCGGCAGCAGCATGATCATCGCCTCATAGCCGCTGACGATCTCCACCGCCAGGTGATAGGTGGACACGTCCAGCTCGGGATGCGTGCTCCGATGCGCGTGCTCGGTCACCGCCTTGAGCAGGGACAGCACGTTGTAGGCCAGCACCGCCACGGCAAAGCCCAGCAACGCCGCGCGTGGATGCCCCAAGGTCTTGACTTCACTATGCAGGACCGACTCCAGGCGCCCGAACATCCCCTCGATACGCCAGCGCTTGCGGTACAGCCGTGCCAGGGTGGCCGCCTCGACCTGCGCGGGCAGGTTGCTCCATAGCATGATGTGCGTGTCGCCCGATTCGGTGGGGGCGTCCAGTGTGATCTCGATGCGCCGCCACGGCCGCGATGCGGCATGGCCTTCCGAGGCCAGCACGATGGACTGCTCGCGCACCCGCCCGGTCTCGATGGCCACCGGCCCGCTCCAGGCTCCGGCCTCCTTGAGCCGGGGATGCTTGGCGTGCTCGCGCACGATGAAGCCGGCGCCCCGTGTCTGCAGCCCGCTCAGCAACACCTCGGTGCAGAAATGCCGGTCGCCGATCCAGGCTTGGCCAGGCTGGGCGCTGTCGATGAGTTCGGCGGCGGCCACTCGCTCGCTCTCGTAGGCGTCCTCGCACGCCACGATGTCGCACACCAAAGTGCTGTCCGGGTCGTAGACCACCACGGTGTGGCCTGGCAATGCCGCGCCGCGCAATCCGCGCAGCGGCGCCAGCCGCTTCTCGCTGGCCGGCAGGTGGTTGCCGTCGATGATGCGCACCTGCCAGCCCGGCAGGCTGGGCTCCATGTCCAACCCCGCCATCACCGGCGCCAAGCGTTCTGCACTCCCTCTGACCAGTGCCCGCAGCAGGCCAGGCTCGGTGCGCTTGACCTTGGCATACAGCGCCGCCAGCGATACCGGCAAGCGATCGGCCATCTTGCGTGCTGCCGCGTGCAGCGACGGGCGCAATCCCAGGGTCACCAGCGTCATCAACTCCACCACGCTGGAAAACAACAACTCGCGCGGATACTGACGCTGGCGGTTCTGCTCGAACACTTCGTCGATCCACGCTGCCGGCAGCGCACGATCGAGCGCCAGGCGGGTCATCACCGCCGCCGGAGCTCGCTGTTCATTAGGACTTACGCAAAAGCCATGGAGAGCGATGGACTTCTGAGTTCCTGACGCAAGTAGTCTGAGAGCAACGA
>NZ_JARGEN010000022.1 GCF_029211125.1 Curvibacter soli
CTTACAGCTTCCCTAGCCCCTCCCCAGTCCCCTGGCGAGGGGCTTTCGGGTTCCTGGGGTGCATAGCAAAGCAGGGCTTGAACAGGCGAACCCATCCCATTGCACACCTCTCTAATCCGGATATTTCACCGTATCCCGCCCAGGCCCACCCATTTGGAACTGCTCTGCAGTCACTTGAAGTCTTTGGAAACCTGCATGGATATTGGGTTTGCGCAAGGCTGCTGGCGCTGTAGGCGTGCCTACGGCGCTGCGGAGGGCGCATGCGCCGGAAAGCGCACGCTGAACAGGGCGCCCGGCGGTACCTGCCCCGGGTGCGCTTCTTCCACCGTCACCACCGCGCCATGCTGGCGCGCGATCTCCAGCACGATGGGCAGGCCCAGGCCCGAGCCGTCGGCGTCTGTGCCGAGCGCGCGGTAGAAGGGCTGGAACACCAGTTCGCGCTCGGCGGCGGGCACGCCGGGGCCGGAGTCTTCCACCTGCAGCAGCAGCACGTGACCGAAGGTGTCGGTCAGCACGCGCGCCGTCACCACGCCGGGGCGCCCGGTGCTGGAGGGCGTGTAGTTGATGGCGTTGTCCACGAGGTTGCGCACCAGCTCCTTGAGCAGCGTTGGATTGCCGCTCACGTCCACGCCGGGCATGCCCGGCGCGGCGCCGTCGTAGCCCAGGTCGATGCTTTTCTCCAAGGCGCGCGGCACCGAGTCCTGCACCACCTCCATGACGAGCTGCGCCAGGTCGCACGGCACGCTGTGCATGCCCGCGCCGCTGCCTTCGGCGCGCGCCAGCGCCAGCAGTTGGTTGACCGTGTGGGTGGCGCGGATGCTGCCGCGCCCGATCTGCTGCAGCGAACGCTTGAGTTCGTCCGTGCTGGTGCCTTCGCGCTGCGCCAGGTCGGCCTGCATGCGAAGGCCCGCCAGCGGTGTCTTGAGCTGGTGCGCCGCGTCGGCCAGGAAGCGCTTGTGCGTGGCGATCGAATCCTGCAGCCGGGTCAGCAGGTCGTTCACCGACGACACCAGCGGCACCACTTCGAGCGGCACGGTCTTGTTGTCCAGCGGGCTCAGGTCGTCGGGGCGGCGGGCGCGGATGCGTTCTTCGAGCTGCGACAGCGGCTTGATGCCACGCGCCAGCGCCAGCCACACCAGCAGCACCGCGAGCGGCAGGATGACAAACTGCGGCAGCATCACGCCCTTGATGATCTCGGTGGCGAGCACGCTGCGCTTCTCGCGCGTCTCGGCCACCTGCACCAGGGCGGGCTCGGCGTTGGGCAGCGGCAGGCGCACCCAGATCGAGGCCACGCGCACGCCGGTGCCGCGCAGCTCGTCGTCGCGCAGGCGCACCTCGCCCACGATGGTGCTGTCCTCCTCGGGCGGCGCGGGCAGCTCGCGTTCGCCCGAGAGGAACTCCCCGCGCGTGCCCATGACCTGGTAGTACACCATGTCGGAATCGTCGGCGCGCAGGATCTCGCTGGCGGGCTGCGGCAGGTTGAACTGCACCTGGTGGTTCTGCACCGTGATGAGCTGCGCCAGCGCCTGCACGTTGTATTCGAGGGCGCGGTCGAACGGCTTGTTGGCGATGCTCTGCGCCACCAGCCAGGTGAGCGCCAGGCTGATGGGCCACAGCAGCAGCAGCGGCGTGAGCATCCAGTCGAGGATCTCGCCGAACAGGGAGCGCTGCTCGCGCTGGAAGATTTTCATCGAATCGGGCTGTAGCGCTTTTATATCAAGCGGTTGCAGCTATCAAATATGTAGCATCAGCCGGGGATCTTCTCCAGGCAGTAGCCCAGCCCGCGCACGGTGGCGATGCGGATCGGGCCGCGCTCTATCTTCTTGCGCAGGCGGTGGATGTAGACCTCGATGGCGTTGTTGCTCACTTCCTCGCCCCACTCGCACAGGCGCTCGACGAGCTGGTCCTTGCTCACGAGCCGGCCCGCGCGCTGCAGCAGCACTTCGAGCAGGCCCAGCTCGCGCGCCGACAGCTCCACCATCTTGCCGTCGATGGTGGCCACGCGCCCAGCCTGGTCGTACACCAGCGGGCCGTGCTTGATGGCGCTGCTGGTGCCACCCATGCCGCGCCGCGTCAGCGCACGCACGCGGGCTTCCAGCTCCTGCAGGCTGAATGGCTTGGCCATGTAGTCGTCGGCGCCGAAGTCCAGGCCCTTCACGCGCTCCTCCACGCTGTCGGCGGCGGTGAGGATCAGCACCGGCAGGCCCGAGCCGCGGCCGCGCAGGCGGCGCAGCACTTCCAGGCCGTGCATGCGCGGCAGGCCCAGGTCGAGGATCAGCAGGTCGAACTCGTGGTTGGCAAGCAAGGCCGCGTCGGCCTCGGTGCCGCTGGCCACGTGGTCCGCCGCCGCGCCCGCGGCGCGCAGCGAACGCAGCAGCGCATCGGCCAGGACCTGGTCGTCTTCGGCGATGAGGATGCGCATGGCTTGTCTCCGGCGTGCTGGCGTGGTGCCCTGTGCGATTCTAGGGGCCGGGCCCGCGTGCGTTGCTCCGGTGAAGCCCGCATCAGGGCTTGAGCGCGGGCGCGGGCGGCAGCTCCATGATGCGCTTGACCACGCCTTCGGCGCGCAGTTGGTCGAACGCGGCGCGCGTGCGCGCGACCAGCGCGTCGGCGGTACCGCGGCTGTAGGCCATGTACAGGTACACGCCCAGGCCGTCGAGCGTATAGGCGCGCGCCAGCTCGCTGCACTGCGGGCGCGTGGCGGCGCACAGCGTGGCGGCCTCGGCGTCGTTGAGCGGCATCAGGTCGATCTGGCCTGCCAGCAGGCGGCGCACGCCCTCGATCGGCTGGGCGAAGGGGGCGAGCCGCGTAAAGCCCTGCTGCTGCAGGTAGGTCTGGCGGACGTCGTCGCGCACCACGCCAATGGCGTAGCGCTGCGCGTCGGCGAGCGAGGCGACCAGGATGTCCGCGCGGTCGGGGCGGCGGTACAGGTGGTACTGGATGCGCGTGACCTCGCCCACCCACTGAAAGAGGCTTTCGCGCGCGGGCGTGCGGGCGACCAGGTAGAGCAGCACGTCGGGCTGGTTGAGCGCCATGTCGTAGGCGCGCGCCCAGGGGTAGATGGCGATGCTGTAGTCGGTCAGCCCGGCGCGCGCGAACACCTGCTTGACGACTTCCGTGGCCGGGCCCGGCACCTTGCCGTCGTCCGAGTAGGTATGCGCCGTGGCGTCGGTGACGGCGCGGATGGCCTGCGCGGCCGCCGGCAGGGCGGCGCACAGGCCGGCGAGCGCGATGGCAGGCACGGTGGCGCGAAGCAGTTTCTTCAGCATGGTGGAAGCGGGCCTTCCCTGAAAGTGTCGGATGCGGCGTCGTCGTAGCAGGCGGCGCGGTTGCGGCCCGCCTGCTTGGCCCGGTAGAGCGCCAGGTCGGCCCGGTGGAACAGGGCCTCGAAGTCGCCCGGCATGCCGGCGGCATGGTGCGCCACGCCCACGCTGAGCGTCACGTGGTCCGCCACGTCGGATGCGGCATGCGGGATGCGCAGCGCCTCCACCGCGGCGCACAGGTGGCGCGCCAGCACCAGGGCGTGCCCGGCGTCGGTGGCGGGCAGCAGCACGCAGAATTCTTCGCCGCCGATGCGCGCCAGCGTGTCGCCCGAGCGCTGCACGCGCTGGTGCATGGCCTGGGCCACGGCCTGCAGGCATTCGTCGCCTGCGGCGTGGCCGTAGGTGTCGTTGAAGCGTTTGAAGTGGTCGATGTCGCACACCAGCAGTGCCAGCAGTGCCAGCGGCGCCGCGCTGCGCTGCGCGCGGGCGAATTCGTTGCGCTTCACCTCGTCGAAGCGCCGGCGGTTGGGCAGGCCGGTCAGCGCGTCGGTCTGCGACAGCACGCGCAGTTGCGTGTTGGCGGCCTCCAGCTCGGCCGTGCGCGCCTGCACCAGTTCGCTGAGCCGGTCGCGGTGGCTGGCCAGCTCGTGCTCGTACTGCGTCTTCTGCCGCAGGTAGTCCTGCAGGTTGCCCTGCAACTGGTTGACGCCGCGCACCAGCAGCGCCAGCTCGTCGTGCCGCCCGCCGCGCCGCTCCAGCGTGAGTGGCTTGTCCAGCGTGGCGGGCGTGAGCCACGCCAGGTGCCGTGCGATGCGGCGCACGTGCTGCGTAACCAGGCGCGAGAACATCAGCATCACCATGCTCGCCAGCAGCAGCGACTGGATGATCTGCGTGGCCAGAATGGCCAGTACCTCGCTGCGCATCTGCGCCCACAGCACGCGCTCGTCGCCCGCGAGCCGCAGCGTGCCCACGGGCTCCTTGCGGCCCGGATAGGGCTCGTAGGTCAGCGTGAGCTCGCGCACCGGCGCCAGCGCCGACGGGCCCCAGCCCGGCGACATGTGCTGCAGCACCTCGGGTGGCGCGTTCACCGAAGGCAGCGTCAGCACGATCTGGCCCACCGCCGTGGCCTGCGCCAGGCTCTCCATGTGGGCGCGCAGCGACCCCATGTCCAGGTCCCAGATCGACTTGGCCAGCGTGCGGTGCGACACCTGTTCGATGAGCGTCAGCTCCGCCGTCATGTCTGCCACTGCGGCGCGCCAGGCCCACAGGGTGCGCACGCCCACGGCCAGCAGCGTGAACACCAGGCTGAACGCGAGCGTGGCCAGCACCAGGCGCGTGCCGAGCGAGCGGCGGATGCCGCTGCCCGAAGGGGGCTCAGCGGCGTCCTGGGCCATGGGCGGGGGCTATTGTCATTGGAGATTCTCGCGCGCGGGCCTGCGGATGATGGTGGAGTCGTGCCCGGCTCAGCATGGAATCGACGCGTGCCTTTTCTGGTTCTGGACAAGAGGGGGATGGAGCCAAGCGTACTCCAGTTGCGGCGTTTCATGGGCATGAGATGGGGTTGCTGCGCCGCGCGGCCCGGGTTTCCTTTTTGAGTCGTCATGCGGCGCCGTATGCCTCCAGCCCGATGCGCACCACGGCGGCCACCTCGGCGCCCACGGCCTCGGTGAACTCGGCTTCGGCCTGCGCCACCGCGCGCTGGAACGCGGCCAGCCAGTCCAGCCCTGTGGGCGTGAAGCGTACCTGCCGCGCCCGCGCGTCCAGAGGGTCGGCCTCGCGCACCACCAGGCCCCAGGCTTCGCACTGGTCCACCAGCGCGCCCATGGCCTGCTTGCTCATGCCCGCGCTCTGCGCCAGCGCCGTCAGCCGCGAGCCGCCCTGCGCCAGGTGCCGCGTGATGTGGATGTGGGCCGCGCCGACCTGCTGCCGCGCGGCCAGGTTGGACAAGGCCAGCGGTACCTCCGCATCGTGCGCCATGAGCGCGAGCACGCGGGCATCGAAGCGCCGCAGCGCCTCTCCGAGCAGCCGGCCCAGGTGCGATTGGCGCCAGCGGTCGTCGGGTGCCGGCGCGGGGGTGGAGTCCATGCCCAAATGGTAAATCAAACTGACCAAAAAATGGCTTTTCGGAAAAGTATGCAACCCCTAGAATACTGTTCAAGCATCCAGTCTGTTTGTGCAAGCAGTCATGCGAAGCCACCACAACCCATTGATCCACCAGGAGATTTTCAAATGGACGCTCCCGTCAAGAACAGTGCCGCCGCCGCCGAACGCGCCAAGGCCCTGCAGGCCGCGCTGGCCCAGATCGAAAAGCAGTTCGGCAAGGGCACCATCATGCGTCTGGGCGAAGGCGAGGTGATCGAGGACATCCAGGTCGTCTCCACCGGTTCGCTGGGGCTGGACATCGCCCTGGGCGTAGGCGGCCTGCCGCGCGGGCGGGTGGTCGAGATCTACGGCCCCGAATCCTCGGGCAAAACCACGCTCACGCTGCAGGTCATCGCCGAGATGCAGCGCCAGGCCGGCACCTGCGCCTTCGTCGACGCCGAGCACGCGCTCGACATCCAGTACGCGCAAAAGCTCGGCGTGAACCTGCAGGACCTGCTGATCAGCCAGCCCGACACCGGCGAGCAGGCGCTGGAGATCGTGGACAGCCTGGTGCGCTCCGGCGCGGTGGACCTGATCGTCATCGACTCGGTGGCCGCGCTCACGCCCAAGGCCGAGATCGAGGGCGAGATGGGCGACAGCCTGCCGGGCCTGCAGGCCCGGCTGATGAGCCAGGCGCTGCGCAAACTGACGGCCACGATCAAGAAGACCAACTGCATGGTCATCTTCATCAACCAGATCCGCATGAAGATCGGCGTGATGTTCGGCAGCCCCGAGACGACGACGGGCGGCAACGCGCTGAAGTTCTACGCCTCGGTGCGCATCGACATCCGCCGCATCGGCACGATCAAGAAGGGCGACGAGGCGATCGGCAACGAGACCAAGGTCAAGGTGGTGAAGAACAAGGTCGCATCGCCGTTCAAGACGGCCGAGTTCGACATCCTGTTCGGCGAGGGCATCAGCCGCGAGGGCGAGATCATCGACATGGGCGTGGAAGCCCGCATCATCGAGAAAAGCGGTGCCTGGTACGCCTACAACGGCGAGAAGATCGGCCAGGGCCGCGACAACGCGCGCGAGTTCCTGCGCGAGAACGCCGGACTGTCGCGCGAGATCGAGAACAAGGTGCGCGAGTCGCTCGGCATCGCGCTGCTGCCGCCCGCGGTTGCCGATGAGGCCGTGGCGGGGAAAGCATAAGAAATTCAAGCAAAAAGTGGCTCCAGCGCTTATATATAAAGCGCTGTAAGCTATGAATTTAGTAGCATGGCATTCGCCTCCCTCTCGCTCAAGGGCCGTGCCCTGCGGCTGCTGTCGCAGCGCGAACATTCGCGCGCCGAGCTGGAGCGCAAGCTCGCGCCGCATGAGCAGGTGCCGGGAGAGCTGGCCCGCGTGCTCGATGAGCTGGCGGAGCGCGGCTTCATCAGCGAGGCGCGGGTGGTGCAGTCGGTGCTGCACCAGCGCGCCCCGCGCTTCGGCGCGGCGCGGGTGCGGCAGGAACTACAGGCCCGGGGCATCGCCGCCGACGCCGTGGCCGAGGCGGTCACCCGCCTGCAGGGCAGCGAACTGGAGCGCGCGCGCGCCGTGTGGCGGCGGCGCTTCGCCGCGCCGCCCGCGGATGCGAGGGAGCGCGCCCGGCAGGCGCGTTTTCTGATGGCGCGCGGCTTCGCCGGCGCCATCGTGGCGCGGGTGCTGCGCGGTGCGACGGAGGGCGGAGAATAAACCTGGAAACAGCAGTTGACCGCTTCGTATCCCTTGCCAGGCCGCAGGAAATCGAGCGTTGCCGGCTTCGATGGGGTTCACCTCGTGGGTGAGAGCGCCATGCCCCTGCCAGCACCGCGCTCGGCGCGCCATGCGGCGTTGCTCCTCCTTGCGGGCACCAAGCCCGCCGCGTCGTCGCGTCTTGCCTGGCACCCCGATCACGGCACCGGCAGGCGCATCCAACTGCCGTTTCCAGGATAAAAATGGGTCAGAGCCCGAGCATCAGCCGCAGGTTCTGCACCGCCGCGCCGCTGGCGCCCTTGCCGAGGTTGTCGAACCGGGCCACCAGCACGGCCTGGCCTTGGGCGTCGTTGCCGTAGACGCTCAATTCCATCCGGTTGGTATCGTTGAGGGCCGTGGGCTCCAGGCGGCCCTGGGCGTTGGGCGGGACGACACTGACCCATTCGCTGTCCGCGTAATGGGCGCGCAGCGCGTCCTCCAACTGCTGGGTGCGCGTGACGCCTTGCATCAGGTCGAATTGCAGACCGATCTGATCGATCATTCCGGCGTAGTAGTTGGCGACGGCCGGCACGAAGATCGGGCGGCGCGTCAGGCCACTGTAGCGAAACAGCTCGGGCACGTGCTTGTGGGTCAGTTCCAGGCCGTAGATTTCGAGCGGCGGCGCGGTGTGGGAGACTTCGTGGGCTTCGATCATCTGCCGCCCGCCGCCCGAATAGCCCGAATAGCCGGACAGCACCACCGGGTAGCTGGGCGGCAGCAGGCCGGCGTCGACAAGCGGGCGCAACAACGCAATGCCGCCGGTCGGGTAGCAGCCGGGGTTGGCTACGCGCTCGGCCTGGGCCACCGCCGCCGCCTGGCCGCGCGTGAGTTCCGGAAAGCCATAGACCCAGCCCGGAGCGACCCGGTGGGCGGTGGATGCGTCGATGATCTTGGGCCGCCGGCCCTCCAGGCTGTCGATCAGCGCCACCGATTCGCGGGCCGCGTCGTCGTGCAGGCACAGTACCGCCAGATCCACGCCGGCCATCAGCGCGCGCTTGGCCCCGGGGTCCTTGCGGTGCTCGGGCGCGATGCTCACGAGTTCGACCTGCGGCAGGTTTTGCAGCCGCTCGCGGATTTGCAGGCCGGTGGTGCCGGCTTCGCCATCGATGAAGACCTTGGGCATGGTTCGTGTGTCCTGCCGGAGCGTAAGGGGTGGAAAAGCCGAATCAGAGTACGGGGCGGTGATCGCACAGGCATTGTGCAGCGCCGCATGATACAGTCGAAGGCTGCTGTGCGCCCGTCCGCTGGCCGGCCCCTGATCCCTCCGTGCCGGGCAGCAATCGTCTTACCCGTTCCTCTGAGAGAGACCTCATGAAGATTCACGAATACCAAGGCAAGGAGATCTTGCGTCATTTTGGTGTGCCCGTTCCGCGCGGTATCCCGGCGTTCACGGTGCAGGAGGCGGTGGAAGCCGCGCAGAAGCTCGGCGGCCCGGTATGGGTGGTCAAGGCCCAGATCCACGCGGGCGGCCGCGGCAAGGGCGGCGGCGTGAAGGTCGCCAAGACCATCGAGGACGTGAAGACGCTGGCCGGTCAGATTCTCGGCATGCAACTCGTCACGCACCAGACCGGCCCCGAAGGCCAGAAGGTGCGCCGCCTCTACATCGAAGATGGCGCCGACATCCAGAAGGAATACTACGTGTCCGTGGTGACCGACCGCGCCACGCAGAAGGTGGCCTTCATCGCATCGAGCGAAGGCGGCATGGACATCGAGGAAGTGGCCCATTCCCACCCCGACAAGATCATCAAGGTGTTCGCCGACCCGATCGCCGGACTGACCGACGCGCAGGCCAAGGAGATCGCCGACGGCATCGGCATCCCGGCGGGCTCCACCGCCCAGGCCGTGGATGTGTTCAAGAAGCTCTACGCCTGCTACATGGACACTGACGCTTCGCTGGTCGAAATCAACCCGCTGAACCGCGACAGCAAGGGCAATATCACCGCGCTGGACGCCAAGTTCAACTTCGACCCCAACGCGCTGTTCCGCCACCCCGAGATCGTGGCCCTGCGCGACCTTGACGAAGAAGATCCCGCCGAAATCGAAGCCAGCAAGTTCGACCTGGCCTACATCAGCCTAGACGGCGACATCGGCTGCCTGGTCAATGGCGCCGGCCTGGCCATGGCCACCATGGACACCATCAAGCTCTTCGGTGCCGAGCCGGCCAACTTCCTCGACGTGGGCGGCGGCGCCACCCCCGAGAAGGTGACCGAGGCGTTCAAGATCATGCTCAAGAACCCCAAGGTCAAGGCCATCCTGGTCAACATCTTCGGCGGCATCATGAAGTGCGACACCATCGCCACGGGCGTCATCACCGCCTGCAAGGCAGTGAACCTCTCGGTGCCGCTGGTCGTGCGCATGAAGGGCACGAACGAAGAGCTGGGCAAGAAGATGCTGGCCGAATCCGGCCTGCCCATCATCAGCGCGGACACCATGGCGGAAGCGGCCCAGAAGGTCGTGGCGGCGGTCAAGTAAGGAACATAGTCATGTCGATCTACATCAACAAGGACACCAAGGTCATCACCCAGGGCATTACCGGCAAGACCGGTCAGTTCCATACGGAAAAGTGCCAGGAGTATGCCAACGGCAAGAACGCTTTCGTCGCCGGCGTGAACCCCAAGAAGGCGGGCGAATCGATCTTCAACATCCCGATCTTCGCGTCGGTGAAGGACGCGGCCAGGGAAACCGGCGCCACCGTCTCCGTGATCTACGTGCCGCCCGCGGGCGCTGCGGACGCCATCTGGGAGGCTGTCGAAGCCGACCTCGACCTGGTGATCGCCATCACCGAAGGCATTCCGGTCAAGGACATGCTGCTGGTGCGCAACAAGATGAAGGCCAAGGAAGCCGCTGGCGGCAAGAAAACGCTGCTGCTGGGCCCCAACTGCCCCGGCCTGATCACGCCCGACGAGATCAAGATCGGCATCATGCCCGGCCACATCCACCGCAAGGGCCGCATCGGCGTGGTCAGCCGCTCCGGCACACTGACCTATGAAGCCGTGGCGCAGCTCACTGAAATCGGCCTGGGCCAGTCCAGCGCCGTGGGCATCGGCGGCGACCCGATCAACGGACTGAAGCACATCGACGTGATGCAGGCCTTCAACGACGATCCGGATACCGACGCCGTCATCATGATCGGCGAGATCGGCGGCCCCGACGAGGCCGACGCCGCCCGCTGGTGCAAGGCCAACATGAAGAAGCCCGTCGTCGGCTTCATCGCCGGCGTCACCGCGCCTGCGGGCAAGCGCATGGGCCATGCGGGCGCGCTGATTTCGGGCGGTGCCGACACGGCCGAAGCCAAGCTCGCGGTCATGGAGGAAAGCGGCTTCAAGGTCACGCGCAACCCGTCCGAAATGGCCAAGCTGCTCAAGTCCTTGCTATAAGCAGTTTTACGAATCGGCGCGCCGCGCGCCACCGCTACACTGCCAACTCCTCATAAAGAGAAGCGCTCGGAACCCTGGTTCCGGGCGCTTCTTCATTCATAACATGGAGATCAAAGCAATGGAACTGCTGCAAAGCGCCGACTTCTGGATCGGCCTGGTCAAGATCATCTGGATCAACATCATTCTTTCGGGCGACAACGCCGTGGTGATCGCGTTGGCCGCGCGCTCGCTGCCGCCGCAGCAGCAGCAGAAAGCGGTCTTCCTGGGCTCCGCCGCCGCCGTGGTGCTGCGCATCGTGCTCACGGTCGTGGCCGTGAAGCTGCTGGCGCTGCCATTCCTGCAGATCGTGGGCGGCGCGTTGCTGCTGTGGATCGGCATCCAACTGCTGGGCGACGAGGACGACGAAGAGGGGGAATCCGACAAGACGCAGGACGGGCTGCTCTCGGCGGTACGCACCATTCTGATCGCTGACCTGGTCATGAGCCTGGACAACGTAATCGCCGTGGCCGCCGCCGCGGACGGCAGCATGGTGCTGCTGATCGCCGGCCTGGCCATCAGCATCCCGCTGGTGATCTTCGGCAGCACGCTGATGATCAAGCTCATGGAACGCTTCCCGATCATCGTTACCCTGGGCGCCGCGCTCATCGGCTGGGTGGGGGGTGAAACCATTGCCGCCGATGTATCGCTGCACGACGTGCTGGCTGCCAACCCCTGGCTGCACTACGCGGCAGCGGCGCTGGGTGCGGCATTCGTCATTGCCGTCGGCAAGGCGCTGCAGGCGCGCAAGGCCAGGGCCGAATAGCCGTTCATGGGGCGCGAGGTAGCATCGGCGCGCCATTCCAGCGGCGGGCCACGCCGCCGCCCGTGAAAAAGTAACAGTCTTTTCCAATTCAGGTATGAGCCTGGAGCGACCTGAGATCGGCGACGCGAAGCGAGTCGATC
>NZ_JARGEN010000023.1 GCF_029211125.1 Curvibacter soli
ACAGCATCTCGTGGCCCTGGCTGGGGTAGGCCACCAGCCAGAAGGCCCGACTGGCGCACAGCTTCAGACGTTGAACAGGAAGTTCAGCACGTCCCCGTCCTTCACCACGTATTCCTTGCCTTCGGCGCGCATCTTGCCCGCGTCCTTGGCGCCCTGCTCGCCCTTGTAGCGGATGAAGTCGTCGAAGGCGATGGTCTGGGCGCGGATGAAGCCGCGCTCGAAGTCGCCGTGGATCACGCCGGCGGCCTGCGGCGCGGTGTCGCCCGCGTGGATGGTCCAGGCGCGCACTTCCTTCACGCCGGCAGTGAAGTAGGTCTGCAGGCCTAGCAGCTTGAAGCCCGCGCGGATGAGGCGATTCAGGCCAGGCTCGTCCTGGCCCATCTCGGCCAGGAACAGGTCGCGGTCCTCGTCGCCCATCTCTGCCATCTCGGCCTCGATCTTGGCACAAATGGCCACCACGGGCGCGTTCTTCGCAGCGGCGTAGTCCCGCAGGCGGTCGAGCAGCGGGTTGCCGTCGAAGCCGTCCTCGGCCACGTTGCCGACGAACATCGCGGGCTTGGCGGTGATCAGGCACAGCGGCTTGAGCAGCGGCAGGTCGTCCTTGGCCACCGGCACACTGCGCGCGGGCCTGCCCTGGTCGAGCGCGGCCTGTATGGGCGTGAGCAGCGCCACGAGCTTGGTGGCTTCCTTGTCGTTGCCGGACTTGGCAGCCTTGCTGTAGCGGTTGAGCGCCTTTTCCACGGTGGCCAGGTCGGCTAGGCACAGTTCGGTCTGGATTACCTCGATGTCGGCGATCGGGTCCACCTTGCCGGCCACATGGATGACGTTAGGGTCCTCGAAGCAGCGCACGACGTTGACGATGGCATCGGTCTCGCGGATATGCGCGAGGAACTGGTTGCCCAGGCCTTCGCCCTTGCTGGCGCCGGCCACCAGGCCGGCGATGTCCACGAACTCCACGATGGCGGGCACAATGCGCTCGGGCTGCACGACCTCGGCGAGCTGCTTCAGGCGCGGATCGGGCACCTCGACCACGCCAGTGTTGGGCTCGATGGTGCAGAAGGGGTAGTTCTCGGCGGCGATGCCGGCCTTAGTCAGCGCGTTGAAGAGAGTGGACTTGCCGACGTTGGGCAGGCCCACGATGCCGCATTTCAGGCTCATGGCGGGGCTTTCTGGATGTTCGGGGGAAAGCCTGTGATTCTAGTGAGCGACACCAGAAGCCAGCGGACGCCGTGAAACGGGCTTTGCCCGGCCACTGTCGTCGCCCCCTGGAGGGGATGCGGCTACACGCGGCAGCGTGGGCCGCTTCGGGGGTGGGTGTTTTGACATCCTCCCCGGCATGAATGCCGGAGCTTCCTACGGCGCTCAGGCGCGGCATGGAGCCGCCCCTGAGTCGCTTCGGTGGGTTCCTGCTGCTGGCGGCACTGCTGCACCGCTCACTTCACAGGCGAACCGGGCGTGTCCCGCCCTTAGTACATTGATCGCGCCGACCACATCGGCGTTTGCCTCGAAGCCGCACGCGACGCACAGGAATTGCGCCTGCGTCTGGCGGTTGTCCGCCGACACATGGCCGCAGCACGGACAGGTACGACTCGTGTTCTGCGGCGGCACGGCGATGAGCCAGCCGCCATTCCATCCCAGCTTGTAGTCCAGTTGGCAGCGGAACTCGAACCAGCCTTGATCGAGGATGGATTTGTTCAGGCCCGACTTGGCCCGAACATTTTTACCCGGCTGCTCTGCCGTGCCTGCCGCTGACCTGGACATATTCCGCACCTGCAAGTC
>NZ_JARGEN010000024.1 GCF_029211125.1 Curvibacter soli
GTGGCCGCGCTGCGGCGGCAGGAGGCGCGGCGCGCGCCGGCGGCGCCACGGCGGGCTCCGCAGCCGCGACCGGCGGTACGGGCGCATCGGGCCACCAGACGGTGATGCCCATTTCTTCCAGCATGGCGCGCTGGCGGCGATCCAGGTCGAGGCTCATCAGCGGGCGTTCATCCTGGAAACGGCAGTTGGATGCGCCTGCCAGTGCCGTGATCGGGGTGCCAGGCAAGACCGGGCGACGCGGCGGGCTTGGTGCCCGCAAGGAGGAGCAACGCCGCATGGCGCGCCGAGCGCGGTGCTGGCAGGTGCATGGCGCTCTCACCCACGCGGTGAACCCCATCGAAGCCGGCAACGCTCGATTTCCTGCGGCCTGGCAAGGGATGCAAAGCGGTCAACTGCTGTTTCCAGGTTCATAGGCGCAGGCTCATGACGATGGCGTCCTCGCGCTCGTCCGCATGGGCGGGGTAGTAGCGGCGGCGCTCGCCCACGCTGCGGAAGCCGTACAGCACATAGACGTGCTGCGCGCGCAGGTTGCTCTTGCGCACTTCGAGCCAGAGCCACTGCGCGTCCTGGCCGCGCGACCACAGGGCCAGCGCGTCGAGCATCACGCGCGCCCAGCCCTGGCGCTGGAAGGCCGGGGCGACGGTGATGTTGAGCAGGTGCACCTCGTCCACGCCCTTCATGGCGACGAAGTAGCCGAGCAGCGTGTCGCCGGCCATCAGCGCCTGCGCCTCGTAGCCGGCGGCCAGCGAGTCGCGGAAGTTGCCGCGCGACCAGGGGTGGGTGTAGGCCTGCAGTTCCACCGCGACCACGGCGTCGAGCAGCGGCTCGGCCAGGGGCTCGAACCGGGCTTCGACGGTGGTGGGCAGGGCGCTCATGGGAAGAAGGCATCAGGGGTGGCCGGCCAGGGCCGCGCGTTCGGCTTCGCGCTCTGCCGTGGTCTTGGCGACTTTATCGCGAATGTAGCGCGGCAGCGCGGCGGCGGCGGCCACGGCCTTGCCGGCGGCGAGCAGCGCGGGCGCCAGGCGCAGCAGGGCATCCGCCGTGGGCAGCGCGTCCACATGCGCGGCGCCGGGGGCCAGGCGCTCGCCATACGCGGCGCGGGCGTTGCCGGCCACGGTCCAGCCCGGCGGCACCGGCAGCGCCTCGGGGGCGCAGAGGGCGAAGTCGGCATCGCACCGCCACAGGCCGGTGCCGGCATTCCAGGCGCAGGCGGCGGCATAGACCTCGCCCATGCGCGCATCCAGTACGGCCACCACGCGGTCGCAGCCATGGCGCGCGCGGGCGTCCTCGGCCACGGCCAGCAGCGTGTCGACCGGCAGCACCGGCACCCCGGCCCCGAAGGCCAGGCCCTGCGCCACCGAACAGGCCGTGCGCAGCCCCGTGAACGAGCCCGGCCCGCGCCCGAACACCACCGCGTCGAGCGCGGCGAAACCCAGCAGCCCCGCCTGTGCCATGAGCGCGCGCGCCGTGGGAATCAGCGTGGCCGATGCCTGCGCCCCGCCCGCGCCGCTGTGCCGCCACGCCTGCGCGCCGTGCTGCACGGCGACGGACAGCGCCTCGGTGCTGGTGTCGAATGCCAGCAGCTTCATGGCCGCCCCCCGCAGGCCACCGCCGAGCCGCAGCCCTGGAACAGCAGGCCGAAGGCAATCTCGCCCGTCGGCGCCGTACCCGGGTGCATGGGCGCGATGCCCAGGCCCGTGAGCAGCGCGAACGCTGGCACGTAGGTGGCGCAGGCGAAGGCCGTGACGGCGATGGTGACGCGCACTGCGTCCACCGCGTGGCGGCGCGCCAGCACGCTGTAGGCAGCCCGGGTGCGGGCGGCCACCATGAATGGCAGCCCGCCGAAGGTGCCCAGCAGCGCGGTCTGCCCCAGCGGCAGCGGCGATATGCCGCCCAGGCTGCTGACGATGCGTCTGCCGGCGGCGCGCGCGATGACGGTGAAGGACGACCAGATGGCGACCATGACGACGGCTGACTGCAGGCCGACGGTGCGGGAGGAGAGGCGCATCGCCCTGATTATCGGCGGAGCGGGTTTTCATCGCCGGGACTGGCCGCCCCAAGATGGAAAACGGCCCCCTCGGGGGCAGCAGCGACCCGCGCAGCGGCGAAGCGTGGGTCAATTTTTCATATGGCGGGGCGTGCGATGCCTGCGCCCGGCGCGCATCCGGAGCGCATAGACTCCCAGTCCATGCCCTGCCCTCGCCTGTCGCGCCGCCTGGCGCTGGCGGCCACGCTTGCCGCCGCCCTGCCCTTCGCCACCACATTCACGGCCCGCGCGCAGGGCGCGGCGCTGCCGCCCGAGGTGGACGCCGCCCTGGCGCGCGCCCGCGTGCCGCGCGAGGCCGTCTCGATACTGGTCGTGGAGGCGCAGGCGCGCACGCCGCGGCTGGCCTGGCGCGCGCAGGTGCCGATGAACCCGGCCTCGGTCATGAAGCTGGCCACCACCTACGCGGGGCTGGACCTGCTGGGGCCGGCCTATGCCTGGAACACCAGCGTGTACCTCGACGGCCCGGTGCAGGGCGGCGTGCTGCAGGGCAACGCCTACATCCAGGGCCGCGGCGACCCCAAGCTCGTGGTGGAGCGGCTCTGGCTGCTGCTGCGCCGCCTGCAGGGCCAGGGCGTGCAGGCCATCGCGGGCGACATCGTGCTCGACCGCAGCGCCTTCGCCCTGCCGCCCGCCGACCCCGCGGGCTTCGACGGCGAGCCGCTCAGGCCCTACAACGCCGCGCCCGACGCGCTGCTGGTCAACTACAAGTCCATCGTCATGACCTTCGTGCCCGATCCGGCAGCGGGCAGCGCGCGCGTGGTGTCGGAGCCGCCGCTGGCGGGCGTGCAGATGCCGGCCACGGTGGCGCTGGCCGCACCGGGCGCCGAATGTGGCGACTGGCGCGGCGCGCTGAAGGCCGATTTTTCCGCCGCCACGCGCGTGGCGTTCGACGGCGTGTACCCCGCCGCCTGCGGCGAGCGGGCCTGGCCCGTGGCCTATGCCGACCCCGGCGCCTATGCCGCGCGCGCCATCGAGGGCATGTGGCGCGAGATCGGCGGCAGGCTCGCCGGGCGCGTGCGCGATGGGCGCGTGCCCGAAGGGCTGCCGCCCGCGTTCGGCATGGCGTCGCCTGCGCTGGCGGAGGTGATCCGCGACATCAACAAGTACAGCAACAACGTGATGGCGCAGCAGCTCTTCCTGACGCTGAGCCTGCAGCGCAACGGCACCGGCACGCCCGAGGGCTCGCGCGAGGTGCTGCGCCAGTGGTGGCGCGAGCGCTTCGGCGAGGCCGACATGCCTGTGTTCGACAACGGCGCAGGACTGAGCCGCGACGGACGCATCAGCGCCCAGGCCCTGGCGCGCATGCTGCAGGCAGCCTGGCAGTCGCCGCTGATGCCGGAGCTGGCCTCGTCGCTGCCGATCTCGGGCGTGGACGGCACGCTGCGCCGCAGCCAGACGCGCTTCGTCGGCGCGGCGCACCTGAAGACCGGCAGCCTGCGCGACGTGGCCGCGGTGGCCGGCTACGTGCATGCACCGAGCGGGCGGCGCTACATCCTGGTGGCGTTCGCCAACCACGCCAACGCGGGCGCGCTGCGCCCGGCCTTCGACGCGCTGGTGGACTGGACGGCGCGGGAATAGCGAATCTCAGTATTTCCCCGCTGGACCGCGCTAATGATCCTGGAAACGGCAGTTGACCGCTTCGTATCCCTTGCCAGGCCGCATGAAATCGAGCGTTCACGGCTTCGATGGGGTTCACCTCATGGGTGAGAGCGCCATGCACCTGCCAGCACCGCGCTCGGGGCGCCATGCGGCGTTGCTCCTCCTTGCGGGTAGTAAGCCCGCCGCGTCGCCCGGTCTTGCCTGGCACCCCGATCACGGCACCGGCAGGCGCATCCAACTGCCGTTTCCAGGATGATCCCCCTATGCGCCGCAAAAAAGAACGGACGTTTGATTTTTTAACCAGGAGCAACGCATGGGCCACCCCCGTTTCACCACCACCACCTGGGCCGCGCTGGGCGCGGCCGCCTTCCTGGCCGCGTGCGGCGGCGACGGGGCCGACACCACGCCGCAGGCCTCCGTTTCCATCGTCAAGGTCATGGGCGACAGCTTGGCCGACAGCGGCACCTTCGGCTTCAAGGCCACGGTACAGGGCAGCGCGCCCACGGGCACGGGCTCCACGCCGATCTGGCCCGAGCGCGTGGCCGCGAGCTACGGCAAGACGCTGTGCCCGTACTACGTGTCCACGGGCAGCACCTTCGACAAGGCCGCAACCTGCACCAACTACGCGGTGGCCGGCGGGCGCATCAACTACGCCAGCGCGCCCACCTCGCCCCTCTCCATCACGCAGCAGATGTCCGATGCCGGGGCCAACGGCTTCACGGCACAGGACCTGGTGCTGGTGGACGGCGGCGGCAACGACGCCGCCGACCTGATCGGCGCCTACCTGAATGCCGACAGCGACGGCGCGGCCACCTACGGCGCGCTGCTCAAGAGCCTGCTGCCCGCGGCCACCGTGGATGCAGCCTTCGCAGGCGGCGCCACGGGCATGGCGACCGTGGGCGGCGCCTACATGCAGGCGCTGGCCGCCCAGTTCAGCGGCGCCATCAGCGCCAACGTGCTGGGCAAGGGCGCCACGCGCGTGGCCGTGCTGAACATGCCGGGCGTATACAACACGCCGCGCCTGCAGATGGTGCTGGCCAGCATCAAGGCCAGCGCGGGCGACGCGGCGGCGGCACAGGTGCTGGCGCTGTCCAGGGGCTGGGTGGAGGCGTTCAACACCCGGCTGGCGGCGGACTTCGCCGGCAACGCCAAGGTCGTGGTGGTGGACTTCTACACCGACCTCAACGACCAGGTGGCCAACCCGTCGCAGTTCGGCCTGAGCAACTCCACCACGCCGGTCTGTCCGGTCACGGGCATGGGCGGCGACGGCCTGCCGACCTACAGCTTCCCGGCCTGCAGCGCCGCCGCGCTGTCGGCCATGGCGCCGCCTGCGGGCGCGGCCGGCGGCGCCGACTGGTGGAAAAGCTACGCTTTCTCCGACAGCTTCCACCCCACGCCCTACGGCCACCAGTTGATGGGCCAGATGGTGTCGCGCTCGCTGTCGGCCGCCGGCTGGCTCTGAGACACCCCGACGTGTTCGCGGTCGCGGCCGGCTACCGCTTCTGACGCGGCGGCTGCGCGCTCAACTCACCACTGCGTGCGCAGCCGGTCGTAGGCCCAGTCGCCGAACTGGCGGTGCGCCGCGGGGGTGGGGTAGATCTTGTCGGCGTACACGTACTTGGAATAGTCGGTCACGCCGGGCAGCAGCGTGCTGGCGTTGCAAAGCGCCGAGTTGACCTCGCCCGCACCGATGCCGATGCCGTTGCCGGGGTCCACCGAGGTGCACACCGGCGTCTCCGAGGTGTCGAACGCATACGAGCCCGGCGAGCCGGTCATCAGGTTGAAGTAGTAGGCGCTGTCCACGTAGAACACGTTCTTGCCCATGCCCACCACGGAAATCAGGAATGCGTTGTTGAACTCGAGTGAAGCGTTGGTCAGCAGGGAACGCTTGTCGATGGCCGTGCCCCAGGGCGTGCGGCCCAGGTCGATGGAGCCGACCACAAACACATGCTGGGCACCCGCGGCAACCAGCCGCTGCGCCTGCGCGCCCAGGTCGCGCCCGGCCTGCTTCAGGTTGGCGAGCATCTGGTCGCTGGTCTCGGTGCCGGCGTTGACCGCCGCCATCTCGGCGACGACGTCGGCCACGCCGCCGTTCAGCACCACCAGGTCGGAGTCGCCGAACACGCCGCCCGCGGCCCGGAAGGCATCGATCTGCTCGGCCATGGTCAGCGTGGCGGCGTTGCCCGCCGCGTCGGGCTTGGCGGCGATGCGCGCATTGCCGCGCGCATAACCCGTGCCGCCCGCCGAGGCTGCGGTGAGCGTCAGGTCGTAGCGGCCAGCGAGCTGCGCCGTCCAGACGTTGAGGGAAGCGTCGTTGACCGTGTAGCGCGACCCGTTTTGCCCCACGTCAGCCATGCCGTCGCCGAAGACGATGATGCGCGACGGGGAAAGCGCCGACTCGATGGTGCTCGAACCGCATGCCGCGAGCAACGCCGCCGATGCGCATGCAGCGGCCAGGAAACCGCGCCGCAACCAATTAACTGCCATGGGGTTTTCTCCAGAAAAGCGGGGGGTAGTTTAACGAGGGTGGTGCCGTCATGCCGCCGCCGCCGCGCGGCGCAGGCGGTCGCGCACGCCTTCCCACGCGGACGTGTCGGGCGGCGTCTCGATCCAGATCAGCTTCACGCCCTGCGCGTCGAACGCGCGCAGGGCGGCGAACAACTGCTGCGCGGCGGCCTCGGCATCGTCGGGCATGCGGCGCATCACCACGCGCGGCGAACGAGTGCGCAGCACGGCGCGGGCATACACCGCGATGTTGGCCGCATCGGCGCCCAGCACGTCGAGCGCCGTCTGCAGCGCGCGCGCGTCCATCAGCCGCACCTGCGCCGTGGGCGCGTAGTGCGCGGCCAGCGTGCCGGACGCACGCGGGTCGGGCGCCTGCAGCTCTTCGCGCGAGCGCAGGCGCTGGCCGCAGGCGGACTCGACCTGCTCGCGCGTGATGGCCCCGGGGCGCAGCAGCACGGGCGCGCCGCGCGTGCAGTCGACGATGGTGGACTCGATGCCCACGGCGCAGGCGCCGCCGTCGAGCACCAGCAGGTCGTCGCCGAATTCGCCCTGCACGTGCAGGGCGGCGGTAGGGCTCACGCGCCCGAAGCGGTTGGCGCTGGGCGCCGCCAGGCCGGCGATGCCCGCCGCGGCGCAGGCACGCAGCACGGCCTGCGCCACGGGGTGGGACGGGCAGCGCAGGCCCACGGAATCCTGCCCACCCGCGGCGGCCTCGGCCACGCCGGCGCGGCGCGGCAGGATCAGCGTGAGTGGGCCGGGCCAGAATGCGGCGGCCAGCGCCTGGGCGAAGGCCGGCACAGCGTGCGCGAAGCGCGCGATACCCGCAGGCTCGGCCACGTGGACGATGAGCGGGTGGTCGCTGGGCCGGCCCTTGGCGGCGAAGATGCGGGCCACGGCCTGGGCGTTGTCGGCGTCCGCCGCCAGGCCGTAGACGGTCTCGGTGGGCAGGCCCAGCAGTTCGCCCGCGCGCAGCGCGCGCACGGCGGCGTCGATGGAGGCGGGCAGGCTGCCGTCGAGCACCATGGTCAGAACGGCGCGACGCCGAGCAGCGCCGCCGCGCGCAGCGCCGTCGCGCGCGCCTGGGCCTGCGTGGCGGCAGTGAGGGTCAGGTGGCCCATCTTGCGCCCGCGCTTGGCGTCGCGCTTGCCGTACAGGTGCAGGTGGGCGCCGGGCAGGGCCAGCACCTGGTCCCAGGGCGGCGTGGCGGGCGCGCCGCCACCTTGCGCAAACCACAGGTCGCCCAGCAGGTTGAGCATGACCGCCGGGCTGTGCTGGCGCGGCTGCGTGAGCGGCAGGCCCGCCATGGCGCGCACCTGCAGCTCGAACTGCGACACGTCGCAGGCATCGATGCTGTAGTGGCCGCTGTTGTGCGGGCGCGGCGCCATCTCGTTGACGACCAGCGCACCGTCCTCCAGCATGAAGAACTCGACGCAGAGCACGCCCACGTAGCGCAGGCCGTTTGCTATCGATTTCGCAGCTACAACCGCTTGTTCCATAAGCGCTGGAGGCATATTTTGTTCAAAGACCTCGGTCGCCGCGAGGATGCCGTCGCGGTGCAGGTTGCGCTGCGGCGGCAGGTGCACCAGCGCGCCGTCGGCGCCGCGCGCGACGATGACCGAGCATTCGCCGGCGAGTGGCAGCATTTTTTCGAGCACGCAGGGCACGCGGCCCAGGCGCTCCCAGGCGGCGGCCAGCTCGGCGGGCGTGGCCACGCGTGCCTGGCCCTTGCCGTCGTAGCCGAGGCGGGATGTCTTCAGGATGCCCGGAAACAGCCCCGCCCCCCCGCCAGCCCCTTCGTGTGCTGCGCTCGGCGGCGCCACCAGGGCGGCCAGGGCCTCGATGGTTTCTATTTCGGCATACGGCGCGCAGGGCACGCCGCAGGCGACGAAGTGCGCCTTCTCGCGCGCGCGGTCCTGCGCGATGGCGACCGCATCGGCGCCCGGCGCCACGGGCAGGCGCGCGGCCAGGTCGGCGAGCGCGGCGGCGGGCACGTTCTCGAACTCGGTCGTCACTGCGTCGCACAGCCCGGCCAGCCGGTCGAGGGCGCCGGGGTCGAGGTAGTCGGCCTCGATGTGGTGATGGCTCACGCGGCCCGCGGGGCTGTCCGGGTCGGGGTCGAGCACCGCGGTGAAGTAGCCCATGCGCTGCGCCGCATGGACGAACATGCGCCCCAGTTGCCCGCCGCCGAGCACGCCGAGCACGGCCTGGCCGCCGGGAAGGATCGGAGCGTTCATGCCGCAGGCGGCAAGGCCATGCCGCGTGCGAGTTCCGTCTGCTGGGTACGGAAGGTTTCGAGCTGCGTGCGCAGCCGGGCATCGTCGGCGGCCAGCATGGCCACGGCGAACAGCGCCGCGTTGGCCGCGCCCGCCGCGCCGATGGCGAAGGTGGCCACCGGCACGCCCCTGGGCATCTGCACGATGCTGTAGAGTGAATCCAGCCCCTGCAGGTGGCGGCTGGCCACGGGCACGCCGAGCACCGGCACCACCGTCTTGGCCGCCAGCATGCCCGGCAGGTGCGCCGCCCCGCCCGCACCGGCGATGATGGCTTTCAGCCCCCGGCCTGCAGCGGCCTCGGCGTAGGCGAACATGTCGTCGGGCATGCGGTGTGCCGACACCACCCGTGCCTCGTGGGGGACGCCGAATTGCTGGAGAATCTGCACTGCATGCTGCATGGTGTCCCAGTCGCTGCTGGACCCCATGACCACGCCGATGTGGATGGATGACATAGTGTGGGCTGTTCAGTTGACAGCTTTGAATTTTACTTTTTGCCCCTCAGGGTGTTTGCATGATCGACGTCACCATAGAAAACTTTGAAGCCGAGGTGGTCGCCGCCTCGATGACCCAGCCCGTGCTGCTCGACTTCTGGGCGCCGTGGTGCGGGCCGTGCAAGACGCTCGGGCCCATCCTCGAAAAGCTCGAAACCGCCTACGAAGGCCGCTTCAAGCTCGTGAAGATCGACTCCGACCAGGAGCAGCAACTCGCGGGCGCGTTCGGCATCCGCAGCATCCCGACCTGCATCCTCATGATGGGTGGCCAGCCGGTGGACGGCTTCATGGGCGCACTGCCCGAAAGCCAGGTGCGCGCCTTCCTCGACAAGCACGTGCCCAGCGCCGAGGAAACCCAGGCCCAGGCCGAGGATGAGCAGGCGCAGCAGGCCCTGGCCGAGGGCGATACCGAAGGTGCGCTGGAGAAGCTGCAGCACGCCCTCGCCACCGATCCCGCCAACGACGGCGCGCGCTTCGACTACGTGAAGCTGCTGCTGCAGGAGGGCCGCGTGGACGACGCCAAGGTGGCCTTCGCCCCGGTGATCGCCAAGGCGCCGGCGGTGCGCCGCTTCGACGCACTCCAGCGCTGGATGGACGCCATCGACTTCGCCGATGCGCACCCCGACGTGGGCGAGTTCGACGCCCGCATCGCCGCGGCCAAGCGCGACTTCGACGCGCGCTTCGGCCGCGCCCAGGTGCTGCTGGCCCGGCAGCGCTGGACCGACGCGATGGACGAACTGCTGGAGATCCTCATGCGCGATCGCGCCTGGAACGACGAGGCCGCGCGCAAGACCTACATCGCCATCCTGGAGATCATCGAGCCGCCCAAGCCCGCGGTGGCCGAGGGCCAGATTCCGCCCGACGACCCGCTGGTGGCAAGCTACCGGCGCCGGCTCAGCTCGATCATCCTGAGCTGATGCGCGCAGCCGTTTGCTACTGAATCAGTAGCTACCTGCGCCCGTATCTACTGCGCTGGAGGCCGATTTGATGCTCAGGCCGTGAGGCGCTCCAGCGCTTCTCGGTACTTGGCGGCGGTCTTCTCCACCACCTGCTGCGGCAGGCGCGGCGCCGGCGGGGTCTTGTTCCAGGGCTGGCCGTTGATGCGCACGGCCTCGAGCCAGTCGCGCAGGTACTGCTTGTCGAAGCTCGGCGGGTTCTCGCCCCGGGCGCAGGCGTCGGCATAGCCGTCCGCCGGCCAGTAGCGCGAGCTGTCGGGCGTGAGCACCTCGTCCATCAGCACGAGCTGGCCGCCGGCATCGAGCCCGAACTCGAACTTGGTGTCCGCGATGATCAGGCCCTTGGTCAGCGCGAACGCCGCGGCCTCCTTGTAGAGCGCGATGGCGGTGTCGCGGATCTGCGCGGCGAGCTGCGGGCCCACCATCTCCACCGTGCGCTCGTAAGTGATGTTCTCGTCGTGCGCGCCCATCTCGGCCTTGGCCGCCGGGGTGTAGATGGGCTCGGGCAGCGGGCTGGCGTTCTTCAGCCCCGCGGGCAGCGGCACGCCGCAGACCGACTGGCCCTGCTGGTATTCCTTCCAGCCGCTGCCGGCCAGGTAGCCGCGCACCACGGCCTCGATGGGCACGGGCTTCAGGCGCTGGACCAGCATGGCGCGGCCCTGCACCTGCGGCACCTCGGCGGGCGCGACCACGCTCTCGGGCGCGTCGCCGGTCAGGTGGTTGGGGCAGACGTGGCCCAGGCGCGCGAACCAGAACAGGCTGAGCTGGGTGAGCAGTTCGCCCTTGCCCGGGATGGGCTCGCCCATGATGACGTCGAACGCGCTGATGCGGTCGCTGGCCACCATGAGGATGCGGTCGCTGCCGACGGCGTAGTTGTCGCGCACCTTGCCGCGCGCGAGCAGGGGCAGGGAAGTGAGGGAGGAGGTGTGCAGGGCGTTGCGCATGGCGGGGGGCGGTTCTTCTCTGAAAGCGAAAGCCCGCTGCGTGAGCGGGCCCGTGGGGGGAAAGGGATGGATGGGCCGCCGCTCGGGCGCTCAGCGCACGACCTGGGCCAGCGCGCCGCTGGCGTACTGCGCGGCCACGTCCTGGAGGCTCTGGCCCTTGATCTTGCCGGCCTGGCCTTCGCAGCCGAACTCCAGGTAGCGCTGCTTGCAGATCTGCTTGGCGGCCTCGCGCGCGGGCTTGAGCCACTCGCGGGCGTCGAACTTCTCGGGGTGCTCGGCCAGGAACTTGCGCACCGCGCCGGTCATGGCCAGGCGGATGTCGGTGTCGATGTTGATCTTGCGCACGCCGTGCTGGATGGCCTCCTGGATCTCCTCGACCGGCACGCCGTAGGTTTCCTTCATGGCGCCGCCGTACTGGCGGATGATGGCCAGCAGCTCCTGCGGCACGCTGGAGGAGCCGTGCATCACCAGGTGGGTGTTGGGGATGCGCGCGTGGATCTCCTTGATGCGGTCGATGGCCAGGATGTCGCCCGTGGGCTTGCGCGTGAACTTGTAGGCGCCGTGGCTGGTGCCGATGGCGATGGCCAGCGCGTCGATCTGCGTCTGCTTCACGAAGTCGGCGGCCTGCTCGGTGTCGGTGAGCAATTGCTCGCGCGTCATCGTGCCCTCGGCGCCGTGGCCGTCCTCCTTGTCACCCTTCATGGTTTCGAGCGAGCCCAGCACGCCGAGCTCGCCCTCGACGGTGACGCCGACCTTGTGCGCCATGTCCACCACCTTGCGGGTCACGTCCACGTTGTATTCATAGCTGGCCACCGTCTTGCCGTCGGATTCCAGCGAGCCGTCCATCATCACCGAGCTGAAGCCCAGGTTGATCGCGCCCTGGCACACGTCCGGGCTCTGCCCGTGGTCCTGGTGCATGACCAGCGGGATGGCCGGGTACGCCTCGATGGCAGCCAGGATCAGGTGCTTGATGAAGGGCTCGCCCGCATACTTGCGCGCCCCGGCGCTGGCTTGCAGGATCACCGGCGCGCCCGTTTCCTTGGCGGCCTCCATCACGGCCTGCACCTGCTCCAGGTTGTTGACGTTGAAGGCCGGTATGCCGTAGCCGTTGGCGGCGGCATGGTCGAGCAGTTCACGCATGGAGACGAGTGGCATGGTCTTGTTCCGAGGATGGTTTGAATGGGGCGCAGGCGCGGTCAGCCGACGGCCCGGCGCAGCAGGGCCAATTTTACCTATGCGCGCCCCGCGTCAAAGGCCATGCGGTAGCAGGTGGTAAAGGGCGGCGCGGCGGCGGCGGCGCCGAAGCGCGCGCCGTGCGCCTCGGCCACGCGGGTGACGATCTGGTGGCCCAGGCGCAGGCTGTCGGGGGTTCGCGCGGCGAGGGACGCGGCGGCGCGCAGGCCGTCGTCGCTCACCTGCAGCCACGGCGCGGCGCCCGCCAGGCCCAGCCGCACCTCGATGCGCGTGCCCGGCGGCGTGTGCTTGAGCGCGTTCTCGACCAGGTTGCGCAGCGCCATCTCCAGCAGCAGCGCATGGCCTTGCAGCGCCAGGGCTTCGGGCCCCTCCACGGCCAGGCTGTCGTGCCGCGCCCAGGCGTCCTGGGCGTAGCCGCCGCAGACCTCGCGGGCCAGCGCTGCCAGGTCCACCGGGGCTGCGGCATCGTGCAGCTCGGCCCGGCTGGTGCGTGCCAGCGCCAGCAACTGGCCCAGCACGTGGCCGGCGCGCAGGGCGTCCTGGCCGATGCGCGCGGTGGCCTGCGCGCGCTCGGCCTCCTCCATCGGCCCGGCCAGCGCGCGCGCCTGCAGGGCGATGGACGACAGCGGCGTGCGCAGCTCATGCGCCACCTCGTTGGCCAGGCTGCGCTCGCGCGCCAGCGCGGCCTGCTGGCGGTCGAGCAGGGCGTTGATGGAGGCCACCACGGCGTCGAATTCACGCAGCGGCGAGCGCGCCGGCAGCCGCTGCGCGCGCGCCACGTCGAGCCGCGCCGCGTCCTGCGACAAGGCATACAGCGGCCGCAACCCGCGCTGGATCGCCAGCCCCAGCGCCAGCGCCACCACGGGCAGCAGCCACAGGCCGGGCTCGACCAACTGTTCGGCGATGTCGTTGGCCAGGCCGTCACGCTCTTCCAGGCTGACCAGCACCATGACCTTGCGGTCGCGCCCCACGCCCCACTGCGAGAAGGCGCGCCAGCCGTCGCCCTGCGGGCCCAGGCGCAGGTCGGCGAAGCCCGTTTCGTCGGCGAAGGCCGGCGCGGGAGCGCCGCCGATGCGCCCGAGCAGGCGGCCCTGGGCATCCCACACGAAGGCGCTGAACGACTGCTGGTAGTCGTGGCTGCGCAGCCGCGGCAGATCCACGCGCTGCGTGGCCTGGTCCGGCGCGATGAACTGCGCGGCGTCGAGGTTGAGCAGCAGCGCGGCCACGCCGGCGAGGTGGCCGTCGGTCAGCTCGTCGGCTTCATGCACGCCGGCGCGAAAGCCCAGGAACACGAACCCGCCCCACACCACCAGCAGCGCGCCCAGCGCCCACAGCAGCAGGTGCCGCGTGAGCGTGGGCTGCCCGCCTATGCCTTTCACGCGTCGTCCCGGGGGATGAAATAACCCACGCCGCGCATGGTGTGGATCAGCTCGCTGCCGAGCGTGCGCCGCAGGTGGTGGATGTGCACCTCCACCGCGTTGCTCTCCACCACCGCGTCCCAGCTATAGAGTCGTTCCTCGAGCTGCGAGCGCGACAGCACGCGTGCGCGCGCTTCGAGCAGCACCACCAGCAGCGCGAATGCGCGCGGCGACAGCTTCACCGGCTCGCCGCGCAGGCGCACGGCGCGGGCCGCGGGATCGACCTCGATGTCGCGGTAGCGGATCACCGGCGATGAACGGCCCGCGGCGCGGCGCAGCAAGGCGCGCAGTCGGGCGTCGAGTTCATCCACGTCGAAAGGCTTGACCACGTAGTCGTCGGCACCCTGGTCGAGCCCCGCGATGCGCTGCTCCAACCGGTCGCGCGCCGTCATGATGAGCACCGGCAGGCACGGATCCGGCAGGCCCGGCGGGGCCGCCTGGCGCAGCCGCTGCAGCAGCGTGGCGCCGTCGCCGTCGGGCAGGCCGAGGTCGAGCAGCAGGGCGTCGAAGGCCTCGGCGCGCAGCGCGCCCCAGGCAGCGGCCACGGTGGCGCAGGCATCGACGGCATAGCCGCGCTGCCGCAGATTGGCGCGCAGGCCCTCAGCGATGCCGGGATCGTCTTCGACCACGAGGATTCGCATAGGAGCGCCATTGTGGGGCCACGGACTCCTTTAAGCGCGCGTTAAGGCCGCCTGCCTATCGTCGCGCCCCATGTCCTCGATTCTGCCCGCCGTGCCGCTCGCCGCGCCGGCCCACTCCCGCGCCGCCTCTTTCCAGACCCTTTACCCTGGAAACGGCAGTTGACCGCTTCGTATCCCTTGTCAGGCCGCATGAAATCGAGCGTTGCCGGCTTCGATGGCGTTCACCTCGTGGGTGAGAGCGCCATGCACCTGCCAGCACCGCGCTCGGCGCGCCATGCGGCGTTGCTCATCCTTGCGGGCAGTAGCCCGCCGCGTCGCCCGGTCTTGCCTGGCACGCCGATCACGGCACCGGCAGGCGCATCCAACTGCCGTTTCCAGGTTTACTGGGCCCTCGGCACGCTGGCCGTCGTGCTGGCCTGGGACGCCATGGGCCTGGACCGTGCGCTGGCCCACTGGTTCGGCTCGTCCGCCGGCTTTGCGCTGCGTGACGACTGGTTCTTCGTGCATGTGCTGCACGAGGACGCGCGCCGCTTGGGCTGGCTGCTGGTGCTGGCGCTGTGCCTGGGTGTATGGTGGCCGTTCGGGCCACTGCGCCGCATTGGCCTCGGCGAACGGCAGCAACTGGCCATCGGCATCCTGCTGTCGCTGAGCGTGGTGATGCTGGTCAAGTCGGGCAGCCGCACCAGTTGCCCCTGGGACTTGGCGGAGTTCGGCGGTGCCGCACGCTATGTGTCGCACTGGTCGCTGGGCATACGCGACGGCGGCGGCGGCGGCGGGCGCTGCTTTCCCGCCGGTCATGCCTCGGCGGGCTTCTCGTTCCTGGCGGGCTACTTCGCGTTCCGCCTCCGCGCGCCGCGCATCGCGTACGCGTGGCTGGCCTGCGCGCTGGCTGCGGGCTTCGGCCTGGGCCTGGCGCAGCAGGCGCGCGGCGCCCACTTCATGAGCCACACGCTGTGGACCGGCTGGCTGTGCTGGACCACAGCCTGGGTTTGCAGTCTGGCGGGTGACCGGCTGCGTCGGCGCGCCGGCGGCTGAGGGCCGCCTTTCCCGCACTTGCGCTTTCACATTGCAGCAACATTGCAGCAATCCCGTCATGGGATTCTGTTGCCTTTGATACAAAAAACAAGGAAACCCCATGGGGCCCCTGGATATCGCTCTCTTCCACGCGTTCAATGCCGGCCCCGGCACCCCGGCCTGGCTGCTGGCCCTGGCCCGCTGGGCCAGCGAGACACTGCCGACGCTGGCGGGCGTGGGGCTGGCGCTGGCCCTGGCGCTGCAGCCGCGCAGGAGCTGGCGCGCGGTGCTGCTGTGCGTGGCCGCGCTGCTGGTGGGCTGGTGCCTGGCGCAGGTGGTGCGGGCCTGGGTGCCGATGCCGCGCCCCGGCGCGCTGGGCATCGGCATGCAGTGGATCGCCCATGGAAAGCGCGCGGGCTTTCCGAGCCTGCACGCCACGGGCGCCTTTGCCTTCGCGGCGGCGCTCTGGCTGGCCGGCGCGCGCCGCTGGGCGCTGCCGGCGCTGGCCGTGGCCCTGCTGATCGCCTGGAGCCGCGTGTGCCTGGGCGTGCATTTCCCCTCCGACGTGCTGGCGGGCATGCTCACGGGCACGCTGGCCGCCTGCATCGCCGCCGCCGTCGGCGGCGCGGCCCGCGCGCTGCTGCGCAAACGCGCCATCGCGCCGGCGCCGCAGGAAACGCCGCCGGCCTGAACCGCCCTGGTCAGGCTGCGCGGCAGATCTTGAGCATGTTGGTGCCACCGGGCGCGCCCATGGGCTCGCCGCAGGTGATGGCGTAAACGTCGCCGCTCTGCACGATGTCGCGGCTTTTCAGGTGGCCCTCGGCCTGTTCCAGCGCAGTGTCGCGCTCGGCGCTGCTGTCCATGAGCAGTGGGCGCACGTTGCGGTACAGGGCCATGCGGCGCTGCGTGGTCACGCGCGGGGTGAGTGCGTAGATCGGGATGTGGATGCGGTGGCGGCTCATCCACAGCGCCGTGGAGCCGCTGTCGGTCAGTGCCACGATGGCCTTGGCGCCCAGGTGGTGGGCCGTGAACAGCGCGCCCATGGCGATGCTCTGGTCGATGCTGCCGAAAGACTGGCCGGTGAAGTCGGCGTCTAGCTCCACGTCCTCGGCGGCCTCGGCGGCAGCGCAGATCTTGGCCATCTCCTGTACGGTTTCAAGCGGGTACTTGCCGGCGGCGGTCTCGGCGCTGAGCATCACGGCGTCGGTGCCGTCGAGCACGGCGTTGGCCACGTCGCTGACCTCGGCGCGCGTGGGCACGGGGTTGGCGATCATGCTCTCCATCATCTGCGTGGCAGTGATGACGACCTTGTCGTGCTGGCGCGCCAGGCGGATCATGCGCTTTTGCAGCGCCGGCACGACGGCGTTGCCCACCTCCACGGCGAGGTCGCCGCGCGCCACCATGATGCCGTCGCTGGCCTTGAGGATCTCCTCCAGCCGCGGGATGGCCTCGGCGCGCTCGATCTTGGCGATCAGCCCCGGCCTGTGGCGGTGTCCGGCGGCGGCCACGTTGCAGAGCTGGCGCGCCATCTCCATGTCGGTGGCGTTCTTCGGGAAGCTCACGGCCACGTAGTCGGCCTGGAAGCCCATGGCGGTCTTGATGTCCTCCATGTCCTTGGCCGTGAGGGCGGGCGCGGTCAGGCCGCCGCCCTGCTTGTTGATGCCCTTGTTGTTGGACAGCTCGCCGCCGAGCTTCACGGTGGTGACGACCTGCTCGCCGAGCACCGCGTCGACGCTCAGCACGATCAGCCCGTCGTTGAGCAGCAGCAGGTCGCCGAGCTTCACGTCGCGCGGCAGTTCCTTGTAGTCCAGCCCCACGCCCTGCAGGTCGCCGGGCTCGGTGCGCGAGGCATCGAGGACGAAGCGCGTGCCGGGCTCCAGCATCACGCGCCCTTCGGCAAACCTGCCGACGCGGATCTTGGGGCCCTGCAGGTCGGCCATGATGGCCACCTCGCGGCCCGCGCGCTGCGCGGCCTCGCGCACCAGGGCGGCGCGGCCTATGTGGTCCTGCGCCGTGCCGTGGCTGAAGTTGAGCCGCACCACGTTGACGCCGGCGCGAATCATCGCTTCGAGCAGGGCCGGCTCGCTGGAAGCCGGGCCCAGGGTGGCGACAATCTTGGTGGCGCGGTGCTGCGGAGTGGTCATGGCGTGTCTCCTGCCTGTAACTTGGTTTCCGATTCTCACATGGCCCCGGCAGCGGCAGTTACATGCGGACGACAGCCGGCGTACCGCCGCCCGGCGGGCTGAAGTGAAACACTCCCCCAGGCTTGCCCACTGCGTGTGGCCGCCAACCCCCTCGCCGGGGGCGATACCGGCGGCCCGGCAAAGCCGGTTGCGCGGTATCCCTGGCATTGGGCTGCGCCGGTTTCATGCGCTGCGGGTGGTGCGCGAGCGCCTTGGGGCCACTGACATCTTTCCGCCATATGACCTCATGTATGCTACGGCCCGCCAATAAACGCCAGGGCTTTGATTCCGGTCAGACCCCCGGGCACCGCAGCGCCTTAGCATGCGCTGCATGTGCGGCGTTGCCATACGCCTCTCCCGTTTTCGAATGAACTGGACCTTGAACTCCATGACTTCCGCCTCCGCGCCCGAGACTCTGCCCCAGCCCCTCTCGCCCGAGGAACCGCTGCCGCACCGCAAGGTGATCCGCTCTTGGCTGATCCCGATCTCGCAGCGCACGACGCTGCGCGCGTTCGTGCTGCTGGCCTTCGACTGGGCGCTGTTCATCGCGCTCATCGCGGGCACGATGCTGCTCGACGCGCTGTGGGCGCGGATCCTGTGCTCGCTGGCCGCGGGCTTCGTGATCGGGCGACTGTTCATCATCGGCCACGACGCCTGCCATCAGAGCCTGACACCGCATCGGCGCCTGAACAAGTGGCTGGGCCGTATCGCCTTCCTGCCCTCGCTCACGGCCTACAGCCTGTGGGACATGGGTCACAACGTGGTGCACCACGGCTTCACCAACCTCAAGGGCGTGGATTTTGTCTGGGCGCCGCTGACGCAGACCGAGTTCGAGCAGCTCTCGCCCGTGCGCCGCGCGTTCGAGCGCCTCTACCGCAGCGGCTGGGGACCGGGTGCGTACTACGCCATCGAGATCTGGTGGAAGAAGATGATGTTCCCGCGCCGCGCCCAGATGGGCAGCACCTACCGCCCGGTCTTCACCAAGGACTGCGCGCTGGTCACCGGCTTCGCCGCGCTGTGGATCGCCGCCATCGTGGCCGTCGCGCTGGCGGCGGGCACGTCGGTATGGCTCACGCTGCTGCTCGGCTTCGCCGTGCCCATGCTGTTCTGGTTCAACATGATGGGCTTCGTGATCTACGGCCACCACACGCACGTCAAGGTGCAGTGGCACGACGAGCGCGCAGCCTGGCAGCGCGCGCAGCCATTCGTGTCGACCACAGTGCACCTGACCTTCCCGCTGCAGATCGGCGCGCTGATCCACCACATCATGGAGCACACCGCGCACCACGTGGACATGAGCATCCCGCTCTACAAACTCAAGGAAGCGCAGAAGGTGCTGGAGCACCTGCTGCCCGAGCGCATCATCATCCAGCGCTTCTCGTGGAAGTGGTACTTCGACACGGCGCGCGCCTGCAAGCTCTATGACTTCACGCGCCAGTGCTGGACCGACTTCAAGGGCTGCGCCACCAGCACGCCGCATCGCCTGCAAGCGCAGGCGGCCTGAGCCCCGCGCGCGCAAGCGCCTCGTCCAACAGCGGGCTTCGGCCCGCTTTTTTTATGCCAAATCGGCCTCCAGCGCTTTATTTACCTGCGGTGGCAGCTACTTTTTCAATAGCAAATCAGCACGCGGTCATTGCCCCAGATGCGCTGCGATGGCATGCCGCAACGGTGGTGCCGCCAAGCATCGAACACTGCACCAGGCCCTTCGCAGCCGCCCGCGTTGATGCGCGTCAGGCTACCCCGCCGCGCGCTTTTCGAGAATTTCGAGCGCCGGCAGGGTCTTGCCCTCCAGCACTTCGAGGAAGGCGCCGCCGCCCGTGGAGATGTAGCCCACGTCGCGCCCGATGCCGTACTTGGCGATGGCTGCCAGCGTGTCGCCGCCGCCGGCGATGGAGAACGCCGGGCTTTCGGCGATGGCGCGCGCGATCGTCTCGGTGCCGTGCGAGAACGGCTCGAACTCGAACACGCCCACGGGACCGTTCCAGACGATGGTGCCGGCGGCCTTGAGCCGGCTGGCCAGCAGCGCGGCGGTCTGCGGGCCGATGTCGAGGATCAGGTCGTCCGCCGCCACGTCGGCGGCGGCCTTGGTGGTGGCCGGCGCGTCGGCGGCGAAGGTCTTGGCCGTCACCACGTCCACGGGGATCGGCACCGCCGCGCCGCGCGCGGCCATGGCGTCGATCACGGCACGGGCCTCGGCCACGAGGTCGGGCTCGGCCAGCGACTTGCCGATCGGCAGCCCCGCGGCCAGCATGAATGTGTTGGCGATGCCGCCGCCCACCACCAGTTCGTCGACCTTTTCGGCCAGGCTCTTGAGGATGGTGAGCTTGGTGCTGACCTTGCTGCCCGCGACGATGGCCACCAGCGGGCGCTTCGGAGCGCGCAGCGCCTTGGTGATCGCGTCGATCTCGGCGGCCAGCAGCGGGCCGGCGCAGGCCACCTTGGCGTACCGGGCGATGCCGTAGGTCGTGCCCTCGGCGCGGTGGGCGGTGCCGAAGGCGTCGTTGACGTAGATGTCGCACAGCGCGGCCATCTTCTGCGCGAGTGCGGGGTCGTTCTTCTTCTCGCCCTTGTTCACGCGGCAGTTTTCCAGCAGCACGATCTGGCCGGGCTGGACCTGCACGCCTCGTTCCACCCAGTCCGCCACCAGCGGCACCGGGCGGCCCAGCAGTTCGGACAGGCGTGCGGCCACGGGCGCGAGCGAATCCTCGGGCCGGCGCACGCCTTCGGTCGGGCGGCCCAGGTGCGAGGTGACCATGACCGCCGCGCCGGCATCGAGCGCCATGCGGATGCAAGGCACCGAGGCGCGGATGCGCGTGTCCTCGGAAATATGGCCCGCGTCATCGAAAGGCACGTTGAGATCGGCGCGGATGAAAACGCGCTGGCCGGAAGCCTTGCCCTGCGCGGCGAGGTCGGAAAAACGGAGGACATTCATGGGGCGGACGGTGTTCGTTGAAGCGGGAATCGCCCGGCATTGTAGAAAAGCCGTGGCGCAGCAAGCCGCCGCTACCAGCCCAGCCCCAGGTGCAGCGGCAGGTAGACCGCCATGCCCGCGACGATGGTGCCGAGGATGCCCCGGCGCCAGAAGTAGTACGCCATGGCCGCAGCCACCGCGGGCAGGCGGGCATCGGCCAGCGTGGCGATGAGCGCGCCGTTGCGCATCACCACCTCGGGCGCCAGCACGGCGCCCAGGGCCGCCAGCGGCGCGTAGCGCAGCCCGCGGCGCAGCCATTCGGGCAGTGGCAGTTCGCGCTCGGGCAGCATGAAGAAGCTGCGCGTGAGCACGGTGATGACCGTCAGTCCCAGCACCGTCACGACGACCTCCCACGTTTCCATCAGGATGCCCCCATGCGGCGGTGCAGCGCAAAGGCGGCCTCCATCACCAGCCCCACGGCCACCGCGGCGGCGATGGCCACGAGGATGTTGAGCTTGAGCGGCAGCGCGAACGCCGCGATGGCCGCCAGCCCCGACACGCCCGCCGCCACCCAACTGATACGGTCGCTCAGCATGGAGCACAGCACGCCCAGCAGCGCCAGCACGCCCGCGAAGCCCAGGCCCCAGCGCTGCGGGATGGCGTTGGCGAACAGCATGCCGGCGATGGACAGGCCCTGCCAGGCCACCCAGTTGATCGTGCTGGCGCCCCAGAAATACGGCAGCTGCTCGGGACTGTGCTTCAGGTCGGGGTAGCGCCGGGTGAACAGCACGAAGGTCACGTCGCCGCTCACGTAGCCCAGCAGGCAGCGGTAGGCGCGGTGGAAATGCCCGAAGTAGCTGCGCCACATGGCGCTGAAGATCACGAAGCGCAGGTTGACGCAGCTCGCGGTGAGCCAGACCACCCAGACCGGCGAGCCGGCGATGATGAGGGGCAGCACGGCCAACTGCGCGCTGCCCGCGTACACCAGCAGCGACATGAAGATGGCCAGCGGCACCGGCATCCCGCTCTTGGTCATCGCCACGCCGGTGACCAGCCCCCAGGCACCGATGCCCACGGCCATGCCGGCCATGTCACGCATGCCGCGCACGAATTCCGGGTGGCGCACGATGTCGCGCAGCGGCGGCGGGCTGGCGTGCCGCGTCATGGCGCCGCCCCGAGCCGCAGGCCCGGCGCGAGGGCGAAGCCGCGCAGGAAATCCACCGCCGGCAGCCGCTTGCCGCCCGCGCGCTGCAGCGTCGTGGCCCGCAGCACGCCCTGGCCGCACTGCACGCGCACGCCCTGCGCGTGCGCCGCCAGCACGGTGCCGGGCGCGGGCTGCGCGCCCGGCGGCTGCGCCTCGGCCACGCCGGCCCAGAACTTCACCGCCTCGCCGCCCGCATGCGCGGTGGCGCCCGGGAACGGGTCGAAGGCCCGGATGCGCCGCGCGATGGTGGCGGCGTCCTGCCGCCAGTCGATCTCGGCCTCGGCCTTGTCGATCTTGTGCGCGTAGGTCACGCCCTCGGCGGGCTGCGGTACCGGATGCAGGCCACCACGGGCCGCCAGTTCCAGCGCCTCGACGATCAGCCGCCCGCCGAGCGCGGCGAGCCTGTCGTGCAGCGTGGCCGTGGTGTCGTCCGCCGCGATGGGCAGGCGCTGCGCCAGCAGCATGTCGCCGGTATCGAGGCCGGCATCCATCCGCATGATGGTGACGCCGGTCTCGGCGTCGCCGGCCTCGATGGCGCGGTGGATGGGCGCGGCGCCGCGCCAGCGCGGCAGCAGGCTGGCGTGGATGTTCAAACAGCCGTGGCGCGGCATGTCCAGCACCCACTGCGGCAGGATGAGCCCGTAGGCGGCGACGACCATCACGTCCGCATCCGCGGCGGCGATCTTCGCCTGCGCGTGCGCCGCATCATCGGGATACCTGCCGTCGAGCCGCAGGCTGCGCGGCTGGGCGACGGGCATGCCGTGGTCCAGCGCGAAGCGCTTGACGGCGGAGGCTTGCAGCTTCATCCCGCGCCCCGCGGGCCGGTCGGGCTGGGTCAGCACGAGCGATACCGCATGGCCCGCGGCATGCAGTTGCCGCAGCGCCGCGCTGGCGAACTCCGGCGTGCCGGCGAAGATGACTTTCATGGTTGCAAAAAGGCAGGACCGGGCGCCGCCGGTCTTCAGGTTCTCAACCGTCGCTGTCCCGGTCGGAGCGAATGAACTCGTCGGTGAACTGGATGAGGCGTACCGTGCCGCCGCGGTCGATGTGGATATGAATGAAGCGGCTTTCGTTGAAATCGAAGAAGCGGTAGGTATAAATGTCGCCGTCGAACATGGCGACATGCTCGATCATGACAGGCGGGCCCAGCAGCAGGCGCACGTCCTCTAGCGTCCATAGGCCGGGCTGGATCTGGGCCAGGCGCGCGGGCGTGAGCGGCTGCTCCACGCGCCGCAGCCGGCCCGCGCTGTCGAAATCCAGGTTGTAGACGGCATGGCCGGCGGGCAGCTCGGAGTACTGCAGCCGTTCGCCACCGTCGGGCAAGGCGTAGGTGGCGGTGGGCTTGCCAAGCCTTTGCAGCACGTCGGCGCGCAGGGCGCCCGGCTGCTCGCTCCCCGGCAGAGCCGCACAGGCGGCCAGCAGCGCCGCCGCCAGGAGCAGGCCGCAGCGGCGCAGGATAGCGGTCCGTGTCCGGCTCATGCGCGCTCCTCCCGCAGTTGCTTGAGCATCTTGGTCTTGATGCGCTTGCGCTTGAGCGGCGAGAGGTATTCGACGAACACCTTGCCCAGCAAGTGGTCCATCTCGTGCTGGATGCAGACCGCCAGCAGCCCTTCGGCCTCGATGGTGCGTGGCAGGCCCTCGGCGTCGAGCGCGCTCACGTGCACGGCCACCGAGCGCTCCACGCCGTCGTAGATGCCGGGCACGGACAGGCAGCCCTCGTCGCCCACCTGCTTTTCCTCGCTGGCCCAGGTGATCTCGGGGTTGATGAGCACGATGGGCGCGTTGCGCTCCTCGGACACGTCGATGACGATGAGGCGCTCGTGCACATCGCCCTGCGTGGCCGCCAGGCCGATGCCGTTGGCGTCGTACATGGTTTCCAGCATGTCGGCGACGAGCGTGCGGATGCGCGCGTCCACCGCCTGCACGGGCTTGGCCACCGTGTGGAGGCGGGGATCGGGATAGCGGAGAATCGAAAGAAGTGCCATGGTCGTGGAACGGGCAATGTCGCTATTTTCGCTACTTTTCGCCGGGCCGCCGGGCGGCGTGGGCAATATTCGTTGCCGAATCAAGGGCTTGAGCGCAAAATCTGACATCGTTTGTAAGGACTCTGCCGGGACTGCGGCATGCGCGGCCACCGGTATCACAACACCCAAGTGAGGGCGCATTCGCGATGCATCAAGACAGGAATACCCCGAAGGCCGGCAGGCGCGCAGAGCGCACGACGTTCATCGCACTGGCCGCCGCAACCGCCTTCGCCTCTTGCCTTCCCGCAGCCGCCCAGCAATACCCGGTCACCAGCGGCCAGCGCAGCACCGCGCAGCAGGTGGCGCAGGCGGGCGTGCCCCTGGAGCAGCTCGCGCCCGACGCGCCGGACACCTACGTGGTCAAGCGCGGCGACACGCTCTGGGCCATCTCCGGCATCTACCTGCACAAGCCCTGGCGCTGGCCCGAGCTGTGGGGCATGAACCTGCAGGACATCCGCAACCCGCACCTGATCTATCCGGGCCAGACGCTCTACCTGCTCAAGAAGGACGGCTACGCCCGCCTGAGCACCAGCCCCGGCGGCGGCGAGCCCGGCACCATCCGCGTATCGCCACGCACGCGCTATGACAGCCTGAGCGACTCGGCCCTGCCGACGCTGCGGCCCGACCAGATCGAGCCCTTCCTCGCCGAACCCGTGGTGGTGGACGAGGACACGCTGACCAAGGCCCCGCGCATCGTCGCCACGCTAGACGCCCGCGTCATCGTGAGCCGCGGCGACCGCGTCTACGCCCGCGGCGACGCGGCCAAGCCGCTGAGCCTGGAGCCGGGCAACCCCGTGGCCTTCCGCGTGTTCCGCGACGGCGTGCCGCTGAAGGACCCGGTGAGCGGCGAGGTGCTGGGCTACGAGGCGCAGTACCTGGGCCGCGCCTCGCTGGTACGCGGCGAGGGCACCGAGCAGTCCAAGGGCAAGGACGGCGAGACGGTGACCGACATCGTGCCGGGCACGGTCGACATCATCGCCACCAAGGAAGAGATCCGCGTCGGCGACCGCCTGCTGCCCGAGCCCGAGCGCGAGTTCCTGAGCTACGCGCCGCGCGCCCCGCGCCAGGCGGTGGACGCACGCGTGGTGTCCCTCTACGGCAACTCCAACGCGATGGCGCTGGCGGGGCAGAACCAGGTCATCGTCATCAACAAGGGCACGCGCGACGGCATCGAGCGCGGCGACGTGCTGACGCTGTTGTCCGACGGCGCGCGCGTGGTCGACCGCACCAACGACGAGCGCACGCCGATCAAGCTGCCGAGCGAAGAGAACGGCCACGTCATGGTGTTCCGCACGTTCGAGAAGGTGTCCTACGCCCTGCTGCTCGAACTGCGCGTGGGCGCCAAGATCGGCGACCGGCTCGTCAACCCGCGCTGACGGCGCGGCGCGCGCGCCGCGCCAACCCTCCGCCGTCCTCATGGAACATGCAGAACTCGGCGCGTGGCTGCGCCTCACGCTGAGCCGCGGCGTCGGCAACGATGCCGCGCGCCGGCTGCTGGCGCGCTTCGGGCTGCCGCAGGACATCTTCACCCAGAGCCCCGCCGCGCTGCGCGAGGTGGTTACGCCGGCCCAGGCGGACGCGCTGGCACAGGTGCCCGAAGGCTGGGCGGCACTGCTGGAGCGCACGGCGCACTGGCTGGCGCAGGCCGAAGGCGATGGCGCCATGCGCGGCCTCGTCGCGCTCGGCGACCCGCGCTATCCCCGCCTCCTGCTCGAAACCGCAGACCCGCCGCTGCTGCTCTACGCCGTGGGCGCGGCGCGCTGGCTGCAGCCGGACTGCCGCGACTTCGGCGTGCGCTGCGGCCTGGCGATCGTCGGCAGCCGCAACCCGACGCCGCAGGGCGAGCGCCATGCGCACGACTTTGCCCAGGCGTTCGCCGCCGCGGGGCTGACCGTGGTGTCGGGCCTGGCGCTGGGGGTGGACGGGGCCGCGCACGCGGGCGCCCTGGCGGGCGCGGCGGACGGCGTGCCTGCGACGCTCGCCGTGGTTGGCACGGGGCCGGACCGCATCTACCCGGCGCGCCACCGGGAGCTGGCGCACCGCATCGCCGCACACGGCCTGATCGTCAGCGAATACCCGCTGGGCACGCCGCCGCTGGCAGCCAATTTCCCCAAGCGCAACCGCCTCATCGCCGGGCTGTCGCAGGGCACGCTGGTGGTGGAGGCGGCGCTGGCCTCGGGCTCGCTGATCACGGCGCGGCTGGCGGCCGAGCAGGGGCGCGAGGTGTTCGCGATTCCTGGCTCGATCCAGGCGCCGCAGTCGCGCGGCTGCCATGCCCTGATCCGCCAGGGCGCCAAGCTGGTGGAGTCGGCGCAGGACGTGCTGGAGGAACTGCGCCTGCCGGCCGCTCCAGCGCCCGTGGCGGATGCGCCGGCGGCCCCGCCGGAGCACCCATTGCTCGCCGCCATGGGCTACGACCCGGTGGGCCTGGATGCGCTGGTGGCGCGCACCGGCATCGCCACGGCGGACCTGCAGGTGCAACTGCTGGAGCTGGAACTCGCCGGCGCCGTGGCCCGGCTGCCGGGGGGGCTGTTCCAGCGCGTCGGGGTGGCTTGACCCTTGACCCTTGAACCTGGAAACGGCAGTTGACCGCTTCGTATCCCTTGCCAGGCCGCATGAAATTGAGCGTTGACGGCTCCGATGGGGTTCACCTCGTGGGTGAGCGCGCCATGCAACTGCCGTTTCCAGGTTGAAGCGCAGGCATCGCTATTGAAAACATAGCTGCCACCGCAGGTTTTCAAACGATTTCAGACACTTTTTATACTGAAAACCGCATGGAAGCTGCGGCAGCAGCTATCAAAACAGGAATTCAGCCCAGCAGCCGCTCGGGGTTGGCGTCGAGCTTGGCGAGCGCGTCGCGGGTCGCGCGCAGCGTCAGGCTTTCCTCTTCCTGCGGCACCAGCAGCCCGGCCTGCAGGTAGGCCGCCAGCCGGCGCAACTGAAACAGATAGCTGCCGCCGTTGAGCGACGCGAACAGGTGCAACTGCCTGCGGTCGCTGCGCCATGCGTACTGCACCTGCGTGACGTGGCCGTTGTGGTCCAGGCTGAACCAGGTGCCGGGCTGCAGCTCCAGCACCCAGGCCAGCAGCGTGTCGTCGACGGGCGCGCCGTTGTCGGCGATCACCTGCAGGTTGGCGGTGTCGTCCATGTCGAGCATCAGGCCGATGCTGTCGGCGTCCAGCGGGATGCTGCCGCCGGCCTCGTCGCCCATGAATTCTTCGAGGTTGGCGAGGCGGCGTGCCATGGCCTCGATGCGCTCCTGCGGAATGGCCGCGGTCTTGGACATGAAGGCGTCGGCCAGGGTGTCGCTCAGGATCTTGATGTGCGCGTCCTGCGGCGGCCCCGAGATGCCCAACAGCAGCAGGCCCTGGCGCAGGTGCTGCAGCAGTTGCGGCAGATCCTGGATGACGCGCGCGCGGTCGCTGCGGTTGGGCTTGGCGCTGGCGGCCCACACCAGGTCGGACGCGGCGCGCTTGAGCTGCAGCGTATCCGCGTGCTGCGGCCCCCGGCGCACGGCGGAGATGGCCAGCACCTCGGCCCATGTCTTGAAGAGGAAGTCGCGCACCTCGCCTGGCACCGGCATGTCCTTGAGCATGTTGCGCAGCTCGATGGTGTACTGGATGGTCAGCGTTTCCTTCTGCTCCACCTGCTGGGCCACGCTGACCAGGCGCGAAGTGCCCTTCTTCTCGGTGAGGAACTTGGCGAGAAATTTCTGGAACTCGGTGTAGACCAGTTGGAACACGCGCCGCCCGGTCTCGGGGTACTGCTCGATCACCTGCACCACGCGGCGTATCTCGGCCTCCAGCGCGTTGCCGTTCATGGCGTTGGCGTCGAAGCCCAGCACGCACGAGCCCATGCGGTCGATGAGCTGGCGCGCGGGGTGGTCCAGGCTGTTGAAAAACTCGGGCTCGGCCAGCGCCACGCGCAGCACCGGCACCTGCAGCCGCGCGAACCACACGCGCACCGCGGGCGGGATGCGCTCCTCGGTGAGGATGCTCTGGAACATCAGCGCCACGATCTCGATGATCGCCTTCTCGCTGTCGGTGGATGCCTTCTTCTTCAGCTCCGCCGACTGCTCGCGCACCTGCACGGCCACGCGGCCCACGTCCACCGCCACGGCTGCGGATGCGGTGTGCGGCTCGATCAGCGTGCCGCCGCCGCTCGGGTAGTGGTCGGTGCGCGTGCGGCGCGGCGCCAGCGCCAGCGCCAGCGCCTCCGATGCGGGGGACGAGCGCGTGGCCTCGAAGTCCGACACGCGCTCGGCCAGCAGGCGCTTGAGCTGCACGATCACGCCCTGGGCGCGCTGGCGCGCGCGCGTGAGCGGCAGCGCGGCGGACATCGCGTAGCCGCGCGTGTCGCCGCCGCTGCCGGCGGCCGGCAGCCAGCCGGCCTGCACCGTCTGGGCCGCCAGCGCGATGGCCGCGCCCACCACGTCGGTCGCGCCGCCGGCGCGCGCCATGGCGCCCGCGCCCAGGGCCGGCGCACCGCCGCCGCCGCCCGGCATGGCCTGGGGCATGCCGCCCATGCCGCTGTGCAGCCCGTCCTGCGTGGTGGAGAAGTGCGACGGCCCGGTCAGGGGTCCGCGCTGCGAGGCCAGTGCTGCCGCGGCCGTGGACAGCGGGGCGCTGGCCGTGGATGCGCTGCGCCGCACGCGGTTGCTGAAGTCGATGCGCGGCAGCACGCCCTGGGCGATGAGCCAGGCGTTCGCCGCGTGGCCGATCTGCTGCAGCACATCGGCCATCAGGCCCTGCAGCGTGCCGAAGACGGACTGCAGCGCCTGGCGCGACAGGCCGGCATCGATCCACTGCTCCAGCATCAGCAGCAGCACCACGTCGGGCCGCAGCACGTCATACGAAGCCATGTCCTGGCCTTCGAGCTCCTGGATGCGCACGCGCAGGTCGTCGAACTCGGTGCCGGCCTTGTCGGCCACGACCAGGGCCATGCGCGAGGCCAGGATCTTGTTTTCCATCACGTCGTCGCCGAGCAGCTCGAACTGGCCGGTATTGCCGCCGATGCGCCCGCGCGCCGTGCTGGTGGGCGCCAGCGCCCCGCGCCAGGCCGCGGCGGTGCGGTCCAGCCATTGCTTGCCATGCTGGCGGTAGGCGTCCCAGGCGTCGCGGTTGTCCTGCATCTGGCGGGCGTTGCCCGTCTGGTCGAGCAGGGCGGTGAGGAAGCCGCGCACGCCCTCGCCGACCATGGGCAACTGCTCGCAGGCCGCCTCCACGAAGCGCTCGCGGACCTGGCGGGCCCACTGGCGCTGCTGCATCGTGGTGGTGGCGGAATTCATGGAAACCGTAGCTTAAACCACGGCTCCCGCATTGGGATCGCTGGAATCCCCGTCCTTCCTGGCCGGGGCCTTCACGAGATCCTCGCGCTTCACGCCCAGCCACATGGCGATGGCCGCGGCCACGAACACCGACGAGTAGATGCCGAACAGGATGCCGATGGTCAGGGCCAGCGCGAAGTAGTGCAGGCTCGGGCCGCCGAAGAAGAACATCGACAGCACCATCGCCTCGGTCGAGGCGTGGGTGATGATGGTGCGGCTCATGGTGCTGGTGATGGCGTGGTCGATCACCTCGTGCGTGGTCATCTTGCGGAAGCGGCGGAAGGCCTCGCGGATCCGGTCGAAGATCACCACCGACTCGTTGACCGAGTAGCCCAGCACCGCCAGCACCGCCGCCAGCACCGAGAGCGAGAACTCCCACTGGAAGAATGCGAAGAAGCCCAGGATGATGACCACGTCGTGCAGGTTGGCGATGATGGCCGCCACGCCGAACTTCCATTCGAAACGGAACGCCAGGTAGATGACGATGCCCAGCACCACGGCGCCCAGCGCGAGCAGGCCGCCGTGCACCAGCTCGTCGCCCACCTGCGGCCCCACGAACTCGGTGCGGCGCAGCTCGGCGCTGGCGTCGGCGGCCTTGAGCGCGCCGATCACCTGCTCGCTCTGCTGGGCCGAGGTGGTGCCCTTCTGCACCGGCAGGCGGATGATCACGTCGCGCGAGGTGCCGAAGTTCTGCACCTGCACGTCCTGGTAGCCCAGGCCGGACACCACGTCGCGCACCTTGGACAGCTCCGCCGGCTGGCTGTAGGCCACCTCCATCACCGTGCCGCCCGTGAACTCCACCGACAGGTGCAGCCCGCGCGAGAACAGGAAGAAGACGGCCAGGGCAAAGGTGATGAACGAAATCGCGTTGAACACCAACGCGTATTTCATGAAGGGGATGTCCTTCTTGATGCGGAAAAATTCCATGATTTTTTATCCTTTTTCTGGAATTTTCAGAGGAAGCTCATATGCGTGCAGCGCATGTGACGCTGGAGCCAAAAATTCCATGGCGCTCTTTCCTTAGTTCGCTGCCGTCTTGCCGGCCACGGATACCGCGCCGCCCTCGGGCTTCCAGACCTGCCCGATGGCCACGCTCTTGAGCTTCTTGCGCCGGCCATAGACCAGGTTGACCAGCCCGCGCGAGAAGAACACCGCCGAGAACATGCTGGTGACGATGCCGATGCAGTGCACCACGGCGAAGCCGCGCACCGGCCCGGAGCCGAAGGCCAGCAGCGCCAGTCCGGCGATCAGCGTGGTGACGTTGGAGTCCAGGATCGTGGCCCAGGCCCGCTCGTAGCCGGTGTGGATGGCCATCTGCGGCGAGGCGCCCGCGCGCAGCTCCTCGCGGATGCGTTCGTTGATGAGCACGTTGGAGTCGATGGCCACGCCCAGCGCCAGCGCCATGGCCGCGATGCCCGGCAGCGTCAGCGTGGCCTGCAGCATCGACAGGATGGCCAGCAGCATCAGCACGTTCACGCACAGCGCCACGGTGGAGATGACGCCGAACAGCATGTAGTACGCGCACATGAAGACCGCGATGGCCACCATGCCCCAGACCACGCTGTGGATGCCGCGCGCGATGTTGTCGGCGCCCAGGCTCGGGCCGATGGTGCGTTCCTCGATGATCTCCATGGGCGCGGCCAGCGAGCCGGCGCGCAGCAGCAGCGCGGTGTCGTTGGCCTCGGCAGTGGTCATGCGCCCCGATATCTGCACGCGCCCGCCGCCGATCTCGGTGCGGATCACGGGCGCGGTGACGACCTCGCCCCGGCCCTTCTCGAACAGGATGATGGCCATGCGCTTGCCCACGTTCTCGCGCGTCACGTCGCGGAAGACGCGCGCACCCTTGGCGTCGAGCGTGAGGTTGACCGTGGGCTCCTGCGTCTGGCTCTCGAAGCCGGGCTGGGCGTCGGTCAGGTTCTCGCCGGTCAGCACGACCTGCTTCCTGACGATCACGGCCTGGCCGTTGCGGTCCAGGTATTTTTCGTCGCCGAACGGCACGGGGCCGGAGCCCAGCTCGGCGGCGCGCGCCTCGGCGCCCTCGTCGACCATGCGCACCTCCAGCGTGGCGGTGCGGCCCAGGATGTCCTTGGCCTTGGCCGTGTCCTGCACGCCGGGCAGTTGCACCACGATGCGGTCCAGCCCCTGCTGCTGGATCACCGGCTCGGCCACGCCAAGCTCGTTGATGCGGTTGTGCAGCGTGACGATGTTCTGCTTGAGCGCCTGCTCCTGCACGCGGCGCGCAGCATCGGGCTTGATGACAGCGGTCACGCGGAACTCGCTGCCGTCGGCGGCATCGCTGGCCTGCAGCTCGGGGAACTGGTCGCCTATCAGGTTGCGCACGGCCTGCGCCGTCTGCGCGTCGCGCACGCGGATCTCGATGGCCTGGCCGCTGCGGCTGATGCCGCCGTGGCGGATGCTCTTGTCGCGCAGCGTGGTGCGCAGGTCGCCCGCAAGCGACTCGGCGCGCTTGGTCAGCGCGCCCTGCATGTCCACCTGCAGCATGAAGTGCACGCCGCCGCGCAGATCCAGCCCCAGGTACATGGGCTGCGCGTGCAGCGCCGCGAGCCACGCGGGCGAGCGCGACAGCAGGTTCAGCGCCACGATGTACGAGGGGTCGGCCGGGTCCTTGACGAGCGCGTGCTCGATCGCGTCCTTGGCCTTGATCTGCAGGTCGGTGCTGGCAAAGCGTGCCCGCACCGAGGCGGCGTCGGTGGCGATGGCGTCGGGCGCGATGCCCGCAGCCTTGAGCGCCTCTTCCACGCGCTGCTGCGTGGCGCCGTCGATCTTGACGATGGACTTGGTCGCCGACACCTGCACGGCAGGCGCCTCGCCGAAGAAGTTGGGCAGGGTGTAGAGGATGCCGACGAGCAGCGCGGCCACGAGGATCGCGTACTTCCAGGCGGGGTAACGGTTCATGATCTGGCCAACCGCCCGCTGAAGGGCGTCACGAGGAATGATAGGGCGGCGGCGAAAGCGCCGCCCATTTGCTTCTTACTTGATGGAGCCCTTGGGCAGCACCTGGGTCACAGCGCTGCGCTGCAACTGCACCTCCACGCCGCTGGCCAGTTCCAGGCCGACGATGCCATCGCCCAGGCGGGTGACCTTGCCGAGCAGGCCGCCGGAGGTGACGATCTCGTCGCCCTTGGCCAGCGCGTCGATCATGGCGCGGTGCTCCTTCTGGCGCTTCATCTGCGGGCGGATCATCACGAAGTACAGCACCACGAACATCAGCACCAGCGGCAGCATGCCGGTGAGCGAAGCCATCATGCCGCCGCCCTCTGCGGCGGCGGGTGCGGTCTGGGCGAAAGCGGAGGAAATGAAGGACACGGATCGGGCTCCTGTGGAGAATGGATGTGGCGGCAGGCGATGCGGGTGCCCGCGGATACTCTGTCTGACTGACGCGCGTGCAGGCGCGCGACGAACGCGGCATTGTATGCGGAGCGTCCAGCCACCCCGGGCGCCAGCCGCGAAGGCCATGTGGCAGGCCGCGTGTCAGATGATGCGCAGCCCTTGGCGCCAGACACCGCGCACGACCGGGTGGCGGCGCTGGCCCGGGATTTCGAGGAAACGCACGTGCACCAGATCGGCCTGCCGGCCGGCCTCGATCGCGCCGCGATCAGCCAGGCCCGCGGCCTGGGCCGGGTTGCGCGATGCCATGGCCACGGCCTGGGGCAGCGGGATGGATGCGTCGTCGACCAGGCGCACCACGGCGCCCAGCAGGCCGTTCGGCACGTAGTCCGACGACAGGATGTCGAGCAGGCCGTGCCGCGCCAGTTCGACGGCGGCGACGTTGCCGGAGTGCGAGCCCCCGCGCACCATGTTGGGAGCACCCATGACGGTCAGCAGGCCCCGTTCACGGGCCCGGCGGGCAGCCTCCAGCGTGGTGGGGAATTCCGCGATGCGCACACCCTCTTCGCTCGCCTGGTCCACATGGGCTGCCGTGGTGTCGTCGTGGCTGGCCATGGCGATGCCGTGGGCGCGGCAGTAATCGACGAAATGGCGTCGGTTGGGCTCGGCATGGCGCACCTGGAACGACGGCCCCGCCGCCACTTGCCGCGCGAACTTCTCCTGGCTCCAGCCTTTCTTGCCGGTGTAGTACTCGCGGGCCTTTTCCAGCTTTTCCCACTGGCGCTGGCCGGGCGTGTGATCCATCAGCGAAAGCAGCCCGACCAGCGGGTGGCCGCGCAGCGGCGCGAACAGCTCGACGGCGTTGGGCGCGGGCAGCTCGCAGCGGACGTGGATGCGGTGGTCGGCGCGCAGGACGCCACCCGCGCGCGCCGCATCCAAGAGCGCCAGCAGCCCGGCCCAGGAATGCGCGCGCAGCTCCTCGGGATCGGTCGAGCCGATGCCAAGCGCATCGAACACCGTGGTGATGCCGGCGGCGGCGATCTCGGCGTCGTGCGCAAGCAGCGCCGGCAGGCCCGGCCACTGCACCTTGGGACGCGGCATCAGGTGCCGCTCCAGGTTGTCGGTATGCAGTTCGACCAGGCCGGGCAGCAGGTAATCGCCCTCCAGGTCGATCGCGCCGGGCACGGCGCGATCGCCCGCCCCGGCGTCCGCGATGCGTCCTGCCGACACTGCGAGGCTGCCATGCACCACCGCGTCGGGCAGGACGATGCGGGCGTTCCTGAATACGGTGGGCTGGGTCATGCCGCCCTCTTGAAGCTGGCGACGTTCACGCGCCGCGTCGCCACGGCGGCGCTGACGGCCGGGTCGTGGAACACGCCCAGCACCCCCGCACCGCGCGCCACCGCCTCGCGGATGAGCGCGACCACGGTCTGCGTATTGGCGGCGTCGAGCGAGGCCGTGGGTTCGTCGAGCAGCAGCAGCGGCCGCGGCCGGATCAGGCTGCGCGCGATGTTCACGCGCTGCTGCTCGCCGCCCGAGAAGGTGGCCGGCGGCAGCGCCCAGAGTTCCGGCGGGATGCGCAGCCGCGCCAGCCACGCGCCGGCTTCCTCGCGGGCAGCGGCCTGGCTGGCATCGGCATGCGCACCTGCCTGTGCATCATCCCCGGGCGCCCACAGCGCCTGGGCCACTACGTCGAGCGCCGGTACACGCGGAATCACGCGCAGGAACTGGCTGACGTAGCCGATGGTTTCGCGCCGCAGCGCGGCCACCGCACGCGGCGCGGCCTGCGTCAGGTCGATCGGGCCGCCTGCGGGCGGGCACACCCGCACGTGGCCGGCAGAGGCCCGGTAGTTGCCGTAGGCAAGCTTGAGCAGCGTGCTCTTGCCCATGCCGGAGGGGCCGTCGAGCACCACGCATTCGCCGGGGAAGACTTGCAGGTCGACGCCGTCGAGCACGGCCAGCTCGGTGTCGCCCTGGTGGTGCAGCGTGAAATGCTTGGACACGCCTTCGAGCTGGAGCAGGGCCGGGGGCATGGCGGTCGTCATGGCTGGAGCACGGAAGAAACGAGCAACTGGGTGTAGGCGTGTTGCGGGTCGTCGAACACCTGGTCGGTGAGGCCGGCCTCGACCACCCGGCCCTGCTGCATGACCAGGGTGCGGTCGGCCAGCAGGCGGGCCACGGCCAGGTCGTGCGTGACCACCAGCGCCGCCAGGCGCAGCTCGCGCGTCAGGTGGCGCAGCAGGTCGAGCAGGCGCGCCTGCACCGACACGTCCAGGCCGGTGGTGGGTTCATCCATCAGCACCAGGCGCGGCCGGGTGACCAGGTTGCGCGCGATCTGCAGGCGCTGGCGCATGCCGCCCGAGAAGGTGCGCGGCGTGTCGTCGATGCGCTCGCGGGCGATCTCCACACGGTCCAGCCATTGCAGCGCGGTGGCGCGCAGGCGGCCGTAGTGGCGCTGGCCCAGCGCCATCGGGCGCTCGCAGATGTTGGCGCCCGCCGACACGTCCATGCGCAGGCCGTCGCCCGCGTGCTGGTGCACGAAGCCCCAGTCGGTGCGCGCCAGCAGTTGCCGCTGCGACTCGGGCATGGCATGCACGTCCACCCATTCACCGGCAGTGGTGCAGTACAGCACCTGCCCGTTATCGGGCCGCTGCCGCCCAGCGACCACGTCCAGCAGCGTGGACTTGCCCGAGCCCGATTCGCCGACGATGGCCAGCACCTCGCCCGGCCAGAGGTCGAACGAGGCCGATTGCAGCGCGGCGATGGCGCCAAAATGCAGGCCGACGCCGCGCACCTGCAGCAGCGGGGCATCCCCGGCCTGGGGCAGAACGGCGTTCATGCATCCTCCCGGCCACCCGCCGCAGGCTGGCGCGACTGGCAGTAGTCGGAGTCGGAGCACACGTACATGCGCCGGCCTGCGTCGTCCACGATGATCTCGTCTAGGTAGCTGCCGGTCGCGCCGCACAGCGCGCACGGCACGTTCCAGCGCGGCACCTGGAACGGGTGGTCCTCGAACGCCAGGCTTTCCACCGGCGTGTACGGCGGAATGGCGTAGATGCGCTTCTCGCGCCCGGCGCCGAAGAGCTGCAGCGCCGGGCTCATGTGCATCTTCGGGTTGTCGAACTTCGGGATCGGCGAGGGTGACATGACGTAGCGTCCATTGACCAGCACGGGGTAGTCGTAGGTCGTGGCGAACGCGCCGTAGCGCGTGATGTCCTCGTAGAGCTTCACGTACATCAGGCCGTACTCGGCCATGCCGTGCATCTTGCGGGTTTCCGACTCGCGCGGCTCCAGCCGCTGCATCGGCTCGGGCACGGGCACCTGGTAGACCAGGATCTGCCCCTCGGCCAGCGGCGCCTCGGGAATGCGGTGGCGGGTCTGGATCAACGTGGCCTCTTGCGTGTGCGTGGTCGTCTGCACGCCCGTGGTGCGCTGGAAGAAGCGCCGGATGTTGACGGCATTGACCGTGTCGTCCGCTCCCTGGTCGATGACCTTGAGCGTGTCGTGCGGCCCGATCACCGCCGCCGTCACCTGGATGCCGCCGGTGCCCCAGCCATAGGGCAGCGGCATCTCGCGCGAGCCGAATGGCACCTGGTAGCCGGGTATGGCCACGGCCTTGAGGATGGCGCGCCGGATCATGCGCTTGGTGCCCTCGTCGAGGTAGGCGAAGTTGAATGCCTGCTCCACCACCGGCAGCGCCGCGCAGGCGGGCCGGGCCGCCTGCTGCTGGATGTCCGTCATGCGGCCCCTCCCAGGGTGTCGGTGCCGGCTTGCGCGCGCATCTGGCGCACGAGCTTGAGTTCCGATTGAAAGTCCACGTAGTGTGGCAGCTTCAAGTGCTGGACGAAGCCCGAGGCTTCGAAGCTGTCGCCGTGCGAGAGCACGAATTCCTGCATCTGCGCCGGCGCCGCCACGGCCTCGCCCAGTTCCGCCGCGCGCAGCGCGCGGTCCACCAGGCTCATGGCCATCGCCTTGCGCTCGTTGTGGCCGAACGCCAGGCCGTAGCCGCGCGTGAACTGCGGCGGCTGGGTCTTGCTGCCCGCGAACTGGTTGACCATCTCGCACTCCGTGACTTCCAGCTCGCCGATGGGGATGGCGAACCCGAGTTCTTCCGGCTCGACCACCACCTCCAGCATCCCGGCGCGGATCTCGCCGGCGAACGGATGGGTGTGGCCGTAGCCGCGCTGGGTGGAATAGGCCATCGAGAGCAGAAAGCCTTCGTCCGCGCGGGAAAGGTTCTGCAGCCGGGTGCCGCGCGCCGCCGGGAACTGCAATGGCTGGCGCGTAAGATCCACCGGCTCCGGGTCGCCCGGCGGCGGCGGGCAGGGCTCGATCAGGCCCTCGCCGCCCAGCAGATCGACCACGCGCGGCACCGGGGCCGCCGCATCCGGCGCTGGTGCCGCGACGGGCGGCCCGGCTTCGATGCCGCCCTCGGCCTCGGCCAGCAGCGAGAAATCCAGCAGCCGCTGGGTGTAGTCGTAGGTCGGCCCCAGCACCTGCCCGCCCGGCAGGTCCTTGAACGTGGCGGAAATGCGCCGCTTGAGCGCCATGCGCGCGGTGTCCAGCGGCAGCGTGAAACCCAGGCGCGGCAGCGTGGCGCGGTAGGCGCGCAGCAGGAAGATGGCTTCCACCAGGTCGCCCGCGGCCTGCTTGATCGCCAGCGCCGCCAGTTCGGGGTCGTAGAGCGAGCCTTCGCACATCACCCGATCCACCGAAAGCTTGAGCTGTTCACGGATCTGGCGCACGCCCAGTTCCGGCACCGCCGCGTCACCGCGCCGCTGCTCGGCGACCAGCCGGTAGCTGTTGAGGATGGCGGTCTCGCCGCCTTTTACCGCGACGTACATGCCGCCACCCCTTCCTGGCGTTCGATGCCCACGGTGCGCGGCAGGCCGGCGATCTGCGCATCGGTCGCCAGAAACAGATCGACGCCGCGCGGGAACCGGCCCCGGTTGGCCTGCCACTCTTGCAGGAAGCGGCTGGCGAATGCGCCATCTAGGCCGCCGACGGCCAGCGCTGATGCGCCGCGGATGCCCGGCCCCTGCAGACGCCAGGCATCGGGCGCATCCTGCGCGGCGAGCGACGCCACACCCAGCACGCAGGTGGCCGACTGCTCGGGATAGAGATCGCTGCCCTGCTCGAACGCATCCAGCGGTGGCATCTCGCCCGCGTGGCCGGCCCAGGCGAACTGGGCCTGCGCGGGCGTATCGACGATCTGGCAGCCGGTGTGGAAGCGCAGCCATCTCGGCGCATCGCCCGCCGCGATGGAGGAGGCCGCCCACAGGCGGGCATCCGGGTCCAGCAGGGCCAGCAAAAGGCAGGCGGCTGCCGCCGGCGCATTCGCCGGCACCTGCGCATGCCTGGGCATGGCGAGCACCTGCCCGGGCCGCGACAGGGCGTCCAGCGCCACGCGGAACACCGCCTGGCTGTCCAGCGCCGGGGCGGAGAACCCGGCGCCCAGGGTGGCAAGGTTCGCGGCCACCGTCATGCCGGCTCTCCCGCGGCGGCACTGGCGGCTTCGCGTGCCACGGTAAGGAAATCGACCCGCGTGCTCTCGGCCTGCGCCTGTTGCCGCTGCCTGCACGCATCGAGATGGGCGCGCAGCGGGGCCAACAGGCTGGCCTCCAGGCGCTCGCGCTGCGCCGGTAGCTGGAGCAACGCGTCGGCCATGGCCATGAGCTGCGCCTGCCGGTGCGAACGCCCCAGCACATAGGCCACGCCCACCACGGCGGGCTGCCCGTCACAATCGACCAGGCGCAGCACGCAGCGGGTGACGGTGGCCTCCCCGAGGTTGAACTTCTCCCCGCTCCCGCCAGCGCGCGCCCGCACCATCATGAGCCCGGTTTGCGGCGCCTTGAGCCAGGTCGCACGGACGTCGGCATGGCCGCTGAGCCCGCGTTCCAGCAGATCGACGGGGGCGCGCGCCAGCAGGCCCATCCATTGCGCGCGACCGGCATCGGTGCAGGTTTGCGGGGTTTCAGTAAAGTGCGGCATGCAGCGTCGTCCGGGCAAAATATGTCTAGACAAATATCGGTGAGACGGGATGCTAAGTCCCCCCCGTGTCGGTTTGGTGACGCCCGCAGCGGTGCACCATGCCAGGAAGAATCGGAGCCGTTTCTTGGAAAAAGCAGTGAAAAGGAGGTGGGGGCGCATCGCCGAGGAATTGGCGAGCGGCATCGGCCGCGGCAAGCAGTACCAGCCGGGCCAGCGGCTGCCGACCGAGTCTGAACTGGCGCGCCAGTTCGGCGTCAACCGGCACACCATCCGGCAGGCGCTGGACAGCCTGCGCGGCCAGGGGCTGGTGCGCACCACGCAGGGCAGCGGCACCTATGTGGAGGAGTTCGCGGTCAGCCTGGCGCTGGCGCGCCGCTCGCGCCTGCACCGCAGCCTGGCGCTGGCGGGCCTGCATGGGCAGTTCGGCGTGCTGGAGGCGGCGGCAAAGCCCGCCAGCGCCGCCCAGGCGCGCGCGCTGGCGGTGCCCGCGCGCAGCCCGCTGTCGAACCTGACGCTGATCGTGGTGGCCGATGGCGTGCCGCTGCACGTGAGCCAGCGCGTGTTTCCGCTGCCCCGCTTCGCCGGGCTGGAGGCGGTGGTGCGCACCACCGGCTCTATCAGCGCGGGCTTGGCCGCCTGCGGCGTGGCCGACTACGTGCGCAAGACCAGCAGCCTGCGGGCGGAAATGCCGCAAGCCTGGGTGGCGGCGGCGCTCCAGCAGCGGCTGGAGCGGCCCGTGCTCTGCACCGAAAGCGTGAATGTGGACATGGACGGCGTCCCCATCGAATATTCCACGACGTGGTTCGCAGGCGACCGCGTCACGATCACGGTGAACCATGACGACACCTGAAACGACCCCTGGGGCGTACCCCGAAGCTTATCGTTACGCGGTCTATTTCACCCACGCGCCGCACAGCCCGTGGTGGCAGGCCGGCAGCGCCTGGCTGGGGCGCAGCGCGCTGCCGGGCGCTGCCGCGCCGGCACCGCCGCAGACACCGATGGAAGCGGGACCCTGGGAACGTCTGGTGGCCGACCCGCGCCGCTACGGCTGGCACGCCACGCTGCGGGCGCCGTTGCGGCTGGCGCCGGGCCAGAGCGCCGGCACGCTGCGGCAGGCCGTGGCGACGCTGTGCCGCACGCTGCGCGCGTTCGACATGCCGCCCCTCGCGGTGCGCGACCTGGGCGGCTTCCTGGCGCTTGCGCCGCAGGTGCCCAGCGCCGGCATCCAGGCCGTGGCGCGCGCCTGCGTCGAAACCCTGCACGGGCTGGCCGCCCCGTTGACGCCGCAGGAACTGGCGCGGCGGCGGCAGGCCCGGCTGACACCCGCGCAGGACGCGCTGCTGCTGCGCTGGGGCTATCCGTTCGTCATGGAGGAGTTCCGCTTCCACTTCTCGCTCACCGGGCCGCTGGCCGGCGTGGACGCGGCGGCGGTGGATGCGGTGCGGCGCTGCGCCCATCAGTGCTTCGGCGCGCTGCCCGCGACGCGCTTCGATGCGCTGGCGATCTTTGCCGAGCCGGTGAAGGGCGGGGATTTCGTGCTGCTGGAGCGGGTGCCTTTTGGCGGGTGATGGCTGTTTGTGGTGTTATCGGGCTGTAGTGCTTATTCCGCCTGAAAACTACAAAAACAATAGCGCCATCCGCAGGTAAAGTAAGCGCTACAGCCAGATTTACCCCAAACCACCACCACCCGGCAAGCGCCCGACGACAGCCTCGATGCAGCGCACGAAAGCCACCACCCCTTCCTCCGGCGTACCGTCGTTGGACACCCGCACGACCTCGGCCCCGTCCGGGTATGGCGCCACCTGCCGCGCCAGGCGCTGCGCGATGTCGGCACCGCCCTCGCGCCCGCGCGCCTGCAGCCGCGCCCGCACCGTCTCGGCGCCGGCCGTGACCTCCACCACGACAGCGCGCGGTACCGCCGCCAGCAGGGCGCCAACCGCCTGGCGCGAGCCGTTGGCCACCACGTGCCGCCCGTGCGCCAGTTCACCCAGCAGTTCGCGCGGCAGGCCGTAGTGCAGGCCGTGCGCCTGCCAGTCCAGCAGGAACGCGTGCCGGTCGCGCGCGGCCAGGAAGGCGTCCAGCGCCACGGCGCGGTGGTCCTCACCACCGGAGTCGACGGGGCGCGTGATGGTGCGGCGAGCGAACAGGTAGCGCCCGCCGTCCAGCAACGCGCGCGAGCGCGCCATCAGCGTGTCCTTGCCGACGCCGCTGGCGCCGACCACGAAGAAAAGGATGCCCGGCGCTGGGTCGTCCGCTCGACGACCTCCGCGCTCATGCGCTGCGGTGCGCGCCTCTTCGGGCGGCCGGGCGAGGCTCATGCAGGCGTTCTGCCGCGGCCGATCATGGCCAGGCGCAGCTTTTCCGAGACGAAGTCGATCGCCATCACGGTGATGAGGATCAGGATGACGATGAAGGTCACGACGGGGAAGTTGAGCACGCGGATCTCCTCGGTCAGGTAGATGCCGATGCCGCCCGCGCCGACGATGCCGAGGATGCTCGCCGAGCGCGTGTTGCTCTCGAAGAAGTACAGCACCTGGCTGCCGATCACGGGCAGCACCTGCGGCAGGATGGCGTAGCGCTGCACGTGCAGCGCGCCGCCGCCGGCAGAGATGACGCCTTCGACCGGGCGGCGGTCGATGTTCTCGATCGCCTCGGAGAACAGCTTGCCGAACGAGCCCATGTCCGAGCAGGCTATCGCCAGCACCCCGGCGAACGGCCCCAGCCCCACGACGTTGACCCAGAGCAGCGCCCAGATCAGCACATCCACGCCGCGGATGGCGTCGAGCACGCGGCGCACGGCGAAGTGCGCGAAAACGTTCGGGATGACGTTGCGTGCGGCCAGGAAGCCGATGGGGAACGACACCAGCGCGGCGGTGCCCGTGCCAAGGAAGGCCATGGCCAGCGTCTCGGCCATCGCGCCGAGGAATTTCGCGGCCATGCCGCCGGTTTCGGGCGGCAGCATGACGCGGGCGAAGTCGAACAGCCGCCCGAGCCCGTACAGGAAGCGCGCGGGCGAGAACTCGAGCCACCACATCGAGACCAGTGCCAGCAGCAGCGCGCCCGCGCTCCAGCCGAACAGGCCGCGCGCCGCCAGCCAGCCCGGGAACAGGCCGGGCTGCTCGCGCTTGAGGCGCTCGACGTCGACCGCGATGACGGCGCGGCCCGACTTCGCGTTGGCGTTCATACCGCAGTCTCCCGCACCGCGCCGATGAGCGCATGGCGCATCCGCTCGCTGGCGAAGTCGATCAGCATGACGGTGGCGAGGATCAGCAGCAGGATCGCGCTCACGTCGGTGTAGTAGAACTGGCGGATCGCCACCATGAGCTGCTCGCCGATGCCGCCCGCGCCCACGAAGCCCATGATGGAGGCGGCGCGCACGTTGATGTCGAAGCGCAGCATGGCGTAGGAGGCGAAGTTCGGCAGCACCTGCGGCAGCGCCGCGTAGCGCACGGTCTGCCGCCACGATCCGCCAGCGGAGCGCACGCCTTCCACGGGCCGCATGTCGATGTTCTCGACCACTTCCGAGAACAGCTTGCCCAGGGTGCCTGCGGAATGCACCGCGAGCGCGAACACACCAGCCATCGGCCCGATGCCGAAGGCGATGACGAACAGCAGTGCGAACACCATGTCGGGCACGGTGCGGCAGAACTCCATCAGGCGGCGGCAGGCGAAGCGCACCCACGGCGCGGGCTTGAGGTTGGCCGCCGCGAGGAAGCTCAGGCCGAACGCCCCGAAGCTGCCCAGCAGCGTGCCCAGGTAGGCGATCAGGATGGTCTGCAGCAGCAGCACCAGCCAGCGGCCCAGGCCCCAGTACCACTCGGCCACGTCCTGCGCGGGGTGGGCCGCCGAGATCTGCGGCAGGATGCGGTCGATGTAGCTCATGAAGCCGCCGATCTGCTCGGCCAGCAGGCGCGGCTGCACCTCCGCCACGCGGCCGGCAATGGCGGCCAGCACGGCCAGCGCCAGCAGCGCCAGCACCGCCATGCGGCGGCGGCGCGCCACGGCCTGGGCGTAGGCGTCGCGGACGAGCGCCCCTGGCAAGTGGGTGACGTTCATGGGGTCTTCTTGATACTTCATCCCGCTTACGGCTTACGCAAACAAGGATGCGGAGCCAGCATTTTGACATCCTCCCCGGCATGAATGCCGGAGCTTCCTACGGCGCTCAGGCGCGGCATGGAGCCGCCCCTGAGTCGCTTCGGTGGGTTCCTGCTGCTGGCGACCCTACTGCATCGCTCACTTCACAGGCGAACCGGGCGTGTCCCGCCCTTAGTACATTGAGCGCGCCGACCACATCGGCGTTTGCCTCGAAGCCGCACGCGACGCACAGGAATTGCGCCTGCGTCTGGCGGTTGTCCGCCGACACATGGCCGCAGCACGGACAGGTACGACTCGTGTTCTGCGGCGGCACGGCGATGAGCCAGCCGCCATTCCATCCCAGCTTGTAGTCCAGTTGGCGGCGGAACTCGAACCAGCCTTGATCGAGGATGGATTTGTTCAGGCCCGACTTGGCCCTAACATTTTTACCCGGCTGCTCTGCCGTGCCTGCCGCTGACCTGGACATATTCCGCACCTGCAAGTC
>NZ_JARGEN010000025.1 GCF_029211125.1 Curvibacter soli
CACCCGCGACGCATGAAACTGGCGCAGCCCAATGCCAGGGATACCGCGCAACCGGCTTTGCCGGGCCGCTGGTATCGCCCCCGGCGAGGGGTTGGTGGCCACACGCAGTGGGCAAGCCTGGGGGAGTGTTCCATCTCAGGATGCGCGCAGGGTTTGCGTGCCGCCCATGTAGGGGCGCAGCGCCTCGGGCACCGTCACGCTGCCGTCGGCCTGCTGGTAGTTCTCCAGCACCGCCACCAGCGTGCGGCCCACGGCCAGGCCGGAGCCGTTGAGGGTATGCACCAGCTCATTCTTGCCCTGGGCGTTCTTGAACCGGGCCTGCAGGCGGCGGGCCTGGAAAGCCTCGCAGTTGCTCACCGAACTGATCTCGCGGTAGGTGTTCTGCGCAGGCAGCCACACTTCCAGGTCATAGGTCTTGGCGGCGCCAAAGCCCATGTCGCCCGTGCACAGGCACACCACGCGGTACGGCAGGCCGAGCTTGCGCAGGATGGCCTCGGCGTGGCCGGTCATCTGCTCCAGCGCTTCGTAGCTCTTGTCGGGATGTACGATCTGCACCATCTCCACCTTGTCGAACTGGTGCTGGCGGATCATGCCGCGCGTATCGCGCCCGGCGCTGCCGGCTTCGGAGCGGAAGCACGGCGTGTGGGCCGTGAGGCGGATCGGCAGATCCGATTCGGCCACGACCTCGTCGCGCACGAAGTTGGTCAGCGGCACCTCGCTCGTGGGGATGAGGTAGAGCGCCGCGTTGTCGGGCACGGGCTCGCCCTCCTGCCCGCCCTTTTTGGCCGCGAACAGGTCGCCCTCGAACTTGGGTAGCTGGCCGGTGCCGCGCAGCGTCTCGGCATTGACGATGTAGGGCACGTAGCACTCGGTGTAGCCGTGCTCGCCGGTCTGCACGTCGAGCATGAACGCGCTGAGCGCCCGGTGCAGGCGCGCGATGGGCCCGTGCATGACGGTGAAGCGCGCGCCTGCAAGCTTGACCCCGGTCTCGAAATCCAGCCCCAGCGGCATGCCCAGGTCCACGTGGTCGCGCACGGGAAAGTCGAACGCACGCGGCCCCGCGCCGCCCGGGCTCCAGCGGCGCACCTCGACGTTGCCGTGCTCGTCCGCCCCCACGGGCACGCTGGCGTGCGGCAGGTTGGGCACGGCCAGCAGCAGCGCCTGCAACTCCGGTTGAATCTGTTCGAGCCGCGCCGCGGCTGCGTCTAGGTCAGCCTTGATGGCGTTCACGTCGGCCATCACGGCATCGACACTCTCGCCCTTCGCCTTCAACTGGCCGATCTGCTTGCTGAGCGCGTTGCGGCGCGCCTGCAGTTCTTCGGTGCGGGTCTGGATGGTCTTGCGCTCGGCCTCCAGCGCGGAGAACGCGGGCACGTCCAGGAAGGGCTGGGGGGTTTTGCGCGTTTCCAGGCGGGCGATGGTGCCGGCCAGGTCTTTGCGAAGCGAGTTGATGTCGAGCATCCGGCGATTCTAGGGCGTGCCGCTCCACATTCCGCCCCCGTGAGGCCGCCTACGCGAGCGCTCCCGGATCCATGTTGGCGCCGCAGAGCACGATGCCCACGCGCTCGTCCGCGCGCGGGCGGTAGGCGCCGGTGCGCAATGCCGCCATGCCCAGCGCCGCGGCGGGCTCCACGGCCAGGCGCAGTTCGCGCCACAGCCATTGCTGCGCTTCGCGGATGGCGTCGTCGGGCAGCAGCAGCGCCTGCCGCACGTGGCGCTGCGCGATGACCCAGGCGATATCGCCCACGCGCCGCGCGCCCAGCGAATCGGCGGCCACGCCGCCCACTTCCACGTCCACCGGGCGGCCGGCCTCGCGGGCGCGGTACAGCGTGGGCGCCAGCCCGGGCTCCAGCGCCACCACCTGCGCGCGGCCTTCGCACCATGCGGCCACGCCGCCCATCAGCCCGCCGCCGCCCACGCTGACCAGCAGGCTGTCGGGCAGGCCGCCGCCCTGCTCCTCGATCTCGCGCGCCAGCGTGCCGGCGCCAGCCACCACTTCGGGCTGGTCGTAGGCATGCGTGAGCAAGGCGCCGGTTTCGCGCTGGCGCTCCAGGCAGGCGGCCAGCGCGTCGGCATAGGCCGCGCCGCCCACCACCACGTCGGCGCCCAGGGCGCGCAGGCGCGCGCGCTTGGCATCGGGCGAGACGGAGGGCACGAACACCTCGCAGCGCACGCCCAGCGCGCGCGCCGCCACCGCCGTGGCGATGCCCGCGTTGCCGCCCGATGCCACCACCACGCCGCTGGCAGGAATGGGCTGCGCGAGCAGCCGGTTGAGCATGCCGCGCGCCTTGAAGCTGCCGCCGGCCTGCAGGTGTTCGAGTTTGAACCACAGTTCGGCGCAGGCGATGCCCAGGGCCGCGCCCGGCACGCGCCAGAGCGGCGTGCGGCGCAGGAATGCGTGCGGGGCCAGGCGCTGGCTGGCGGCTTCGATGGCGGCGCGGTCGATCGTCATGGGGATGGGGCTGCGGGCAAGGCGCCAGAGTCTACGCCCGCGCGCCGCGTTGCCCGGATAATGGCCGGCGACAGCCTCTTCCACCCCACACCGGAGCAGGAGCCCTCATGTTCTTCGTCTACGGCCCCGCGGGGCAGATGTACCGTGGCGGCATGGAGGATCTGCCGCGGGTGGCGCGCGTGCGCCGCAGCCCGCGCGTGCAGGCGCTGGGCCCCGTGGCCGTGGAGCCGCCCGCCGCGGACGCGCCCGGCAGCGTGCTCAAGCAGGTCGTGCACGAGGCGCTGAACGCCTACCAGCAGGCCAGCCAAGGCCCTGCGGAGCGCCAGCCGCTCACGCGCGTGGCCGATGTGATGACGCTCGACGTGGTGTCCGTCAACGAGGACGCCACCGCCGCCGAGGCCTGGCAATTGCTGGCCGCCCAGCGCGTGAGCCAGGCGCCGGTGCTGGACGCGCGGCGGCGCCTGGTGGGGCTGCTCACGCGCGCCGACCTGATGCCCGCGGAACTGCTGCCTGCGCCGGGCGCGCAGGCCGCCGCCGATGCCGCCACGCTGGCCGCGCGCCGCGTCTCGGCGCTGATGCTGAGCCCCGTGCCTGCCGTGGCCGCCGATACCGACCTGCGCCACGTGGCGCGTGTGCTGCTCGACCTGCAACTGCCCGGCCTGCCGGTGACGGACGACCACGGCAGCCTCGCGGGCTTCATCGCGCGCGCCGACATCCTGCGCGCCGTGGTGGCCGATCCGCCGCTCGATCTGTGGGGCTGATTTTCCATAAGAAAAGTGCCTTCAGCGCCCTATTTACCTGCGCAGAAAGCTATCAAAAAATGAGCATCCTCAATGCGCGCCGCGCGACCCCGTCTCGGGCACGCGCTCGGTAAGCTCCAGCCCCGTGGCCGCGTCGATCCTGAGCCCCTTGGGCAGCGGGAACTTGGTGGTCTCGCGGATGCCGTCTAGCGTGCGCACCGACACCGCCCCCAGCGCCTTCACGCGGTCGATCACCGCGCGCACCAGCACCTCGGGCGCGGAAGCGCCCGCCGTGATGCCCACGCGCGACTTGCCGGCCAGCCACTCGGGGTGCAGTTCGTCGGCGTTGTCCACCATGTAGGCCTCCGCGCCCAGCCGGGCCGCCAGTTCGCGCAGGCGGTTGCTGTTGCTGCTGGTGGGGCTGCCCACGACGATCACCACGTCCACCTGCGGGGAGAGCAGCTTCACCGCGTCCTGCCGGTTCTGCGTGGCGTAGCAGATGTCCTGCTGCTTGGGCTCGCGCACCTGGGGGAAGCGCGCGCGCACGGCGGCGGTGATGGCCGCGGCGTCGTCCACCGACAGCGTGGTCTGCGTCACCACGGCCAGCCGCGCGGTCTGCGCGGGCCGCACGCGGGCCACGTCGGCCACGTCTTCCACCAGGTGGATGCCGTGGTCGAGCTGGCCCATGGTGCCCTCCACCTCGGGGTGGCCCTTGTGGCCGATCATGATGAACTCGTAGCCCTCTTTGGCGAGCTTGGCCACCTCGACATGCACCTTGGTCACCAGCGGGCAGGTGGCGTCGAAGATGCTGAAGCCGCGCGCCTGGGCCTCCTGCTGCACCGCGCGGCTCACGCCGTGGGCGCTGAACACCAGCGTGGCGCCGGGCGGCACGTCGGACAACTCTTCGATAAAAATCGCGCCCTTGGCCTTGAGGTCGTTGACCACATAGGTGTTGTGCACGATTTCATGGCGCACGTAGATAGGTCGGCCAAATTTTTGCAACGCACGCTCGACGATCTCGATGGCGCGGTCCACGCCGGCGCAGAAGCCGCGCGGCTCGGCCAGGACGATGTCGATTTCCCCGGGCGGCACGTCAATGCTCCACGGCGCCGCAGGCGCTTCGGGTGTGGTTCACAGTATTCCGATCACGTGCACCTCGAAGGTCACGGGCTGACCCGCGAGCGGGTGGTTGAAGTCGAACCGCACGGCGCGCTCGCCCAGGTCGATCACGGCGCCCGCGTACTGGCCGCCGCCGTCGGGCGTGGGGAACTGCACCACGTCGCCCACGCGGTAGTCCTCGTCGGGGTCGCCCAGTTCGGCCAGCAGCGTGCGCGCCACCCATTGCTGCATCTCGGGGTTGCGCTCGCCGAACGCCTCGCCCGCAGGAATCCCGAACGTGGCGCGGGCGCCTTCGGCCAGGCCCAGCAGGCGCTGCTCCACCGCGGGCGACAGCTCGCCCGTGCCCAGCGACAGCGTGGCGGGCTTGCCGCCGAAGGTGTTGATGACATCGCCCGCCGGGCCACCCAGGCGGTAGTGCAGCGTGAGGAAAGAGCCCGGCTCGACGACCGGCGCAGTGCTTGCGGAAGAAGGCATGGAAGTCCCGATAAACTGGCCGCCATTGTAGGAAACTGGGCATTTTCCCGGGCATCCTTGCACGCTCCATGGCATTGCACCACCTGCCCCCTGACGCTCGCCCGCGCGAGAAGCTGCTCGCACGCGGCGCCGGCGCGCTGTCGGACGCCGAACTGCTCGCCCTGCTGCTGCGCACCGGCCTGGCCGGCAAGGGCGTGCTGGCGCTGGCGCAGGAGCTGCTCGACCATTTCGGCGGCCTGTCGGGCCTGCTGCACGCGCGGGCCGAGGATCTGAAGCGCATCAAGGGCCTGGGCGGAACCGCCAAGCGCGCCGAGATCATCGCCGTGCTGGAGCTGGCGCGCCGCGTGCTGGCCGAGCAGTTGCGCGAGCGCGAGGCGCTCGACACGCCCGCCGCCCTGCGCCACTACCTGCAGTTGCACCTGGCCGCGCGCGGGCACGAGGTGTTCGCCGTGCTGTTCCTCGACATCCGGCACCGGCTGCTGGCGCTGGAGGAGCTGTTCCACGGCACCCTCGCGCAGACCAGCGTCTACCCGCGCGAAGTGGTGCTGCGCGCCCTGCACCACCAGGCCGCCGCCGTGGTGCTGGCGCACAACCACCCGAGCGGCAGCGTGCAGCCCAGCCGCGCCGACGAGGCCATCACGCAAACCCTGAAGGCCGCGCTCGGGCTGATCGACGTGCGCGTGCTCGACCACGTGATCGTCGCGCCCGGCATGGCCTTCTCCATGGCCGAGGAAGGGTTGGTATGAGCGACGAGCAGTGCGGCAGCGTGCGCAGCCTGCAGGACCTGGGCCCGATCGCGCGGCGCCTGACCGAACGGCGCGCGCAGGCCCAGGCCGAGGAACGGGCCCGCCGCGAAGCCGTCGCGCGCGTGCAGGCCGAGCGCCACCTGTTCGCGCAGGCCGTCGGCCCCGTCACGCCGCTGGCGCCGCGCAACCCCGCGCGCCAGCAGCCCAGCCTGCCCGCGCCCATCCCGGTGCAGCAGCAGCGCGACGAGCAGCGCGCGCTGCAGGAGTCGATGAGCGACGAGTTCGACGTCAGCACCCTGCTCGACACCGACGACACGTTGAGCTTCCGCCGCCCCGGCGTGGGCCCGGACGTGACGCGCAAGCTGCGCGCCGGGCACTGGAGCATCCAGCGCCAGTTGGACCTGCACGGCCTGCGCACCGACGAGGCGCGCGAGGCGCTCGGCGCCTTCTTGCGCGACGCGCGCCGCACCGGCCTGCGCTGCGTGCGCGTGGTGCACGGCAAGGGCCTGGGCTCGCCCGGCCGCACGCCCGTGCTCAAGACCCGCGTGCAGCGCTGGCTGGTGCAGAAGAACGAGGTGCTGGCCTTCGTGCAGGCCCGCCCGGCAGAAGGCGGCGCGGGGGCGCTGGTGGTGCTGCTCAGGCCGGGGCTGCGGTAGCGGATTTTTATAAGGGAAATCGGCCCATGGCGCTTGATTTACCTGCGGTAGAAGCTATTAAAAAAGGAGCGCCATCTACGCCGGCGTGAAAGGCCCTTCCACCGCCGGTGCGGTGGCCTCGGACACCCGCGCACCCTCCCTTTGCGGCGTGTGGGCCACGGGATGCAGCGGCAGCGGGCCCATGGCGCGGCCATGGATGCGGCGTACGCGCTCGGCGATCGGCGGATGCGCGTCGAGCCAGGCGCCGCCGCGCGCCCCGCCGTCTACCAGCAGCATGTGGTGCAGCGCCGGGTGCCAGGGCGAGCGGTGCGGCGCGCCCTGCTCGCGCGCCGCCCGCTGCTGGGCCCAGGCCTTGCGCAGCACGCCGCCGATGCCGTCGCGGCTGCGCGTCCACTGCACGGCGCGCGCGTCGGCCAGGTACTCGCGCTGGCGCGACACCGCCGCCTGCAGCGCCCGCCCGGCCAGCCAGCCGAACAGGCCCATCACCGTGATGGCCATGCCGAACACCCAGCCCAGGCCGCCGCGCTCGCGCACGGTCTGGCCGAAGTGGTGCACCAGCTCCAGCCCCAGCACCATGCCCGCGAGCTGCATGTGCAGGTGCGTGTCGCCCTCGTGGATGTGGCTGCATTCGTGCGCCACCATGCCCTGCAGCTCCTCGCGCGTGAGCCAGTCGAGCGCGCCCTCGGTCACGGCGACGATGGCGTCGTCCTCGCTCCAGCCCATGGCGAAGGCGTTGATCGCCTCGGCGCGCGGTGCCACCATGGCCTGCGGGCGCGGCATGTGGGCGGCGATGCAGACCTCGTCCACCACGTTGCACAGGCGCTGCTCGGCATAGGACGTGCCGGGCCGCGCCTCGCGCGCGCCCATGCGCCGCGCCAGCCGCTCGATGCCGCCGGGCATGCGCAGGTTGGAGGTCTCGATCCACCAGCCGCCCAGCACCAGCAGCAGCGTGACGCCCACGTTCACGGCGAAGAAGGCCGCCGGAAACGGCAGGCGCCCCGGCAGCAGCCATGCCAGCGCCACCCACGCGGCGGCCAGCGCGGCATGCACGCCCAGCACGGTGGCGGCCACCGCGAGCGCGAAGAAGAAAAGCAGCCGCCGCGTCTCGCCGCGCGCGGTGTCCTGGTGCTCGAAGAAGCGCATGCGCGCCCGGCTCAGAACTTGGCGCTCAGAACGCCACGCGCGGCGCCGCGCGCTCCCCGGCGTTCTGGGTGGACTGCAGCATGCCCGCGGGCGCGAAGCCCAGCAGCCGCGCCACGACCAGCGCCGGGAACTGCGTGGCCGCGTCGTTGAAGGCGAGCACCTCGTCGTTATAGGCCTGGCGCGCGAAGCCGATGCGGTTCTCGGTGCTGGTCAGCTCCTCGCCCAGCGCGCGCATGGTGGCGTCGGCCTTGAGTTCAGGGTACGACTCGGCCACCGCCAGCAGCCGCCCGAGGCTGCCGCCCAGCGCCTGCTCGGCCACCGCCAGCGCGCCGATGGCGCCCGCGCTGGCCGGGTGCGCGCGCGCCTGCGCGGCGGCACCCACGGCATCGCCGCGCGCACGGATCACGGCTTCGAGCGTGGCCGCCTCGTGGGCGAGGTAGCCGCGCGCCACTTCCACCAGGTTGGGCACCAGGTCGTAGCGGCGCTTGAGCTGCACGTCGATCTGCCCGAAAGCGTTGGCGATGCGGTTGCGCCGCTGCACCAGGCCGTTGTAGACGGCGATGGCCCAGGCGAGCACCGCTGCGGCCATGGCCAGGAAAACCCATGCTGTCGTCGTCATGTCCCACCCCCTGCGATAGTTGCCGGCCGGGCCATCTTAACGGTGGGCGGCATACTCACCCGCCCTTGTTGCGCATCCAGTCCGCCGTTTGCATGAAACTGTTGCGCAGCCGCGCGCGCAGATCGTCGGGCACGCCCGTCTCCCCCATGGCCTGGTCCATGCAGGCCAGCCACTGGTCGCGCTCCAGGATGCCGATCGAAAACGGCAGGTGGCGCGCGCGCAGGCGCGGATGGCCGAAGCGCTCGGTGTAGTACTGCGGGCCGCCGAGCCAGCCGCAGAGAAACCAGAACAGCTTTTGCCGCGCGTCCTCCAGCGAGGGGCCGTGCGCGGCGCGCAGCGCCCGGTAGCCGGGCTCCAGGCCCATCAGGTCGTAGAAGCGCTCGGCCAGCGCGCGCACCTTGCCCTCCCCGCCGATCCAGGCGAAGGGCGTGTCGAACGGGGGTTTGTCTTCTATCTGCATCGGCTGGCGTGGTCCATGGGTGCTCAATGCCCCACGGCGGCCTCGGCCTTGGACTGGCAGGCTATGCAGCGCGCCGCCGCCGGCTGCGCCAGCAGGCGCTGCAGGCCGATGAACCCGCCGCATGCGGTGCAGTCGCCATAGCTGCCGTCGGCCATGCGCGCCAGCGCGGCGCGCACCGCCACCAGTTCGTCGTGGTCGCGCGTGGCCTCGGCATCGCGCACCGTGGTGCGTTCGGCGGGCTCGGCCTGGTCTTCCAGGCCGCCCAGGGCTTGCAGCACGTCGCGCTGGTCGTCGCCCAGTTCCACGAGGAGCTGGGCCTTGCGCTGCTCCAGCGCGGTGCGCAGTTGCAGCCGCTGCGCGTCGGTGAGGGTGGTGGTGTTCATGGCCCCCAGGATGCCACCATCGCCGGCGCGCGATTTGACATCCGTCAATAGCCAGCGTCGCGTAGGAACGTGTCTACGCTCTGCATGGGGATCCCATACAGAGCGTAAACACGTTCCAAGGGTCTGCGCGCTCCAGGGCGCGCCGGTCGGCAGGTCGAGCGTGCATGGCAGTTCGTCGAGCTCCAGCGGCTCGGCGTGGCGCTCCTGGTCGGCCAGCACCTCAACGCTGGCCTCGGACGGGTCGTTGCCCGCCGCCTGCCGCCGTGCGATGCGCTGGCGCAGCGTGTCGCCGTCGGCGTGGCAGTGCAGGATGGCAAAGGGCACGCCCAGTTCCCGCGCCAGCGCGCGGAAATCGTCGCGCTCCTGGCGCCGCAGGAAGGCGGCGTCGACGATCACCGGGTAGCCGGCCGCCAGCGCGGCGTGGGCGCCCTGGCGCAGTTGGGCGAAGGTGCGCGCGGTGGCCTCGGGGGTATAGATGTCCTGCCCCTGCCCGCGCGAATCCGCCTGCGCGGGCAGGCCGAACAGGCGCTTGCGCTCCACGTCCGAGCGCAGGCGCACGGCACCCGCGGTCTGCAGCAGCGCCGCCGCCGCGGTGGACTTGCCTGCGCCCGACAGGCCGTGCGTGATGAGCAGCCGGGGCCGGCTGTCGGCGGGGTGGGCGAGCGCCTCGGCGTGGGCGAGGTAGTCCGGCCGTGCCGGGTCGGGCGCGCCGCCGCGCAGCCGGCCCGCCAGTTCGCGCACCAGGGCACGGTACACCTCGTAGCAGGGCAGCAGCGGCAGGCCCGCGTAGTCGCCGGTATCGGCCAGATAGCCGTCCAGGAAGCGCCACGCCAGCCCGTCGAGGCCGTGGGCCTTCAGATCCATGGTGAAGAAGGCGATGTCGGCCATCACGTCGATCCAGCGCAGCGCCGGGTCGAACTCGATGCAGTCGAAGGCCGTCACGTCGTCACCCAGCCGCACCACATTGGCCAGGTGCAGGTCGCCATGGCATTCGCGCACCCAGCCCGCGCCCAGGCGCGCGGCCCACCGGGATTGCAGCGCGGCCTGCTGGCCGGCGAACCAGCGGCGCAGCGGCTCCAGGCGCGCGGGCGGGACGTGGGGGGCCAGCGCATCCAGCACGCCCGCGATGCTGCGCGCCACACACTGCGGCGTGCCCCAGGCGCCCGCGGGTGGCGCGGGCGGCGCGCCGGCATGGAAGCGCGCGAGCCGATGGGCAAAGCGGTCGATGTCCGCCGCCGCCAGTGCACCTTGCCGGGCCAATGCGTCCAGCTCGCAGCCGGCGGGGAAGCGGCGCATGTGCAGCACCCAGTCGATGGCCTGGTTTTCTTCGCCAGGGCCGCCCAGTCGCGGGTCGCCTGCCGTGCCGCACACGGGCAGCACGCCGACGTAGAGCGCCGGGGCGAGTCGCTGGTTGAGGCGCAGCTCCTCTTCGCAGAAATGCCGCCGCGCGGCGGGCGCCGTGAAATCGACGAAGGGCAGGCGCACCGGGCGCTTGAGCTTGTAGGCCGCGTCGCGGGTCAGCAGGATGTGCGAGATGTGCGTGTCGATGCGCTGCACCGGTGCCCCGGTGTCGGCGGCCAGCCGGCGGCGCAGGGCCTCGGCCAGTTCAGTTCCGTTCCTTATGGTCAAAACAGGCTCCAGCGCTTGCTCTGCCTGCGCAGCAAGCTACACATTTCATAGCGACGCTTGGCGCAGCGTCTCCATCACCGGGCGGCGCAGCACTTCGCGCAGGCCCCACCAGCCCGCAGCCCAGGCCAGCACGGCGCCCGCGGCGGCGCCGGCCAGCGGCACCCAGGGTTGGGCGGTCCAGGCAAAGTCGAACGCATAGCGCGCCAGCGCCCAGCCCACGGCCATGGCCACCACGCTGGCCAGGAAGCCCGCGAGCAGGCCCACGCCCACCAACTCGGCGCGCTGCACCTGGCGCAGCAGGCCCTGGCTGGCGCCCACGGCGCGCATGATGGCGTATTCGCGCGCCCGCTCCTCGCGCGTGGCGGTCACCGCCGCGAACAGTACCACCAGCCCGGCGGCGAGCGTGAAGGCGAACAGGAACTGCACCGCGGCGATCACCTGGTCCAGCACCCGCTGCACCTGCAGCAGCGTGCTGCCCAGGTCCACGCTGGTGATGTTGGGGAATTCGCGCACCAGCGCGTTGTCGAAGCCCGGCGCGGCGGGCGCGTGGAAGGCGCTGAGGTAGGTGGTCGGCACGCCGTCGAGATGCGCCACCGGGTACATGACGAAGAAGTTGGCGCGCATCGAGCCCCAGTCGACCTTGCGCAGCGAGGTGATGACCGCCTCGCTCTGGATGCCGCCGATGTCGAAGCGCAGCGTGTCGCCGAGCTTCAGGCCGAGGGTCTCGGCGATGCCGGTTTCCACGCTCACACTGCGCGGGTCGCCCGCGCTCCAGCGGCCGGCGACGATCTCATTGTGCGCGGGCATCTCGGCGGCGTTGGAGAGGTTGAACTCGCGGTCCACCAGGCGCCGGGCCTTGTCGTCGGCATAGTCGTCGGGCGACACGGGCTGGCCGTTCACGGCCACCAGGCGGCCGCGGATCATCGGGTACCAGTCGTACTGGCGCACGCCGGCGGTGCGCAGTACCTGCTGGAACGCATCGCCCTGCTCGGGCATGACGTTGATGACGAAGCGGTTGGGCGCGTCCGGCGGCGTGGCCTGGCGCCAGCTAGCGATGAGGTCGGTGCGCAGCAGCACCAGCAGCACCAGCGCCAGCAGCCCCACGGCCAGCGCGCTGACCTGCACCACCGCGTAGGCCGGGCGCGCGGCGATCTGCCGAGTGGCCAGCACCAGCCAGCGCGGGGCCGTGGCCTCGTTGACCACGGCGCGCAGCGCGCGCACGGCCAGCCAGGCCAGCGCGGCGAACACCAGCACCGCGCCGGCGAAGCCGCCGACCGCGATGGCGCCGAGCTTCAGGTCGCTGCTCATGGCCAGCAGCAGCGCCGCGAAGCCCGCCACGCCCAGGCCGAGCACCGCCGCCGACGCGGGCTTGAGCGCGCCCAGGTCGCGGCGCATCACGCGCAGCGGCGGCACCTGGGCCAGTTGCAGCACTGGCGGCAGGCCGAAGGCCAGCAGCAGCGTAAAGCCCAGGCCCAGGCCGAACGCCACGGGCCAGCCGCTGGCGGCGGGCAGCGCCACCTCCACCAACCCTGCGAGCAGCAGCACGAAGCCATAGTGCACGGCGTAGCCCACGGCCACGCCGAGCGCGCTGGCGAACAGGCCGACCAGCACGAACTCGAAGGCGTAGCTCCGGGCGATGGCGCCCTGGCTCTGGCCCAGCACGCGCAGCATGGCGCAGTCGTCGAGGTGCCGGGCCGCGAAGCCGCGCGCGGCCAGCGCCACGGCCACGGCGGAGAGCAGCGCGGCCAGCAGCGCCACGAGGTTGAGGAACTTCTGCGCGCGCTCCAGCGTCTGGCGCATCTCGGGGCGGCCGCTGTCGAGCGACTCCACGCGCACGCCGCGCACCCCGGGCCGGTCGGCCTCCTGCATGGCCCATTGGGTGAACTGGCGCACGGCGGCGGGCGCGTCGCCCGCGACGGCATAGCGCCAGGTGATGCGGCTCGCAGGCTGCACGAGGTGGGTGGCGTCGAGGTCGGCGCGGTGGACCATGACGCGCGGCGCGAAGTTCATGAAGCCGCTGCCGCGGTCGGGCTCCAGCACGATGGTGCGCGCGATGCGCAACTGCGCGTCGCCCAGCAGCAGCGCGTCGCCCACCTTCAGACCCAGGGCGTCGAGCAGTTGCGCGTCGACCCACGCCGTGCCGGGCGCGGGCACGCCCTGCGCCGCCTGCTCCGGCGCGCCGGGCGCGTCGGCCACGCGCAGGCTGCCGCGCAGCGGGTAGCCGGGCTCCACGGCCTTCAGCGCCACGAGCCGGCTGGCGCCGCCCTGCGCGTCGCTGGCGCGGCCCATGGTGGGGAAGGCGAGCGTGGTCACGCCGCGCAGGCCCAGGCGCGCGGCCTGTTCGGCGAACACGGCGGGCACGGGGTTGTCGCTGACCACCACCGCGTCGCCGCCCAGCAGTTGGCGCGCGTCGCGCTGCAGGCCGCCCTGCAGCCGGTCGGAGAAGAAGCTCACGGCGGTGAGCGCGGCCACGGCCAGCGTGACGGCGACGATCAGCAGGCGCAGCTCGCCCGCGCGCAGGTCGCGCCAGAGGGTGCGCCAGCCCAGGCGCAGGAAAGAGGTGTCCATAGGCTTGGCACCTTAGCGCAAAGACCGGAGTGGTGCCGCAATGGGGAATCCGCGCACGGGGTCTTGCCGGCGCTGGAAGGTTCAACCTGGAAACGGCAGTTGGATGCGCCTGCCGGTGCCGTGATCGGGGTGCCAGGCAAGACGCGACGACGCGGCGGGCTACTGCCCGCAAGGAGGAGCAACGCCGCATGGCGCCCCGAGCGCGGTGCTGGCAGGTGCATAGCGCTCTCACCCATGAGGTGAACGCCATCGAAGCCGTCGACGCTCGATTTCATGCGGCCTGGCAAGGGATGCAAAGCGGTCAACTGCTGTTTCCAGGTTCAACCCAAGCCGCTTCACCTCATCGCCCGCGACGAGGATGATGCACTACAGTGCCATGTCCGCACGGTGCGCGCCATCAGCATCTGGCTGCAGGTCTCCCGCGATGGATGGCCTGTCCGTTCCTGCTGCAGACCAATATCTTTGAGTCCCTTGTCGGTGCATTCAAGGGCACAACACCTCCGCCCAGCTTCGCCTGAATCCAGTCCGAAATTGACCTGCAATGGGCCATGCAGCGGGGTAGCGTGAAATATGCGGGCTAGTGCAGTGTTCGATGCTTGGCGGCACAAATAAAAGCGATGCGTTTTGGCGCAGGGCAAGGCGCAAACCACAGCGATAGCCCCGTCGCTATCGCGAGGATTTGCAACGCCGCCATGCGTCAAAAGGCGCGGTTTTGTGCTGCTTAGCGTTGAACACTGCACTAGCGTGGCACACGGCGCCGCAGCCGGCCAAAGCCCAGCATCGCCAGCATGGACGACATCAAAATCAGCCCCCATTCGCCGAGCGTCGGGATGCTGGCAGGAGACTCGGCCGCGACGACCACAATCGTCACTGTTTGTGGAGGTGTGCCCATTCCGTCGAAGGCGCTATAGGTAAACGTGTCCGTACCGCTGAAACCCCCATTGGGCGTGTAGACGAATCCACCATTTGGATTCAGGACGAGCGTGCCGTTCGCTGGGGCGGTGACCAACGAGGCCGTGAGGGCAAGCGCAAGTGGGGAACTGTCGTTGGCCAAAACGCCGGGAGCGGGAATGCTCAGGGTCGCGCCAGAGGGCGTGACATACGAGTCCGCCGCTGTTATGGGCAATGGGCGGGCCGCCACACTGAAATTTTGCTGCGCCAGAGGCGCTGGCGCGTATCCACTTCCACCTTCCTGGTTGGCATTGACGACACAGGTTCCAGCGCCGATGAAACTCACGGACGTGCCAGCGATGGCGCACACGCCCGCTGCCGCTGGGTCGATGGAGAAGATCACGGGATTGCCAGACCCGCCGCCGGTCGCAGTCACGGTGTAGGGGGCGTCCCCCACCATCGCGCCCGCAGGAGGAGTGGAAGTGAAGGTGATCGCCTGGGGCAGCCCGATGCGCAGCGTGAAGGAATCGGCCGTGGCGCCTGAACCCCAGCTCCAGACATACTCTCCCGGCGTCAGGCCCAAGCTTGCAAAGGTGGCTACGTTCCAGGTCGAAGTCGAAGACAGTGGCGCTCCTGACGCATAGCCTTGGGGTACGACCAGCACGTAAGAGACCTGAACTCCGACTTTGTCCCCGCTACCTGAATCAGCGTAGAAGACAGAAGTTCCTGGCCCTACGCTAAATGGTCCAGTGATCGAGGTGTAGAGATCCGTGGCGGTGCCTCCGGCTGGACCTGCGTGCACAACGCCGGCATTGCCTTGAACCATCGCGTTGTAGCCACCACCGCTGTTGTAGAGCGCCAACGCAGTGGTGTTCAAAGACCCACTGCCGGTGGCAACCACATCCGCACCCGTCTGCGTAAACTGCAAGGTGTAAGCGGCAATCGATGGAGCACAAGCACACAGGAGGGCCGCAGCCGCTGCAAAACTTCTCATTCCCGTCATTCCCGTCATTCCCGCTTCCCTGGTGAAATGGATGAAATCGGCGAAATGATAGGCCATGTGCTCATCGTGCTATTTTCCTCAATTGGCCCCTCGCGTCGTCGATCTCAGGTCGCTCCAGGCTCATGCCTGAATTGGAAAAGACTGACTTGGCCGCTTAGTTTCAACCGAGATTGCCCCTTACGTTACGGGACCGAAGCGCCTTCCACGTACAGCACCGCGCGCGGGTCGCGGCACAGGCCCCACAGGCGCATACCGGCCTGCTCCGCGATGCGGATGGCCAGCCCCGTGGGCGCGGAGATGGTGGCGAGCGCGGCCACGTCGAGCCGCGCGCACTTGCGCACCAGTTCGTAGCTGGCGCGGCTGCTCATGGCGGCGAAGCCGGGTTCGCCCAGCCGGCCCTCGCGCGCCAGGTGCCCGAGCAGTTTGTCGAGCGCGTTGTGCCGGCCCACGTCTTCGCGCACCTCGGACAGCGCCCCGTCCGGCGCAGCCCAGCCGGCGGCGTGGACGGCACCGGCCCGGGCGTTGAGCGGCTGCAGCGCGGGCAGCGCGGCGAAGGCGCGCAGTACTGCGGCGCGGTCCACCTGCGCGAGCCAGGCGCGGGGCCGCACGCGCTCGGGCACGAGGTCGAGCGCGCCCAGGCTGTCGATGCCGCAGACGCCGCAGCCCGTGCGCCCGGCCAGGCTGCGCCGGCGGTCCTTCAGGCGCGCGAAGCTGCGGCTGGAGATGTCGAGGTGCACCTCGCAAGCAGACAGGCCGCCTTGCAGGCCATCGGCGCAGGCCGCGCTGGCGCGCACCTCGATGCCGCGGCAGTCGTCCACGCCGTCGAGGATGCCCTCGCTGAGCGCGAAGCCGAGCGCGAAGTCTTCCAGGTCCAGCGGCGTGGCCATCATCACCGCGTGCGAGATGCCGTTGAATACCAGGGCCACGGGCGTTTCCGCGGCCACGGTATCCGCGCGCGCGCCCGGGTGCGCGCCGCCGTGCACGGCGACGCGGCGGGTTTCGAGCGCGGGCGGCAAGGCGAAGCCGGTGGGCGCGGAGTCGTCGGGGGGCGGCATGCCCGCCATCATGCCGCGCCGCCGTCCTGCGCGCCCAACTCGACGCAATACGCGCGCCCGGCGTCGGTCAATACGGCGCGCCAGCGGCCCTCACCCTCTTCCATCTCGACGCGCACCCAGCCTGGACCGGCCACGCCGCCCATCGCGGCGGTGCCCATCCCCGAGAGCGCGCGCATGAGCACGCTCGCACCCTGCCCCAGCCGCTTGCCCAGGCGCGGCAGCGAGAGCGCGCCGCCCGGTTCGCCGGCCAGCTCCCGCAGGATGGCGTGGGCGAGCGGCGTCATGCCGTGGCGGCGGTTTCGTCTGCCTGCTCTGCGGTGGCCATGGCGTGCGGCACCAGCACCACGGGAATGGACTTGGACGTGGGCGTGCCCGGGTTGAGGGCCACCGATTCGAGCGGCACGAGCGGGTTGGTCTCGGGGTAGTAGGCCGCGAGGTTGCCGCGCGGGATGTCGTAGGCCACGAGCTTGAAGCCGTCGGCGCGGCGCTCCTGGCCGTCGGTCCAGACGGTCCTGATGTCCACCCAGTCGCCATCCTTCAAGCCCATGGCGCGGATGTCCTCGGCATGGATGAACAGCACGCGGCGCTGGCCGAACACGCCGCGGTAGCGGTCGTCCATGCCGTAGATGGTGGTGTTGTACTGGTCGTGCGAGCGCGTGGTGAACAGCGCGAAGACGGTGGTGTCGCGCATGCGCGCGCGGGCCTGGTGCACGGGCGTGTCCTGCGGCACCGGGTGGGCGAAGAAGCCGGCCTTCTTCGACGCGGGCGGGTCGATGCCCATGGAGATGTGCGCCATGCTCATCGAGTCTTCCACCGTCACGCCCTGCGGGCCCGCGCCTCAGGTGTCCTTGCTGATGGTGATGCTCGGGAACTTCGCGGAGAAGTCCTTTGCCTTCACCGCCACCTTCACGGCCACCGCGCGGGCAACCTCTTTGTAGGTGCGGGCGATCTCGCCTTCGGGATCGGCCGCCACGGTGGGCGCGCCGCCGTCGGCCTGCTCGCGGATGCGGATGTCCAGCGGCAGCGCGCCCAGGTAGTCGATGCCGTATTCCGCCGCCATGCGCTGGCCGCCGCCGGCGCCGAAGATGTGCTCCACGTGCCCACACTGCGAGCACACGTGCACGGCCATGTTCTCGACGATGCCGAGGATGGGCACGCCCACCTTCTCGAACATCTTGATGCCCTTCTTCGCGTCGAGCAGGGCGATGTCCTGCGGCGTGGTGACGATCACCGCGCCCGTCAGCGGCACGCGCTGCGCCAGCGTGAGCTGGATGTCGCCCGTGCCCGGCGGCATGTCGACGATGAGGTAGTCCAGGCCCTTCCAGTTGGTCTGGCGCAGCATCTGCTCCAGCGCCTGCGTGGCCATGGGGCCGCGCCAGATCATGGCCTGGTCGGGCTCCACGAGGAAGCCGATGGACATCACCTGCACGCCGTGGGCGGAGAGCGGCTCCATGGTCTTGCCGTCGGTGCTTTCGGGCTTGCCCGCCACGCCCAGCATCATGGGCTGGCTCGGGCCGTAGATATCGGCATCGAGCAGGCCCACGGCGGCACCCTCGGCGGCCAGGGCCAGCGCGATGTTGACGGCGGTGGTGCTCTTGCCCACGCCGCCCTTGCCCGAGGCCACGGCGATGATGTTCTTCACCTGCGGCATCAACTGCACACCGCGCTGCACGGCGTGGGCGACGACGCTGGTGGTGATGTTGACCGACACGTTGTCCACGCCCGGCACCTGTCGCACGGCAGCCACCAGCGCGCGGCGCAGCCCGGGCACGAGGCTCTTGGCCGGGTAGCCCAGCTCCACGTCGAAAGCCACGTCGCCGCCGGCGATGCCGAGGTTGCGCACGGCACGCGTGGATACGAAATCGCGCTGGGTAAGCGGGTCCTGCACGCCGGCGAGCGCATCGAGGACCGATTGTTCAGTGACTGCCATGGAAAGTTGCTCCGGTACCGCCCGCAGGCACCGCGGAACGCAGGCGGGCGCAAGGGTTCGTAGTCTATAGAACAGTGCATACCCTTAGCCTTGTTGGCCCGCGCTGCTCTGCCGCGACAATGGCGGCTTTTGCCCGGGCCTGCCCCGGCACGGTTGAAGAGGTATCCGCTTGAAATTCCAGATGGCCCCCAACTCCCTGTTCGCGATCCTGCTGCGCTCGCCGTGGTGGATCAGCTTCGCGCTGGCGGCGGCCATCGTGCTGGCGGCGTTCGCGGCGCTGCCCGCCGCCTACGCCGTCTTCGGCGCGCTGGGGGCCCTGCCCATGGCGGTGGTGGGCGCGGTGGCGGCATGGCGCCAGCGGCATGCGCCGAGCGCGCGCCGCGTGGACGCCACGCTGCGCGCGGTGCAGGGCATGGCCTGGCGCGAGTTCGCCGCCGCGCTCGAAGCGGGCTTGCGCCGCGACGGCTACGTCGTGCGCCGACTGCCGGGCCCGCAGGCCGACTTCCTGCTGGACAAGGCAGGCCGCGCCACGGTGGTGGGCTGCAGGCGCTGGAAGGCCGCCAGCCATGGCGTGGAGCCGCTGCGCGAGCTGCGCGACGCGCAGGCCGCGCTGGATGCCCAGGGCGCGATGTACGTGGCCGCCGCCGGCGCCTTGAGCGACAACGCGCGCAGCTTTGCCGGCGAACACGGCATCGCACTCGTGCAGGCGGGCGAGCTGGCGCGCCTGCTGCGGGCATGACGCCGGGCATGGGCAGCCTCCAGCAGCCGCCGCCCGCCCCGCCCCAGACCGGACTGCTGCTGACGGGCGGCGGTGCCCGCGCGGCCTACCAGGTCGGCGTGCTCGAAGCCCTGAGCACGCTGCGGCGCGAATGCGCCGCGCAGGGCGCGGGCAACCCGTTTCCGATCATCGCCGGCACATCGGCGGGCGCCATCAACGCGGCGGCGCTGGCCTGCGGCGCCGACGATTTCGAGCATGCGGTGCGGCGTATCGCACGCGTGTGGCGCAACTTCCACGTCCAGCATGTCTACCGCGCCGACTCGCTGAGCGCGCTGCGCAGCGGCGCACGCTGGATCACGCTGCTGTCGCTGGGCTGGGCGCTGGCACGCTGGAGCCGGCTGCGCCCGCGCTCGCTGCTCGACAACGCGCCGCTGGAGCAACTGCTGGCCCGCATGGTGCCGCTGGCGCGCCTGCCCGCGCTGATCCGCCAAGGCCACCTGCGGGCGCTGGCGGTCACGGCGTCGAGCTACACCTCGGGCGAGCACGTGACCTTCTTCGAGGCCGGCGAGCGGCTGGAGCCCTGGGTGCGCTCGCAGCGCCACGCGGTGCACACCCGCATCACAGCCGACCACCTGATGGCCTCGTCGGCCATTCCGTTCCTGTTTCCCGCCGTGGCGCTGGACCTACAGGGACGGCCTGCGTACTTCGGCGACGGCTCCATGCGGCAGGTGGCACCCATCGCACCGGCCATCCACCTGGGCGCCGAGCGCGTGCTGGTGATCGGCGCGGGCCGCATGCACGAGCCGCACGAGGCCGGGGCCCTGCAGGCCCAGGCCAGCTACCCGACGCTGGCGCAGATCGCGGGGCATGCGCTGTCCAGCATCTTCCTCGACACGCTCTCGCTGGACGTGGAGCGTGCGCGGCGCATCAACCAGACGCTCTCGCTGATTCCCGAAGAGGTGCGCACGCGCAGCGCGCTGCGGCCCGTGGAACTGCTGGTGATCGCGCCCTCGCAGCGGCTCGACGCGCTGGCAGCGCGGCACCTGGGCGCGCTGCCCGCCACGGTGCGCGCACTGCTCGGCGTGCTGGGCGTCTCCATCCAGAACAGCGATGCGCGCGGCGCCGCGCTGGCCAGCTACCTGCTGTTCGAGCCCGGCTACACGCGCGAACTGATGGCCCTGGGCCGCGCCGACACCATGCGCCAGCGCGAGGCGGTATGCCGCTTCTTCGGCTGGAGCCTGGAGCAAAACAAGCCGCAAACGCATGCGTAGACAGCGCCGACACCCTCATAAAATCATGGACTCCCCGCAGCAGTCCCAAAGACGCTACCGATGACCACCACCCGCCGCAAAATCTTCGCCACCACCGCCCTGCCGTACGCCAACGGCAACTTCCACATCGGCCACATCATGGAATACATCCAGGCCGACATCTGGGTGCGCTTCCAGCGCATGATGGGCCATGCGGTGGACTTCGTGGGCGCTGACGACGCGCACGGCGCGCCGATCATGATCGCGGCGGAAAAAGCCGGCAAGACGCCGCAGCAGTTCGTGGCCGACATCGCCGCCGGGCGCAAGCAGTACCTGGACGGCTTCCACATCCAGCACGACAACTGGCATTCCACCGACAGCCCGGAAAACACCGCGCTGGCGCAGGCCATCTACCTCGACCTGAAGGCCGCCGGCCTGATCGAGACCCGCGCCATCGAGCAGTTCTTCGACCCCGAGAAGAACATGTTCCTGCCCGACCGCTTCATCAAGGGCGAATGCCCGCGCTGCCACGCCCGGGACCAGTACGGCGACAACTGCGAGGTCTGCGGCGCCGTCTACGCGCCCACCGACCTCATCAACCCCTATTCGGCGCTGTCGGGCGCCAAGCCGGTGCTCAAAAGCTCGGAGCACTTCTTCTTCAAGCTCTCCGACCCGCGCTGCGTGGCGTTCCTGGAGGATTGGACGCAGAACGGCGAGCACGTGCAGCCCGAGGTGGCCAACAAGGTGCGCGAATGGTTCAGCGTGCGCACCAACCCCGACGGCAGCACCAGCGAGGGCCTGGGCGACTGGGACATCAGCCGCGACGCGCCCTACTTCGGCATCGAGATCCCGGACGCGCCGGGCAAGTACTTCTACGTCTGGCTCGACGCGCCCGTGGGCTACCTTGCGTCGCTGAAGAACCTGCTGGAAAAGCGCGGCCAGGATTACGACGCCTACATGGCGGACCCGCAACTGGAGCAGTACCACTTCATCGGCAAGGACATCGTGACCTTCCACACGCTGTTCTGGCCCGCGATGCTCAAGTTCAGCGGCCGCAAGACGCCCGACAGGATCTGCGTGCACGGCTTCCTGACCGTGAACAACGGCGAGAAGATGAGCAAGAGCCGCGGCACCGGCCTGGACCCGCTGAAGTACCTGCGCCTGGGCATGAACCCCGAATGGCTGCGCTACTACCTGGCCGCCAAGCTCAACGGGCGCAACGAGGACATCGACTTCAACCCCGAAGACTTCATGGCCCGCGTCAACAGCGACCTGGTGGGCAAGTTCGTCAACATCGCCAGCCGCGCGGCGGGCTTCCTGGGCAAGCGCTTCGGCGGGCGGCTGGGCGCCCTGGGCGGCCCGGGCCAGGCGCTGCTGGCCGCGCTGCGCGCACAGGCCGACGTGATCGCCGACGCCTACGAGCGGCGCGACACGGCCCGCGCGGTGCGCGAAGCCATGCTGCTGGCCGACCGCGTGAACGAATACGTCGATGCCAACAAGCCCTGGGAACTCGCCAGGCAGGAAGGCCAGGATGCGCGCCTGCAGGAGGTGTGCAGCACCTGCATCGAGGCGTTCCGCGTGCTGGGCATCTACCTCAAGCCCGTGCTGCCCGCGCTGGCCGCGAACGTGGAGGCTTTCCTGGACGTGGTGCCGCTGCGGTTCGCCCACGCGCAGGCGCCGCTGGGCGCGGGCCACGTCATCGGCGCCTACCAGCACCTGATGCAGCGCGTGGACGTGCAGCAGATCGAGGCATTGTTCGAGCCTCCAGCGCCCGCGGAACAAGCGCCAACAGCTACCGAAACAATAGCACCAGGGGGCGAGGCCATTGCCGGGCCCATCACCATCGACGACTTCGCCAAGGTGGATCTGCGCATTGCCAGGATCATGAAGTGCGAGGCCGTGGAAGGCTCCTCCAAGCTGCTGCGCCTGACACTCGACGTGGGCGAGGAAGAACCCCGCAACGTCTTCAGCGGCATCGCCAGCGCCTACCGGCCCGCGCAGCTCGAAGGCAAGCTCACCGTGATGGTCGCGAACCTCGCGCCGCGCAAGATGAAGTTCGGCGTCAGCGAAGGCATGGTGCTGGCCGCCAGCCACGGCGACGAAAAGGCCCGGCCCGGCATCTACGTGCTGGAGCCCTGGCCCGGCGCGCAGCCCGGCATGCGGGTGCGCTGAAAACCTGAACAAGAGCCTGCCCATGGCCTGGCCCACGCAGTTGGCCAGGAACGGGCCGGCCACGCCGAGCACGATGGTCCGGAGCCACCGTCACTACCGACCGTCGCGCAGCTCCAGCGCGCTGTCCGAGCGCAGCACGTGGTAGCCGCTGTCGAAAGTCACCGTGAAGACCATGGGCGTGTTCGGCGGATCGATGTAGCGCCAGTCCCACGCGGTTTCCTGCTTGAGCGCGAAGCTCATCTTCCGCGCCGGCTTGCCCAGCATCCTGCGCACCTGCTCCATCGGCATGCCGGGCACCACCTTGGCGAAGTTGTGCGGCGCCAGCACCTGGCGCAGCGCGCTCATCCGGCCGTCCGGGCCGATGGTGACCATATAGTTCTGGTGGCCTTCGGGCTGGCGGTTGTATTCCAGGGTGCGGGCGCCGCCGGGCTCGTCCCACACGTTCTCGGGCTGGCCGAAGCGGGCGCGCACGTCGGCCTCGGTGGAGGTGCCCTCCTCCAGCTCGCGGATGCGCTGCTCGTCGCAGCCCGCGGCCAGCATGGCCAGCACGCCAAGCGCCAGTGCCCCCACGGCACGGCGGCGCGCGCCGCGCCCGGTAAAATCATGTGCTTCCATAAGGCTTGAGAGTCTATGTCCATCTTCAACCGCCCCCACTACACCTCCGACGCCACCCGGTTCATCGAACAGATCAAGGCCGACCGCCCCGAGTTGGAGGCGCAGCAGCGCGCGGGCCGCGCCCTGTTGTGGGACAAGAAGGTGGACCGCGCGGCCTGGGCCGAGTACCGCCAGGCGCGGGTGCCGCAGAAAGCCTACGTCTACCAGACCGAGGCGGGCAGCGGCAACGACTGAGGCGCCACCGCCATTGCCGCCGGTTTCATACGAAATCGGCCCGCAGCGCAGGAAAATCCTGCGGCGGAAGCTATTGATAATATAGCAACCATGACCTCCGAGGCCCTTGCCGCCGACGATGCTGCCGCGCCCGCGGCGCTCGCCATGCCCGAGGTGGTGGACCAGGTGGCGCTGGCGCGCCTGTACGGCGAGCCGCTGTTCGCGCTGCCGAGCGACCTGTACATCCCGCCCGACGCGCTGGAGGTGTTCCTCGAAGCCTTCGAGGGCCCGCTCGATCTGCTGCTCTACCTGATCCGCCGGCAGAACTTCAACATCCTCGACATCCCGATGGCGGCGCTCACGCGCCAGTACCTGCGCTACGTGGACGAGATCCGCAGCCGCAACCTGGAGCTGGCCGCCGAGTACCTGCTGATGGCGGCGATGCTCATCGAGATCAAGTCGCGCATGCTGCTGCCGCCCAAGAAGAGCGCCGAGGGCGAGGAGGCGGAAGACCCGCGCGCCGAACTGGTGCGCCGCCTGCTCGAATACGAGCAGATGAAGCTGGCGGCGCAGCGGCTGGGCACGCTGCCGCAGTTCGGGCGCGACTTCCTGCGCGCGCAGGTCCATATCGAGCAGAGCCTGCGGCCGCGCTTTCCCGACGTGCACGTGGCCGATCTGCGCGAGGCGTGGCGCGACATCCTGCGCCGCGCCAGGCTCGTGCAGCACCACAAGATCACGCGCGAGGAACTCAGCGTGCGCGAGTACATGAGCCAGGTGCTGAAAGCCCTGCAGGGCCGCCGCTTCGTCGGGTTCGAGGACCTGTTCGACCCGGCCAAGGGCACCACGGTGCTGGTGGTCACCTTCATCGCGCTGCTGGAGCTGGCCAAGGAAACGCTGATCGAGATCACCCAGGCCGAGGCGTTCGCGCCCATTTATGTGCGGCTGGCGTTCACGCCAGCCTGAAACCATGCAGGCAGGGCTCGCGCAACGGCTGCTCGCGTGGCGCCTGCGGCTGCAGCAACTGCTGCGCATCACCGACTGGCAGGTCACGCTCCTCTGGGCCATCGCGGCGGGCGTGCTGGGGGCGCTGGCCACCGAGGGCTTCCGGCTGGCGCTCGACGGGCTGGACCGGCTGGCGCTGGGCCGGGGCGGCAGCCTGGTGGCGATCGCCCGCAGCCTGCCCGTGTGGGCGCGCATCCTCGTGCCCACGGCGGGCGGCCTGGCCGCCGGCCTGCTGCTGGCATGGGCGCACCGCGGCGCGCGGCAGCCGGAAAGCGCCGACTACATGGAAGCCATCGTGGTGGGCGACGGGCGCATCCCGGTGGCGCAGACGCTCGCGCGCAGCGCATCGTCGCTGGCCAGCATCGCCAGCGGCGGCTCGATCGGGCGCGAGGGCCCGATGGTGCAGCTCGCCGCGCTCGGCGCATCGCTGCTCGGGCGCGCGCTGCGCCTGCCCACCGAACGGCTGCGGCTGCTGGTGGCCTGCGGCGGGGCGGCGGGCATCACGGCGGCGTACAACGCGCCGATCGCGGGTGCCTTCTTCATCGCGGAGATCGTGCTCGGCTCCATCGCCATGGAAAGCCTGGGGCCGATCATGGTGGCCGCCGTCGTCGCCAACATCGTGATGCGGGCGCTGCCGGGCTACGCGCCGGCCTACGAGATGCCGGCCTTCCCCGTGGTGACCGGGCCCGAGGTGCTGCTGTTCGCCCTGCTGGGCCTGCTCGTGGGGCCGGCGGCGGCGCTCACCTTCCGCGGCCTGCACGCGGCGCGCGCGGCGTTCGCGCGCGTGCCGCTGGCGCTGCCGTGGCGGCTGGCGCTCGGCGGGCTCGTCGTGGGGCTGATTTCGGCGGCGGTGCCCGAGGTCTGGGGCAACGGCTACAGCGTGGTCAACGGCATGCTGCACCAGCCCATGGCCTGGCTGCTGCTGGTGGCGCTGCTGGCGGCCAAGGCCGCCGCCACGCTGGCCACCGTGGGCTCGGGCGCGGTGGGCGGCATGTTCACGCCCGCGCTGTTCTTCGGCTGCGCCATCGGCACGCTGTTCGGCCAGGCGGCGCAGGCGCTGTGGCCCGGCGCGGCGTCCGCGCCGTTCGCCTACGGCATCGTGGGCATGGGCGCGTTCCTGGCCGCGGCCACGCAGGCGCCGCTGATGGCGGTGCTGATGATCTTCGAGATGACGCTGAGCTACGAGGTGATGCTGCCGCTCATGGCGACCAGCGTAGTGGCGTACTTCATTGCGCGCTCGATGCGCGCGCCCTCGATGTTCGGCATCACCGCGATGCGCCGTGCGCAGGAGGATCAGCGCCTGCGCCTGCGCGCGCAGCACATGCGCGACCTGGTGCAGCCCGCCGAGACGGTGGTGGGCCCCGACGCCGGTGTGCAGGCGATGAGCCGGCTGTTCCTGCAGTACCCGGTGAAGTACCTCTACGTGGTCGACGCCGCGCAGCGCTACCTGGGCGTGGTGCCGCTCAAGGCGCTGGGCGCGCAGGCCGCGGGCGGCGCCGCACCCGCCCTGCGCGCCGCCGACCTGCTGACGCAGGAGATCGCCCCCCTCACCGCCGACATGGCGCTCGGCCCCGCGCTGCAGCGCTTCCTGGACCACCGCGGCGAACGCCTGCCGGTGGTGGAGAGCGCCGCGCACCCGGTGCTGATCGGCGTGGTGTACAAGAGCGCGCTGCTCGACACCTACGTGCGGCTGAGCGACCAACGATAATCCTGGAAACGGCAGTTGACCGCTTCGTATCCCTTGCAACGCCGCATGGCACCCCGATCACGGCACCGGCAGGCGCATCCAACTGCCGGTTCCAGGATAATGCGCGCGGATTTCAAGCAGGAGACATGACGCCATGGCCGACACCGCCACCCCCGCCACCCCCTACGGGACACTGCCCCCCGCCGCCACGCCCGCCACGCGCAAGCCCGTGAGCCTGCCGCGCCTGGGCGAGATGCGCGCGCGCGGCGAGAAGATCGCCATGCTCACGGCCTACGACGCCACCTTCGCTGCGCTGGCCGACGGCGCGGGGGTCGATTGCATCCTCATCGGCGACTCGCTGGGCATGGTCTGCCAGGGCCGCCACAGCACCGTGGGCGTGACGCTCGAAGCCATGCGCTACCACACCGAATGCGTGGCCCACGGCGTGCGCCGCGTGCAGGGCACGGCCTGGGTGGTCAGCGACCTGCCGTTCGGCAGCTACCAGGAGTCGCGCGAGCAGGCGCTGCGCAGCGCCGCCGTGCTCATGGAAGCGGGCGCGCACATGGTCAAGCTCGAAGGCGGCGGCTGGACCACGGATACGGTGCGCTTCCTGGTGGAGCGCGGCATCCCCGTCTGCGCCCACCTGGGGCTGACGCCGCAGACCGTGCACGCCCTGGGCGGCTACCGCGTGCAGGGCCGCGGCGACGAGGCCGCCACGCGCATGCGCGCCGACGCCCACGCGCTGGCCGACGCCGGCGCGGCGCTGCTGGTGCTGGAGATGGTGCCGGCGCAGCTCGCCGCCGCACTCACCGCCGAGCTGCCGCACTGCGCCACCATCGGCATCGGCGCGGGCCGCGGCACCGCGGGCCAGGTGCTGGTGATGCACGACATGCTCGGCATGAACCTGGGCCGGATGGCGCGCTTCGTGCGCAACTTCATGCAGGACGCCGACGGCGTCAGCGCCGCCATGGCCGCCTACGTGCGCGCCGTGAAGGACGGCAGCTTCCCCGACGACGCGCTGCACGCCTGGTAAGCCGGCGCGCGCGTCTTCCCCCGATCTTCCTTCTCCCCTCTTTCCCCCGATCTTCCCTTTTCGCCCGGACACCGCACCGACACACCGCCCATGCAGATCACCCGCACCATCCCCGAACTGCGCGCCGCCCTGGCCGGCTACCTGCGCCCGGCCTTCGTGGCCACCATGGGCAACCTGCACGACGGCCACCTGGCGCTGGTGCGCCAGGCCCGCGCCCTGGGCGACGTGAGCGTGGCCAGCATCTTCGTCAACCGCCTGCAGTTCCTGCCGCACGAGGACTTCGCCACCTACCCGCGCACGCTGGAGGCCGACTGCGCCCGGCTCCAGGCCGCCGGCTGCAACGTGCTGTTCGCGCCCGCCGAGGAGGTGCTCTACCCCGAGCCGCAGACCTTCAAGGTGCTGCCCGACCCGGCGCTGGCCGACATCCTCGAAGGCCAGTTTCGCCCCGGCTTCTTCACCGGCGTGTGCACGGTGGTGATGAAGATGCTCTCCTGCGTGCAGCCGCGCGTGGCGATCTTCGGCAGGAAGGACTACCAGCAACTGCTGGTGCTGCGCCAGATGGCGCGGCAGTTCGCCCTGCCCGTCGAGGTGGTGGCCGGCGAGACGCAGCGCGCCGGCGACGGCCTGGCGCTGTCCTCGCGCAACGGCTACCTGAGCACCGAGGAGCGCGCCGAGGCCGTGCAGCTCTCGCAGACCCTGCAGGCCATGGCCGCCGCCGTGCGCAGCGGCGAGCGCAACCTGGCGGCCATCGAGACGCGCGCCATGGAGGCGCTCACCGCGCGCGGCTGGAAGCCCGACTACATGGCGCTGCGCCGCGCCGCCGACCTGCAGCCGCCCAAGCCCGGCGACGCGCTGGTGGTATTGGGCGCCGCGCGGCTGGGCAATACGCGCCTGATCGACAATCTGGAAATCCCAACCACCCCCTGAAGCGCGACAACCACCATGCCCCACCTGACCATCGAATATTCCGCCAACCTCGCCGCCCTGGCCGACACGCCGGTGCTGCGGGAACTGAACGCCGCCGTCACGTCCAGCCCCGAGGTGCCCAACGAGGCTGGCCTCAAGACCCGCCTCGTGCCCATGGCCGGCTTCCAGGTCGGCACCTCCACGGAGCCGCGCGCCTTCATCCACGCCCAACTGCGCCTGCTCGCGGGCCGCTCCCCCGAGGCCAAGCGCGACCTGGCGGGCCGCGTCGCGGGCGTGCTGCGCCGGCTCGCGCCGCGCCCCGCGGGCGTGCTGGTGCAACTGAGCGTGGAGGTGGCGGACATGGACCGCGACTCCTACGTGCAGGAAAAGCTCTGACACCTCCGCCGAGCGGCTCCGCGGTGCTTGCTGGCATGGCCTGCTGCGCGGCCCCTCGTGCCGCTCGTGGTTCATGGGGCGCGCGGTGGAGCAACTGAGATGGCCTACAGCGTCAAGGAAATCTTCTACACCCTGCAGGGCGAGGGCGGGCAGGCCGGCATGCCGGCGGTGTTCTGCCGCTTCGCGGGCTGCAACCTCTGGAGCGGGCGCGAGCAGGACCGCGCCAGCGCCGTCTGCCGCTTCTGCGACACCGACTTCGTGGGCACCGACGGCACGCTGGGCGGCAAGTTCGCCTCGGCGCAGGAACTGGCCGCGCGCATCGCCGCGCAGTGGCCCGCGGGCGACGGTGCCCACCGCCTGGTGGTACTGACCGGCGGCGAGCCGCTGCTGCAGGTGGACGCGCCGCTGGTGGACGCGCTGCACGCGCAGGGTTTTCGTGTCGCGGTGGAGACCAACGGCACCGTGGCCGCGCCGCCCGGCATCGACTGGCTGTGCGTGAGCCCCAAGGCCGGCGCGCCCTGGGTGCAGCGCGCGGGGCAGGAGCTCAAGCTCGTCTGGCCGCAGGAAGGGCTGGACCTCGATGTCCTGGAAACGCAGGGGCAGTTCACCCACCGCTTCCTCCAGCCCATGGACGGGCCGGCGCAGGCCGCAAATACCGCGCTGTGCATCGCCGCCTGCATGCAGCGCCCCGCATGGCGCCTGAGCCTGCAGACGCACAAGCTGACAGGGATACGCTGAACCCGGCCACGGCCCACGAAAACAGATACTCCCGGGGAGTATCAATTCCTACCGCCCGGAAATACTGCGGCGGCAGATAGGCAGGGGGGGGAGTATCCTTTCGGCTTCAGCGAATCCGCAGCGCGGACGCCGCGTTGGCCACGCTGGCCTGCGGCGCCGCCCGCGGCGGCATGGCCACCATGGGCATTGCGCCGCCCAGCGCCAGCCCGTCGCGCAGCTTGAACTGGCTGACCGCCCGCGTGAGCTGCTGCGCCTGGTCGCGCAGCGATTGCGATGCGGCGGCGGATTGCTCCACCAGCGCCGCGTTCTGCTGCGTCATGCGGTCGAGCTGCTGCACCGACTGGCTCATCTGCTGGATGCCGTCGTTCTGCTCGGCGGCGGCGGCGGTGATCTCGCCGATGATGTCGTTCACGCGCTGCACGCTGGAGACGATCTCGGTCATCGTGCCGCCGGCCTCCCGCACGAACCGCGAGCCGTCCTCCACCTTCTCCACCGAGCCGCCGATCAGCGCCTTGATCTCCTTGGCCGCCTCGGCGCTGCGCCCGGCCAGGCTGCGCACCTCGCCGGCCACCACGGCGAAGCCGCGGCCCTGCTCGCCCGCGCGCGCGGCCTCCACCGCCGCGTTGAGCGCCAGGATGTTGGTCTGGAACGCGATGCCGTCGATGACGCCGATGATGTCGGCGATCTTGCGCGAGCTGGCGCTGATCTGGTCCATGGTGGTCACCACGTTGGACACCACCTTGCCGCCGCGCGCCGCCACCTCGGCGGCGGTGGAGGCGAACTGGCTGGCCTGGCGCGACGACTGCTCGCTCTGCTGCACCATGCCCGTGAGCAGTTGCATGGACGACGCCGCTTCCTGGAGGTTGGCCGCCGTCTGCTCGGTGCGCGTGCTCAGGTCCTGGTTGCCCGAGGCGATCTCGTGGCTGGCCGTGGAGATGCTCTCGGCCGCGGCCTGCACCTGGTACACCAGCTTGCGCAGCGCTTCCTGCATGCGGCCCATGGCGGCGACGAGCTGGCCCACCTCGTCCTGGTTGTGCGCATGCACGTCGTGCGACAGGTCGCCCGCGGCGATGCGCTCGGCCAGGTCGCGCGCCTGCCCGAGGGAGCGCGTGATGGAGCGCACGGTGAACAGCGTGAGCGGCAGCAGCACCACCAGCGCCAGCACCAGCAGTCCGCCGATCAGGCCCGCCATCGTGGCCGTGTGCGCCTCCACGTCCTTGCGCGCCTCGTCCATCTGGCCGCGCGCCGAGGCGGCCAGGCCCACGAGCAGCTTGTCGGCGCCGTCCGCGTGGGCCCTGACCTTGTTGGCATAGGCCAGGCCGACGGCGCCGTCGATCTGCGCGCGCTCGATCTGCTCGAACACCGGCACGATGCCGGTTTCGTACTCCTTGATCTGGGCCAGCGCCTTGTCGATGGCGCCGACGAATTGCGCGTCCGCCTTCTGCACCGTGCGCACGTCGCCCAGGCGCTGGCGCAGCGCGGCCAGCGTCTTGGTCCACGCCTCGCGCAGCGAGGCCACTTCGATGCTGTTGACGAAGTTGAGCAGGATGTCCTTCTCGCCGCGCCGCAGGTCGCCGAGGATGGTGCGCAGGTCCGACATGTCGGTCAGCGTCTGCACGCGCTGCTCGAACAGCACCTGGAGCGTGCCCTTGGTGCGGTCGAGCGCCACGTAGCCCAGCGCGCCGATGACCACCAGCAGGACGAGCGAAAAGATGGTCCCGAAGTAGAGCCGGATTTTGATGGAGAGACGGCCGAGCAAGTCCATGGCGCATCCTTGTAAGAGTTCGATACCGGTTTCAAGCAAGGGCTGCGCCAGCAGCAGCGCTGCGCAACCCTTGCACGAGCAAGGATTATCTTTTACCAGAGCTCATTCCCAATCCTTATGGGGCTCGGTGCTCCCCCATTGCGGCGCCTACGGCTCGGGCGTGAGTGGCACGTACAGCGCACCGCCGCGGCGGCGGAACTCCACGGACTTTTCCCGCATGCCCGCCTGCAAAGCCGCCTCGGCGCCGCCCGGCATCCCCTGCTGCGCGGCGTAGTCGCGCACCTCCTGCGTAATCTTCATCGAGCAGAACTTCGGGCCGCACATGGAGCAGAAATGCGCCACCTTGGCCGCATCCTTGGGCAGCGTCTCGTCGTGGAAGGCGCGCGCCGTATCGGGGTCGAGGCCGAGGTTGAACTGGTCCTCCCAGCGGAAGTCGAAGCGCGCCTGGCTGATGGCGTCGTCGCGCGCGCGGGCGCCGGGGTGGCCCTTGGCAATGTCGGCGGCGTGCGCCGCGATCTTGTAGGCGATGATGCCCTGCTTCACGTCGTCGCGGTCGGGCAGGCCCAGATGCTCCTTGGGCGTCACGTAGCAGAGCATGGCGGTGCCGAACCAGCCGATCATGGCCGCGCCGATGGCGCTGGCGATGTGGTCGTAGCCGGGCGCGATGTCGATGGTGAGCGGCCCCAGGGTGTAGAACGGCGCCTCGTGGCAGTGCTTCAACTGCTCGTCCATGTTGGCCTGGACCATGTGCATGGGCACGTGGCCGGGGCCTTCGATCATGGTCTGCACGTCATGCTTCCAGGCCACCTGCGTCAGCTCGCCGAGCGTGCGCAGCTCGGCGAACTGGGCCTCGTCGTTGGCATCGGCGCCCGAGCCGGGGCGCAGCCCGTCGCCGAGGCTGAAGCTCACGTCATATGCCTTCATGATGTCGCAAATGTCCTCGAAATGCTCGTAGATGAAGCTTTCGCGGTGGTGGGCGATGCACCACTTGGCCATGATGGAGCCGCCGCGCGAGACGATGCCGGTGACGCGGTTCACCGTCATCGGGATGAACGGCAGCCGCACCCCGGCGTGGATGGTGAAATAGTCCACGCCCTGCTCGGCCTGCTCGACGAGGGTGTCGCGGAAGATCTCCCACGTCAGGTCCTCGGCCACGCCGCCCACTTTTTCGAGCGCCTGGTAGATGGGCACGGTGCCGATGGGCACGGGCGAGTTGCGCACGATCCAGTCGCGCGTGGTGTGGATGTTGCGGCCCGTGGAGAGGTCCATCACGTTGTCGGCGCCCCAGCGGATGGCCCAGACCAGCTTTTCCACCTCTTCCTCGATGCTCGACGTGACGGCAGAGTTGCCGATGTTGGCGTTGATCTTCACGCGGAAGTTGCGCCCGATGGCCATGGGCTCGACCTCGGGGTGGTTGATGTTGGCCGGGATGATGGCGCGCCCGCGCGCCACCTCGTCGCGCACGAATTCGGGCGTGATGGCGCGCGGGATGCTTGCGCCCATGGGGTTGCCGGCCAGGCGCTGTTCGCGCGCCGCATCGGCCTGGTACCGGGCCATCCACGCGCGGCGCCCGTTCTCGCGGATGGCCACGTATTCCATCTCGGGCGTGACGATGCCCTGGCGGGCATAGTGCATCTGCGTCACATTGCCGCCGGCACCATTCGTCCGTTTCGCGCGGCGCGGCTGGCGCTGCAGCGCCGCGGCCTCCAGGCGCAGTTGGGCGATGCGCGCGTCGGCGCCGCCGCCGTCGTCCGGCGCCGCGTGTTCGCGGCCCGCATAGAACGCGGTGTCGCCGCGCTGGGCGATCCAGGCGTCGCGCAGGCCCGGCAGGCCACGCCGCACGTCGATGGCCACCGCCGGGTCGGTGTAGGGGCCGGAAGTGTCGTACACGCTCACCACCTCGCCATTGGTGAGCGCGATGTCGCGCACGGGCACCCGCAGGCCGGGGTGCAGCGCGCCTTCGAGGTAGGCCTTGCGGGAGGCGGGAAACGGCTGGCGGGTCAGCGCAAGCAGTTCGGCGAACTTCTGGTGCGCGAGGGCTTCGGGGGCATGCATCGGGGCGTCCTTGTCCGGGTGGCGGGGGTGGTGCGCTCCGGAGGGCCCCTGCGCCCGGATGGGCCGCCATGGCCGCGCGGGCGGCGGGCAGGCGTGCGAGGTCGGCTCTTCTTACGCCGGTATGAACCGGATCAAGTTCGTCGGGTTCGCGGCGAACCTGTCGTGAAGACAGGCCACCCGCATCTCAGCACATGGTGCACCCCGGAGCAGCCGCGAGTATAGAGCTAGAGCAGTGTTCAACGCCCAGCAGCACATGAAACCGCGCCTTTTGCCGCATGGCGGCGTTGCAAATCCTCGCGATAGCGACGGCTATCGCTGTGGTTTGCGCCTTGCCCTGCGCCAAAACGCATCGCTTTTATCCTGGAAACGGCAGTTGGATGCGTCTGCCAGTGCCGTGATCGGGGTGCCAGGCAAGACGCGACGACGCGGCGGGCTCATGCCCGCAAGGAGGAGCAACGCCGCATGGCGCCCCGAGCGCGGTGCTGGCAGGTGCATAGCGCGCTCACCCACGAGGTGAACCCCATCGAAGCCGGCAACGCTCGATTTGACGCGGCCTGGCAAGGGATACAAAGCGGTCAACTGCCATTTCCAGGTTTATTGGTGCCGCCAAGCATCGAACACCGCACTAGAGAACTCATGCGGCCTTGCCCCTGCCCCCGATCGCACAACCGCGTTGGGGTGCCTTGTTCTTCTGCACTTGAATGCGAAGCCGTATCAAGCCAGGCGTTCGAGGATCAGCACGGCGAAGAAGGCGAAAGCCGCCACCAGCGTCCACTTGAGCACCATCGAGCCCCAGCGCCGGTAGCGCGCCCGCCCCGTGCCCACGTAGAACGCGAAGCACACCGCCGCCGCGAACAGCAGCAGCATGACGAGCCAGCGGAAGACGAGCATGCGGCGCTACCAGGCCCGCGCGGGCTGCGTGAAACCCTGCGGCGCCCGGTGCTCGTCGTCGAAGGTGACGGTGCGCCACGCATCCTGCCGCGCCAGCAGCGCGCGCAGCAGCTTGTTGTTGAGCGCGTGGCCCGAGCGGAACGCGCTGTACGCGGCCAGCAGCGGGTGGCCGACGAGGTAGAGGTCGCCCATGGCGTCGAGTATCTTGTGCTTGACGAACTCGTCGTCGTAGCGCAGGCCGTCGCTGTTGAGCACCTTGTAGTCGTCCATGACGATGGCGTTGTCGAGCCCGCCGCCCAGCGCCAGGCCGTTGGCTCGCATCATCTCCACGTCCTTGGTGAAGCCGAAGGTGCGGGCGCGGGCGATGTCGCGCGTGTAGCTGCCGGTGCCCAGGTCGAACTCGACGCGCTGGCCCGTGGAATCGACCGCAGGGTGGTCGAAATGGATCTCGAAGCTGAGCCTGAAGCCATGGTAGGGCGCGAGGCGCGCCCACTTGAGCGTCGCGCCCTCGCCCTCGCGCACCTCCACGGGCCGCAGCAGCTCGATGAAGCGCCGCGGCGCGCCCTGCAGCGCGATGCCCGCGCTCTGCAACAGGAACACGAACGAGGCCGAGGAGCCGTCGAGGATGGGCACCTCTTGCGCCGTGATGTCGATGTAGAGGTTGTCGATGCCCAGCCCCGCGCACGCCGACATCAGATGTTCCACCGTGTGCACCTTGGCGCCGTCCTTGCCGATGGTGGAGGCCATGCGCGTGTCGGTCACGGCCTGCGCCGACACGGGGATGTCCACCGGCTCGGGCAGATCGACGCGGCGAAACACGATGCCCGTGTCCGGCGCCGCCGGACGCAGCGTCAGCTCGACCCTCTGACCGCTGTGCAGCCCCACGCCGACGGCACGGGTCAGGGTCTTGATGGTGCGTTGCTGGAGCATCGCTGGATTTTACTGGGCGCATCCCAACCCGGCAGCCGCCGTGGAACTGGCGCTGCCAGGCCACCGGCGGCGTCCCCTCTCCCGCAGGAGAGGGGGGCAGGCGGGCAGCGCCTCAGGGTGGCGTTCCCTGCTCAATCGGCCTGCCTGCGCAGGAACGCGGGGATTTCCAGGTCGTCCATGCCGCCCGAGGACAGCGCATCCACGCGCGCCGCAGCCTGGGTGCGGTTGGTGCGCCAGACGCTGGGCACGGCCATGTTGCCGTAGTCGGCGGAATGCAGGTTGCCGCCCGCGGCGTTGGGCGCCACGCCGGGCATGGCGGCGCCGGGCGCGCCGAAGGCCACGTTGTCGGTGCCGGTGCGCAGCACCTGCAGCGGCGGCGCAGTGCGGCGCGTGCCCTGGCGCGACAGGCCGGTGGCCACCACGGTGACGCGGATGTCGTCGCCCAGCGTGTCGTCGTAGGCGGCGCCGTAGATGACGTGCGCGTCCGGCGAGGCGTAGGCGCGGATGGTGTTCATGGCCTGGCGCGACTCGGAGAGCTTCAGCCCGCCCTTGGCCGCCGTCACCAGCACCAGCACGCCCTTGGCGCCCGAGAGGTCGATGCCTTCGAGCAGCGGGCAGGCCACGGCCTGTTCGGCGGCGATGCGGGCGCGGTCGGGACCACTGGCCACCGCCGTGCCCATCATGGCCTTGCCGGGCTCGCCCATGACGGTGCGCACGTCCTCGAAGTCGACGTTGACGTGGCCGTATTCGTTGATGATCTCGGCGATGCCGCCGACGGCGTTCTTCAGCACGTCGTTGGCGTGGGCGAATGCCTCGTCCTGGGTGATGTCGTCGCCCAGCACCTCGATCAGCTTGTCGTTGAGCACCACGATCAGCGAATCGACGTTGGCCTCCAGTTCCTGCAGCCCGGCCTCGGCGTTGGCCATGCGCTTGGCGGCCTCGAACTCGAACGGCTTGGTCACCACGCCCACGGTGAGGATGCCCATCTCCTTGGCCACGCGGGCGATCACCGGCGCTGCGCCGGTGCCGGTGCCGCCGCCCATGCCGGCGGTGATGAACAGCATGTGCGCGCCGTCGATGGCCGCGCGGATGTCGTCCGCCGCGGCCTCGGCGGCCTCGCGGCCCTTGTCGGGCTTGCCGCCCGCGCCCAGGCCGCTCTGGCCGAGCTGGATGGTCTTGTGCGCGGCGCTGCGCGTGAGGGCCTGCGCATCGGTGTTGGCGCAGATGAACTCCACGCCCTGCACGCTGCGCTCGATCATGTGCGCCACGGCGTTGCCGCCGCCGCCGCCCACGCCGATCACCTTGATCTGCGTGCCCTGGTTGAATTCCTCGACTTCAATCATTTCGATAGCCATGTCGTACTCCTAGTTTCCTGCAGTTGCCAAGTTGGGTCGTATTGAATGTTGTTCGGTTCATCGTGTCGGATGGCGTCGCCATCGTGGCCGGGGCGGCCCCTGCGGACTCGCGCGCGACAGCCACGACCCGCGAAACCCCTGCACACCCATTCCAGGAACACCGCGGAACCGGCTTCGCCGGGCTGCTGGTGTCGCCTCCCTGCAAGGAGGGAAGGCGCGGCGACACACAGTGCGCGAAGACCGGGGGATCATCAAAAATTCCCCACGATGAAGTCCCTGATGCGCCCGAACGCGGTCTTCACCGAGCCGTTCTTCTGCGCCACCTTGAAGCCGCGCAGGCGCGCCAGCCGCGCCTCCTCCAGCAGCCCCATGACAGTGGCCGCGCGCGGCTGGGCCACCATGTCCGACAGCGCGCCCACGTACTTGGGCATGCCGCGGCGCACGGGCTTGAGGAAGATGTCCTCGCCCAGATCCACCATGCCGGGCATCACGGCGCTGCCGCCGGTGAGCACGATGCCCGAGGACAGCACCTCCTCGAACCCCGACTCGCGGATCACCTGCTGCACCAGTGCGAATATCTCCTCCACGCGCGGCTCGATCACGCCGGCCAGCGCCTGGCGGCTCAGCATGCGCGGAGCGCGGTCGCCCAGGCCCGGCACCTCCACCTGCGTGTCGGGGTCGGCCAGCAACTGCTTGGCGAAGCCGCTGTCGACCTTGATGTCCTCGGCGTCCTTGGTCGGCGTGCGCAGCGCCATGGCGATGTCGCTGGTGATGAGGTCGCCCGCGATCGGGATCACCGCCGTGTGGCGGATCGCACCGCCGGTGAAGATGGCCACGTCGGTGGTGCCCGCACCGATGTCGACCACCGCCACGCCCAGCTCGCGCTCGTCGTCGGTCAGCACCGCCTGGCTCGACGCCAGGGGGTTCAGCATGAGCTGGTCCACCTCCAGCCCGCAGCGGCGCACGCACTTGATGATGTTCTCCGCCGCGCTCTGCGCGCCGGTGACGATGTGGATCTTGGCCTCCAGCCTGATGCCGCTCATGCCGATGGGCTCCTTCACGTCCTGCCCGTCGATCACGAACTCCTGCGGCGCCACCAGCAGCAGCCGCTGGTCGGTGGAGATGTTGATGGCCTTGGCTGTCTCCACCACGCGCGCCACATCGGCGGCGGTGACCTCCTTGTCCTTCACGGCCACCATGCCGCTGGAGTTCAGCCCGCGGATGTGGCTGCCCGTGATGCCGGTGTAGACGTGCGCGATCTTGCAGTCGGCCATCAGCTCGGCTTCCTTGAGCGCCTGCTGGATGCTGTGCACCGTGGCGTCGATGTTGACCACCACGCCGCGCTTGAGACCCGTGCTCGGCGCCACGCCCAGGCCGGCGAGCTTGAGCTCGCCGCCGGGCAGCACCTCGGCGACCACGGCCATGACCTTGGCGGTGCCGATGTCCAGCCCTATCACCAGATCCTTGTATTCCTTTGCCATATGCGTGCCTGTGCCTGTGCGTGTGTTGTGTGTGTGGTTCTCTTGCCTTGCCGCGTCAGCGGGGCCCCTGCTGCGTCGCCGGCTTCGGGTGCGTCTCTACTACCGTGGTCACGCCCTGCAGCCGCAGGGCGTAGCCGTCCTGGTGGCGCAGGTCCGCCGATTCCAGCGCGTCGGGGCGGCGCCCGTAGCGCGCGGCGACCTGCGTGAGCGTGCCGGCGAAGCGCCGCACGCGCGCCAGCACCTCGGCGGGCGCGCCGCTGCCCAGTTCGATGGCGGCGCCGCCGTCGAGCCGTGCGCGCCAGCTTCCGCGCGGGCTCAGCGACAGATCTTCCACGTCCAGGCCGAGCGGCGCGAACGCCGGCGCGAGGGTGTGGAACATCTGCAGCACCTCGGCGGACTGGCCCTCGGGCCCGCGCAGGCGCGGCAGCGCGGCGTCGCCGACCTCGTCCACGTTGGCCTCGAACACCTCGCCCTGGCGGTTGAGCAGGGTCGAATCGTCGTCGTCGCCCCAGTAGGCCACGGCCTCGTGCTCCTGCAGCGCCACGCGCAGCGTGCGCGGGAACTCGCGCCGCACCAGCGCCCGGCGCACCCAGGGCACGGCCTGGAAGGCGTCGCGCGTGCGCGCCAGATCCACGGTGAAGAAGTTGCTGTCGAGCTTGGGCGCCACGTTGGCGCGCAGCGTGATGGCGTTGGTGTGCGCCAGATCGCCTTCGACCACGATGCGCCCGATGGCGAAGCCCGGGTAGCGCAGCGCCCACCACACGCCCGCAGCCAGCACCAGCGCGCCACAGCACAGGAACAGGGCGGTGGCCGCCATGTTCATGAGGCGGACATCGATGGGCGGCTGCAAGGCTTCGGCCATCATGATGGCGCCCCGTTTGCGGCAGGAGTATCGAGCGCCGCGGATGCCAGCACGCGCAGGCACAGGTCTTCGTAGGCGATGCCCACGGCGCGCGCCGACATGGGCACCAGCGAATGCGTGGTCATGCCCGGCGAGGTGTTCATCTCCAGCAGGAACGGCTTGCGGTCGCTGGCGCGGATCATCAGGTCGGCGCGGCCCCAGCCGCGGCAGCCCAGCGTGCGGTAGGCGGCCAGCACGATGCGCTGGATCTCGCGCTCCTCCGCTTCGGGCAGGCCGCTCGGGCACTGGTATTTCACGTCGTCGGTGAAGTACTTGTTCTGGTAGTCGTAGGCACCCTCGGGCGCCAGGATGCGGATCACCGGCAGCGCCTGCGCGTGCCGGCCCTCGCCGAGCACCGGGCAGGTGACCTCGTCGCCGTCGATGAACTCCTCGCACAGCACGTCGGGGTCGTAGCGCACCGACAGCGCCACCGCGTCCTGCATGTCGGAATAGCCCTGCACCTTGGTCACGCCGATGGACGAGCCCTCGCGCGGGGGCTTGACGATCAGCGGCAGGCCCAGCACGTCGGGTACGGCGCGCACCTGCTCGCGCTGCTGCTGGTCCGCGGCCAGGCGCACGAAGCGCGGCGTGGGCAGGTTCTCGGCGATCCAGACGCGCTTGGTCATCACCTTGTCCATGGCGATGGAGGACGCCATCACGCCCGGCCCCGTGTAGGGGATGCCCAGCAGTTCCAGCGCGCCCTGCACCGTGCCGTCCTCGCCGTGGCGGCCGTGCAGCGCGATGAAGCAGCGCGCGAAACCCTCGCGCCTCAGGTCGCCCAGGTCGCGCTCCGCCGGGTCGAACGCATGGGCGTCCACGCCGCGCGACCGCAGCGCGGCCAGCACGCCGCCGCCGGACATCAGCGATATCTTGCGCTCCGCCGAGGTGCCGCCCATGAGGACCGCGACCTTGCCAAAGGATTTCACATCAAATTGGCTCACAGCGCTTTCACCTCCTGCGATGGCAGCTCACTTTTCTGTAGCAATTCGATCACTTTCCCGGGCACGGCACCGATCGAGCCCGCGCCCATGCAGAGCACCACGTCGCCCGCGTGCACGTTGGCCAGCAGGGCTTGCGGCATGTCGGCCACCGCGTCCACGAACACCGGCTCGAGCTTGCCGGCCACGCGCAGCGCGCGCGCCAGCGAGCGGCTGTCGGCGGCGACGATGGGTGCCTCGCCCGCCGCGTACACCTCGGTCAGCAGCACCGCGTCGGCGCCGTTGCCGATGACCTTCACGAAGTCCTCGAAGCAGTCGCGCGTGCGCGTGTAGCGGTGCGGCTGGAACGCCAGCACGATGCGCCGCCCCGGGTAGGCGCCGCGCGCGGCGGCCAGGGTGGCGGCCAGCTCCACCGGGTGGTGGCCGTAGTCCTCGATGAGCATGAAGGTGCCGCCGCCGACGGGCTGTTCGCCGTAGCGCTGGAAGCGCCGGCCCACGCCCTTGAAGCCCGCCAGCGCGCGCACCACGGCCTCGTCGGGCACGCCAAGCTCCACGGCGACGGCGATGGCCGCGAGCGCGTTGCGCACGTTGTGTTCGCCCGCGAGGTTGAGCACGATGTCGAGGTCCGGCAGTACCACGCCGTTGCGGCGCTGCACGGTGAAGCGCATTTGGCCGCCGTCGGCGCGCACGCCCAGCGCGCGCACCTGCGCATCCTCGGCCAGACCGTAGCTCGTGACCGGGCAGGTCACGCGGGTCACGATCTCGCGCACCGCCGGGTCGTCCACGCAGAGCACCGCCGTGCCGTAGAACGGCATGCGGTGCAGGAAATCGACGAACGCGCCCTGCAGGCGGGCGAAATCGTGGCCGTAGGTTTCCATGTGGTCGGCGTCGATGTTGGTGACGACGGCCATCACGGGCAGCAGGTTGAGGAACGAGGCGTCGGATTCGTCGGCCTCGACCACGATGTACTCGCCCTGCCCGAGCTTGGCGTTGGCGCCGGCGCTGTTGAGGCGCCCGCCAATGACGAAGGTCGGGTCCAGCCCGGCCTCGGCCAGCACGCTGGCGACCAGGCTGGTCGTGGTGGTCTTGCCGTGGGTGCCGGCGATGGCGATGCCGCGGCGCAGCCGCATCAGCTCGGCCAGCATGAGGGCGCGCGGCACCACGGGGATTTTCTTCTCGCGCGCGGCCAGCACCTCCGGGTTGTCGGCCTGCACCGCCGTGGAGATGACCACCGCGTCGGCCCCGTCGATGTGCGTCGCCGCGTGGCCCACGCAGGTGCGGATGCCCAGGCCCGCGAGCCGGCGCAGCGTGGCGCTGTCGGCCAAGTCGGAGCCCGAGATGGCATAGCCCAGGTTGAACAGCACCTCGGCGATGCCGCTCATGCCGGCGCCGCCCAACCCGACGAAATGGATGTGGTGGATGGCATGTTTCATCGCTGCCCTCCGTGCCAAGCGGATTCGTCGGCGTTCGTGACGCTCTCGACGAAATGGATGTGGCGGATGGCGTGCTTCATGCGATCAACTCTTCACACGCCGTGACCATCGCGTGGGTGGCCGTGGTCTTTTCCATGGTCTTGGCTTTCTCGGCACGCGCGAGCAGGTCGGCGCGCGTCATGCATCTCAACATGCCGGCCAGCAGGGCGGGCGTCAGGTCGCGCTGCTGCACGAGCCAGCCCGCGCCCTGATCCACCAGGAAGCGGGCGTTGGCGGTCTGGTGGTCGTCCACCGCCGCCGGAAACGGCACGTAGACCGCCGCCGCACCCACGGCGGCGATCTCGGTCACCGTGCTGGCGCCGGCGCGGCAGACGATCACGTCGGCCTGCGCATAGGCGCTGGCCGTATCGTCGATGAAGGGCGTCAGCGCCGCCTGCACGCCGGCTTGCGCGTAGTGCGCGCGCAACTCGTCGATCTGCTTGGCGCCGCTCTGGTGCGTGGCGACGGGGCGTTCGGCGGGCGGGATCAGCGCCAGCGCCTGCGGCACGATCTCGTTGAGCGCGCGCGCGCCCAGGCTGCCGCCCACGACCAGCAGGCGCAGCGGCCCGCTGCGCCCGGCGAAGCGCTCGGCGGGCGCGGGCTGCGCCAGGAACGCCGCGCGCAGCGGGTTGCCGACCCACTGGGCGCGGGGCAGCGCGCCGGGGAAGGCGGTGAATACGCGGTCGGCCACGCGCGCGAGCAGCCGGTTGGCCATGCCGGCCACGGAGTTCTGCTCGTGCAGCACCAGGCGCTTGCCGCACAGCAGGCCCATCAGCGCGCCAGGGAAGGTGATGTAGCCGCCCAGGCCCACGAGCACGTCGGGCTTGACGCGCCGCACCACGCGCAGGCTCTGCCAGAACGCGCGCAGCAGCCGCAGCGGCAGCAGGGCCAGCGTCTTCAGCCCCTTGCCGCGCACGCCCCCGAAATCCACGCCCTCGAAGGCGAAGCCCTGCGGCGGCACGATGCGGCTTTCCATGCCGCCGGGCACGCCGAGCCAGTGCACGCGCCAGCCGCGCGCGCGCAGCGCCTCGGCCACGGCCAGCCCCGGAAAGATGTGGCCGCCAGTACCGCCTGCCATGACAAGGGCCGTCTTGCTCATACGCGGCCTCCGCGCATGAGCGGCGCATTCGCGCCTCGCACCGCTGCGCGGCGCACCCGGTTTTGACGAAACAGGGTTCTCATACGCGGCCTCCGCGCATGAGCGGCGCATTCGCGCCTCGCACCGCTGCGCGGCGCACCCGGTTTTGACGAAACAGGGTTCTCATACGCGGCCTCCGCGCATGAGAACCCTGTTTTCGTAGTCGATCCGCAGCACGATCGCCAGCGCCACCATGTTCATCAGGATGGCCGAGCCGCCGTAGCTCATGAGCGGCAGCGTCAGGCCCTTGGTGGGCAGCGCGCCCAAGTTGACGCCGATGTTGATGAACGCCTGGAAGCCCATCCAGATGCCCACGCCCTGCGCCACCAGCCCCGCGAAAACGCGGTCGAGCACGATGGCCTGGCGCCCGATGTGCATGATGCGCCGCGTGAGCCAGAAGAACAGTGCCAGCACGCAGACCACGCCGGCCAGGCCGAACTCCTCGCCGATCACGGCCAGCAGGAAATCGGTGTGCGCCTCGGGCAGCCAGTGCAGTTTCTCCACGCTGCCGCCCAGGCCCACGCCGAAGACCTCGCCGCGCCCGATGGCGATCAGCGCGTGCGAAAGCTGGTAGCCCTTGCCCAGCGCGTGCTTCTCGCTCCAGGGGTCGAGGTAGGCGAAGATGCGCTCGCGCCGCCAGTCCGACAGCATGACCATGAGGCTGAAGGCCAGCACCATCACGGTGGCGATGAGGAAGAACATGCGCGCGTTCACGCCTCCCAGGAACAGGATGCCCATGGCGATCACGGCGATGACCATGAAGGCGCCCATGTCGGGCTCGGCCAGCAGCAGGCCGCCCACCATGGCCACGGCCACGGCCATGGGCAGCACGGCGCGAAAGAAGCGCTCCTTGACCTCCATCTTGCGCACCATGTAGTCGGCGGCGTAGATCAGCACGGCCAGTTTGGCGAGTTCGGAGGGCTGGAAGTTCATGACGCCCAGCACGATCCAGCGCCGCGCCCCGTTCACCCCCTTGCCGATGTGCGGGATCAGCACCGCGACGAGCAGCAGCAGCGACACCACGAACAGCCAGGGCGCGGCTTTCTCCCAGGTACGCAAGGGAACCTGGCTGACCGCGAGCGCGGCCACGAAGCCGACCGCCACCGAAAACATGTGGCGCGTGAGAAAGTGGGTGGATGCATAGCGCTCGAAGCGCGGGTTGTCGGGCATGGCGATGGAGGCCGAATACACCATGACCAGCCCCCAGGCGAGCAGCGCCACCGCGACCCAGACCAGGGTCTGGTCGAAGCCGCGCACCGCGGCGGCGGCGCTGCCGGGCGGGGCGTAGTCGGTGCCGCCGATGCGCACTGGCAGCACTTCCGCCTGCGGGCGGGCGAAGCCGCCGAACCAGGCGGCGACGCGCTGCCTGAACGTGGCGGCGGCGGCGGCACTCATGCGTCGCCTTCCAGCGCCTGGCCCGCATCGTCGGCCAGCGCCTGCACCGCGGCGCGGAACACGTCGGCGCGGTGCTCGTAGTTGCGGAACATATCCAGGCTCGCGCAGGCCGGCGACATGAGCACCGCGTCGCCCGCATGGGCGCGCTGCGCGGCAAGCCGCACGGCCTGCTGCAGGTCCGGCGCATCGACGAGCGGCACGCCGCAATCGGCCAGCGCGGCCTTGACCTGCGGCGCGTCGCGCCCGATGAACACCGCCGCGCGCGCGTAACGCGCCACGGGTGCCGCGAGCGGCGCGAAATCCTGCCCCTTGCCGTCGCCGCCCAGGATCACCACGACGCGCCGCTCGGCGCCCAGGCCCAGCAGCGCGGCCACGGTGGCGCCCACGTTGGTGCCCTTGCTGTCGTCGAAGAACTCGACGCCGTTCACGACGCCAATGGGCTGCACGCGGTGCGGCTCGCCGCGGTATTCGCGCAGGCCGTAGAGCATGGGCGCGAGCGGGCAGCCCGCGGCCTGCGCCAGCGCCAGCGCGGCCAGCGCGTTGACGGCGTTGTGCCGGCCCCGGATGCGCAGCGCGTCGGCGGGCATCAGGCGCTGGATGTGCAGGTCGCCGTCCTGGCCTCGCCGGCGTGTTTCGTCCGCATCCATGGCACGCACCAGCCAGGCCATGCCGGATACCGCCTCGATACCGAAGTCGCCTGGCCGTTGCGGCATGTCGGCGCCGAACGTGACGTGGGCGCGTTGCCGCGGCTTGTGCAGCCTGGCCTTGACGGGCTGCGGCAGCATGCCCATGACGGCCTCGTCGTCGCGGTTGAGCACCATCAGCGCATGCGCGCCAAAGATGCGGGCCTTGGCCGCCACATAAGCCTGCATCGCAGCCCCCACGCTCGTTGCTGCGCGTGCTTCGCCTCCCCCCGAGGAGGCACTCGCGTCTTGGGGCGGCCCTGCGACGCTCAAGCCATGCCAGTCGAGATGGTCCTGCGTGACGTTGAGCACGGCGGCCGCCGTGGGCTCGAAGCCTTCGGCGCCGTCGAGCTGGAAGCTGGACAGCTCCAGCACCCAGACATCGGGCAGCGTGCCAGCGTCGATGCGTGCGGCCAGCGTGTCGAGCAGCGTGGGGCCGATGTTGCCGGCCACGGCCACGGTTTTGCCGGCGCATTCGACCAGCAGGCCCGTGAGCGAGGTGACCGTGGTCTTGCCGTTGGTGCCCGTCACGGCCAGCACGGCGGGCGCGTAGCCCTGCGCTGCGCGCAGCTCCGCCAGCGCCGCGGAAAACAAGCACAATTCGCCTCCAGCGCTTATTCCACCTGCGGTAGCAGCTATCAATACAGGAGCAATCATGGCAGGACTCAAACCCGGGGAGCGGTACACGGCGTGCAGTCCGCGGCCTTCGACCAGCGCCGCCGTCAACGGCCCGGCGACGAACTCTGCCTGCGGGCAGTCGGCCCGCAGCGCGGCGAGCTGTGGCGGCTGCGCGCGCGTGTCGGCCACGGTGACGCGTGCGCCGCAGCGCACGCACCAGCGCGCCATCGCCAGGCCCGACGCGCCCAGGCCCAACACGAGGACGTGCCGGCCCCGCAGCAGCGGGGCCATGCCCTCGCCTGGGTGCGCGGCGGCCTCCGGCGCTGCGGTGGCGGGCAGCGGCGCGCTGTCGGCGGGTGCGGCCATGGGGGCATCGGCAGGTGCGGCCTCGGCCTCGGGGGCGGCCACGTCGGCGAAGATGCGCGCGACGAACTCCGCCGCGGCCTGGGCCGCCGAGACCGTGGGCGCCGCCACCGGCCCGGCCGCGGGGGGCGGGGCTGGCGTCGCGCCGGGGGGAAGGGTGCCGTCCGCCGTGCTCATCTCAGTTTCAGGGTGCTCAGGCCGACCAGGCACAGCAGCATGGTGATGATCCAGAACCGCACCACGACCTGCGTTTCCTTCCAGCCGCATTTCTCGAAGTGGTGGTGCAGCGGCGCCATCCTGAGGATGCGCCGGCCTTCGCCATAGCGCTTCCTGGTGTACTTGAAGTACACGACCTGCAGCATGACCGAGAGTGCCTCCACCACGAACACGCCGCCCATGATGGCCAGCACGATCTCCTGGCGCACGATGATGGCCACCGTGCCCAGCGCGCCGCCGAGCGCGAGCGCGCCAACGTCGCCCATGAACACCTGCGCCGGGTGCGTGTTGAACCACAAAAAGGCCAGCCCCGCGCCCGCCATCGCCGAGCAGAACACCAGCAGTTCGCCCGAGCCCGGGATGTGCGGGAACAGCAGGTATTTGGAATACACCGCGCTGCCCGTCACGTAGGCGAAAACGCCCAGCGACGCGCCGACCATCACCACGGGCATGATGGCCAGGCCGTCCAGGCCGTCGGTCAGGTTGACGGCGTTGCTCGACCCGACGATGACGAGGTAGGTCAGGATCACGAAACCGAACACGCCCAGCGGGTAGCTCACCTCCTTGAAGAAGGGCACCAGCAGTCCGGCCTTGGGCGGCAGGCTCACATCGAAGCCCGAGCGCACCCAGTTGAAGAACAGCTCGACCACCCGCCCGTTGGAGATCTCGGAGATGCTGAACACGAGGTAGAGCGCCGCCGTGAGGCCGATCACCGACTGCCAGATGTACTTCTCGCGCGAGCGCATGCCCTCCGGGTCCTTGTTGACCACCTTGCGCCAGTCGTCGGCCCAGCCGATGGCGCCGAAGCCCAGCGTGACCAGCAGCACGATCCAGACGAAGCGGTTGGACAGATCGGACCACAGCAGCGTGGACACGCCGATGGCCAGCAGGATCAGCACCCCGCCCATGGTCGGCGTGCCGCTCTTGGACAGGTGCGACTGCATGGCGTAGCCACGGATGGGCTGGCCGATCTTCAGCTCCGTCAGCCGGCGGATCACGAACGGCCCGGCCAGCAGGCCGATCAGCAGCGCCGTCATGGCCGCCAGCACGGCGCGCAGCGTCAGGTACTGGAAGACGCGCAGGTAGCCGAAATCGGGCGACACGCCCTGCAGCCACTGAGCGAGGCTCAACAGCATTGCGAACTCCTTTTCACCAGGCTCAGCAGCATGGAGGCTTCTCCCCGTCGTGGTGTGGTGTTGCGGCGGCGGCGATGGCCTCGACCACCCGCTCCATGCGCATGAAGCGCGAGCCCTTCACGAGCACGCTGGCGGCGCCGGACGGCTGCCCCAGCGCCTGCGCCACGGCGGCCTGCAGCGCGGCCATGTCGCCGAAATGCCGGCCCGCGCCGCCGAACGCCGCCACGGTGGCGGCGCTCTGCGCACCCAGCGCGTACAGCGCGGGGATGCCGCGCTCGCGCGCGTAGGCGCCCAGCTCGGCATGGAAGGCCGGGCCGTCGCTGCCCACCTCGCCCATGTCGCCCACCACCAGCAGTTGCGGGCCGGGCAGCGCGGCCAGCACGTCCACCGCGGCGCGCATGGAGTCGGGGTTGGCGTTGTAGGTGTCGTCCACCACGGTGACGGGGCTCCCGCCGATGGTGGCCTGGAAGGCGCGCGAGCGGCCCTTGACCGGCTCGAACGCCGCCAGCCCCGCCATGACGGCGACCAGCGGCGCGCCAGCGGCCAGCGCGCAGGCGGTGGCGGCCAGCGCGTTCTTCACGTTGTGGCGCCCGGCGATTCCCAGGCGCAGCACCAGCGGGCCGGCAGGCGTGGCGGCCTCCAGCGCCCAGCCGTCGCCAAGCCAGCGCGCGGCCACGGTGCGCACCTGGGCCGGCACGCCGGCGGCGTCGGCAAAGGTGATGCAGCGGCGCGCGCCGGCCAGCGCCTGCCAGGGGGCCGTGTAGGCGTCGTCCGCCGGAAAAACGGCCACGCCATCGGCCGGCAGCGCGGCGATGGCCTGGCCGTTCTCGCGCGCCACGGCCTCCACCGTGCCCATGAACTCCTGGTGCTCGCGCTGGGCGTTGTTGACCAGCGCCACGGTGGGCCGGGCGATGGGGGCGAGGTAGGCGATCTCGCCGGGGTGGTTCATGCCCAGTTCGACCACGCCGGCCCGGTGGCCGGCGCGCAGGCGCAGCAGCGTGAGCGGCACGCCCACGTCGTTGTTCAAATTGCCCTGGGTGGCGAAGGCCGCGTCGCCGAGCCAGGCGCGCAGGATGGAGGCGACCATCTGCGTCACCGTGGTCTTGCCGTTGCTGCCGGTCACGGCGATCAGCGGCAGCGTGAAGCGGGCGCGCCACGCCGCGGCCAGCGCGCCGAGCGCCAGCCGGCTGTCGGGCACGGTCAGACCCGGCAGGCCCGCTGTGGCCAGGCCGCGCTCGGCAATGGCGGCCACGGCGCCGGCCTCGCGCGCGGCGGCCAGGAAGTCGTGCGCATCGAAGCGCTCGCCACGCAGCGCCACGAACAGGTCGCCGGCCCGCAGGCTGCGCGTGTCGGTGTGCACGCGGGTGAAGGCGGTGGCGCCGTCACCCACCCGTTGCGCGCCGGGTATCCAGGCCTGGGCCTGCTGCAGGGTGGCCATCACTGCGCTCATGCCGCGCCCCCTGTCTGGCGCGACAGCAGAGCGGCCTGCACCTGCCGCATGTCGGAAAACGGATGGCGCACGCCGTCGATCTCCTGGTAGTCCTCATGGCCCTTGCCGGCCACCAGCACCACGTCGGCGGGCGCGGCCTGGGCCAGTGTTTCGCTGATCGCGCGGGCGCGGTCGGCCTGCACCTGCACGCAGGCTTCGTGGCCCAGGCCGAGCAGGATCTGGCTGATGATGGCCTTGGGCTTCTCGCTGCGCGGGTTGTCGCTGGTGACGACCACCATGTCGGCGCCCTTCTCGGCCACGGCGGCCATCAGCGGCCGCTTGGTGGCGTCGCGGTCGCCGCCGCAGCCGAACACGCACCACAGCCGCCCGCCGCGCTGCCGCGCCAGCGGACGCAGGGCGCCGAGGGCCTTGTCCAGCGCGTCGGGCGTGTGGGCATAGTCCACGGCCACCAGCGGCTGGCCCGGCGGCGCGGCGCATTCCATGCGGCCCGGCACCGGCAGCAGCGTGGCGCAGGCGGCCACGGCGGCGGCCAGGGGCACGCCGAGCGCGCGGGCGGCGGCGATCACGCCGAGCAGGTTGCTGACGTTGTAGTTGCCGATCAACTGCGTGCACAGCGCATGGCGCTCGCCGCCCTCGGCGACGGTGAATTCCAGGCCCTGGGCGGCATAGCGGATGCCGACGGCGCGCAAGCGGGCATCGCGTTCGCACGAGACGGTCCACACATCGAGCGCGCGGCCCGCCAGTTCGCCGGCCAGCGCCGCGCCACGCGGGTCATCGATGTTGATGCAGGCGGCGCGCAGCGCGGGGTCGTCGAACAGCGCGCGCTTGGCGACCCAGTAGGCGTGCATGTCGCCGTGGTAGTCCAGGTGGTCCTGCGTGAAGTTGGTGAAGATCGCCACGCGCACCGGCGTGCCGGCCAGCCGTCCTTCGGCGATGCCGATGGACGAGGCCTCGATGGCGCAGGCCGCCACGCCCTGGCGCACGAAGTCGGCCAGTTGGCGCTGCAGTGCCACCGGGTCGGGGGTGGTCAGGCCCGTGGGCGTGACGCGGGGCGCAATCCCCATGCCCAAAGTGCCCACCACCGCGCATGGAATCTGCGCGGGCAGCTCCAGTTTCGATAGCATCTGCGCCAGCCACCAGGCCGTGGAGGTCTTGCCGTTGGTGCCGGTGATGGCCAGCATCGCGAGCTGGCGCGCGGGGTGGCCGAACCACTCCGCGGCGATCACGCCCGTGGCCTGCTTGAGCCCGGCATAGGCGGCCACCACATCGCCCCCCAGGCCCCATGATTCTGCGCCCTCGGCTTCGACCAGGCAGGCGCCGGCGCCCTGCGCCAGCGCGGCGGGCACGAAGCGGCGACCATCCACGGCATAGCCGGGCCAGGCAATGAAGCCGTCGCCGGCCCGCACTTTGCGGCTGTCGGTCTGCAGCGTGCCGGTGACGCGCCCACGCAGCCACGCCACGGCTTTTTCTGGAGTGTCGAGCTGCAGCATCAGAACGACTCCTCCACCGGGTTGGCGACGATCTGCGGCTGCACGCTGAGGTCGGGCGGCACGCCCATCATGCGCAGCGTCTGCTGCACCACCTCGCCGAACACCGGACCGGCAACGGCGCCGCCGTAGTAGGCGCCGGCGCCCGGCTCGTCGATCATCACCGCGACGATGATGCGCGGCTTGTCGATCGGCGCCATGCCGGTGAACCACGCGCGGTACTTGCCGCTGGCATAGCCCTTGCCGGCCTGCTTGCGCGCGGTGCCCGACTTGCCGCCGATGGAATAGCCCACGGTCTGGGCCCTCTGCCCCGTGCCGCCGGGGCCTGCGGCCAGCCACAGCATGTGCCGCACCTCGGCGGCGTTGTCGGGCGTGAACACGGGCGTGCCGATCGCCGGCCCGGCGCTCTTGAGGATGGTGGCGGGGATGACGCTGCCCTCGTGCGCGAACGCGGTGTACGAACGCGCCATCTGGAACAGCGAGGCCGACAGGCCGTAGCCGTAGGACATGGTGGCCTGCTCGATGGGCCGCCAGCTCTTCCAGGGCCGCACGCGCCCGGTCACGGCGCCGGGGAACTGGAGCTGCGGCTTCTGGCCGAACCCCAGCGCGGTGAAGCTGTTCCACATCTCCTGCGCCGACAGGCGCTGCGAGATCTTGGTGGCGCCGATGTTGCTGGACTTCTGAATCACACCTTCCACCGTGAGCACGCCGTAGTTGTGGGTGTCGGTGATGGTGGCGCCGGTGACGGTGTAGCGCCCCGGCGTGGTGTCGATGATGGTGGAAGGCTTGACGCGGCCCAGCTCCAGCGCAGTGGCGATGGTGATGGGCTTCATGGTCGAGCCGGGCTCGAAGGTGTCGGTGAGCGCGCGGTTGCGCAGTTGCTCGCCGCTGAGGTTCTGGCGGCGGTTGGGGTCGTAGCTCGGGTAGTTGGCCAGCGCCAGCACCTCGCCCGTGGCGGTGTCGAGCACCACCACGCTGCCGGCCCGAGCCTTGTTGGCGACCACCGCGTCGCGCAGCTTCTGGTAGGCGAAGAACTGCACCTTGCTGTCGATGGAGAGTTGCAGGTCCCGGCCATCAATGGGCGGCACGTCCTCGCCCACGCCCTCGACCACGCGGCCCAGTCGGTCCTTGATGACGCGGCGCGAGCCGGCCTTGCCGGCCAGGTCGCGCTCGAACGCCAGTTCCACGCCTTCCTGGCCCTTGTCTTCCACGTTGGTGAAGCCCACCATGTGCGCGACCGCCTCACCCTCGGGGTACTGGCGCTTGTATTCCTTGCGCTGGTAGATGCCCTTGATGTCGAGCGCGGCGATCTTCTTCCACACCTCTTCGTCGACCTGGCGCTTGATCCAGACGAAGGTCTTGTCCTCGTTGGCGAGCTTCCTGTCCAGCTCGGCCTGCGGCATGTCGAGCAGGCGCGCGAGCTGCCCCAGCTTGGCGGCGTCGCGCTCCACGTCCTCGGGAATGGCCCAGACGCTGGCCGCCGGCACGCTGGAGGCCAGGATGAAGCCGTTGCGGTCGAGAATGCGCCCCCGGTTGGCCGGCAGCTCCAGCGTGCGCTCGAGCCGCACCTCGCCCTGGCGCAGGAAGAAATCGTTGTCGATCACCTGCACGTAGGCGGCACGGCCGGCCAGCCCGAAGAAGCCCAGCGCCAGCGCGGCCACGATGAACTTGCTGCGCCACACCGGCGTCTTGCTGGCCAGCAGCGGGCTCGATGCGTACTGGACGCTGCGGCTTCTCATGGCCGCCCCCCGTCCTGCGCCTGCGACGCATGCACGTACTGCGTGATGGCCGGCGTGGCGTTGCGCATCTGCAGTTGCGTGCGCGCCAGGCTTTCCACGCGCAGCGGCGTGGCCTGGGCCCGCTTCTCGACCTGCAGGCGCTCGTTGTCCACTTCGAGCTGGCGCGCCTGGACATGCGCGCGGTCCAGCTCGGTGTAGAGCCGGCGCCACTCGTACTGCGTGCGCACCAGCCACAGCGCGCTGGCGATGAGCGCCAGCAGCAAAACGGCGCTGATCCGGTTCGTCATGCGGCCTCCGTGCGCTCGGCCACGCGCATCACGGCGCTGCGCGCGCGCGGGTTGGCGGCGATCTCGTTTGCGCCGGGCTTGATGCGCGCGATGGCGCGCAGCCGCATGGGCTTGGGCGGCGCGAACGGCGCGCGGCGGTCGAACGCCTCGCGCGCGTTGTGCGCGATGAAGGTCTTGACGATGCGGTCTTCGAGCGAATGGAAGCTGATGACCACGAGGCGCCCTCCAGGCTGCAGCACGCGCAGGCTCGCGTCTAGCGCCTGTTGCAGCTCTTCAAGCTCGGCGTTGATGAAAATCCGAAAAGCCTGAAATGTGCGCGTTGCAGGGTTCTGGCCCGGCTCGCGGGTTTTGACCGCACCAGCCACGAGCTCGGCCAGTTCGGCGGTGCTTGAAATTGCACCCCGCTCCTGTCGGCGCGCAACAATCGCCTTTGCAATGGGGCCAGCAAACCGTTCTTCACCGTAGTCACGTATCACCTCCGCGATCTGTTGCACGTCCGCACCGGCCAACCACTGCGCCACGCTTTCACCGCGCGTGGTGTCCATGCGCATGTCCAGCGGGCCGTCGAATCGGAAGCTGAAGCCGCGCCCGGGGTTGTCGATCTGGGGCGAGCTGACCCCCAGGTCCATCAGCACGCCGGCCACGCTGGCCGGCGCCATCTGGCCCAGGTGGGCGAAGCCTTCGTGGCGGATCGAGAAGCGCGGATCCGCGATGGCCTGCGCGCAGGCGATGGCCTCGGGGTCCTTGTCGAACGCGACCAGCCGCCCGGCCTGCGCCAGGCGCGAGAGGAGCAGGCGCGAATGGCCGCCGCGGCCGAACGTGGCATCCACATAGGTGCCCGCTGCCGCATCCGCATTGCCGAGGTCCGCAGCGCCCAGAAGAGACGCGACCGCTTCGTTCAACAAGACGGTGGTGTGTTGCCACTGGTTATCCACCGTCTGCTTTCAAAAAGAGAAGTCCTTGAAGACGTCGGGCATCTCGCCCTGCATCGCCTGCGCTTCCTGCGCCTCGTAGGCCGCCTTGTCCCACAGCTCGAAGTAGTTGCCCATGCCGAGCAGGATGGCGTCCCGGGCGATGCCCGCGGCCTCGCGCAGCTCAGGCGAGACCAGCACGCGGCCCGTGCCGTCCATGTCCACATCCATGGCATTGCCCAGGAAGATGCGCTTCCACCACTGGGCCGACATGGGGAGTTGGGCGATGCGCTCGCGGAACTTCTCCCACTCCGGGCGCGGGAAGACCATGAGGCAGCCGTGCGGGTGCTTGGTGATGGTCAGCGAGCCGCCTGCGGTGGCGCTGAGTACGTCGCGATGCCGGGTGGGGACGGAAAGCCGCCCCTTGGCATCCAGACTGAGCGATGACGCACCTTGGAACACGCTTCATTGACCTTTGTTGATCGCCTGGGAAGTCCGCGAAAGCGGATTTCCAAGGCACTTTTCACCACTAAATTGCACTTTTTTGCACTGTAGCAGGAAAAGTCGATCCGGCAAGGGGGCCCGCAACAAATTTTTGCAATGAAATCAAGGACTTAGGAAGTTGCCCTGCCACAGGCAATCCAGCAAAAGTCTATGCGCATGAAGCACTTAGGGAATCGAGTGAAAGTGATTCCTGAAGGAATCCCTCCGCCGCCCACGCCTCTGGAAAGGGCGTGGCAGGAGCCGCAATCGAAGGCCGGGTACGCGCCCCCCTGCTCTTGCACGCTGCGCGATCACTGCCACGCAGGATCGCCTGCATCGTCATGCGGAGCCACCGGCAGCGCCTATTTCTGCAAGGTACGCGCTCTGGGGCATGCCGCGCAAGCCGCGACCCCTTTCGGATGCCCTAGTGCAGTGTTCAACGCTAAGCAGCACATGAAACCGCGCCTTTTGCCGCATGGCGGCGTTGCAAATCCTCGCGATAGCGACGGCTATCGCTGTGGTTTGCGCCTTGCCCTGCGCCAAAACGCATCGCTTTTATTGGTGCCGCCAAGCATCGAACACTGCACTAGAGGATGTAGCGCGACCAGTCCTCGTTCTGGCTCAGCGCTTCGAGCCGCGCGTTCACGTAGGCCGCGTCGATCGCCACGGTCTGGCCGGCCAGGCGCACGGCGTCGAAGCTCACCTCGTCGAGCAGGCGCTCCATCACGGTCGAGAGGCGGCGCGCGCCGATGTTCTCGGTGCGCTCGTTGACGTCGAAGGCGATGCGGGCCAGGCGGGTGATGCCCTCGGGCGTGAAGGCCAGCGTGACGCCCTCGGTGGCCAGCAGCGCCTGGTACTGCTTGACCAGCGACGCATGGGTCTGCGTGAGGATGGCCTCGAAGTCCTGCACCGAGAGCGACTGCAGCTCCACGCGGATCGGGAAGCGCCCCTGCAGCTCGGGAATCAGGTCGCTGGGCTTGCTCAGGTGGAACGCGCCCGAGGCGATGAACAGGATGTGGTCGGTGCGAACCATGCCGTACTTGGTGGAAACCGTCGTGCCTTCCACCAGCGGCAGCAGGTCACGCTGCACGCCCTGGCGCGAGACGTCGGCGCCGCTGGTTTCCTGGCGCGCGGCCACCTTGTCGATCTCGTCGATGAAGACGATGCCGTTCTGCTCCAGCGCGGTGATGGCCTGGGTCTTGATCTCGTCCTCGTTGACCAGCTTGGCTGCCTCTTCGTCCACCAGCAGCTTGAACGCCTCGGCGATGCGCAGCTTGCGCGTCTTGCGCTTGGCACTGCCCATCTGGCCGAACATGCCGCGCAACTGCTCGGCCATCTCCTCCATGCCCACGGGGCCCATGATCTCGAACTGCGGCGCGGGCGCCGCCAGGTCGATTTCGATGTCCTTGTCGTCCAACTGGCCCTCGCGCAGTTTCTTGCGGAATGCCTGCCGCGCGGCACCGTCGGGCGCGGGCTCGCCGGTGCGCGCGGGCGGGATCAGCACGTCGAGGATGCGATCCTCCGCGGCATCCTCGGCGCGCACGCGGACCTTGGCGCTTTCCGCCTGGCGCACCTGCTTGACCGCCACTTCGGCCAGGTCGCGGATGATGGTATCGACGTCCTTGCCCACGTAGCCCACCTCGGTGAACTTGGTGGCCTCGACCTTGATGAACGGCGCGTCGGCCAGCCGCGCCAGGCGCCGCGCGATCTCGGTCTTGCCGACGCCGGTGGGGCCGATCATGAGGATGTTCTTGGGCGTGATCTCGGGGCGCAGCTTCTCGTCGACCTGCTGGCGGCGCCAGCGGTTGCGCAGCGCGATGGCCACGGCGCGCTTGGCCTCGGCCTGCCCGACGATGTGGCGGTCGAGTTCGGAGACGATCTCCTGCGGGGTCATGGAGAAGGACATAGGGGTGGCGCGAAGAGAGGATGGAAAGAAAGTTTCAGCTATTCTTTTAATAGCTGCCAGCGCAGTTACATCAAGCGCCGAGGCCGGATTTTCTTATTGAAAACCACGGCGCTCAGTCGAGCGTCTCGATCGTGTGGTGCATGTTGGTGTAGATGCACAGCTCGCCCGCGATACCGAGCGACCGCTCGACGACCTCGCAGGCGGGCATGTCGGTGTGGTCCAGCAGTGCCTTGGCCGCAGCCTGGGCATAGGCGCCACCCGAGCCGATGGCGACGATGCCGTGCTCGGGCTCCAGCACGTCGCCGTTGCCGGTGATGATGAGCGATGCCTCCCTGTCGGCCACGGCCAGCATGGCTTCGAGCCGGCGCAGCACCCGGTCGGTGCGCCAGTCGCGGGTCAGCTCGATGGCCGCGCGCACCAGTTGGCCCTGGTGCTTCTCCAGCTTGGCTTCGAAGCGCTCGAACAGCGTGAAGGCGTCGGCGGTGGCGCCGGCAAAGCCCGCCAGCACCTGGCCGTGGTGCAGCTTGCGCACCTTGCGGGCGGTACCCTTGACGACGATGTTGCCCAGTGTCACCTGGCCGTCGCCGCCGATGGCCACCTGCGCGCCGCCAGCGGTCTGCCGGCGCACGCAGACGATGGTTGTACCGTGAAAAGATTCCATAGCTGTTCCATGTGGCGCCGGTCGGCGCGATTGCAAGCGCCGGCCATGCCGGGGCGAATGCGCGGGTGGCTCGAGGGCCCGCCGCCAGTTGCGGGTCAGTTGCGGCGCGGAATGACCAGCGCGTGCTCGTTGATGCCGAGCACGTTGAAGAAGATCGCCACCAGCCGGTGCATGTTGCGGAAATGCACGCGCGCGCCCTCGGCCTGGCGCGCGGCCACCCAGTTGAGTACCGAGCCTGCGGCGGAAAAGTCCACGCGTGCCAGCCCGTCGCAGGCCACCACCAGCACGCGGCGCTGCTGGGCCTGGCCGTCGAACCGCGCCAGGGTTTCGCTCGCGTCGCCCAGCACCAGCCCGCTGAGTTCGAGCGCGGGTGGCTCCTGCGTGTCGAACAGCGAGGAGAGCGGCGCATCGCTGCCGGGCACCGATTCGGGCCCGCCTGCCACCAGGGACTGCTCGGCCATCTGACCCTCGACGCCCTCGACCAGCGCCACGCATTCGCAGCGCACCGGCTGCCACGAGGGCGGCGAGACCTCGTAGGTCACGCAGTAGTCGAGCGCCACGAGGTCGAAGTCGTCGGCGCGCCCGAGCAGCCGCAGTATCTCCAGCCGCAGCCGCCACCAGTCCTGCGACACGGTCGCGTCGCCCGAGGGCGTGTGCGCCTCCAGTTGCCCCAACAGCGCGTCCGTGCCGATGAAGCGCAGTTGCACCGGCTGCTCGGCCCAGGACGCCGCCAGGCTGGCCAGCGGCGCGACGGCAGGAGGCTCGATCGCGGTCAGCGCGCTCCACGTCAGGGTCCACGGCGGCACGGCGCGCGCCAGCGCCGCCTGCAGCGCCGCGACCGTGGAGATACTGACCGCCGACGGCGCGCGCCAAGTGAATGCGCGCGCCACGCCCGGTGCGGCAGGTGCGCCGTTCGCCGCCGCCAGCAACGCCGGGTCGCCCAGCATTTCGGGCAGCGAGAACCACAGCGGCGCCGAGCGCCCGAAATGCTGGGCGAATTCGATCGCCTTGCCCTCGAAGCGCTCATGCTGGCCGGTGGCGCGGTAGAGATCGAACAAGGTCATCCACACTTCTTCGCTGCCCGGCGCCGGCTGGGCCGCCAGCACTTCGAGCAGGCTGGCCTCGGCGCCCGCGATGTCGCCGTTGGCGAAGCGGATTGCCGCCTCTTCCAGCTCGGGGTCGTGGACGAAGGATGGGGCCTCTACCACCACGGGCTCGGCGGCGGGGACAGGCGCCGCGGCTGCCGGCGGCGGCGTGAAATCGGGCTCCAGCGGTGCCAGCAGCGGCGCGAGCGCGCGCGCATCCAGGGTCGGGGATACCGACGCCGGCAGCGTGGTGGCATAGGCGCCCAGGTCCGACAGTGGCGCCGTGAGTGGCGCGCCGGGCGCGCTTTCAAGGGGAATGTTGGAAGACGGCGCGATGGAGGGCGGCCCATCGGCGGGCAGCACCGCAGGCGCGCCCTGTTTGGTCTTCCACCACTGCATGGACATCTGCGCCTCGATCTCGTCGATCTTCTTGAGCGTGCCAGCCCGGTCGTCTGGACGCGAGGCCATGCTGCTCTGGAAGAACGAGGGGCGGCCCGGATCCTGGTTGGCGCCCTCGGCGGGCCCCTGGCCCACCAGCGCCTCGCGGCGGCGCAGCTTGCGCAGGTGGTCGAACTCGCGGCGGCGCACGAAGTCGTTGCGCCGCTTGCGCTCGATCATCTCCTTGAGCATCTGCTTGCTGTAGTTGCTGTCGTGCTCCATGTCCGACTGTTCCAGGTCGGCCCAGTGGACGGTGGGGTTGCGCACGAACTTGACAACCTTGGACAACAAGCCGGGGGTGGAATCCTTGCTCATGGGCTGCGGCGTGTCCTCTCTGGTGCAAACGCGTCAAAAAGCGGGATGGGCAAAGCCGGGCTATCAGTCGCCGAACATCTTCTGCTTCAGCTCGCGGCGCTGCTGTGCTTCGAGCGAGAGTGTGGCCGTGGGCCGCGCCAGCAGGCGGCCGACGCCGATGGGTTCGCCGGTTTCGTCGCAGTAGCCGTAGTCGCCGGCGTCGATGCGGGCGATGGACTGCTCGATCTTCTTGAGCAGCTTGCGCTCGCGGTCGCGCGTGCGCAGCTCCAGCGCATGCTCTTCCTCGATAGTGGCGCGGTCTGCCGGGTCGGGCACCACGACGGTGTCCTCGCGCAGGTGTTCGGTGGTTTCGCCGGCGTTGTTGAGCATGTCCTGCTTGAGCTGCACCAGCCGGTGGCGGAAGAAGGCGAGCTGCTTGTCGCCCATGTACTCGGTGTCCGGCATGGCCAGGACTTCGGCTTCGGTGAGCTGATCGGCGGACTTGGTCTTCCAGTTGTTCGCCAGCTTGGGGTCTTTCTTCGGGGCCACGGGGGGCGGCGCGGAGAGTATCGAGGTCATGGTGGGTATGGTGATGGCCTTGGCGGCAATCGCTGCCGTTGGTGCTGTTGATGGTACGGGGATTTGCCCGCCGCGTGAAGCGAATGCGCTCGCAGGAGGGGCCTTGGTTGCCGCGCCGGCCTTGTGGGCTGCGGGTTTCGCGGCGGCAGCCGGCGGGGTCGAGGGCTGGGGATTCTTTCCTTTGACTGCGGGGGCGCTGCGCACGGCAGCCGAGAGGGCGGTCTTGTGGGCGGCGGGCGCTTTGCCGGACGGTGCTTTCACGTGCTGTCTCCTCGCAGAACAGGCGCCTGCACGGGCGGGGTTGCAGCCGTGCGTGGGCGGATGCGGGCACCGGGGCCGGGTGCTTTATCGGCGCGCGATTGTATAGGTTCGGGCCAGAGCGCCCCCATGCGTTGCAGAATCGAGACATTCATCGGATTCCCTTCTCGCGGCAACCGGCGGGCTAACTCAGACCAGGCATTGTTCCAAACCCTGCAGGAAGATGTCCTTGGGCAGGTCGATGCCGATGAACACCATCTTGCTCAGGCGCGGCTCGTCCGCGCCCCACTGCGGGCCCAGGTCGCTGCCCATGAGCTGGTGCACGCCCTGGAAGATCACCTTGCGCTCGGTGCCCTGCATGTTCAGTACGCCCTTGTAGCGCAGCATGCGCGGGCCGTAGATGTTGACGATGGCGCCGAGGAAGTCCTCGAGCTTGGCCGGGTCGAACGGGCGCACGGACTTGAACACGAAGCTCTTCACGTCGTCGTCGTGGTGATGGTGATGGCCGTGTTCGTGGCCATGCTGGTGCGAGGGGTGGTCGCAGTGCTCGCCCTCGCCATGCGCGTGGTCATGGTGTGCATGCTCGTCCTCGGCCAGGAAGTCGGGGTCGATGTCGAGCTTGGCATTGAGGTTGAAGCCGCGCAGGTCCAGCACCTCCGACAGCGGCACCGCGCCGAAGTGCACGGCCTTGATCGGCGCGCGCGGGTTCATGTGCTTCAGGCGGTGGATCAGCGCCTCGGTCTCCGCGGGCGCCACCAGGTCGGTCTTGGAGAGGAATATCTGGTCGGCGAAACCCACCTGGCGCTGGGCCTCCACGCGGTCGTTCAGTTGCTGGGGCGCGTGCTTGGCGTCCACCAGGGTGATGACGGAATCGATCAGGTAGCTCTCGGCGATCTCGTCGTCCATGAAGAAGGTCTGGGCCACGGGGCCGGGGTCGGCCAGGCCGGTGGTCTCGATCACCACGCGGTCGAAGTCGAGCAGACCCCGGCGCTTCTTGGCCGCGAGCAGTTGCAGCGCCTCGCGCAGATCCTCGCGGATGGTGCAGCAGATGCAGCCGTTGCTCATCTGCAGGATCTGCTCCTTCGACTCGGTGACCAGGATGTCGTTGTCGATGTTCTCCTCGCCGAACTCGTTTTCGATGACGGCGATCTTCTGGCCGTGCGACTCGGTGAGCACGCGCTTGAGCAGCGTGGTCTTGCCCGAGCCCAGGAAGCCGGTGAGGATGGTGACGGGGATGAGGGACATGGGGAAAAAGGCCTCGGCAGGTGCGGCCAGGCCCGCATACGCGGGCTCTGGCGAAAGGGGTAAGCAGAGCCCCCCGGAAGGTGGGGAGTCTAGCGGCGAAATCAAGCTCCTGCCGGCCACGGGAAACGGGCCCACCCGCAGTGTCATGCGCATGCGCTACATTGCATTGGGCCGGTCGGCCCCATTCTCGTCTCCTTGTCCCCGTTTTTCCCCACGACGCTCCGCCCATGGCAATGGAAGAATACCGTCTGACCGCCACGCTGCTGGACACGCTGGGCATCGCGATGTGCGTGTTCGATGCGCAGGACTGCTCCGTGCTGTGGAACCAGTCGTTCCTGCGCTTCTTCCCCGAGCACGACGGCCACGTGTACGCGGGCGAGCCCTACGGCGAGAACCTGCGCCGCTTCTACCGCAGCCGGCTGCCGCCCGAGGAGCTGGTGAACATCGAGCGCTACGTGGCCGATGGCGTGCAGCGCAACCGCACGCAGACCCGGCCCTTCGTGTTCCAGCACCGCGGCCGCTGGTTCCGGGTGTCGTCGGTGCCCGAGCCGGGCGGCGGGCGGCTGCGCATCTGGATCAGCCTCTCGACGGCCGAAGCCTGGCAGTACGACACGCGCACGCCCGAGACGGTGCTGCGCGACCTGCAGTCGCACGACGCGATGGCGATGCTGGAGAACATCGGCGAGGGCGCGGTGGTGCTCGACGCGGACCAGCACATCCTGGCCGCCAACGACCGCTTCGTGCAGATGTACGGCGCCGCGACCAAGGAGACCGTGATTGGCATGACCTACGCCGAACTGGTGTACGGGCTGTGGGACGAAACCGGCATGCTGGAGCAGCGTGCGCTGTACGAGCAGGATCTGACTGCGGCGCTGCTCGACGGCGCCAGCTTCGCCGGCGCGCCGTTCGAAGTGCCGCTGCCGGGTCCGCGCTGGGTGCGCGTGACCATGAACCACACGGCGGGCGGCCAGAGCTATGCCATCCACGCCGACATCAGCGCCAGCAAACAGCACGAGTTGGAGCTGCGCGCCGCCGAGAAGCACGCGCGCGAGCTGGCCAACCGGCTGCGCCTGGAGACCCGCCGCCTCGAGGAGAGCGAACAGCGCCTGCGCACCACCTTCACGCAGTCGGGCATCCCCTCGCTGGTGGCGCTGCCACAGGGCGGCCTCATCGACGTGAACGACGCGCTGTGCGCGCTGCTGGGCTATCCGCGCGATGACCTGCTGCGGCTGGGCCTGGCCGACGTGATGTCCGCCGACGCCGCCGCGCTGGCCGGCACCTTCGCCCAGGACGCCCCCGCGCAGGCGCCGCGCTTCTTCGACACCGAGGTGTCCTTCATCCGCCGGGACGGCAGCAGCGGAGCCGGCCAGTTCTTCTGCGCGCCGGTGCGCGATGCGGCTGGGCGCTGCCAGCACGTGGTCGGCCACCTGCTCGACATCACCCAGCGCAAGTCCGCCGAGAAGGCGCATGCCCGCGTCATGCAGACGCTGCGGCAGGAGGCGCTGCACGACGGCCTCACCGGCCTGCGCAACCGGCGCAGCCTGGAGGCCGAGCTGCGCGACCTCACGACCCGCGCCGGTACGCACGGCCTGCTGTTCATCGACCTCGACGGCTTCAAGGACGTCAACGACGTGGCCGGCCACGCCGCCGGCGACGAGGTGCTGCGCGAGATCGCCGAGCTGCTGCGCCAGGCCGTGCGCTCGGGCGACACGGTGGCGCGCCTGGGCGGCGACGAATTCGTGGTGGTGCTGCACCACTGCGATGCGGCACAGGCGATGGCGGTCGGCGCCAAGATCACCCGCATCCTTGCCGCGCGGGAGTTCCCCTTCTCCGGCCAGGTGTTCCATGTCGGCGCCAGCATCGGTGTGCGCATCTTCGACGGCGCGAGCACGAGCGCCGAGGACCTCATGCGCGATGCCGACGCCGCCTGCTACGCGGCCAAGCGCAAGGGGCGTGGGCGGGTCGAGCGGCACCCGGCGTCATGAAGGCTTGCGCATCACCGCCAGCCCCTTGAGGTACTCGCCCTCTGGAAAGGTGATGGTCATCGGGTGGTCGGGCGCGCCGCCCATGCGCTCGGTGATGTAGCCGTCCACGCCCGCGTCGATGGCCGCGCCGGCCACGATCTTGTGGAACAGGTCGGCGCCGATGCCGCCCGAGCACGAATACGTGAACAGCAGGCCGCCGGGCGCCAGCAGCTTGAAGGCGAGCCGGTTGATGTCCTTGTAGGCGCGCGCGGCGCGCTCGGGATGCGCCGCCGTGGGCGCGAGCTTGGGCGGATCGAGCACGATGGCGTCGAACACCGCGCCCTCCTGGCCAAAGCGGCGCAGGCTGGCGTTCACGTCGGCATCCAGGAAGGTGGCGCGGCCCGCATCGAAGCCGTTGAGCGCCACATGCGCGGCCGCGCGCGCAAGCGCCGGGGCCGAGGAATCGATGGAGGTGACGTGCCCCGCGCCGCCCGCCAGCGCAGCCACGGTGAAGCCGCCGGTATAGCAGTAGCAGTTGAGCACGCGCGCGAAGCCCAGGCGCCGCGTGGCGTCGGCAAAGCGCTTGCGGCTGTCGCGCTGGTCCAGGTAGAAGCCGGTCTTGTGGCCGGCGGCGATGTCGAGGGTGAGGCGCCAGCCGTGTTCGCAGATGGCGAGTTCGGTCGCGCCCTCCCCCCGCAGCCAGCCCGTGGCCGGCGCCAGCCCTTCGAGGCCGCGGGCACTGGCGTCCGAGCGCTCGTACAGCCGCGCCAGGCCCGTGGCCTGCAGCAGCGCGTCGGCGATCACGGGCTTCCAGCGCTCCACGCCGGCGGACGTGAACTGCGCGACCAGCGTGTCGCCATAGCGGTCGACGATCAATCCAGGCAGGCCGTCGGATTCGCCGTGTACCAGCCGCAGGCCGTCGCTTTGTATGTCAAATCGGGCTCTAGCGCTTATAGAACGGGCGATGGCAGCTATGAAAAAAGAAGCATCCATGCGCTGCGCCTCGTCGAAACTCCAGGCCCGCGCGCGGATGTGCGAGGCCGGGCTGTACGCGGCCCAGGCCAGGAAGCGGCCATCGTGCGCCTCCACGCGCACCGTCTCGCCGCTGTCGGCACCGCCGCGGGCGATGGCCGATTCGAAGATCCAGGGATGGCGGCGCAGGAGCGAGCGCTCCCGGCCTTCGCGCAGACGGATGGTTTTCATGGCGGGAATTGTCGCCGCACCCCAGGCCAGCAGCCGCCGCGGAACGGGCTTTGCCCGGCCGCTGGCGGCGCCCCCTTGAGGGGAGAGGCGGTTACACGCGGCAGCGTGAACCGCTTCGGGGGTGGGCTAATCCTCGCGGCGGTCCAGCAGCGAGGCCATGGAGGCCAGGTTCAGGTCGCCCACCAGCACGCCCACGAAACCGCCCTGATCGTCCGTGATGGGCACGGAGATGGTCAGGCAGAAGTCCTCGGACGCGGTGGACAGGTAGATGGCCGACACGTAGGGCTTGCAGCTCCCGTGCGGCGCGGTGAAGTACGGCTGCCCGCTGCGGTCGGTGCCCGCGCCGCCGGCCCGGATGCGCCCGTACATGTTGGGGTTGATCCAGTTCGGGTAGCGCTGGCGGCCCTCGGCGTCGAGCTCGAACAGCATTTCGAAGAACGGATAGGCCTTGAACACGTGGTCCATGGCGTGCGGGTCGCGGCTGCGCGGCTGCGTGAGCAGGTGTTCGAGCGTCCGCAGCGCGTGCGACTCCCAGCCGTGGAGGTCCGGCATCTCGGCGTGCGCGTGCATGGTGGGTGGCGTGCCCTCGATCACGACCACGCTGCCCCACTGCGCCTTGCCCACCTTCTTGAGGTAGGCCGCGCGCTCGGCGGCGGCCACGCTGTCCCGCAGGGGCCCGGAGGAGCCGTTGACGCAGGCGACGGAGATGCTGGCAATGGGATGGCGGGCACCGTCGTCGGTGGTGAAGTAGCCGCGCGCGACGTCCGCCGGGTCGTACAGGTGGCTGGCCAGCGCATGGAACTGGCCGATGGCACGCTGGATCTGCTCCAGCAGCGTGGGCTCCTCGCGGTCGAGCAGCAGGATGAAGTCGTCGCCGCCAATGTGACCCAGCAGCCGGTCGGGCCGGCCCACGAACACATGGCGCAGGATCTCGGCCAGCGTGCGGATCATGGCGTCGCCGCGGATGAAGCCGTAGCGGTCGTTGAACGACTTGAAGTGGTCCAGGTCGATGTAGACCAGGTTGACGCTGCCGTGGCGCCGGCCCAGCCGCATCTCGATGGCCTGGCGCAGCGACGGGCCGGTGGGTAGCTGCGACAGCGGATGCAGGCTGGTGCCGTGCTCCTGCCGCGACAGGATGTGGGCCACGAGCATCATGGGCTCGACCACGCCCATGAACTCTCCCTCGGGGCTGATGACGGTCCACGGGTCGGCCTCGCCGCGGTCGAGGTAGAGCGAGCGCGCCAGCGCCGGCAGCGTGATGTCGTGCGGCAGCGCGCGGCGCAGCGGTTGGCACACCGCTGCCAGCGAGCGCGTGGCGCGCGCCAGCACGCGCCCGCGCGCGGCCAGGCCCACGGGGCTGCCGGCGTCGGTCACCACCACCCAGGGCAGCGAGGGCGACTCGCGGAAATGCCTGCGCACCGCCTCGATGGGCGTGTGCAGCTCGACCGCCACGCCGGGGTCGATCACGTCGGTGAGCTTGAAGCGGTCCTGCGGCTGGATGCGCCAGGCGTCGTCGGTCTCGGGCAGGGCCACCGGGTCCACCTGGGGCGGCGCGGCGGGCCGCGCGAACAGGTAGCCCTGCGCGAAGCGGATGCCCAGGCCCTGGCAGAAGGCCAGGTCCTCGGGCCGCTCCAGCCCCTCGGCGATGACGGTGGCGCCCAGCCGGTCGGCCATGGAGACGATGGCCTCCAGCAGCACCGAGCGCACGCGGCTGCCCTGCGCCTCATGCACCAGAGCGCGGTCGATCTTGATGAAGTCGGCCCGCACCATGGCCAGCGTGGCCAGGCCGTTGAAACCCGCGCCCATGTCGTCGAGCGCGATGCGCAGGCCCTGGGCGCGCAGCGCGTCGCAGCGCTCGGCGAGCCGGGTGGCGTCCACGCGCTCGCTCTCCACTACCTCGATCACGAGGTCGCGCCGCTCCACGCCCTGCTCGCGCATCCAGGCCAGCAGTTGCGACAGCCAGTCCTCGTGCAGCAGGGTCGTGGGCATGACGTTGAGGAACAGCGGGATGCCCGGCGTGATGTCGCGCGCCTTGCGCGCCAGCGCCTGCTGCTGGCAGGCGAGATCGAGGTCGTCCTGGCGGCCCAGCCGCTGGGCCAGGCTGAACGCCTCGAAGCCCGAGAGCAACCGCTTCTCGGGCGAGCGCAGGCGGCACAGCGCCTCGTGCGCGAACACCATGCCGTTGTTGCCGATGTCCACGATGGGCTGGAAGTGGATCTCGATGCGCTGGCCGATGTCCTGCAGCACCCAGGGGTAGCGCAGGCGGGTGATCAGCGCGTTGAACGGGATGGCCGCATCGAGCAGGAAGGTGGATGAACTGGAGGCGGCGTCATACAGCGGCACCGCCAGGGTCTCGGCCAGGGTCTGGCCGTCGGTGGACTGCTCCAGACGTTCCAGCAGTTCGCCGAGGGAGGCTTCGGGAATGTCCGCGAACTGCCAGACCTTGGGCCCGACCCGGCTTGCGCCCAGCCGCTCCCACGCGGGAGGCAGGTAGTGGCCTTCGTACTTGAGCAGAAGCTCCATGGCTCCAATATCTTTCAAATTGTTTCAATAGCAACACATAGCAATTTGCAGGCCGCGCACGGAACACCGTTCCGCACCAACCAGGTGCAGCCGGCCCTGCCGCGCGTACCGCGTCAGGAGCCGGAGGGGTTGCGCTTGGCGCGCGGATGCGCCGCGTCGTACACGCGCGCGAGGTGCTGGTAGTCGAGCCGCGTATAGACCTGCGTGGTGGTGATGTTGGCGTGGCCCAGCAGCTCCTGCACGGCGCGCAGGTCGCTGCTGGACTGCAGCAGGTGGCTGGCGAACGAGTGGCGCAGCATGTGCGGATGCACGGGCGTGGCCAAACCCGCCCGCACCCCGCGCTGGCGCAGGCGCTGCCAGATGGACTGCGGCGTGAGCCGCGTGCCGTGGCGCCCCATGAACAGCGCGGGCTGCGCCTGCGCGGCGGCAGCAGCGGCGCGCTGCGCCAGCCACTGGCGCACGGCCTCGCAGGCCGGGGCGCCCATCGGCACGCTGCGGCGCTTGCCGCCCTTGCCGAACACGTGCGCCTCGCCGGCCTCCAGGTCCAGCCAGCCGCGGCCCAGGCGCTCGGTATCGGCGCTGGGCAGCAGGTCCAGGCCCGCCAGTTCGCCCACGCGCAGGCCGCAGCCGTAGAGCAGCTCGGCCATGGCGGCGTCGCGCGCTTCCAGCCACGGGTCGGCATCGCCCGCGCGGTAGGCCGCCAGTTGCACCGCGTCGTCCACGCCCAGGGCCTTGGGCAGCGGCTTGCCCGCGCGCGGCGCGCGCACGTCCTGCACGGGATTGGCGGCGACCTGGCCCTCGCGCCCCAGCCAGCGGTAGAAGCCGCGCCAGCACGACAGCACGAGCGCGATGCCGCGCCCCTGGCGCCCCGCCGCATGCAACTGCACCACGAAGCGACGCACATGGGCGTTGCGCAGGCGCAGCAGCGGCACGCCCGCCGCCGACGCAAAGCCGGCCAGTTCGGCCAGGTGGCGCGCGTACAGGTCGAGCGTGCGCGGCGCCAGCCGCTTTTCCACGCGCACGTGTTCGAGGTACCCCTCGATCAAGGCGTCCGCGCTGGCTGCTTCGTGCGCTGCGCTGTCCCCCGATGGGTCGTTCGCTTGCCGAGGGTGGCCCGGGGCGGCGTTCATGGCAGGTTTCGCCGCAGGCCCCGTGGATCAGCGCAGGCGCGACAGCGCGGCGCTGGCGAGTTCCGCGATGCGCTCCAGAAAATCGGTGCCCATGCCGGCCTCGAAGCGCTGCGGATCGGGCGAGCCGAGCACCAGCATGCCGAACGCCGTACCGGCGGCCTCGATGGGGCCGTCGCGCAGCGGCAGCAGCGCCAGCGACTTGGCGGCAGCGGCATCGCCGAGCCAGGCGGCGGGCTCGAAGCCCAGGTTGGCGCCGCAAAACGGCGCGGTGAGCGAGGCGGCGAAGGCGCGGGCGTTGTCTCCCGCATCCTGCGCGAAAGGCTCGGCGCGGTAGCCTTCGGCCACGTCCCAGACGCGGATGGCGGCCTGCGGTACGTTGAAGCGGGTCTGGATCTCGTCCACGATGCGGCGCGGCAGCGCCGCAGCGTCGCGGGCGCGCAGCAGGTCGGCGACCCACAGGAGCATCTTGTCCACTATGCCCGTGTTCTCGCCGCTGTGGCGGATCATCTCCATGGTGCGCTGCTCCAGCGCGCGGATCTTGTCGCGCAGCATCTCGGCCTGACGCTCCTGCAGGCTGACGGCCCGCCCGCCGTGCGGGCTGGGCAGTTGCACGCTGGTCAGCACGTCGGCATGGCGCTCGAAGAAATCGGGGGTGTTCGCCAGGTAGTTGGCGATGTCGTCCTCGGTGATGGGCGGGATGGCGGAAGAGGAGGAGCTTTGCGTCGTCATGGCGTGTCGGGTAGTTCGATGCGGCCCTCGAAAACGGTGGTGGCCGGCCCCGTCATCATGACATGCGCGTCTGCGCCGGCCCAGGCGATGGTGAGGCGCCCGCCGTGGGTATCCACGTCCACCCGCGCGTCGAGCAGCCCCATGCGGATGCCCGCCACCACGGCGGCGCAGGCGCCGGTGCCGCAGGCCAGCGTCTCGCCCGCACCGCGCTCGTAGACGCGCAGGCGGATATGGCCGCGCGCCGCCACCTCCATGAAGCCCGCGTTCACGCGGTTCGGGAAGCGCCCGTGCCGCTCGACCAGCGGACCCTGCTGCGCCACCGACGCGGCCTGGGCATCGGGCACCACCTGCACCGCGTGCGGGTTGCCCATGGAAAGCACGGCGACCAACACGGATTGCCCATCGCCCAGCGCCAGCGGCCACTGCAGCCACGTGCCCGCCGCAACGGGCTCGATCCCCTGGGCGTCGAACGGCACCCGGGGCAGGTCGAATACGGGCGCGCCCATGTCCACGGTGACGCGGCCGTCGTCGCCGATGTGCGGCTCGATCACGCCGGCCAGCGTCTGCACGCGCACGGCGCGCTTGTCCGTGAGGCCATGGTCCACGACGTAGCGCGCGAAGCAGCGCGCGCCGTTGCCGCACTGCTCCACCTCGCCGCCGTCGGCGTTGTGGATGACGTATTCGAAATCCACGCCCGGCGCGGGCGACGGGCGCACGGTCAGTATCTGGTCCGCCCCGACGCCGAAATGCCGATCCGCCAGCATGCGGTAGTGCGCAGGCACGAGGCCGAGACGCTGGCGCGTCTCGTCGAGCACGACGAAGTCGTTGCCCGCGCCCTGCATCTTGGTGAAAGGTATCTGCATGGGGCCCGATTATGCGAGCGCGAAGACGCGGGCGGCCACGGGAAGCAACGCCATGCCGCTACTTTTTCAGTAGCTGCCGCCGCAGCATCCATGAGCGCTGGAGGCATTTTTCATCACAGGAATACTGCTTTGCGCGATCTCGGTCAGACGTTGAACCAGAAGTCTGGCCGGGGGGAAAGTGGATGTAGAAGCGGTATTCACCTTGTTTCCTGTTCCCACACGTGACCCGAGCAAAGAAGGCTACCAAGAGCGGCCCGGTGTTCATCACGGATCGTGGCAAGCCGGCGCACGTGCTGCTGAGCTTCGAAGACTATCAGCGGTTGACGAGGCAGCGGCGCAACATTGCCGACGCGCTGGCGATGCCGGGCGTGGCGGAGATCGACTTCGAGCCGCCGCGCCTGACTATTGGAGCCCGGCCGGCTGATCTTTCATCCTAAAAACGGCAGTTGAACCAACCGAAAAACTGAAGAAACCCAATATCCATGCGGGTTTCCAAAGACTTCACGTGACTGCAGAGCAGTTCCAAATGGGTGAGTCTGGAAAGCATGGAAACCCAATGCGTGACAGGCACTTGCTCGAATTTTTGGGATTCAACTGCCGTTTCCAGGTTGAAAATTGCTCAAAATTTGAGCGCTGAGCGAACCCCGGCCTGCTGCCATTTTGAATTCTGCAAGTCCCTCACTTATGAAAGTTATTGGCGGAAGCGGTGAGATTCGAACTCACGAACGGTTGCCCGTTGCCGGTTTTCAAGACCGGTGCAATCGACCACTCTGCCACGCTTCCTACAACTGTTTTTCAAGACTGCCGGTTTAAACCTAGGTTAAACCGCTCACCCAACTCTGCGCAGGTGGCGCATTTTAGCGGGCGTGGCGTAGTGCGTCGTACGTGAGTCTTGTCCCCCGGCATGAAACCTGCATCGACGGGCCGTGTCCACCGATACCGATCTTGCCGCTCTCCACGACGCGCCCCAGCAGGTGGTGAAGGTGCGGCGCGACTACAACTCCTGGGTCGCCAGCGAGACCATGGAAGACTATGCGCTGCGCTTCACGCCGCAGCGCTTCCGCAAGTGGAGTGAATGGCGGGTGGCCAACACGGCCTTCGGCGCGGCCTCGTTTCTGATCCTGGAGGCCGTGGGCGCCACGCTGCTGGTGCAGTACGGCGCGGTCAACGCGCTCTGGGCCATCCTCGCCACGGGCCTCATCATCTTCCTGGCGGGGCTGCCGATCAGCATCTACGCCGCGCGCTACGGTGTCGACATGGACTTGCTCACGCGCGGCGCGGGCTTTGGCTACATCGGCTCCACCCTCACCTCGCTGATCTACGCTTCGTTCACCTTCATCTTCTTCGCGCTAGAGGCGGCGGTGATGGCCTACGCGCTCGACCTCGCACTGGGCATTCCGCCGAGCTGGGGCTACCTGGTCTGCGCGCTGGTGGTCATACCGCTGGTCACGCATGGCGTGTCGGCCATCAGCCGGCTGCAGGTGTGGACGCAGCCGCTGTGGCTGGTGATGCTGGTGGTGCCGTTCGCCTACGTGCTGGTGCGCGACCCCGGCGCGTTCGCCGGCATCCTGCAGTACGCCGGCGAGGGCGCGCGCGGCGCCACTGCGGCGTTCGACATGCATCTGTTCGGCGCCGCGCTCACCGTGGGCATTGCCCTCATCACGCAGATGGGCGAGCAGGCCGACTACCTGCGCTTCATGCCCGCGCGCACGCCGGCCAACCGGTGCCGCTGGTGGTTCGGCGTGCTGGCCGGCGGGCCGGGCTGGGTGCTGCTGGGGGTGGTGAAGATGATCGGCGGGGCGCTACTGGCCTACCTGGCCATCAGCCACATGGTGCCGGTGGAGCGCGCGGTGGACCCGAACCAGATGTACCTGGCGGCCTACGAATACGTGTTTCCGCGCTACGGCTGGGCGGTGGCGGCCACGGCGCTGTTCGTGGTGGTGTCGCAGCTCAAGATCAACGTCACCAACGCCTACGCCGGTTCGCTGGCGTGGAGCAACTTCTTCTCGCGCGTCACCCACAGCCACCCTGGGCGTGTGGTGTGGGTGGTGTTCAACACGCTGATCGCCTTCATGCTGATGGAGATGAACGTGTTCGAGGCCCTGGGCGACGTGCTGGGCCTCTACAGCAACATCGCCATCGCCTGGATGATGGCGGTGGTGGCCGATCTGGTGGTCAACAAGCCGCTGGGCCTGTCGCCGCCGGGCATCGAGTTCAAGCGCGCCTACCTGTATGACATCAACCCCGTGGGCGTGGGCGCGATGGCGCTGGCCTCGCTGCTCTCGGTCACCGCGCACCTGGGGCTTTACGGGGCCACGGCGCAGGCGTTCTCGGCGCTGATCGCGCTGGGCACGGCATTCGTGGCCTCGCCGCTGATCGCGTGGTGGACCCGGGGGCGCTACTACATCGCACGCGAAGACGCGGACCCCCACGCGCGGCATTGCGTGGCTTCGCCGCCCTCCGATGGGGCCGCCGGAGCCGCTGCGGCAGCGGGGGATGGCAGCTACCGCCGCCTGCAGCGCTGTGTGATCTGCGAGCGCGAATACGAGGGGCCCGACATGGCCCACTGCCCTGCCTACCGCGGCCCGATTTGTTCGCTGTGCTGCACGCTCGACGCGCGCTGCGGCGACCTGTGCAAGCCGCACGCCAGCTTGTCCGCGCAGTGGTCCGCCGCGCTGCGGCACCTGCTGCCGCAGCGCATCTGGCCTTATCTGGACACGGGCCTGGGCCACTTCCTGCTGCTCATGCTGGTGGTGGTGCCGCTGCTGGCCATGGTGTTCGGGCTGCTCTACCACCAGGAGCTGCGCGCCATCGGCGACGCCGCCGAGCAGGCGCTCAATGCGCCGCAGGAGGCGCGCGCCTCGCTGCGCTCGGGCTTCGTCAAGGCCTACATGGCGCTGCTGGTCATCGCCGGCATCGTGGCCTGGTGGCTGGTGCTGGCGCACCAGAGCCGGCGCGTGGCGCAGGAGGAGAGCAACCGCCAGACCGGCCTGCTGGTGCGCGAGATCGCGCTGCACCGCCAGACCGATCTGGCCCTGCAGAGCGCCAAGCAGGTGGCGGACGCCGCGCGCGAGCAGGCCGACCTGGCCAACCAGGCCAAGAGCCGCTACATCAGCGCCATCAGCCACGAGCTGCGCACCCCGCTCAACAGCATCCTGGGCTATGCGCAGCTCATGGGCGAGGACGCCGCCATACCGCCGCACCGCAAGCACGCGGTGCACATCATCAAGCGCGGCGGCGAACACCTGCTCTCGCTCATCGAGGGCACGCTCGACATCGCCCGCATCGAGGCCGGCAAGCTGCGGCTCGACGTGGCACCCATGCGCTTCGCCGACGCGGTGCACGAGACCGCCGCGATGTTCGAGCTCCAGGCGGCGGGCAAGGGCCTGCGCTTTTGCTTCGAGGCCGAGGGCGCGCTGCCCGAGGTGGTGCGCGCCGATGAGAAGCGCGTGCGCCAGATCCTCATCAACCTGCTGGGCAACGCCATCAAGTTCACCGCGCGGGGCCAGGTTACCTTCCGCGTGCGCCATGCGCGCGAGATGGCGCACATCGACATCGAGGACACCGGCCCCGGCATGTCCGGCGCCGAGCTGGCGCAGATCTTCGAGCCGTTCGCGCGCGGCGCCTCGGCGGGCCAGGCCGTGCCGGGCGCGGGGCTGGGGCTCACCATCGCCAAGATGCTGGCCGACCTCATGGGCGGCGTGCTGTCGGCGCGCAGCACGCCGGGCGAGGGGTCGGTGTTTCGCGTGCAGCTCTTTCTGCCGCAGGTGCGCCACGACAGCCTGGCCGGGCTGCGGGCCCCGGGCGCGCCGCGCCGCGCGCGCGGGAGCTACGCGGGCCCGCGCCGCAAGATCCTGGTGGTGGACAACGAGGAGCCCGACCGCGAACTGCTCGTCCACCTGCTGGAGCCGCTGGGCTTCGCGCTGCGCACCGCCGCCAGCGGCCACGACTGCCTGGACCTGCTGGCCACGGGCTACCGCCCCGATGCGATCTTCATGGACCTGGCCATGCCCGGCATCGACGGCTGGGAGACCATCCGCCGCCTGCGCGGCGCCGGCCATGCCGACGTGGCGGTGGCGGTGGTATCGGCCAACGCCTTCGACAAGGGGCTCGACAACGACGTGGACTTGCCGCAAGACGATTTCATCGTCAAGCCCGTGCGTCACAGCGAGCTGCTCGATTGGCTGGAGCGCCGCCTGCACCTGTCCTGGCGCGAGGACGCGGCGCCCGCCGCCGCGCCGCCGCCCATGCCGCGCGCCGAGCGCGTGCTGCCCGAGCCCGAGCGGCTGGCGGCGCTCGCCCGCGTGGTGGAGCTGGGCTTCTACCGCGGCATCCTCGCGCAGTTGACCGAGATCGAGGCCGCGCAGCCCGAATGTGCGGCCTTCGTGGAAGACTTGCGCGGGATGGCGCGACAATTCCAGTTCGAAGCCATGGGCCAGACGCTGGCGGCATGGCAGAGCGGGGCCCGGGCCGCCGCCCCGCCAGCACCAGACCCCGGCAGAGACCACGGCGCCGCCCCGCCCCGCGATGAACACCAGCAGCCTTCCCATTGAGTTCGACCTCGACCGCTCCGACAGCGACGTGGTGCTGATCGTCGACGACGTGCCCGACAACCTGTCGCTGCTGCACGACGCGCTCGACGAGGCCGGCTGCACCGTGCTGGTCGCCACCTCGGGCGAGGCGGCGCTGGCGCGCGCTGCGCAGGCGCTGCCCGACATCGTGCTGCTCGACGCCATGATGCCCGGCATGGACGGCTTCGAGGTGGCGCGGCACCTGAAGGCCGACGCGCGCACCGCGCACATTCCCATCATCTTCATGACCGGCCTGACCGAGACCGAGCACCTGGTGGCGGGGCTGGAGGCGGGCGGCGTGGACTACGTGACCAAGCCCATCAAGCCGCGCGAGGTGCTGGCGCGCATGCAGGTGCACCTGCAGGGCGCGCGCCTGGCGCGGCGCGACGCGCGCCAGGCCGGCCAGGCGCGCAACGCGCTCGACGCCTTCGGCTACGCCAGCATCACCGTGCGCGCCAGCGACGGGCGGCTGATGTGGCAGACCCCGCTGGCGCGCGACCTGCTGCTGCGCTACTGCGGCACGGTGGCGCCGGCCACGCCCGCGCCGGTGCTCGAATGGCTGCGCCGCCACCAGGCCGAGGCCGAGGCCCACATCGAGCCGCCGCGCCTGTCGCTGGAGCAGGGGCCGCGGCGCCTGATCTTTCGGCTGCACCAGCGCGTGGGCGACAGCGACGGCGGCGACTGGCTCATCGTCATGCAGGAGGCCAGCGACGCCGCCATCATCGAGGCCATGAGCGTGTCGTTCAAGCTCACCGCGCGCGAGGCCGAGGTGCTGTACTGGGTGGTCAAGGGCAAGATCAACCGCGACATCGGCGACATCCTGGGCGCCAGCCCGGCCACGGTGAAGAAGCACCTGGAGCGCGTCTTTGCCAAGCTCGGCGTGGAGACGCGCACCGCCGCCGCCGGCATGGCGCTGAGCCGCATACGGCAGTTGCATCCGCAGTTCGAGGGCTAGGCTCCATTATACTCCCCCTACCTGCTATCGGCTACCGCAGATAATCCGCCGTTCTTTGATTGATACTCCCCGGGAGTATCAATCAATCGGCATGGCATCAGGGGTACAGGCCACGTTCCTGGCGCGCCGTCAGGATGCGCTCGCAGGCCACGGCGAAGGTGGCGGTGCGCAGGGTGATCTTGTGGCGGTCGGCGGTGTCCCAGATGTGCTCCAGCGCGCCGACCATGATGCGATCCAGGCGCTGGTTGATCTCGTCCTCGGTCCAGAAGAAGCTGGAGAAGTCCTGCACCCACTCGAAGTAGCTCACGGTCACGCCGCCGGCATTGCAGATCACGTCGGGCACCACCAGGATGCCGCGCTCGGCCAGGATGTCGTCGGCCTGCGATACCGTGGGGCCGTTGGCGCCTTCCAGCACCAGCCGGGCCGTGATGCGGTGCGCGCGCTCGGCGGTGATCTGGCCTTCCAGCGCGGCGGGGATCAGGATGTCGACCTCGATGCCCCAGAAGTCCTCGTCGGCGATGCGCTCGCCGCCCGCGAAGCCGGCCACGCCCGCGCCCTTGGCGTGCGCCACGAGCTGCGCGACGTCGAGGCCCCGGTCGCTGTAGACGGTGCCGGAGAAGTCTTGCACCGCCACCACCTTGGCGCCGGCCTCGGCGAACAGCTCGGCGGCGATGGCGCCCACGTTGCCGAAGCCCTGCACCGCCACGCGTGCGCCTTCGAGCTCCAGGCCCAGGCGGTGTGCGGCCTCGCGGCCCGTCACGAACACGCCGCGGCCCGTGGCCTTCACGCGGCCCAGCGAGCCGCCCAGGTGGATGGGCTTGCCCGTGACCACGCCGGTGGCGGTGGTGCCAGTGTTCATCGAGTAGGTGTCCATCATCCACGCCATGATCTGCGCGTTGGTGTTCACGTCGGGCGCGGGGATGTCCTGCTGCGGGCCGATGATGACGCCGATCTCGCTGGTGTAGCGGCGGGTGATCTTCTCCAGCTCGGTGAGTGTGAGTTTCTTCGGGTCCACGCGGATGCCGCCCTTGGCGCCGCCGTAGGGCAGGTTGACCGCCGCGCACTTCACCGTCATCCAGGCCGACAGCGCCATCACCTCTTCGAGCGTGACGTCGGGGTGGAAGCGCACGCCGCCCTTGCCGGGCCCGCGTGACATGTTGTGCTGCACGCGAAAGCCCTCGAAGTGGGCGATGGTGCCGTTGTCCATTTCGATGGGCACGTCCACGATCAGCGCGCGCTTGGGGCGCTTGAGGGTTTCCGACCAGCGCGCCAGCGGGCCCAGGTAGGGCATCACGCGGTCCACCTGCGACAGGTAGGTGCCCCAGGGGCTGTTGGCGGTGGGATGGACGTAGGACAGTTCGGAGCTCATGACAACGACCTCATGGGAAAAAAGTACGGTGGCCGAACGTTACGCCGCCCCGGCATGCCTGCCTAGGGGTTATGCGCCACCCGCAGGGATGTATGCGCCAACGGTCATGCACGCCGCGCACCCATTCCATGCCGGCGGCGCAACGGCGGGCGTACGCCACCCGGCGTATTTGCGGCGGGGCGGGGGCTGCATAGCATCCCCCCATCGCTTCCGCGGGCTCCAGCGCCGGGCCCGGGGCGCGACGAGCGAAATCCACTCTTTTCCATCCACCTTCCGGAGTAGCACATGCAACGTCGATTCACCCTCAAGGCGCTTACCGCCGCCGTCGCCCTGGCAGGTATTGCCGCCATTCCCGCCCACGCCGAGGAGACCATCAAGGTCGGCGTGCTGCACAGCCTCTCGGGCACCATGGCCATCTCGGAAACCGTGCTCAAGGACACGGTGCTCATGGCCATTGACGACATCAACGCCCACGGCGGCGTGCTGGGCAAGAAGCTCGAACCCGTGGTGGTCGATCCGGCCTCCAACTGGCCGCTGTTCGCCGAGAAGACCAAGCAGCTGCTGGGCCAGGACAAGGTGTCGGTGATCTTCGGCTGCTGGACCTCGGTGAGCCGCAAGTCGGTGCTGCCGGTGGTGGAGGAAATGAACGGCCTGCTGTTCTACCCCGTGCAGTACGAGGGCGAAGAGCTCTCCAAGAACGTGTTCTACACCGGCGCCGCGCCCAACCAGCAGGCCATCCCCGCCGTGGAATACCTGATGAGCAAGGACGGCGGCAGCGCCAAGCGCTTCGTGCTGCTGGGCACCGACTACGTGTACCCGCGCACCACCAACAAGATCCTGCGCGCGTTCCTGAAGAGCAAGGGCGTGAAGGAAGCCGACATCGACGAGAAGTACACCCCGTTCGGCCACAGCGACTACCAGACCATCGTGGCCGACATCAAGAAGTTCAGCCAGGGCGGCAAGACGGCGGTGATCTCCACCATCAACGGCGACTCCAACGTGCCGTTTTACAAAGAGCTCGGCAACGCCGGCCTGAAGGCCAAGGACGTGCCCGTGGTGGCCTTCTCCGTGGGCGAGGAAGAACTGCGCGGCGTGGACACCAAGCCGCTGGTGGGCCACCTGGCCGCGTGGAACTATTTCATGAGCGTGAAGAACCCGACCAACACCGCCTTCATCAAGCAGTGGAGCGAGTACGCCAAGGACAAGAAGATCCCCGGCCACATGGACAAGCCACTGACCAACGACCCGATGGAAGCCACCTGGATCGGCATCCACATGTGGAAGCAGGCCGTCGAGAAGGCCAAGAGCACCGACGTGGACAAGGTGATCGCGGCCATGGGTGGCCAGAGCTTCGCCGCGCCCGACGGCTTCACGGTGAAGATGGACGAGAAGAACCACCACCTGCACAAGCCGGTGCTGATTGGCGAGATCAAGGCCGACGGCCAGTTCAACGTGGTGTGGAAGACCAAGGGCCCGATCAAGGCCCAGCCGTGGAGCCCGTACATCGAAGGCAACGACAAGAAGAAGGACGAGCCCGAGAAGAAGTAAGCCCGCCCCCCGAAGCGGCCCCGGCGGGCCGCTTCTCTTTCCCGCCTTCTTTGGAATGGTTCTTGCAGGAGGCGTGCCCGCTACACGGGCGGACGGGCGCGGAGCCTGTGCCTGCATCCATCACACCGCGTTTGGACTGTTCATGCGGCATTTTTTCCAACTGGCCTTGTTTGCTCTGCTTTCGATAGCTGGCGCCGCCCATGCCATCAGCCCGGAAGCCGCAAAAGCCCTGGCAACCGGCGAGGCGGACGACCGCATCGCCGCCATGCAGAAGGCCGTGGCCGCGCCCGAGGCGGACACCGCCGCCTTCCTGCGGGCACTGGCCGACGATGCGGTCAAGGTCGCGGGCGACAAGGTCATCGTGCTGCGCGACGGCAAGGGCTACGACGCCAGCACCGGCGCCGAGGTGCCTGTGCCCGACGATGCGCAAGACGTGGTCAGCAACAACCGCATGCGCGGCGAGATCGACGCCGCGCTGGCCGCGCTGCAGCTTTTTTCCACCGACGAGAAAACCCGCGCCGCGGCCATCGCCGCGCTGCAGGGCGAGACCGACGAGGCCCGCCTGCCGCTGATCGACAAGGCGCTGGCCGCCGAGCACAGCGCGGCGCTGAAAGACCAGCTCGAAACCCTGCGCGCCGGCATCATGCTCGGCAGCGAGGATGCCGCCAGGCGCCTGGACGCCGCGCGCGCGCTGGCATCGGCCAAGAACCCCAACACCAAGACCATGCTGGAGGAGCGCCTGCGCGACGAGCAGGACCCGAAGGTCAAGGCCGCCCTCCACGATTCCATCCGCGCCGTGGACGCCGCGCTTGCCTGGGGCAACCGGCTGGGCGTGCTGTTCACGGGCCTGAGCCTGGGCTCCATCCTGCTGCTGGTGGCGCTGGGCCTGGCCATCACCTACGGGCTCATGGGCGTCATCAACATGGCGCATGGCGAGCTGATGATGATCGGCGCCTACGCCACCTACGTGGTGCAGGGCCTGTTCCAGAAGTACCTGCCCGGCGCCTTCGACTGGTACCTGGTGGCCGCCGTGCCGGTGGCGTTCGCGGCCTCGGCGCTGATGGGCGCGGTGCTGGAGCGCAGCGTGATCCGCTTCCTCTACGGCCGCCCGCTGGAGACGCTGCTGGCCACCTGGGGCATCAGCCTGATGCTGATGCAACTGGTGCGCAGCATCTTCGGCGCGCAGAACGTGGGGGTGGAGAACCCCTCGTGGATGAGCGGCGGCGTGCAGGTGCTGTCCAACCTGCAACTGCCATGGAACCGCCTGGTCATCATCGGCTTTGCCGCGGCGGTGCTGCTGGGCATGGCCTTCCTGATCGGCAGGACGCGGCTGGGCCTGTTCGTGCGCGGGGTCACGCAGAACCGCCCCATCGCCTCGTGCATGGGCGTGAACACGGCGCGCATCGATACCTATGCCTTCGCGCTGGGCTCGGGCATCGCCGGGCTGGCGGGCTGCGCGCTTTCGCAGGTCGGCAACGTCGGGCCGGACCTGGGCCAGGGCTACATCGTCGATTCGTTCATGGTGGTGGTGCTGGGCGGCGTGGGGCAGCTCGCGGGCACGGTGTATGCCGCGCTGGGCCTGGGCATCCTCAACAAGTTTCTCGAAGGCTGGACCGGCGCCGTGCTGGCCAAGATCGCCGTGCTGGTCTTCATCATCATCTTCATCCAGAAGCGGCCCCAGGGCATCTTCGCGGTGAAGGGCCGCTCCGCCGATGCCTGAGAGAAGGCCCAAGAACCACATGACGCAAGAACGCATTTCCCTGCCCGCGCCGGCGCCGCTGCTCAGCCGCCCCGGCTGGGCCGGCTTCCTGGTGGCGCTGATCGCCGTGGGCGCGCTGGCGCCGGTGCTCAACCTGGTGGTGCCCGCGGGCAGCGCGCTGCATCTTTCCGACTATGCCGTGGCGCTGGTGGGCAAGATCATGTGCTACGCCATCGTGGCGCTGGCAATGGACCTGATATGGGGCTACACCGGCATCCTGAGCCTGGGCCACGGCCTGTACTTCGCCCTCGGCGGCTACGCCATGGGCATGTACCTGATGCGCCAGATCGGGCGCGACGGCAACTACAAGAGCGATCTGCCCGACTTCATGGTGTTCCTCGACTGGAAGGAGCTGCCATGGCACTGGACGCTGTCCGACAGCTTCATCGCCACGCTGTTGCTCATCGTGCTGGTGCCGGGACTGGTGGCCTTCGTGTTCGGCTACTTCGCGTTCCGCTCGCGCATCAAGGGCGTGTATTTCTCCATCATCACGCAGGCCATGACCTTCGCGGCCATGCTGCTGTTCTTCCGCAACGAGACGGGCTTCGGCGGCAACAACGGCTTCACCGACTTCAAGCGCATCCTCGGCATCCCCATCGCCACGCCCTCGATGCGCATGACGCTGTTCGTGCTCACGGGTCTGACGCTGCTGGGCTTCTTCCTGTTCGCGCGCTGGCTGGTGGGCAGCAAGTACGGGCGCGTGCTGCAGGCCATCCGCGACGCGGAAAGCCGCGTGATGTTTTCGGGCTACAACCCGCTGCCCTACAAGCTCACGGTCTGGATCATCTCTGCCGTCATGTGCGGCGTGGCCGGCGCGCTGTACGTGCCGCAGGTGGGCATCATCAACCCCAGCGAAATGAGCGTGGCCAATTCCATCGAGATGGCAGTGTGGGCGGCGGTGGGCGGGCGCGCCACGCTGGCCGGGCCGATCGCCGGGGCCTTCATCGTCAACGGCGCCAAGAGCTGGCTGACCGTCACGGCGCCCGAGTTCTGGCTGTACTTCCTGGGCGCGCTGTTCATCGCCGTCACGCTGTTCCTGCCCGATGGCGTGGCCGGGCTGCTCAAGAAGCTGCGCCGGGGAGGCCAGGCATGACGCCCGACCTGCTGGAACAAGGCACGCAGCGTATCCAGGAACGCGCGCAGGCGCTGCGGCTCAACACCGCATCGGGTGGGCGCGCGGCAGGCTACGGCCGGCTGCTGGCGCAGGCCGGCGAGGTGGACGTGGCGCACGGGCGCATCCTGTACCTCGAAGACGTGAACGTGAGCTTCGACGGCTTCAAGGCCATCAACCACCTGTCGCTGGACATCGCGCCCGGCGAGCTGCGCTGCATCATCGGCCCCAACGGCGCGGGCAAGACGACGATGATGGACATCATCACCGGCAAGACCCGGCCAGACAGCGGCCAGGTCTTCTTCGGCAGCACCATCGACCTGCTGCGCTACAAGGAGGCCGAGATCGCGCAACTGGGCATCGGCCGCAAGTTCCAGAAGCCCACGGTGTTTGAGCACCTCACCGTGTTCCAGAACCTGGAGCTGGCGCTCAAGACCGACAAGGGCGTGAAGTCGTCGATGTTCTTCCGCCTGGATTCGGCGCAGAGCGACCGCCTGGCCGAAGTGCTGCACACCATCCACTTGGCCGGCAGCGTGGGCCGCCAAGCCGGCAACCTGAGCCACGGCCAGAAGCAGTGGCTGGAGATCGGCATGCTGCTGATGCAGGGCCCGAAGCTGCTGCTGCTCGACGAGCCCGTGGCCGGCATGACGGACGAGGAAACCGCGCGCACGGCGGAGCTGTTCCTGAGCCTCAAGGGCAAGCATTCGCTGATGGTGGTGGAACACGACATGAGCTTCATCAGGACCATCTCCGAAATCGTCACCGTGCTGTGCGACGGCGCGGTGCTGGCGCAGGGCACGCTCGACGAGGTGCAGGCCGACGAACGTGTCATTGAGGTATATCTTGGCCGCTAAGAATCTTTTCGTGAAACACCGCGGAACCGGCTCCGCCTGGCCGCTGGTGTTGCTCCCGGCAGGGGGTTGGTGTAGCGAAGCGCAGCCTGGGGGCGGGCGATGCTAGCCATCAAGAACATCCAGCAGTACTACGGCGGCTCGCACATCCTGCGCGACCTGAGCTTCGAGGTGCGCCTGGGCCGCGTCACCGTGCTGCTGGGCCGCAACGGCGTGGGCAAGACCACGCTGCTCAAGTCGCTCATGGGGCTGGTGCCGATCCGCAGCGGCAGCATCGAATTCGACGGCAAGCCGATCGAAAAGGCCACGCCCTACGAGCGTGCGCGCCGGGGAATGGGCTACGTGCCGCAGGGCCGGGAGATCTTCGCCCGCCTGACGGTCGAGGAGAACCTGCGCATGGGCCTGGCCTACAAGAGCGGCTCCACACCCATTCCGGCGGAACTGTACGAACTGTTCCCCGTGCTCAAGCAGATGCTGCACCGGCGCGGCGGCGACCTGTCGGGCGGGCAGCAGCAGCAGTTGGCCATCGCCCGCGCGCTGGCGCCGGGGCCGAAGCTGCTCATCCTCGACGAACCCACCGAGGGCATCCAGCCCAGCATCATCAAGGACATCGGCCGCGTGATCCGCATGCTGGCCGACCGCGGCGACATGGCGATCCTGCTGTGCGAGCAGTACTACGACTTCGCGCAGGAACTGGCCGACGACTACCTGGTGATGGAGCGCGGGGAATTCATCGCACGCGGCCAGGGTGCGGACATGGAGGCCAACGGGGTGCGGCAACTGGTCGCGATCTGACGGCGACACTCGTTGGCGTCCGTGATTGTGGGCTTGACAGTCTGTCTACAGCCGCCAAGGAAGCCATCAATCGGCCAGTTCACCAGCATTCCTAAAATCCCAACCGCGCAACCCAGCACCCAGCCTCGGATCGGTCACGCTCCCGAAATCAGCGGTCACATTCGCCGAAATGCGCAGGTGCGTATCAATAAAGCTCTCTCGGCACTCTTTTTGCTGCTAGAATGTTAAATTCTGGCCCGGTAGCTCAGTTGGTAGAGCAGCGGATTGAAAATCCGCGTGTCGATGGTTCGATTCCGTCCCAGGCCACCAGTAAACAAAGGAAAGCCCGCTACAGATAACGTAGCGGGCTTTTTTCTTTGCCCTTCGATGTAAGGGCGGATGTAAGACGATTTCCGCAATCAGGCGGCTATCGTCACGCGCGCTTCTTCGGTTGCCCGCTTGCGATATTGGTCAAGATCAACGCCGGACAACTCGGGCACCTTCTTGTAATCCACGCTGCCTTGTTTCCAGAACCGCGTGACAGTGACCCCGGCGCCTTGCTCCTTCGGGTGCTGGGCCAGCTCGATCAAGGCCTGACGAGCCGATTCCAGCCGTTTTGCGGCCTCATCGGCGTACTGCTTGGCACCGGCATAGGCTTCGGCGGCCTGCGACCATGCTGCGTCGCTTCGGAGCCACGTATCGCTTTCCGACAGCGGCGGCGGTACGTCTCGATCCAGAAACGGCTGAAACGCCTCCCACGCCTCCCGGATGCGGGCTATCAGTGCCTCGTCCCGAGTTACCTCGGTCAGGATGCCCTTGGCGCCGTCGAACACCCACAGGTGGGCCTTCTCGGCGCCCGACACCATCAACTGATGCTGCACCTGAACGCGGTAGTGCTCCGGCACCTGTCCTTGGCTCACGTCCTGCCACAGGTCGGAACGTGTGCCGCGCATCGGGCACTTGATTTCCAGCACCAAGTCACCGGCCAAGGTCATGCCGTCCAGACTGGCGCTGTAGGCACCATCCTCGATCACCAGTGGCTGCATCACCAGCCCGGTCTGCTCTTCATAGGCCGCTCGCGCGCTCGGCTCCAGTTCGGTGCCGCGCTGTATGGCCTGAGTCACCTTGGCGCTGGCGCGCCCGGTCTTCTCCAGCCACAGCTGGTAGGGTGTGCTCCACGGGCTCAGGCCCATCACCGCTGCCGTTTCCGAGGCGTTGCGGCGGCTGCGGCGGTACTCCAGCCATTCGGGGCTGCCTTGCGTTAGTTGAACGATGCGGCTCATGCTGCGGTCCTCCGGTTCTCCAGCGAGCGGATCACGCGCGACAGGTCGGCCACGGCGATCTGGGCCAAGGAATCGACCCCGAAGTAGCGACACACGCGATCCAGTGACACGCCAGCCTCCATCGCCAGCTTGTGCACCTGCGCCTGCTGGCCACGGCTGAGCGTTGCCACGGTCGCACTGGGCTTGGCCGCATCGTTGGCAGCCTCGCCGGACGGCTGCGGCAGGTCTTCGCCCGCGTAGATGTAGAGACCCAAGCCATGCAGGGCAATGGCCTTGACCAGACAGCGCTGCAAGCTGGTGTTGATATCGAATGCCGTGGGGGCAAGAATGGGGCGATTGCGGCCATCCAGCACCGGGTGAATCTGGCTCAGGGTCACGCCTTGCACCGTGACGGCCACTTCCACGAACACGCCGGCCTCCGTTGCCAGATAGGGCAGGTTGTTGAAGCGGCGCACTTCCCACGTCGCGGTGGGATCGGCATTCCGCAGTTGCGACACCGCATAGGGCCAGCTGAGATAGGCAAAGCCGCCTTTGCGCTCGATGTGCTCGGATACGTTGATTGCCGCCAGGCGGGCGAAGTGGTTGATGGATTCGGTCATGTTGATCTCCATGGGGTAAACAAATACGCCCGTCGCTCCGGCGGGAACCACGGGCGTGAGGGGTGGATGAAGGCGGCTCAGGCGGCCATCGCCATGGCCTGCGGGCAGGGTGCGGCTTCCGACGTGCCCAGCACGAAGTCGGCGGCCTTCTGCGCCATGGATGCCGCCGTGAAGACCAAGCGCTTGTCGTGGCGCAGGGCTTCCAGCCAGTGGGCGATGTAGCCCGCGTGCTGAAGCTCGGCATCGATGCCGCAGTGACCGCACAGAAACGCGGCGCCCATCTCGGCGACCAGTTCCTCGAAGGCGTAGGCCGTGAGGTGCTGGCGGCTCTGCATGGGGCGGTTGCAGCGGGAGGCATGGCCCGTCCAGTGCGTCAACTCGTGCAGGGCCACACCGTAGTAGCCGGTGGCCTGCGGGAATGCGCTGCGCAGCGGCAACTGGATCACGTCATCGGAGGGCCGGTAAAACGCCTGATCGCCACCATGGCGAATGACGGCGCCCGAAGCGGCCAGCAGGCGCTCGGCTTCTTCGACCGGGCTCCAGTCGGGAACCGGTTCAGGCTGCGCCAGCGCTGGCGGCAAGTCCTCAATCTGATCGGCGTTGAAGACCGTGAACGAGCGCAGCATGGGCACGACCTTGGCCGCCGGGGCATCGTTGGCGGCGCAGGATCGCCCGGCCTCATCGACTTCCAGCATCTTGAAGAAGACGATGGGTGTGCCGGTTTCACCCCGGCGCACGTGGGCACCCAGCATGCGCGCCTGCTGGTAGGTCAGCCAGCGATTGCGCCGGTAGCCCTCGTGCATGGCGGTCATGTTGAGCAACAGGGTGTTGATGCCGCGATACAGGCGTCCGGTGCTCAGGTTGGCGGGCATGGCGCCGCCCGGTTCCCGCTTCCACGGAAACTGCCACGGGAGGGTGCCGGATTCGAGGGCGCGGATGATGCGTTCGGTGATGGATTGGTACACGTCGGTCATGGGGATGCTCCAGAAACGACGAAGCCCGCACGTGGCGGGCTCCGATGGGTGAGGAAAAGGGGAAATCAACTACGCCGGGGTCACACATGCAGGCGAAGCAGGCCGGGCGTGTACTGGCCGCGCTTGATGTAGCCGAAGCAACGCTTGGCGATGGTGGTGCCGGCGCTGGTCAGTAGACCGGCGAAGGTGGCCGCCATGACGCCGGAGAAGCTGCCCCAGTGGATGGCGAGCGTGAGCATCGTGACGCCGATGTCCAGCCACACGTCGTGGCCGAGCATGCGCAGCATGGTGCGCCGCCCGAGTTTGATGAAGATGAAGACGAGACCGAGAAAGATGGCAAAGCCGGTTGCGAACATGGTGAGAACTCCCGAAGTGGAAAGTAAATGCCAACCCGGATGGGCTGGCGCGGGGCGAGTGGATCGGTCGGGCGCGGTGGCCTTGCGATCCTTACGAAGTTGCCGAGGCAGTTCGTAATGAACCCACGACCCGACGGGCACGCGTGCGAAGCGCGCGGCTTTCTTGGGAGTGATGGAAATGAAAAAGGAGTCTCTTGCGGCAGGGTGCCAAGAGACTCCTTTATGGGATCAGGAAACCGAAACCGAACCGGGGTGGGCCTTTTGCTCCACCACCGGGGTCACTAGGCCTCGGCCGGATGGCCCAGCCCCGCATGAAATCACTCGCGCCAGATTTCCGCCGCCAGCGGCAAGCCGTTCAGATCGGCGCGCGCCTCGCGCCAGCCCGGTGAATGAAGATCGAGGATGCCGACAAACCGGTCGTTGTGAGTGGGCTCCAGCAGGTGGGTCATCTCGTGCACGATCACATATTCGAGCAGGTCGCGCGGCTTCTTGACCAGCTCCGTGTTCAGGCGAATGTTTCCAGCGGCGGGGTTGCAGCTGCCCCACTTGGTTTTCATGCGCTGGAGGTAGTACGCGTTGACCGAAACACCGAGCTTGGGCTCCCACTTCTGGATCAGGCGCGGGATGGCCACATGCAGCAAGGATCGGTGCCATGCGTGCATGATTTCCGCGCGTTTGCCCTCATCGCTGCCGGGCCGAACACGCAGCACGATGCGCTTGTGATCCAACTGCACGCCGGTACGCCCTTGGGTCTCTTCCACCACCAGCAAATGGTGACGGCCCCACAGCAGGTGGGTTTCCCGCGTGACGTAGCGCCGTGGCGCCTCACGGGCCTGCTCCCGCATGTCGGTCTGTTGCCGGCGTATCCAGTCGAGCTTGGTGATGGCGAACGCGCGGGCGACTTCCAAGCGCGTGTTTCGCGGCGCCACCAAGGTGACGTGGCCTTTGGGCGGGTGCACGCTCAGGTGGACGTTCTTCACGTCCTTGCGCGTGACGCGAATCGACACGTCACCCAATTGCAGGAACTCGTCCATCAGTAACCCGGCTGCTGCTTGACGATCGCAAACAAGGCTTCGGTGGCGGCACGATCCCTGTTCATCAAGGGGAACAAGGCGTTCTTGACTTGAGCTTCGCGCGCAGGGTCGCCTTTCCATCCCGCCGGGGCATGATCCCTCATGGCCAAATCCAGCTGTACGGCGAGCGCCGCGCGGGCGTCGTCATCGGCAGGGCAGACAAAGATGGTGGCTGGCAGCGAAGGCAGGTTGTTGAACAACACCGTGGCTTCTCGATTGCCGTGCAGGACAGACGGGGCTCCAGCCGTGGGCTGTCGTGAATGCAGTCGCTGCGCAAGCCGCTCCGCTTGCCGCAAGAATTCCTCGTAGGATTCCGTGTCGTCCCGCTTCTGCTGGATCAGGTCGTCCAGCAGCTTGGACATTTCTTCGTAATAGCGCGGATCGGTCAGCTGGTCGCGGATGATAGTCTTGCGGACGTTGTTGATGATCGCCTCGGCGACGGCGTTGTTCGACAGCTTGCCCTTCTCGTTGAGCTTCTGCGCGATGGCGTCGTGGATGCCGGTGTGGATGATCAGCTCGGTCAACGAAAGATCGCTGAGGTTGCCCAACCGGTCGGCCGGATCGGCTTGTATGTAGGCGTTGATGAGGTGGCGCATGTCCGCCTCGAAGGGCTTGATGTCCAGCTCTTCGCCCGAGTGCTTTTTGATGGCGGCGCGCACTTCGCTGAAAAACTCGGCGTCATCGGCCAATCGCTGGGCCTGCGCGGCAGAGTAGCCAGCGTCGCCCAAGCTGGTCGCCATTTCTGCGTAGGCGCGAATAAAAGCCGCCACGGCCTTGTAGAACGACACGCGCAGCGGCTCGGTATCGCCCAGCGCCGTGGCGCTTGAAGCGTCGCCGCAGAAATAGCGCAGGTAGTTCTCGATTTCCTTGGGCTCGGCCACCGGGGCGCACAGATAAATCAGTGCCTCGTGCGCCGCGTCGAGCTTGGCCTTGCCTTCCTTGAAGGCGTCCTTGACGATCACATTGCCGTCGTCGCCGCTGTCGTCGATGTCCAGCTCGTCCGAGGTATAGACCGCGATCGCCGTTTCCAGCTTCTTGAACAGCTCCTTGTAATCGACGATGTAGCCATAGTCCTTGTCGTCGCCGTCCAGCCGGTTGGTGCGGCAAATGGCCTGAAACAGGTTGTGGTCTTGCAGCTCGTTGTCGAGGTAGATGTAGGTACAGCTCGGCGCATCGAAGCCCGTCAGCAACTTGCTGACCACGATCAGCACCTTCAGATTCGCGGGTTCTTCGATGAAGCGCCGCTTGGCTTCGTCCTCGTAGGCCTTGGTGGTCTGGCCGGGGGCCAGCACGTGCCTCGTGTAGGTGTCGTATTTGTAGCGCTCGTCGCTGTTGGGCGGCTCGCGCGAAATGGCGTTGTGGTTGGGCTCGTAGGAGGTGATCAGCCCGCAATAGCTGCCAAAACTGGTGTTCTGGAACAGGCGGAAGTAGTGGCAGGCGTCATAGATGGACGCGGCCACCAGCAGCGCCGTGCCCCGGTCGCCGTTCAGGCGCGGCTTGACGCCGAAGTCGTGAATGATGTCGGCGATGATGCGCTGTTTGCGCTCGCCGGCACTCATCAGCTCTTCCATGGTGGCCCAGCGCCTGCGCAGCACCGACTTCTGGAAGTTGTTCAGTCCGCGCGTCTTGCGTTCGAACCAGTCGTCGATGGCCTGCCGCGAGGTCAGGCGTTGCGGCACGTCGCGGGCTTCGTATTTCAAATCCAGCACCACCTTGTCGGCCACCGCCTGGTCGAACTTGTAGGTGTGGATGTAGGTGCCGAACACGTCGCGCGTGGTCTGCTTGTCCTTGCGCAGCAACGGCGTGCCGGTGAAGCCGACAAAGATGGCGTTCGGCAGCCAGCGCTTCATCTGCTGGTTCAGCGCGCCGCCCTGCGTGCGGTGGCATTCGTCCACGAACACATGAAAGCGGCCAGTGACGGGCGGCGGCTCTCCTTTGAGGTCAGATGGGTCGATCTTGTGGATCAGCGCACACAGAAGGCGGGGCAGTGCTTCACCGAGCTTGTCCACCAGCTCGCGCCGCGTGGTGATACGGGGGGAGGGCGAGTCTTCGCCAATCACGCCGGAGTTCCTCATCACGCCCGCGATCTGCTTGTCGAGTTCGTCGCGGTCGGTGATGACCAGTACGCGGGCCTCGGCATCGTGCTCCAGCAGCCATTTGGCGAGCAGCACCATCAGGATGCTCTTGCCGCTGCCTTGGGTGTGCCAGATCACGCCGCCCTCGTGCCGCTTCAGGCGCTCCTGCGCCGCCTTGACGCCTTCGTACTGGTGGAGGCGCGGCACCTTCTTGTGCCCCGCATCGAAGATCACGAAGTTGCGTATCAGGTCAAGCAGGCGCTCCTTCTGGCACAGGTGAGCGATGGGCTGGTCGAGCAAGGCGCCAACCACGGGCTCATTCGCGGTGTGGTGCCGCCATTCGACGTAGAACAGCTCCGGCGTGCCCGTGGTGCCATAGCGCAGGCCTTGAGAGTCATTGCCCGCCATCAGCAGTTGCACGGTACTGAAGAACGGCAGGTTGAATATCTCTTCCTGATTGGTGATAAGTTGCCGCACGCCATCGGCAATCTCCACCGAGCTGCGCTTGAGTTCAATCACGCCCACCGCGATGCCATTGAGGTACAGCACGATGTCCGGGCGGCGCTCGTGTCCGCCCTTGAGCGTGACCTCTTCCGCCACCGCAAAGTCGTGGCAGTCGGGGCGCTCCCAGTCGATCAGGTGCACGGTTTCGTGGGCGGCGCCGGCTTGAGTCTGCACCGGCACCCCATAGCGCAGCAGCTGGTAGGTGCGCAGGTTGGCTTGATAGAGCGTGGTGCCGGTCGCGTCCGTGGCGGTCAGGAGCTTCTGGAGAGCCTGTGCGATCTGCGGCTCGGAGTAGCCGCGTTGCAACAGGTTGTCGCGCAGCAGGGCGACTTCGATGCAGCGGTTGCTGGATCGTTTGGCCCAATCACCAAGGTAGCGATATCCCAGCTCATGCTGGAGCAATGCCACTACGCGGTTCTGCGTCTTTCGCTCCGAACGCGGCGACTCAGACATGGACAGCCTCGCCGAGTATCTCCTTTTCCACGTAGTGCCGGAACGAGTCGATATCCGTGAAGCACCGGAACCCCGCCTGACTGGCAACCGTGAGCGTTGCCGTCTCTTCGTTCAGCAGAATAGCGACGGGCTGACTCAATTCTTCTTGGATGCCATTCGGCCAAGCAAGATCAAACACCGCCGCCTGCGCACCACTTGCATCCGCGAAGTCATAGTTCAACTCACCGGGTGGCAGCCCGCGCTGAGCGATCCACGCATTGAGGTCGGTGAGCGCCTTCTCTTCGACATCGCTGGCAATTCCGCTGCCGGCTGCTGCCAGCGGCGCAGTCGGTGCAGCGGTCGTTCCCAGCCAAGCCGTGTCACCGTGAAGCAGCTCTTCCATGCGCGAATTGAGTTCTTTGGCGAGCAGCGTTTTACGGGCCTCAAGAAAGTCGCGGAAGCGCGCGATCTTCCAAAGCTCTGGATCGGTGGGAATCCACTGTGAAGCAAGCGCACCCGGATGCGCCTTCTCAACCTCCACAAAGTACTCTTCCGGCAGCCGGTCGGTGATGTTGAGGTTGGTGTCTTTGGTGAGGAAGCAGAAGTTGGCCAGCGCGTTGACTTCAGGCCGCTTGTGCTTGTGCTTGTAGAGCTGTGCCTTGGGAAAGATATGGTGTACTTCCAGACGGCTCATCTTGCCCAGCAAATTGGCTTTCAGCGGCAGCCCCGTGCCCCAATCGCGAGCCGCCCCCATGCGCGTCAGCAGGTAGAGCACGGGGTAGAAACGAGCACCCAAGCTCCAGCCGGTGAAGTGCCCGGCCTCGGCGCGTAGTCCGCCATGCCAGAGGCGCAGTTGCTCCAGCAGCTTGTCGAGGCCGCCGCCTGGCCCGTCCAGCGCAGCGAGGTCTTGATCGATGAACGATTCGGTCGAACCCGAGAAGCGCCCCCACATGGCCGCCTGCACGTACCAGAACAGCAGCTTGTCGCGCTCTTTCTCATTCATGGCACCCAGCTTTTGGGCTTGGCGCAACTCCAGATAGCGTGTCATCACGGGCACGGCGAAGCGGCCAAAGAACACTTGGTCGTGATCGAGGCCAAGTCGCCCAGCGATCAGGTTCAGGGAAGTGTCAATGTGCTTTGACGTGCGCTTCAGGGCTTCCCTGACCTCATCGGCGGTTTTTTCGTGCAGGTGCTGAAATCTGGCCTCGCCAGTGAGCACGGTATTCACCGAGCGCAGCAACCAGTCAAGAGTGAAGTTGTAGTGAGCATCCTTCCACGCCTTGAGCTTGGACTTCATCTCGTCGCGGCCCTCGGGCCATTCGGCGCAAATCTTGGCGAGGGCGAGGTCGCCCTTGGAAAGTTTGGTGCCGCCGCTGTTGACCCGATTGAAGATGTCCACCACCACATCAAGTGTCTTGTCGGTGCCGGTCACTTCCTCGATGTGCAGTTCCACCTCGGTGATGCCCAGTAGCTTGGATAGTCGGCCTACATAGTCGCCAAGCTTTGGTGCATGGATGGGCTGCGCGGACAGGCGCCCGATGAAGCCCCCGAGTCCTGCAGTGCCTTGCTTCATCAACTCAGTCACATCGACCCACAGAGGGTCGTCCTTCATCTTGACGGGTTGGTAGAACTCGAATACTTCGCTATCCAAGTGAAAGCGCAGACCGGTGAATGCTTGGGCATTGCCATCAAAAAACTTCGGTGCTTTGCCGCGCACCACACCGTAAAGAGAGGTCATCCGCTGCTGGCCATCAAGCAGCAACTTCACCACCCCCGCAGCCAGCGGGCCATCGCCACGATGCGTGGCCGTCTTCGACTCAGTGGCCCAGACCAGCAGTCCACCTACAGGGTGGCGTCGATATAGCGAATCGAACAGGCCCCGCACTTGGTCGCGGTTCCAGACATAGCCGCGCTGAAACTCCGGCAGCGCCATATGGCCGCTGTCGATGTGGTCGAGGATGGTGGAAATCTTCATACTAGGCGGGTCTTTCCGGTCAACAGTTCCTGCATCATGGCTTGCTTGAGGGCGCGGGTTTTGGTGAGGCGGGCGTCGAGGGCGGCCAGTTCGGCATCCATGTCGGAGAAGATTGTGGCGATCGCGACTTGCTCTGCTTCTTCGACAGGAATATAAATTTCGACGGCATTCACATCCGGAGAATTAACAGAGTCGAATGTCGAACCTTTTGAGTGTTTAGTCCAATTCGGCTCAAAGAAAACGAGGCTGTGATAGAGAAAAGCATTTGGAAATCTGATTGCGCAAACCCCCCGGCCGAGACACACATCGAACGTTGTGCGCGAGATTTCGCCAACCGGAGCGCGCACAGACATCAAGATATCTCCTGCCTTGCCTCGTTTTGTGCTTTGGGTGGTATAGGTACGTTTGATTGCCCATCGATTCAAGATATCTGCATTTCCCTGAATGAGGGGCAGCCCTTTCCCGATTGAGTTGTAGTTCGACGAGCTTGGCGATTGCCCCATCACTATTTCCGCCACATCACCAAGCCGCTTTGTTTCCCATGCGCCAGAGAACCCCGGCAGGCGAGTTTGGCCAGTAAGGAGTTGCTGCATGGAGGCCTGTTTGAGGTCGCGCTTCTTGGCGATCAGCCGGGTCAGTCCGTCGATCAACGCATCAACATCCGACAGGGCGGTGGCGATGGCGCGTTGTTCATGTAGGCTCGGAGGCAGCGCGATAAGGAAATCTTTGAGGTTTCGAAGATTCAGCCCCGGCTTGCTTTGCCCTGACTGGCTTCCTGCAATCTGCTGGTTGCCGGGCGAGTTGGGTGACAGGAAACGACAAATGTATGAGCCTCTTGCCGGCTCTTTAAGACGAACCAGTCCGACGTGCTGGCTGATGTAGGCCTCCTCAAATGCCTCTTCCACTAAAGCGACATTGCCTACGCTGTTGCCAGTGATAGTGATCAACAAATCGTTTGGCCTAACTTTGGTCCGATTGCCTTCCGCTCCAGACGGCGGAGAGACATATTGCAGATCCTCAAAGCTGAGCCGACCATCGCGCACATTCTGGCTCCGAATGAACAGTGCACCGCGTTTCGAATAGAACTGAGCCCAACCACGCGAGCCACTGGTGACGAAATCAGATAGTCCATCAAGCGGCACTACATCCCAATCCTTTGGAATACCCCCCACCTCGGTCTGCTTGTACCCCTCCATTACTTCCATACCGCCCCCATACATTTGAGGTGTTCCTCGACCTTGGCCGACAGCGCCGCCACGTCGTCTACCAATCGGGGTAACGGCGTGGCATAACGCTCGGCCAGTTCACGGATGCGGGCGGTCAGGGTCTGCCCCACGCGGTCGATTTCGCCTTGCAGGTCGGCCGCCAGGCGGGCGAGCCATTTGTCGTTGACCACCAACGATTTGATGTCCGTCACGCTCAACTTGGCGTAGTGGTCGTGGGCTTGTTGGTCGAGCTTGGCGTCCAGCTCCTTGACGGCCTTCTTGAGCTGGCTTTCCCGCTCGCTGAGCTTGAGCCACCGCTTGAGCACGGCCAATTCGTCCTTGGCCTCGGGGTCGGTGCCGATTTCCTTCACGCGGTCTTTGACCTGCGCGGCGTTGATCTTGTCGAAACCGGCGAAAGCGCCGTCTTCGGTGCTGTGCTTTTCTTCCAGTTCGGTGATCTGGCCGCTGGCGGCCTCCAGTTCGGCCTGCTTGGCGTCCAGCGCGGCCTGTTCCTCGGCGAAGTAGCGGGCGACGATGTAGGGCTTGGGGAGCAGGTCGCAGGCCCAGCCCTTGTCCTTCTTCTTGCCCTTCTTGTCGGTCTCGATGATGCGCGCCGGCTTGGCGGCCCAGCCATCGGCGGCGATCAGGTAGGCGTCGTCCTGCATGGTCTCGGCCCAGTAGTCCATCAGGTGCTGATAGACGGTATAGGCGTCGATCAGCGGTGCGGCCTGCATGGAGGCGAGCAGGGTTTCGGACACGGTGCCAATCAGCTCCTTGGGATGGCCGTTCTGACTGAGGCCAGTGAGCTGGGGTGTGATGGCTTCGCGCCACTTGCTGAACAGCGTGGAGACCTTGCCGGTGAACGCGGTGAACTGGGGGTGGCCGAGGATGGTCGATCGGACATCGTTTATCGGCAACTTGAGGCGGGCGTAGCCGGGACGGCCTGCGGATTCAAACAAGGCGGCGCGCAGACCGGGCATTTGCTGCCAGTCGGCGGCGAAGGCGTCGATATCGCGCTCGGGGATGCCGCCGTTCAAGTGGGCGTTGATGTCCTGCAGGTCTTCGGGATCACTGCTGTCGATGTAGCGCGGCAGGTTCAGGTTGTAGTCGTTCTTGGGGCTGGCGATCTCGTCATAAGGCACCATGCGGGCGTAGCGCGGGATATCGGCCTGCCGGTTGAAGGTGTCGACGATCTTGTGGATGTCCTGCTCGCGCAGGCGGTTCTTGTTGCCGTCCTTGATGAAGCCCTTGCTGGCGTCGATCATGAGGATGCCCTTGCGGGCGGTGGCGTTCTCCTTGTCGAGCACCAAAATGCAGGCCGGGATGCCGGTGCCGTAGAAGAGGTTGGCCGGCAAGCCGATGATGGCCTTGAGGATGCCGGAACGCACCAGCTGCTGGCGGATCACCGCCTCGGCATGGCCACGGAACAGCACGCCGTGCGGCAGGATGCACGCGGCTTTGCCGGCCGCCTTCATGCTGCGGATGATGTGCAGCAGGTAGGCGTAGTCGCCCTGCTTGGCAGGGGGCACGCCCCAGCTGAAACGCTGGTAGGGGTCGCCCTTGCCGCTGTCGCCGAGGGTGAGGCCGGTGCTCCATGTCTTGTCGGAGAACGGGGGGTTGGCGACCACATAGTCGTAGGTGCGTAACTGCTCGCCATCCTTGAACTTGGGTGCGGCCAAGGTGTTGCCGTTGACGATGCTGGCGGTGGGGAAGTCGTGCAGGATGGTGTTCATGCGCGCCAAGCCGGCGGTGGTCACATCCTTTTCTTGCCCTTCCAGCGTGATGGGCTTGCCGGCCTCGGCGGCTACCTTGAGCAGCAGCGAACCCGAGCCGCAGGTCGGGTCGTAGGCGGTGGTGGATGCCGTGCTGTTGGCAGGAGAAATGCCGATGGCCTTGGCCATGACGCGGCTGACTTCGGCCGGGGTGTAGAACTGGCCCTTGCTCTTGCCGCTTTCGGTGGCGAAGTGGCGCATGAGGTATTCATACGCGTCGCCAAGGATGTCGTCGTGCTCGGCACGGTTCTGGGAGAAATCCAGCTCGGGCTTCTGAAAGATGCCGATCAGGTTGGTCAGGCGATCGACCATCGCCTGACCTTCGCCCAGCTTGTTGGGGTCATTGAAGTCCGGGAAGTCGCTGCGTGCCAGCTTCTGGTTGCTCTCAATCAGTGGCTGGATGATCTGCGTGTTGATCTTCTCGCCGATGTCGGACTTGCCCTTGAGGGCGATCATGTCCTTGAAGCTGGCGCCCTTGGGGATGGACACCGGGGGCTCGAAGTCGTCCGAACTGCCGTACTTGTCGGTGATGTACTTGATGAACAGCATGAACAGGACGTAGTCCTTGTACTGGCTGGCGTCCATGCCGCCACGCAGTTCATCGCATGAAGCCCAAAGGGAAGAGTAAAGATCGGATTTCTTGATGGCCATTGGGCAGCGCGGAGCGGGAAAAACGGCAGTCTACACAGCCGCTTCCGGGCCGCCCGAGACTAGCGGAGGTGGTCGCAGGTGCGTTTGAGCAGGTCGAGCACGAAGGCGCGATCAGCGGGCTTCAGCTCCGACAACCACGCGCTGATGCGGATGGCCTGATCGTCCGGCACGGTCGAGCTTTCGACCAGCAGGTCGCCGATGCTGACCTTGAGGGATTGGGCCAGCTTTTCGAGGGTATACAGCGACGGCACGGTGGCGCCGCGCTCGAAGCGGCTGATGGTTTCCGGCTCGACCTCGATCCGTTCTGCCAACTGTGCCTGCGTCCACTGACGCGATTTCCGCAGCGTGGCAATCCGGGCGCCCAGCAACTCTGCTAACGGCTTCTCGGCGCGCTTCTTCTTGACCATTTCTGTCCACTTCAAAAACGACAGAAATGGTTGTTCTAGTGGGTGAAATCGGCCAGAATTCAAAATGTTGTTTTCAACATATTGAATCTATAGAGTGGGTGTGCCGTGGCTCAGGAATCCGGGCGAATCATGAAGGGGATGGGGGTTGCGCTGGGCGTTGTGATGGTGGTTTCCGCCATCGCATGGCTCGTCGGCATGTTGCTGAAGATGGGGGACTGGGGCAGCACCGATGCGATCGTGAAGGGTGTTCTGACGGTCATTGGCCTTGCCGTGCTGTTTGGCATCTTCCGCGCGCTCGTGTCCCTCTTGCGGTGGTTTGGTCGATCTGCGCGCCAAGGTGCACCGCTGGTCGCTTCGGTGGCCTCAAAGGCCACGAAGACGGCGACGGGTGCGGTGCAAGAGCTGCGTGGGCGCTACAAGGCCTGCCCCTATTGCGCCGAGTCGATCAAGGCTGATGCGCTGGTTTGCAAGCACTGTCGAAACACGGTTGCCAAGCGCTGCGGCGGTTGTGCGGAAGTGGTGCAGGTCGGCGCCCGGCAGTGCCCACATTGCGGTACCGCCGTATAGGGAGGGGCATCATGGGCGCGTGGGGTCGTTTGTTGCTGGTACCGGTGTTATTCGGTTGTGCGGCGGTGCAGGCCCAAGTCGTGAAGTGCACCGATTCCCGAACTGGGAAAGTGACCTACTCGGACAGCGGATGTGATGGGGGCGAGGTCGGAAAGCAGGTTCAGGCCAGAAAGTCGGCGCAAGAGCTGGAAGACGAGCGCGCGCAGGCGGAAGCCGCGCGACAGCGATATGCCGTGCCGACTCCTACCTCCCAAGGTCAGCAGGCCACTTCGATGCGGCATGAGCAGGCGCCGCAACGAGATTACGCGAGCACGTTCGAGTGCCGCCAGGCGCAGAGAGATATTGATATCGCGCGGGGCAGCGTGACGGCCTCCCAGTCGGAAAAATTGACGAACATGGCGGCGGCGCAGCGCAAGGCCGATCTGGCGTGTCTTGGTCCGGTGGGCTACCGCGAAGCCGAGGCCGCGCGTGCGGAGGCGCGCGAACGAGCCAAGGAACGGCGTGCGCGGGCGCCGGGCGTCATCACGCATTGCGATCCGGGCGGCTGCAACGACAATTACGGCAATCGGTATCACCGCGCGGGGCCGAATCTCGTGAGCGGTGGCAAGACCTGTACGCCGGCCGGTTCGGGCTGGTCATGCAATTGAAGGAGCCGGTCGATGTCGCCGCGTGAAGCCGTGCGAGCCAAACAATCGCGCTTTGTGCGCGAATACGCCGTGGACTGCAACGGCGCAGCGGCGGCTGTACGGGCGGGCTATTCCCCGCGTTCTGCCAAGGTGACAGCCAGCCGGTTGCTAACCAAAGCTAACGTGCAGCGTGCGCTTCGGCAGATTCAGCGAGCCGATGCCGAGCGGTTGTCTCTCAGTCGTGATGCGGTGATCGGTCAGCTACAGGACGCCATCGAGTTCGCGCGGGCCAAGCAAGACCCTATGGCGATGATCTTGGGGCTGCGGGAGTTGGGGCGCATGATGGGGTACTACGGGCCGACTATCTGATATCAGATGCTGCTAACCAGGTTGGCATGTGGTGGCGCGGGCCAGAGTGGAGGGGTGGAGCCTCGTCAGTCACCTCCTCCTTCGTGGGGAAAACAGCCAACTGAAAAAAGTTTGGCACAAAGCCTCCACCGCCTCCACTGGCATTACGGGTAGCGCGATTTCACACCGAGGTAGTAGTTGCCATCGTTGCGCTTAACGCACGTGAACATCGCCTTGAACTCGCGGTAGAAATTGGCGCTGGTCATCGGCTTGCTGTAGCCGTTCTGTTCACACCAGAGTTTGAAGCGGTCATAGGCTGGGCGAGCCTTGATTGCCGCCGCAGGGTCTTTCACGCAGTCGTCTTCCAGCCACTGGGTGATGATGTCCATCTCATTGCGGTAGTCGGCAATGGCCTGAGAGATCACCGGGGGCTCGCGGAGCCCGTTCTTGGCCCAGTCCTGATAGCCCTTGAGCGCCCAGTTCAGGATGCCCGGCAATTCGGCCAGCAGTTCCTCGCCAAGTTTCGGGTTGCGCTGGTTCGGCGGGATGCTGACCTCGAAGGGAATGGTCTTCACGCGGCGCCAGATGCCGTTGTCACGGCCGACGATGGCCGGTTTGTGGTTGCCTGCCACGAACAGCTTGAATTGCGGCACGAACTCGAAATGCTCTTTGTAGAGGAAGCGCGCGGTGATGCGTTCGCCGCCGGTCATTTGCTTGATGAGTGCTTCGTTCAGCCGGGTGCCGGACTCGGTTTCGTTGCTGAGCACCACACGCGCACCTTGCAAGCGGGCGAGGTCGTTGCTGGCGCCAGAGCGATTCGCCATCAAGGACTCGGGCTGGATCGTCTTGACCAAACCGTGACCAAGCAGTTCCGCGATCACGTTCAACAGCGTGCTCTTGCCGTTGGCGCCAGCGCCATGCATGAAGAAATACACCTGCTCACTCGTCTTCCCTGACAGCGCGTAGCCAACAACGCGCTGCACGTAGGCCATCAATTTCTTGTCGCCGCCAAAGATGGTTGAAAGGAAGGCATGAAACTTCGGGCATTTCGCGCTCGGGTCGAACGGAACAGGGCTGTGCGTCGTCAACAGGTCTTCTTTGCGTGCGGGGCGCAGGCGCCCAGTCTTGAGTTCGATGGCACCATTGGCGACACCGAGCAGCATGGAATGGCTGTCGAGCGCTGCGGGGCTGACAGAAAGGGCCGGATGGGATTGGGCCAACTCCAGCATGGCCTTGAGGCGCGAGAGTTGGAGGCTGGTCTTGACGTGTGCCTGCCATTTGCGCTGCGCATCCTCGTCTTGCGCGAAAGCGGGATGCGTGGGCATGCTGCGCACTGCATCTTTGGCAATTTCCATGAGTTGGCCCGACTCGTCACGCACCCAGTGCAAGCCGTTCCAGAGATACCAGCCCTGCGAATGGACGTAGCGCACGCGGTCTTGGATTGCGTTGGCGAAGGCTTCGGCGTTACCCACGTCCGTCATCGACAGCAGATCAACCGTGCCGGTTGGCGGGTAGCGCGACACGCTGGCAGCAATGGCCTTGACTTCGTTGTCGAGCAGCGGCGGATTGCAGCGCTCGGCGTTGTGTTTCAGCAAGGCGGCTTCGATGGCGCCCTGATCGAAGCCTTTGCGACGCATCACGCCCGCAAGGCTGGTGAGCGTGTTGTTGCGGCTGGATTCTGGAATGGTCGAATCATTCGCCGCCGCATGGTTCGTTGCGGAGCGTGCGGTTGTGGGCAGCTTCAGCTCCAGCCCCAGCGCTGCAATGAGTTCCTGATAGGGCATCGGTGTCAGGGGGATTGACGCGACGGTAGGCTTACGCATGGGTGTTTTCCTTGCTGAGCAGTTTGTGGATGCGGGTCTGAAACGGCGCGCCCTTCTGATGCCAGAAGCCCGGCAGGCGCATCACGCGGGGCAGGTCGCAAACCTTGGGGTCGGCATCGAACTTTTGGGCAAGCTGCTGCTGGAGCGGCTTGAAGTCAGTCAGCGGCAGGTCGCGTGCCAGCCAATACGCATGCCAGCGGCTGGGGCTGCTTTCGACAACGATGTGGGGGCGGTGCGGCAGAATCGGCTCCAACGGCGCACCATCCAAGTCGGCAAACAAGGCGCGTACCGCGATGACGTTGGCTGTCGTGCGGCACGTCTTCGCATTGCCGTGGACGAGGCCGTCGCCCTTGTTGACCATTACGAACACGCCCTGACCCTGTTGGTTCAGGTGCATTAAATCGCTCTGGTGCTCTGCCAGTGTGCCGTGCAAGACCACACCGCCGCCGCGCTTCTCAAGATCGTGAAAGGTCTGGAACGTGTAGACCCCATCGGGATCGAGTGCCGCGAGAAAGGCGCGCGCGTCTTCAAGATTGAACTGGAGGCGTTTCATTACTTGCCCTCCAGTGCGGCGCGGATGGAAGCCACGGGCCAAGCCAAGCGGCCATTGATGCGGACAGGGCGGATCGGGCCGTTCTCGCGGCAGGCCCAAGCACGCAAGGTCTGCTGTGCGCGGTTCAGGTGAAAGGCCGCTTCGGTGGTGGGAAGTGCGGAGCGAGTTTCTTGCTCCAGCGGCGGCGGTGTAGGACGGGAGTAAGCCATCTTTTTTCCTTACGGAAGTTGAGGTGGCTTCTCATTCTTTTGAGTGGGCGGAAATGGCCTAATGCGGGCCTTGGCGCTGCGTTGGCCGGGTCAACGGGCCAGAATGGCAGGCGCAGTGATACTGGCTGCCGGGCAATTCCGGGCGAATGCGGGTAATTTCCGAACTGCCGATCGGCGGATTTAGGAGCGAGGTGCTGCAAGCCAAGGGAAGCCAGACAGCCCCTTGGTGGAGTCGGCATCACTTGCCAGCTTGCCGTGCTGACCAGCCCAGTTGAGGGCCAGCGGCTCGTTCCACAGGCCATGTGCGCCGGACTGCGCTACGTTGAGGCCGTTGTCCTTCGCGCGCTTGAGGTCTTCTGCAATCGTCGGCCAGACCTTGCTCGCGTAGCGCTCGATCAGCATGTCTTTCTTGACGATTCGATCTGGCGAAGGAGCGTGTAGCGTCCGATCCAATGCGGCTGCGACCGGGGCGCGGTTATGCTGACGAAGCCATTCAATGGCGCTCGCCGTCTTGATGATTGTTTTGGGCGTGATGGGCGGTTGCTCGAACTGGCCGCATTCGATAGCTCCCGCGTGGACGCCCGCGATCACGGCTTCCTGTTCGGCGCTCAGGTCAAGCGCATCGCCATCTCGGCCAACTACATCACCGAGCGCGCGCGGGTCGATTCCAGCCATCAGCGCCGCCAGTTGCCAGATGGCGATGGCGTCACGCTCTCGCCAGTCGGCGAAGTTGGCTCCGTGGCCTGTCCCCCACATCGGCGATGCCTTCAAGCTGCCAATGCTTCAATGACCGCACGCGGGTTGCGCTCGATCACGTTGAGCAGCACGAGCGATGCCCCATGCGGTTTGCGGTCGCCGCGTTCCCAGTGGCGCAGCGTGGCGGTGGAAAAGCCGAACTTTGCCGCAAACTCTTCCTGCGTCATGTCCACCTTGGCGCGCAGCGCCTTCACGTCCACGGGGCGCGGACGATGCACGCGAACGCCCCGGCCACGCCCTTCGGCATGGGCAATGGCTTCCTGCAAGCCCCGCTTGATGCTGTCGAATGCCGTGCTCATTTCTTCCGTCCTTTCGCCTTCCAAATGCTGACCAATGCGCCGGTCAGGTCGGCCAGTTCATTGCACTCTGCCTTGCTCAGATTGGCGCGATCGCCTTTTGCAAAGAGGGTCAGCAGATAGAGCGGCATGTGTTCGTCATGGAAGTAGTAGATGACTCGCACGCCGCCGCTCTTGCCGTGGTCGCCCCTGCGCCAGCGCAGCTTGCGGACGCCGCCCGTGCCTTCCATCAGATCGCCCGCCTTGGGGTGCGAGGCCAGATGCCGGATCAGGTCTTGCCGTTCCTCAAGGCTGAGCAACTTGTCCGCCGTGCGGATGAATTCAGGCAACTCGGCGACCGTCTGCATGGGTTTGATTGTAATCCAATGGGACGGTTCCGCTTATTTGCTCACCACGCGCAGATTGGGGCTGTCTGCGGCAGGCTTGAACTCGATCCCGGCCTGCTCCAGCATCCATGCCTCGATGCGTTGGTGGTGAACACGCAGCAGGTCGAGCGGGCGGACGCGGTAGTGCTTTTCGGCGGTGGCGCTGGGCTTGTGGCCCTGAATTTGCGCAACCACGCCTGCGGGGATTTCCAGCCATTCGGACAGCGTTCCAAAGCTGCGCCGCAGGCCGTGTAGCGTCAGTTCCAGCCCCGCCGTGGCGCAGGCTTGCCGATGCGCAATGCTGGGTTCGACCATGCGGCCGCTCTTGCTGGCTGGGCTGCTGAACACCCATTCATTGCGGCGTGGCAGGGCAGCAATCAGGCTTTCCACATAGGCGGTGAACGGCACCTGTCGCGTCCCCTCGATCTTGTCGCCAAGGCTCATGCCCTTCCAGCGGAAGTTGATGTCTTCCCACCGGAGTTCACCCAGTTCCTCGCGTCGAGCACCCGTCAACAGCAGGCATTGCAGGTAGGCGGAAATCACGGGGTTCTGGAGTTGCTGCACTTGGGCAAACCAAGCCGCCAACTGCTCGCGCTGGAGCACATCGCTCTTGGGCTTCATACGGCCAGCGGTCTCGCGGGCCTTCTTGCTGCTGGCGGCGGCGGCATCGGTGGTCGTGCGGTAGTCTGGCTGGGTTGAGCACCAGCGAAGGAAAGCCTTCAACTGCCGCATGGCGAGCCTGAGGCGAGCGGGGCGCGTCTGGGCTTCTTTCGCAGCCCACAGTTCGACCCGTGCAGGTGTCAAGTCCAGCAGGCGCATTGCCATCAGTTCGGCAAGCGGCCCCGCCGTAGTCACGGCACCGGGCATGCGCTTGCGCTTTTCGCCGCCAGCCTGCGCCAGTTTCAGGTGGTCGGCATAGTTGCGTGCGCCCCAGTGTGGGCGGCGTTCCTCAAGATACGCCTGCCACGCTTCGCTGACGGTGACTGCTTCGCGGGCTTGCCGCTGCAACAGGGCTTCCGCCTCCGCCGCGCGATGCTGGCGTTCGGCTTCCTCCGCCGCGAGCGTGCTGCGCTTGACCTCGGCTGGGTTACGGCCTTCGTCGATTTGCCGCTGATGCTCGCGTGCCTTGGTGCGGGCCTGCTCAATAGTCCAAGCGGCGGGGCTGCCGATGGTGATCCGCACGGTCTTCCCGTTGGACTCGCCTTGGAAAATGTAGGCTGACTTGCCCTTGGGTGTCGCGCGCAGCCCCAAGCCGGGTGTGATGGCGTCCCAAAGGAATGCCTGTTTCTTGTCGGCAGGACAAGTGAAGGCGGACACTCGGCCCGCCGTGAATGCAATCTTCGCCATGTGGGTTCCCCGGTCTTACATCGGCGCCGATGTAAGGGCGGATGTAAGACGAATTCTGGAAAAAAGGGGCACAAAGATCAACGTGGCGCAACGGCTGATTGATCTGTAGTTTTCGTAAGCTATTGATTTACATATTGAAAATCAACAAAACCGAACCTTGTGAAATCGACGGAAGCGGGGATTGAAAATCCGCGTGTCGGTGGTTCGATTCCGCCCCAGGCCACCACCATTTAACGCCCAACTGTTCTCAGTTGGGCGTTTTCACTTCCAGACCCCGCAACGTACGCGGGGTTCACGCGCATTCTGCGTGTGCCAGGGGGTGGTCAGAACCGGTGCCCATGGTGGCTGGTTCGACCCTTTTCTGCCCTCTGTTCTCTGGAAATCTCCGCCAACTTTTTCGCCGTAGCACACGCACATCGCCTTGCGTGACAACGACTTCTGCTTGTGTCGGTTTCTTGAGTTCGCCGACCGGCTTGGACGAGCAAACCATCAGGGCGAAGCGAGGTCCGGGGATGCGCACGGCATCCAGTACAAGCCATCGCGCTGGCGCGCATGTCCGATCGCGGCTTGCGCGTCATCTCGGCAACCGACGCTGGCGAGTTGCTGGCGCGCGGCTTCCATGACCCGACGCACTTCGAGTGCCGCATGTGCGCGTGGCAAGACCGGTGCTGGAGGGCCGCAGCATGACGAACCCTACTGTGAACGACGTTCTGCGCGAGCGTCTGGTCGATGCGCGTGAGGCGGCGCACTGCCTGAACCTGCAGATATGTACCTGCTCACCCAGGGCGTGCGAAACGCCGGTGATGACAAGTTCGTCTTCGCCGCTTCGTGCTGCTTTCTCGTAGACGGCCTCGATGTTGACGACCTCCGATACCGCGAAGGCATATTCCGCCTTGTTTCGCCGACGCACGAGTAAGCCTTGCTCCACCAGGCCATCGCAGTGCTTGGATACCGAGGCTTTGGTCGCGTTGCCGAGCGCAAATGCGACAGTCTCTGCCGTGATCGGGACGCCCAGGCCCGCCGAAACAAGTTCGAGCACAGCGATGCTCTTGAGAACTCTCAAGGCTTCACTGTTGAAGATGGTTCTCCCGTCTTCGCCCTTGACTGCCCTCAGCAGTCCCAGGTCTTGCATCGGCGACCAGGACGTATCGTCGCCGCCACGTTCTTCCTGATAGTAGGACTGGATGAAGATCGAAGAATGCTGCTCCAGCGTGCTGGCAGCCAGTGGGCGGGCCGCGCCCTCGCCACGGCGACCCAGGGCGGCGATCAGTTGCTTGCGCTCGAACCGGATGAGTTTGCCTTCACCGAAAACTTCGTTCCATGCTGCAAGGCCCCCTTCGGTGCATAGTTGCCAGTGAATCAGCCACAAGGATTCCAGCGATTCCAGATACGGGTCCCAGGCCTCTTTGCCGCCGAACAGTTTGACCCCGACCGGCCCTGGCTCGTGACCGCCACCTTCGGCAGTCTTTAGAACGCCCGTGGCCTCCGCCCAGAACTGAAGGGCCCTTCGTCATTCCGTATGGAACTTGACTTGAAAAATACCTGAATCCGTGAGTTCAACCACATTTTTTCTTGATTTCTCTTTGTAAATCAACAACTTGCGTGTAAAATGGCGCCTAACCCTGCAGGTGAGCGCGCCATGACCG
>NZ_JARGEN010000026.1 GCF_029211125.1 Curvibacter soli
TTATCCCATCAACATGCACAAAATAACAGAGCGGCTGATATAATTTTATACTGGTTTGCGTAAGTCCTAAATTGAATATTTCCCGACGCAACCTGCTCAAGGGTAGTGTTGCTGCTGGCCTTCTATCTAGCGCAGGGTCCATTGGACTGACTGCTTGTGGCGGGGACGACGAGGACACCTGGCGCCCCAAGCGGACGGTGATCGTGATTTTGGAAAACAAGTCGTTCAGCGAGTTGATCGACAGCAAGGACAGCGCCGGCAATATCCTCATGCCCTACCTCAACCAGTTGGCCGCCGCCAGCGCGCTGCTGACGAAGTCTTATGCTGCGCCAACGCCCTACGGCATCATCCCCAGTGGTGGCGCGCCCATGGCAGCGGATCCGGCCAACCTGACCACCACGACCTGGACCAAGGGTGCGCCCTTCACGCATGGTCTGGCCGCCCGGGGCAGTCAGACCAATTACTTCTACCAGTTTGCCGGACATAACCAAGGTTTTCTGCCTGACTGGTTCCTGCAGCCCGGCTCGGGCCGCAACCTGACTGCGTCGCCTCCAAACAACGTGGCGTTCCAGGACCAGTACGGCAACCTGCTGGTGGACGCCAATGGGCTGCCCAAGCCGGTCTTCAGCGGTGAAATCGGCCTCTCGAACGAGTTGGTGACATCATTTCCCAACGTGTCACTGCCATTCACCACGCCCAACCTGGGCGCGGCAGTGATCGGCGCAGGTTTCACGTTCGCGACTTTCTCCGAATCGTTGCCCTATCCGTCCTACAACGGCAAGGACGCCAAGGCCGTCAGCAACGGTGCCACCGACGGCTACGCCCGCCGCCACAACCCGGCCATCAACTGGATCAACTTCGCGGCCTACGGCAAGACCGTGCCGGCGGACAAACTGCGCTTTACCCTGCCGCTCGGCGCCAATCTGGCGATGACCAACACCACGGACCCGGACGGCACCAAGTACCCGGGCTTTGGCGTCGACAAGGACGGCAAGGCCGTGGCCTTCGATCAGTTGCCCACTGTCTCGCTGGTGGTGCCGGATAACCAAAGCAACATCCACACCGGCACCAAGGCGGCGTGCGATGCGTGGCTGGCCAAGTACATCAAACCGTTCGCTGACTGGGCGGCCCAAAACGACAGCCTGCTGATCGTGACCACCGATGAGGATGGTTTTACCGATGCCAGCAATGGCGTGTCCAATGTCGGCATGGATGGCCTGATCGCCAAAGCGTATGGTGGCGGGGGCAGCTACATGTACGGCGTCGATCCCATCACGACCTTGTTCTTCGGCCCGTCTTCCCGTATCAAGCCGGGCCGCATCGACACCAAGGTGGACCACCTGAACGTTCTCGCCACGGTGCTCAACATGTACGGTGTGCTCGAAACCTTCAAGACCGACTTCAAGTCGACTTGGAGCGCTGCCACGCACCCCATCAACAGCAAGTGGGTAGGCGGCAATGACCCGGTGCGCCAAAAGGAGCTTGCTGCCCAACTTGCCAATCTAACGCCTATCTCAACCGTGATGGTCTGATAGACCACGGCCTTATGCGGACCTTCAGGATGCTGGAATCGGTGGCCTCGTGCACTGCGATGCCACCGGCGTCCGCATTCAGCACGTCACTTACCCGATTTTCAATCCACCAAGGCCGTGCAGCCGGACAGCCGGGCGCATCGGAGACAATGCGCTTTCATGAAACGCTTCTGGTTGTTGTTCTCGCAGGCCGTGACCGTCCTCGTCGCGGCCTATTTCGTCGTTGCCACGCTCAAGCCGGAATGGCTCAACCGTAGCTCGCTACGCACGGGCGGCGCCGTGGCGCTGTTCGAGGCCCCTGCCTCCGGCCCCCCCCAGCCCGCGCCGGGCAGCCTGAGCGCGGCAGCGAAGAAGGCGTCGCCCGCCGTCGTCAGCATCAACACCAGCAAGGCCGTGCGCCACCCGCGCAGCGATGACCCGTGGTTCCGCTTCTTCTTCGGCGACCAGGGCAGCCAGTTCCAGACCGGGCTGGGCAGCGGCGTGATCGTGAGCCCCAGCGGCTACATCCTGACCAACAACCATGTCGTGGAAGGCGCCGACGAGATCGAGGTGGCGCTCAACGATGGTCGCCACGCCAGCGCGAAGGTGATCGGCACCGACCCCGACACCGACCTCGCCATCGTAAAAATCGCCCTCGACCGCCTGCCCGTCATCGTGCTGGGCGACTCCGACGCACTGCAGGTGGGCGATCAGGTGCTGGCCATCGGCAACCCCTTCGGCGTGGGGCAGACGGTGACCAGCGGCATCGTCTCGGCGCTCGGGCGCAATCAGCTCGGCATCAACACGTTTGAAAATTTCATCCAGACCGACGCCGCCATCAACCCCGGCAACTCGGGTGGCGCGCTAGTGGACGTGAACGGCAACCTGCTGGGCATCAACACCGCGATCTACTCGCGCTCGGGCGGCAGCATGGGCATCGGCTTCGCCATTCCGGTGTCCACGGCGCGGCAGGTGCTCGAAGGCATCGTGCAGGACGGCCAGGTCACGCGCGGCTGGATTGGGGTGGAGCCCAACGACCTCTCGCCCGAGCTGGCCGAAACCTTCGGCGTGGACGCAACCGAGGGCGTGATCATCACCGGCGTGCTGCAGAACGGCCCGGCGGCCCAGGCAGGCATCCGGCCCGGCGACGTGATCGTGCAGGTCGCTGGCAGAACCGTCGGCAAGACGGCGGAACTGCTGACCGCGGTGGCCGCGCTGAAGCCGGGTGTGCCCGCACCGTTCGGTGTGCTGCGCCACAATGACAAGCTGAGCATCGACGTGACGCCCGGCACCAGGCCCAAGGCCGATGTGTCGCGGCGCTAGTGCGGTGTTCACCGCTTGGCGGCACCAATAAAAGCGATGCGTTTTGGCGCAGGGCAAGGCGCAAACCACAGCGATAGCCGCAGCTATCGCGAGGATTTGCAACGCCGCCATGCGGCAAAAGGCGCGGTTTTATGTGCTGTTTAGCGTTGAACACTGCACTAGCATGCGCACCCCATCCCCGGTTCGTACAATGGCCACTCTGTGCACTTCCTATCGCCGCCGCCTGGCAATTCTCGCCATGCTGTCCATGCTGCAAGTTTTGGCGCCCTTCCTGCACACGCATTTCGGCGGCTCGCACCTGCATGGTTGGCACATCCACGTGCAACGCTCCACCATGGACCATGCCGCTAAAGTGGCCTGGAGCGCCGCGCCGCAGCCAGCGCTGGCCCATGCGTACGATGCCGCGGAGGTAGATGTGGAGCAGGGCCCGCAGCCAGTCGAGCGGCCTGCGCATCCGATCGACCAGCAGGCGGCACTGTGGTTCGTTGCAATCGCCGCAGTTTCGCTCCTGCTGCTCGGCGCCAGCTTCGCCTTACAGACAAGATCTGCGCTGCAGCCCGTCTGGCGCCTCCCACCGCCGCGCTGGCACCGCCCCAATGCACCACCACCCGCGCTGGCGCCGCCTGCCCGCGCCAGAGACGCCCGCTGGCCGGCAGTTTCCACGTGGAGACATGCCCGTGCCTTGAGTTGCTGCGGCCTGCCGGCGTGATAGTCTTCGCGCACCGGTGTCTGCAGCGTATGAACCCCACTCCTCCAGAAAAATCATGACGAATCCCACCGATCCTCCACTGAACCGCTATTCCATGCCCATGCGGCTGCTGCACTGGCTGGTGCTGGCCGCGGTGGTCATGGCCGTCGCTGCCATCCAGGTGCGCGAGCTGTTTCCACGCGACAGCAGCGAGCGCTCGCTCGCCTTCATCGCCCATGAAAGCGCGGGCCTGCTGGTGCTGCTGCTGATGACGGTGCGCATCTTCGTGCGGCTGGCCTCCACCGTGCCGCCGCCAGTACCCGGCAACCCGCTGATCGCGCGCGCTGCCCAGGCCATGCATCTGGCGCTGTACCTCCTGATGCTGGCCATGCCGGTGCTGGGCCTGCTGACGGTGGCGACGGCGGGGTACCCGCTGAACTTCTTCGGTATCCCGCTGGACCTGGGGCTGGCCGCCAACAAGGGCCTGTCCGGCACGCTCAAGGATATCCACGAGAACGGCGCCACGCTGGTCTACGTGCTGGTGGGCGGACACGCGGCGGCGGCGCTGTGGCACCAGTTCTGGGTGCGCGACCGGCTCATCGCGCGCATGCTCTGATGCGCTTGGCCAGCCGGGGTCAGTTCGCGGCCTCGGCCTTTTTTTCCTCGGCCCCGTCATCCGGAGCCTTGGTGTGCCTGATGAAAATCTGCGCGGCCCAGATGCCGACTTCGTACAGTACGCACATGGGCAGCGCCAGCGCGAGCTGCGACACCACATCGGGCGGCGTGACCACGGCCGCGACCACGAAGGCCACTACGATGAAATAGCCGCGGAAAGACTTGAACTTGTCGATGCTGACCAGCCCCATGCGCGCCAGCACGACCACGGCAATGGGCACTTCGAAGGCGATGCCGAAGGCCAGGAACATGGTAAGCACGAAGCTGAGATATGCCTCGATGTCGGGCGCCGCAGTGATGCTCTTGGGCGCGAAGCCCTGGATGAAGGCGAACACTTTGCCGAACACGAAGAAATAGCAGAACGCCACGCCCATGAAGAACAGCAGCGTGCTGGAGACGACCAGCGGCAGCACGAGCTTCTTCTCGTGCGAATACAGGCCCGGCGCGACGAAGGCCCAGACCTGGTAGAGCACCACGGGCAGCGCGACCAGGAAGGCCGCCATGAGCAGGATCTTCAGCGGCACCATGAAAGGCGAGATGACCGAGGTGGCGATCAGCGTGGCGCCCTTGGGCAGGTGCGCAACCAGGGGCGCGGCCAGCAGGTCGTACAGCGTGCCCGGGCCGGGGAAGAAAAAAAGCACACTGGCCACCACGCCCACGGCCAGCAGCGCGCGGATGAGCCGGTCGCGCAACTCGACCAGATGCTCCACGAACGGCTGTTCGGTGCCTGCGAGTTCGTCTTCTTTATCGGGAGTGTCGGACATGGTGGTGGGGTGGGGAGGGACGTTGCCCGCGCGCGGCGGGCGCCGACGGCGCCGGTTGCGCAGCCGCGCTCAATGGAATTTCTGGGGCCGGTAGCGCGCCACGCGGGCGGCGCCCGAAAGCGCCTTGGTGCGCACGCCGTTGCGCGCCTTGTACCACTGCGGCACGGTGCCGCGCTTGAGGCGCCAGTTCTTGCCGGGGTTCTTGTAGATGGGTGCGGGTGGGTCGGCTCCGATGGCAGGCACGGCGGCGTCCACGCCTTCCCCGGGCGACGACCATTGCCGGTCGAAATCGCTGGCCTGGGTCTGGATGGAATGCTCCACGTCGCGCGCGGCGCCTTCCACCGTGTCCTTCATCTTGCGCAGTTCGTCGAGCTCCATGGAGCGGTTGACCTCGGCCTTCACGTCGTTCACGTAGCGCTGGGCCTTGCCCAGCAGCGTGCCCACGGTGCGGGCCACGCGCGGCAGCTTCTCGGGGCCGATGACGATCAACGCCACGGCGCCGATCAGCGCCATCTTGGAAATGCCGAGGTCGAGCACGGTTGTCTTCTGACCGCGGGTCAGGACTTGGTCTTGGCTTCGACGTCGATGGTGGCCTTGTCGGTGGCCGCGTTGGCGACCTGGCCGGCAGGCTTCTCCTCGGTGCTGGAGCCTTCCTTCATGCCGTCCTTGAAACCCTTGACGGCGCCGCCGAGGTCGGAGCCGATGTTCTTGAGCTTCTTGGTGCCGAACACCATGACGACGATGAGCAGCACGATCAGCCAGTGCCAGATGGACAGGGAACCCATGGATCTCTCCTAGTGAATGGTCGGATTTTAGTCGCCGAGGGTACGCCAGGCGCGTGCAGCGCCGGTGAATATCCCTCAGCCACGCATCGTTTCTGCGGGTATCAGCCCTTGAGCCAGGGGCGCGGACCACCGATCACGTGCAAGTGCAGGTGGTGCACCTCCTGGCCGCCGTCGCCGCCGGTGTTTACCAGAATGCGGAAACCGCCCTCGGGGTACGGCCTGCAGCCCTGCTCCGCGGCAAGCAGGGGCGCCAGTACCATCATCCTGCCAAGCAGCGGCGCATGCCCGGGTCCGGCCTGTGCCATCGAGGGAATGTGGGTCTTGGGGACGAGCAGGAAGTGCACCGGCGCCCAGGGGTGGATGTCGTGGAAGGCGAAAACCTCGTCGTCTTCATACACCTTGCGCGAGGGAATCGCGCCGGAGATGATCTTGCAGAAAATGCAGTCGGGGTCGTGGTTCATGTTTGCTTGGGGCTTATTGCACGGGCAGCGGTTTGCGGTCGTTCCAGTACAGCAGGCCCTTGACGAGCCGGTAGATCATCCAGATGAAGAGCACGAAGAAAACGACGAAACCGATGCCCACCCAGATGGTGATGACGCCCACCACGCCCCAGACGATGCTCCACCAGAAGGTGCGGATCTGCCAGGTGAAATGGCTCTCGTACAGCGTGCCCGCCGCGTCCTCGCGCTTGACGTAGTTGATGACGATGGCCACGATGGCCGTCAGGCCCGTGACCCACGCGAACGCGTAGAGGATGTAGATCACCAGCGTGAGCTGGCGCAGGCTTGCGAGCTGCTCGTCGGTCTTGCCATTGCCGCTGTCCGCGATCTCCACCACCAGTGCCTCGTTGCTCATGGCATGTCCTTCCCCATTTCGGCGACGCTGCGTTCGCGCACCTTGCGCAGCGCCTTTTCTTCAATGCCGCTGGTGCCTTCGCGGCGCTCCAGTTCGTCGAGCACGTTCTGCGGCGACAGGCCATAGTAGGCCAGCGCCACCATGCTGTGGAACCATAGATCGGCCACCTCGTAGACGATCTTCTGCGGATCGCCGTCCTTGGCGGCCATGACGGTTTCGGTGGCCTCCTCGCCGATCTTCTTCAGAAAAGCGTCGGGCCCCTCGGCAAGCAGGCGCGACACGTAGCTTTTCTCCGGATCGCCACCATTGGCAGGCTTGCGGCTTTCTATCACGGCAGCCAGGCGCGCGAGGGAATCATCACTGGAGCTCATGTCTGCATTATTTACTGTAGATGGTCTGCGGGTCCTTGAGCACGGGCTCGGCGGCCTTCCAGGCGCCATTCTCGTAGCGCTGGAAAAAACAGCTATGCCGCCCCGTGTGGCAGGCGATGCCGGGCTCGTGCCCCAGTTGCGTGACCTGCAGCAGCACCACGTCGTTGTCGCAGTCGAGGCGGATCTCGTGCACCGTCTGCACGTGGCCCGACTCCTCGCCCTTGAACCACAGCCTGCCGCGCGAGCGGCTGAAGTACACCGCGCGGCCCAGTTCTGCCGTCCTGGCCAGCGCCTCGCGGTTCATCCAGGCGAACATCAGCACATCGTTCGTGCCGCGCTCCTGCGCGATCACGGGCACCAGGCCGTGCGCATCCCATTTCACTTCGTCAAGCCAGTCCATGGCGAGATTGTCGGCGATTTGCACCATGCGGCAGTTGCGTCCCTCCGGCGCCCGGGCTGCACGCGCATCAGAGCCGCACCGGGATGCCGCGCTCGGCCATGCGCCGCTTGGCCTGGCCCACGGTGTATTCGCCGTAGTGGAAGATGCTGGCGGCCAGCACCGCGTCGGCGCCGCCCTGCTGGATGCCGTCGGCCAGGTGGTCGAGGTTGCCCACGCCGCCGGAGGCGATCACGGGCACGTCCACCGCATCGCTGACGGCGCGCGTCAAGGCCAGGTCGAAACCGGCCTTGGTGCCGTCGCGGTCCATGCTGGTGAGCAGGATTTCGCCCGCGCCGCGCCGCGCCATCTCGCGCGCCCACTGCACGGCGTCCAGGCCCGTGTTCTTGCGCCCGCCATGGCTGTAGACGTCCCAGCCCTCGCCGCGGTCGAGCATGTCGTCGCCGTAACGGCGCTTGGCGTCGATGGCCACCACGATGCACTGCGCGCCGTACTTGGCCGAGGCGTCGCTGATGACCTGCGGGTTGGCGATGGCCGCGGAGTTGAAGCTGGTCTTGTCCGCACCCGCGTTGAGCAGCCGGCGCACGTCGTCCACCGTGCGCACGCCGCCGCCCACGGTGAGCGGGATGAACACCTGCGCCGCCACGGCCTCGATGATGTGCAGGATCAGGTCGCGCCCGTCGCTGGTGGCGGTGATGTCGAGGAAGGTGAGTTCGTCGGCGCCCTGCTCGTTGTAGCGCGCGGCGATCTCCACCGGGTCGCCGGCGTCGCGCAGTTCGACGAAGTTGACGCCCTTGACGACCCGGCCGCCGGTCACGTCGAGGCAGGGGATGATGCGCTTAGCCAGCATGTAAACCCCCACGGTCGCCCACTGCGTGTAGCTGCCTGCCCCCATGCGCAGGCTTGCCCTGCGCTTCGCTGGTGCAAGGGGTCGCGTTCAGCCTTGGGGCGGCCCGGCGGCAAAGCATCAGCCCGCTGCCCCGTTGAGTTCATCGGCGCGCGTCTGCGCGGCGGCGAAGTCGAGGTCGCCGCTGTAGATGGCCCGCCCGCAGATCACGCCTTCCACGCCTTCGCTCTCCACGGCGCAGAGCTGCTCGATGTCGGCCATGCTCGACAGACCGCCCGAGGCGATCACGGGGATGGTGAGCGCCTGCGCCAGCTTGACCGTGGCGTCGACGTTGATGCCGCTGAGCATGCCGTCGCGCCCGATGTCGGTGTAGACGATGGATTCGACGCCCCAGTCCTGGAACTTGCGCGCCAGGTCCACCACCTCGTGGCCCGTGAGCTTGCTCCAGCCGTCGGTGGCCACCTTGCCGTCCTTGGCGTCTAGGCCCACGATGATGTGGCCGCCGAAGGCGCTGCAGGCGTCTTTCAGAAAGCCCGGGTTCTTGACCGCCGCGGTGCCGATGATGACGTAGCGCAGGCCGCCGTCGATGTACTTCTCGATCGTGTCGAGGTCGCGGATGCCGCCGCCCAACTGCACCGGGATGTCGTCGCCGACGGCCTTGAGGATGGACTTGATGGCCGCGTAGTTCTGCGGCTTGCCGGCGAAGGCGCCGTTCAGGTCCACCAGGTGCAGCCGGCGCGCGCCCTGCTCCACCCAGCGCAGCGCCATGGCCGCAGGGTCTTCGCCAAAAGTGGTGGACTGGTCCATATCGCCTTGCTTGAGGCGCACGCAGTGACCGTCTTTCAGGTCGATGGCAGGAATGAGGAGCATGGTTCCGTGAAGAAGCGGAAGGACGCTGGAAAAGGAAGAAAGGGGGTCAGGGAGCCCAGTGCAGGAAGTTGCGGTACAGCATCAGGCCCTGCTGCGCGCTTTTCTCCGGGTGGAACTGGGTGGCAAAAATATTATCGTGGGCTATTGCCGCGGTAAAGCGCCCGCCGTAGTCCGCCTCGCCCACGCTGTGGCGCGCATCCGACGGACGGGCGTAGAAACTGTGCACGAAATAGAACCAGCTATCGTCGGGCACGCCCTCCCACAGCGCATGCGGCTGGGTCTGGGCGACGCGGTTCCAGCCCATCTGCGGCACCTTGTAGCGGCTGCCGTCAGGCTGCAGCCGGCCGGCCAGGCTGAACTTGGCCACCTCGCCGTGGACCAGGCCCAGGCCATCGGTCGGCCCTTCGTGGCTGCGGTCGAGCAGCATCTGCATGCCCACGCAGACGCCGAACAGGGGCTTGGTGGCCGCCGCCTCCAGCACGGATTCGAGCAGGCCGGATTCGCGCAGCTCGCGCATGCAGTCGGGCATGGCGCCCTGGCCCGGCAGCACCACGCGGGTGGCGGCGCGCACCTCATCGGGCCGCTGGGTGACGACAACGCGCACGCCCGTGTCCTGCGCCGCGGCCTGCACGGCCTGCGACACGGAACGCAGGTTGCCCATGCCGTAGTCGACGACAGCGACCGTGTTTGCTATCGTTTCCATAGCTGCTAGCGCTTTGTTTATCTGCGGTGGAGGCCGATTTGGCTCATTAAAAAATCAGAGCGATCCCTTGGTCGAGGGGATGATGCCCACGGCCCGCGGATCGTGCTCCAGCGCGGCGCGCAGCGCGCGCGCGAAGGCCTTGAAGATGGTTTCGCACTGGTGGTGCGCGTTGGCGCCCTTGAGGTTGTCGATGTGCAGCGTGACGCCCGCGTGGTTGGCGAAGCCCTGGAAGAACTCGAACACGAGCTGGGTGTCGAGGCCGCCGATCATGCCGCTCGTGAAAGCCACGTCCATGTGCAGGCCCGGGCGGCCCGAGAAATCGACCACCACGCGCGACAGCGCCTCGTCGAGCGGCACGTAGGCGTGGCCGTAGCGGCGGATGCCGCGCTTGTCGCCCACGGCGCGGGCCATGGCCTGGCCGAGCGTGATGCCCACGTCCTCCACCGAATGGTGGCCGTCGATGTGCAGGTCGCCCTCGCAGCGCACGTCCAGGTCGATCAGGCCGTGGCGGGCGATCTGGTCGAGCATGTGGTCGAAGAAGCCGATACCCGTGGCCAGCGCGGCGCGGCCCGTGCCGTCGAGGTTCAGGCGCACGGCGATGCGCGTCTCGGCGGTGTTGCGGGCCACCTCGGCCACGCGGTCGGCAGCGGCGGGCTCGGCGGATGGAGCGGGGGCGGTGGTGGTCATAGCGAGGCTGCCAGGGCCGCGAGCATCTGCGCGTTCTCGTCCGGCGTGCCGACGGTCAGGCGCAGGCAATTGGCCAGCAATGGGTGCATTGTAGAAACGTTCTTGACCAGCACGCCGCGCGCCCGCATGCCGGCAAAGGCTTTCGCGGCGTCGGGCACGCGCACCAGCACCATGTTTGCCTCGCTCGGCCAGACCTTGACCCGCGGCCACGCGCCGAGGGCCGCCAGCACGATGGCGCGCTGGCGGCAGATGTCGGCGGCCTGCGCCACAAACACCTCCTGGTAGCCGAGCGCGAATAGCGCGCACTCGCAATTCAGCACGCTGACGTTGTACGGCGGGCGCAGCTTGTCCAGCTCGTTGACGAGCGTCTGCGGCCCCATGAGGTAGCCGATGCGCACGCCCGCGAGGCCGAACTTGCTCAGCGTGCGCATCAGCAGCACATGGCCGTGGCGCGCCGGGTCGCGGCGGATGGCGTCGATCCAACTGCGGCTGGCGAAGGGCTGGTATGCCTCGTCGAGCACCGCCAGGCCGCCCTGCCGGCCCACGGCGTCGATGATGCGCGCCATCGCCCCTTCGTCCCACAGGTTGGCCGTGGGGTTGTTGGGATAGGCCAGGTAGGTGATGGCGGGCCGGTGCGCCGCGATGGCGGCCAGCATGGCGGCCTCGTCGAGTTCGAAGTCGGGGGTCAGATCCACGCCGACGAACTTCAGGCCCTGCAACTGAGCGCTCACTGCGTACATCACGAAACCGGGCACGGGCGCGAGCACCGCCGCGCCGGGCACGTTGCAGGCCATCGCCAGCAGCGAGATCAGTTCGTCCGAGCCGTTGCCGAGCATCAGCCCCCAGCCGGCGGGCAAGTCGGCATGGGCGGCCAGCGCGCGCTTCAGATCGTTGACGCACTCGCCCGGGTAGCGGTTGAGCGCCAGCGCTCCCAGGCGCTCGCCCAGCGCGGCCCGCAGTTCGGGCGGCAGGCCATGGGGGTTCTCCATCGCGTCGAGCTTGACCATGCCCGCCGCGTCCTGCACGGCGTAGGCATGCATGGCGCGCACGTCGGGGCGGATGCGGGACAGGGCGGCAGCGGTGCTCATCATGGCTTCAGTCTCATTTCCGCAGCCCTTGCATGCGCCTGCAACCCCTCGCCATGGGCCAGCGTGGCGGCAATCGGCCCGAGCACCTGCGCGCCCGCCTCGCTCACCTCGATGAGGCTGCTGCGCTTCTGGAAATCGTAGACGCCCAGCGGGCTGGAGAAGCGCGCCGTGCCGCTGGTGGGGAGCACGTGGTTCGGCCCGGCGCAGTAGTCGCCCAGGCTCTCGCTGGTGTAAGCGCCGAGAAAGATGGCGCCGGCGTGCCTGAGCAGCGGCTCCCATCGGTGGGGTTCGCGGCTGGAGATTTCCAGGTGCTCGGGCGCGATGCGGTTGCTGATGGCGCAGGCTTCTTCCATGCTGCGCGTGTGGATCAATGCGCCGCGCCCGGTCAGGCTTTTGGCGATGATCTCGGCACGCGGCATGGCGGGCAGCAGGCGGTCGATCTCGCGCTGCACGGCGTCGATGTAGGCCGCGTCGGGGCAGAGCAGGATGCTTTGCGCCAGCTCGTCATGCTCGGCCTGGCTGAACAGGTCCATCGCCACCCACTCGGGCGGGGTGCTGGCGTCGGCCAGCACGAGGATTTCGCTGGGGCCGGCGATCATGTCGATGCCCACGGTGCCGAACACGCGCTTCTTGGCGCTGGCCACGTAGGCATTGCCGGGGCCTGTGATCTTGTCCACCTTGGGCACCGTGGCGGTGCCATAGGCCAGCGCGGCGATGGCCTGCGCGCCGCCGATGGCAAAGGCACGGGTGACGCCTGCCACATGGGCGGCGGCCAGCACCAGCGGGTTCTTCTCGCCCTTCGGGGTGGGCACCACCATGACGATCTCGCCCACGCCGGCCACGTTGGCGGGAATGGCGTTCATCAGCACCGACGACGGATACGCCGCCTTGCCGCCGGGCACGTAGATGCCCACGCGGTCCAGCGGCGTGACCTTCTGGCCCAGAAGCGTGCCGTCCTCGTCGCGGTAGCTCCAGCTTTCGCCGCAGGCCTGCTTCTGCGCCTCGTGGTAGGCGCGCACGCGGCGGGCGGCGGCCTGCAGCGCGTCGCGCTGCGCGGCGGGCAGGCCGTCGAAGGCCGCCTTCAGTTCGGCCTGCGTGAGCTCGAGCTCGGCCAGCGCAGCGGCCTGCAGGCCGTCGAAGCGCTGGGTGTATTCCAGCACCGCCGCGTCACCGCGCCGCCGCACGTCGGCCAGGATGTCGGCCACGCGCTGCTCGATGGCCGCGTCGGTATCGGCTGACCAGTGCAGGCGTGCCGCGAAATCCGACTCAAAAGTGGCATCAGCGCAGGAAATACGGGCGGGGATAGCTATCAATGTCATAGCATTCACTCGGGAGCGACAGCGCCCGCGAAGGCGTCGATGATGTGGCGTATGGGCGCCTGCTTGAGTTTGAGCGCGGCCTGGTTGACCACCAGCCGGGCGCTGATGTCCATGATGCGCTCCACCTCCACGAGGTGGTTGGCCTTGAGGGTGTTGCCGGTGGAGACCAAATCGACGATGGCGTCGGCCAGGCCGATGAGCGGCGCCAGCTCCATGCTGCCGTAGAGCTTGATGAGGTCCACGTGCACACCCTTGGCGGCGAAGAATTCGCGCGCGATGCCCAGGTACTTGGTGGCGACCTTCAGGCGCGAGCCCTGGCGCACGGCGTGGGCGTAGTCGAAGTCGGCGCGCACGGCCACGCTCATGCGGCATTGGGCGATGCGCAGGTCCAGCGGCTGGTACAGGCCGGTGGCGCTGGCGCCACTTCCCGAGGATGCGCCGTGCTCGATCAGCGTGTCCTTGCCGGTCACGCCCAGATCGGCCCCGCCGTACTGCACGTAGGTGGGCACGTCGGTGGCGCGCACCAGCACCACCCGCACCTCGGGCCGGTTGGTGGGCAAGATGAGCTTGCGGGATTTTTCGGGGTCTTCGAGCACCTCGATGCCGGCGGTGGCCAGCAGCGGCAGGGTCTCGTCGAAGATGCGGCCCTTGGAGAGCGCCAGCGTGATCATGGTCATAAGTATCCTGAATTGAGCGCCGCCGGGCCGCCCCAAGGCGCGCAGGCCCCTTCGGGAGGCGGCGAACCACACGCAGTGGGGAGCGTGGGGGTCATATCCGCTCGATGTCGGCGCCCAGGCCGCGCAGCTTGGCTTCCATGCGGTCGTAGCCGCGGTCGAGGTGGTAGATGCGGTCCACCAGTGTCTCGCCGTCGGCCACCAAGCCGGCGATCACCAGGCTGGCGGAGGCGCGCAGGTCGGTGGCCATGACGGTGGCGCCGGAGAGGCGCTCCACGCCTTCGACCACCGCGACCTTGCCGTCGGCGGCGATGCGCGCGCCCAGGCGCACGAGTTCGTTGACGTGCATGAAGCGGTTCTCGAAGATGGTTTCGGCGACCTTGGACGTGCCTTCGGACACCACGTTGAGCGCCATGAACTGCGCCTGCATGTCGGTCGGGAAGCCGGGGTACTCGGTGGTGCGAAACGACTGCGCCTTGAGCCGCCCGCTGGCGCGGATGCGCACGCCGCCGGGAACGGTCTCGACCACGGCGCCGGCCTCGCGCAGCTTGTCGATCACCGCGTCCAGATGCTCGGCGCGGGCGTGGCGCAGCAGCACGTCGCCGCCCGCTGCGGCCACGGCGCAGAGGAAGGTGCCGGCCTCGATTCGGTCGGGCACCACGGCATGCGCGCAACCGCGCAGGCGGTCCACGCCCTCGATGCGGATGCGGCTGGTGCCGTGGCCTTCGATGCGCGCGCCCATGGCGATCAGCATTTCGGCCAGGTCGGGGATCTCGGGCTCCTGCGCGGCGTTTTCCAGCACCGTCTCGCCCTCGGCCAGCGTGGCGGCCATCAGCAGGTTCTCTGTGCCGGTGACGGTGACCATGTCGGTGGCGATGCGCGCGCCGCGCAGCCGGCGCCAGCCTGCGGGCAGCTTGGCGATCATGTAGCCGTGCGCGACCACGATCTCCGCGCCCATGGCCTGCAGGCCCTTGATGTGCTGGTCCACGGGCCGCGAGCCAATGGCACAGCCGCCGGGCAGCGAGACCGTGGCCTCGCCGAAGCGCGCCAGCAGCGGGCCCAGCGCCAGCACCGAGGCGCGCATGGTCTTCACCAGCTCGTAGGGCGCCTCGGGCGAGCTGAGCGCGCTGGCGTCGATGCGCACCGCGCCGTCGTCGCCGCGTTCGGCGGCCACGCCCATGTTGCGGATCAGCTTGAGCATGGTGGTCACGTCCTGCAGACGCGGCACGTTGGCGAGCGTGACCGGGTCCGCCGTGAGCAGCGCGGCGCAGAGTTCGGGCAGGGCGGCGTTCTTGGCGCCGGAGATGGCGACTTCGCCATGCAGCGTGCGCCCGCCGCGGATGAGCAGTTTGTCCATGGAGAAATCCCGTATCCGGCAGCGCCGCGGTGCGACGGGCCGTCGTCTGTTTGTCTATTGGCCGTTCGCGCCCAGCGCCGCCCATTCGTCCGGCGTGTAGGTCTTCATCGACAAGGCGTGCACCTCGTCGGTATGTATTTTCTCACCCAGCGCGGCGTAGACCCGCTGGTGGCGCTCGATGATCCGCCGGCCCTCGAATTCCGCCGAGACGATGGTGGCGTACCAGTGCCGACCGTCGCCTTCGAGCGCGATGCGCTCGCACGGCAGACCTGCGGCGATGATGGCTTGCAATTGGTCGGCAGTCATGGTGGAGTCCCCTGAGAAGTCAGTTGCGTATTTTGTAGCCGGTGCGCAGCAGTTGCAGCGCCACGGCGCTCACCGCCACGCAGGCCGTGCCGACGATGGACAGGCTGAGCCAGGGCGAGACGTCGCTCACGCCGAAGAAGCCGTAGCGGAAGCCGTCGATCATGTAGAAGAACGGGTTGAGGTGGCTGACCTTCTGCCAGAAGGGCGGCAGCGAGCCGATGGAATAGAACACGCCCGAGAGAAACGTCATGGGCATGATGAGGAAGTTCTGGAACGCGGCCATCTGGTCGAACTTCTCGGCCCAGAGCCCGGCGATCAGGCCCAGCGTGCCGAGCAGCGTCGCGCCCAGCAGGGCGAATGCCGCGATCCACAGCGGCGCCGCGAACGACGGATGGGCAAAGGCCAGCGTGACCACGAACACCCCCAGCCCCACGACCAGCCCGCGCACGACGGAGGAGCCCACGTAGGCCAGGAACCAGCCCGCCGGCGGCACGGGCGTGAGCAGCACGAACACCAGGCTGCCCATGATCTTGCTCTGGATCAGCGAGGACGAGCTGTTGGCGAAGGCGTTCTGCAGCACGCTCATCATCACGAGCCCCGGCACGAGGAAGGCCGTGTAGCCGATGTGGCCATAGACCTGCACATGGTCTTCGAGCACGTGGCCAAAGATCAGCAGGTAGAGCACGGCGGTCAGCACCGGCGCGGCCACGGTCTGGAAGCTCACCTTCCAGAACCGCAGCACCTCCTTGTGGAAAAGCGTCCGCCAGCCGGTCATGGTCGTCATACCGCGATGTTCTCGGGCGCCAGCGGCGCGGGCGCGGCCATGAGGTGGAGAAACACGTCCTCCAGGTCGGCGCGGCGGATTTCCACGTCCTGCGCCTGCAGCCCCGCCGCACGCAGGGCGGCCAGGCTGGATTCGATGTCGTGCGCGTCGCGCACCGGCAACTGCACCATGTTGCCCGTTACGCGCGCCCGCGCCGCCAGCGCGGGCGGCAGCACGCCGTCCAGCCGCAGGTGCAGCACGCTGCCCGACCCCTTGCGCAACAGCTCGCTGGTGCGGTCCAGCGCGACGATGCGTCCGCTCTTGAGCATCGCGATGCGCCGGCACAGCGCCTCGGCCTCCTCGAGGTAGTGAGTGGTGAGCAGCACCGTGTGCCCCTGGCGGTTGAGCCGCGCGACGAACTGCCAGAGGGACTGGCGCAGTTCCACGTCCACGCCGGCGGTGGGCTCGTCGAGCACGATGATGGGCGGCTTGTGCACCAGCGCCTGCGCCACCAGCACGCGGCGCTTCATGCCGCCCGACAGTTGCCGCATGTTGGCATTGGCCTTGTCGGCCAGGCCGAGGTTTTCCAGCAGTTCGTCGATCCAGGCGTCGTTGTTCTTCACGCCGAAATAGCCGGACTGGATGCGCAGCGTCTCGCGCACGTTGAAGAACGGGTCGAACACCAGTTCCTGCGGCACGATGCCGAGCTGCCGCCGGGCCTGGGCGGGGTCGATGCGCACGTCGTGGCCGCGCGCCAGCACGCGGCCCTGCGTGGCGCGCGTGAGGCCGGCCAGGATGCTGATCAGGGTGGTCTTGCCCGCGCCGTTGGGGCCGAGGAGGCCGAAGAACTCGCCCTCCTCGATGTCCAGACTCACGCCGTCGAGCGCCTGGAAGGGTCCTTTGGGCGTGTTGTAGGTCTTGGTGACGGACTGGAAGGAGACGGCAGGCATGAGAGCCTGCGATTCTAAAGCCCGCGGTGCGGGCACGCTGACTCCGACTCCGCCAGCAGCCGCATGGGCTGCACGGCTTCAGCCATTGCTTTCAGGCCGACGCCAGCAACGCGCCCACGCCATAGAGCTTGGCCAGGTTGCCCAGGTCAGGCGGCAAGCCTTTGACGGAAAAGCGGTGCCCCTGCGCCAGCGCCTCGCGCCGGCATTCGAGCAGCACCGCGAGCGCGGAGGAATCGAACGCAACCAGCGCCGTGGCATCAGCCACCACGGCCATGGCAGGGCCGCGGTGGGCGCGCAGGCCCTGCAGCAGCATGTCGAGGCTGGCGCGGGCCTGGGCATGGGTCAGCGCGGCGGGCAGCACCAGCGTCAGCGGTTCGGCAGGCGCCGTGGCATCGGCGACCATCAGGTCTTCTGCCCGGCGGCATTGCCCTTGTTGCGCGCTTCGAGCGTGGCGATCAGGCCATCGATGCCCTTGGCATTGATCTCCTGCGCGAACTGGCTGCGGTAGGTATCGACGAGCCAGACGCCGAGCACGTTGAGGTTGTAGATCTTCCAGCCCGCGCCGTCGCCGGGCGTTTTCTCCAGGCGGTAGTCGAGTTGCACCGGGTCGCCGCTGCCGGTGACCTGCGTGCGCACCACCACGTCCTTGTCGTCGGGCGCGGCGCGCAGGGGCCGCATGGCGATGGTCTGGTCCGACACCTGGGCCAGCGCGCCCGCATAGGTGCGCACGAGCAGGGTCTTGAACTCGGCCTGCAGGCGCTGCTGCTGCTCGGGCGTGGCCTGGCGCCAAGCCGGGCCGACAGCCGCCGAGGTCATGCGGCGGAAATTCACGTTGGGCATGATCTTGCTGTCGACCAGCGCCATGATCTTCGTGATGTCGCCCGTGCGGTAGGACTTGTCGGACTTGATCGTGTCGAGCACATCCACCGACAGCCGCTTGATGAGCGCATCGGGCGCTTCATCGGCGGCATGCGCCATGAGGGGTGCCGCCAGCGCCCACGCAAACCCCAGCACCAGGGTCATGCGCCCCAGTCCACGTCGATTCATCATCAGCACAACTCCTTTCGTTTGCCGCTTCCGCATTGGAAACAGAGATGAAACCCCGATTCCATGCCGGGGATGCAACCGTCTGCAACGCGCGCCCGCGGGGCGGGCTTATTTCGCATCTTCTTCGGGCACTTCGCCATCGCCGCCGCTCGCGGACTTCGGGCCGCCCTTGCGCAGTTGCAGGTAGACGTCGCGCGTGAAGCTGTAGCGGTCCAGCGCGGCATCATCTAGCACATCGCCGGCACGCAGCAGGTTGGCGCGCGTGTCTACGCCGCGCAGCACGAATATCGAATTGCGCACGGGAATGTCGTGTACTTGGGACAGCAGATCGCCCTGGGCATCCACCGGCAACGCCGCCGTGTCGCGCACCGTCGAAGGCCCGAGAATCGGCAGCACGAGGTAGGGCCCCGAAGGAACGCCCCACCGCGCCAGCGTCTGGCCGAAGTCCTGCTTGTGGCGGTCGATATCCATCTCGCTGGCGATGTCGAGCAGACCGCCCAGCCCGAAGAGCGTGTTGACGTTGAAGCGGATGAAGCTTTCGCTCGCCGCCTGCGGCTTGAGCTGCAGCACGTTGTTCACGAACGACCACGCGTCGCCCAAATTGGCGAAGAAGTTGCGCACGCCCGTGCGGGCCATGTCCGGCGTGGCGTCTCGGTAGGCGATTGCCACCGGCTTCAGAACGGCGCGGTCCACGGCATCGTTGAAGCCGTACATCTGGCGGTTGAATGGCTCGAACGGATCCGACGGGTTGGCCTGCGGACCCGTCGCGCAACCGCCGAGCAGCAGCGCGCACATTGCAGCGGCCAGCCACCACAGGCTGCGCAGGACGGGGAATGCGCGATGGCGAGCCATGCCCGCGCCATGGAGATCATCGTAGTAGGTTCGTGTTTTCATTTTTTGCTGCTCCCGCCTCCCGTATCGCTGCCGCCGTCTGCGGCCTTGCTGTAGAGAAACTGGCCAATCAGGTTTTCCAGCACCACGGCGGACTGCGTGGAGGTGAGGGTGTCGCCGGCCGCCAGGTTCTTGTCGTCGGCGCCCGCCTCGATGCCGATGTACTGCTCCCCGAGCAGGCCGCTGGTCAGAATCTTCAGCGAGCTGTCCTTCGGGAAAGCATAGCGGTTATCGAGCGCCAGCGTCACGCGCGCCTGGAATGACTTGTCATCGAACGCGATGGACTCCACGCGCCCCACCACCACGCCGGCGCTCTTCACCGCGGCCTGGGGCTTCAGGCCGCCGATGTTGTCGAACTTGGCACTGACGCGGTAGCGCGCCTGGAACGAGAGGGTCAGCAAGTTGGCCGACTGCAGCGCCAGGAACAGCACAGCAGCCGCGCCGAGCATGACGAAAAGACCCACCCAAATATCGTTTCTGGAGCGTTGCATTCCACTCTCCTTGCAATCAAATACTGAACATCATGGCCGTCAGGATGAAATCCAGGCCCAGCACGGCCAGCGAGGCCGTGACCACGGTACGCGTCGTCGCATGCGACACGCCATCGGGCGTAGCCTGCGCGGCATAGCCCTGCAGCAGTGCCACGAAAGTCACCGTCACGCCGAACACCACGCTTTTCAAGATGCCGTTGCCGATGTCGGTAAACACATCGACGCCGCCCTGCATCTGGCCCCAGAACGCGCCGGCATCGATGCGAAGCATCACCACGCCCACCACGTAGGCGCCGAGGATGCCCACCGCATTGAACACGGCAGTGAGCAATGGCATGGCTATCACGCCGCCCCAGAAGCGGGGCGCGAGGATGCGGCGTACCGGATCGATGGCCATCATCTCCATCGCGCTGAGCTGCTCGCCGGCCTTCATCAGGCCGATCTCGGCGGTCAGCGAGGTGCCGGCGCGCCCCGCGAACAGCAGCGCCGCGATGACGGGCCCCAGCTCGCGCACCAGGGCCAGCGTGACGACCACGCCCAGCGCCTCCGCCGAGCCGAAGCGCTGCAGCATGTAGTAAACCTGCAGCCCCAGCACGAAACCCACGAACAGGCCCGATACGCCGATGATCGCCAGCGAATAGTTGCCCAGGAAATGAATCTGGTCACGCACCAGGCCAAAGCGCCGGGCGCAAGCGCCGCCCAGCCGCACGAGCTGCCAGAACAAGCGTGTGGCCTGGCCGATATCGGCCAGCTTGCGGCGCACCGCGAAACCCACGTCGGCGGGGTTGTACCAGCTCATCGCACCGCCCCCCCGGCAGCGCCGAAATCTTCCTCGATCGTCGGTGCGGGGTACTGGAAATGCACCGGACCTTCAGGCAGTGCGTTGACGAACTGGTGCACCAGCGGGTCGGTGCTGCCGCGCACCTCATCGGGCGTGCCCTGGGCGGCGATCTTGCCGTTGGCCAATACGACCACGTAGTCGGCGATGCGGAAGGTTTCGTCCAGGTCGTGCGACACCAGGATGGTCGTCAGCCCCAGAGCATCGCCCAGTTGGCGGATCAGGCGCGCGGCGGTGCCCAGCGAGATCGGGTCCAGCCCGGCGAATGGCTCGTCGTACATCACGAGTTCCGGGTCGAGCACGATGGCGCGCGCCAGCGCCACGCGGCGCGCCATGCCGCCGGAAATCTCGGCGGGCATCAGGCCGCGCGCGCCGCGCAGCCCCACGGCGTCGAGCTTCATGAGCACGATGTCGCGCACCATCGGCTCGGACAGGTCCGTCAGCTCGCGCAGCGGAAAAGCGACGTTGTCGAACACGTCCAGGTCGGTGAACAGGGCCCCGAACTGGAACAGCATGCCCATGCGCCGACGTGCGGCGTACAGGTTTTGGGAATCGAGGCACCCGACATCCTGGCCATCGAACAGCACCGCGCCTTTCTGCGCGGCGTACTGCCCGCCGATCAGGCGCAGCACGGTGGTCTTGCCGCCGCCCGAGGCCCCCATCAGCGCCGTCACCTTGCCACGCGGCACGGTCAAGCTGATGCCGTCGAGAATCACGCGTTCGCCATACCCGAAGGTGACGTCGCGCAGTTCTACAAGGGGAGAGTCAGGGGATGCAGGCATGGGAGAAGATGGCGCGCACAGGCGCCAAGTGGGCGATGATAAAGGATGACAATTCACCGCGCAGCGCTCGCTCGCGGGGTCTTGGCCGCCTGCGGCGGACTTGCCGGCGTCAATCGAAGCGGAAGTTGCCGCCCACGGATTGCCCCGTGCGCAGCCACGCCCCAACGCCAGCGCAGACGATGGCATTCATGCCGAAAGTGACGGCGCCGTCGAGCCGGTGGTCGTGGCGGTAGGTTTGCAGCATGTCGCCCACCTCGGGGCTGCTGGCACCGGTGGCGGGGTCCACGTTGGGAATGGGACAGCGCGCGCAGGGCTTGACCGGATCCAATTGCACGACGCCCTCCCCTGTCGCGATGTGCAGCATGTCCATGCGGTCTTCGTCATGGGCCATGGTGCCGGCCAGTACCAGATTGGGACGGAAGCGCTCCATGCCCACGCACGCATGGCCCGCCGCAGCCAGGCGGGCATTGAGTTCCGCCATCGAGGCATCGCTCGCCACCAGCAGCGGAAAGCCGTCGGCGAACTGGTTGGGCACCTCGACGCCATGGGTCCAGCGCATGTTCGATAGCCGCCTCTGCTCCGGGTCGAAGCGCACCAGCCGCAGGCGCCGCCCCAGAAAGTCGCTGAACCACTGCGCCGCGACCGCACCCATGTCCCACGCCCGTACCGTATCGCGCCAGACACGCACCGCCATGGACTGCTCCGCAGCGTCGAGCGCCACGTGCAGAGCCAGCATGCCAGGCGCGCGCAACACCATGTCGTACTGGCGCAGCATGGGGCGAATCAGCGCCATGCGCGGCAATTCACGCTGGGTGACGAATCCGCCAGCCTCATCGACGACCATCCAGGTGCGGTCGAAAGCCAGGCCGGTCTCGGTAAGCAATGCTTCGTTCAACTCTATGCCGGCACACGATTTGATGGGATACACGAACAGCCTCGCCACGGTGGCTGCAACGTCGAAATCCCCAAGTTCAATCGGACTCACGGACACAGGGCACTCCTTCATGCAAGAGCGCGCAATTGTGCATGCCTTCTACAATCCCTTGCATGGCGCACCCCTTCGACGTATGCATCCGCGGCAGCGGCATCGTGGGCCGGACGCTGGCCCTGCTTCTCGCACGCGACCGGCTGCGCGTGGCGCTCGCGGGCCTGCCCCGCCCCCCCGCAGCACAACAACCCGACGTGCGGGCCTATGCACTCAATGCGGCATCGCGCACGCTGCTGCAATCGCTGCGCTGCTGGCCCGACGAAGGCAACACGACCGCCGTGCGGGAAATGCACGTGCAGGTGCCGGGCGGCGTCCGCATCGTGTTCCGCGCCGAAGACCATCGCGCCGATGCGCTGGCCTGGATCGTGGACGTGCCTGCGCTGGAATTGCGGCTGGAGCACGCCGTCGCATTCCAGCCCATGGTGGAAGCGCTCAGTGCCCCCGCACCCGCCGCGCTGACCGTGGCCTGCGAGGGACGCACGAGCAGCACGCGCCAGGAATTCGGTGTTGAATTCAACACGGTACCCTATCGCCAGCAAGCGATCGCCACGCGGCTGGAATGCGAGCACCCGCACTCGGGCGTGGCCCGGCAATGGTTCCTGCCGCTGGGCGGCGTGCTGGCATTCCTGCCGCTGGGCGGGCCGCAGGGGAACTCCGTGGCCGTCGTCTGGTCTGTTCCCCAGGAGCAGGCGCTGGAGTTGCTGGCGCTCGATGCCGGTGAATTCTCGCAGCGGCTTGAGACGGCGAGCCAGCATGCCGCAGGTAGTTTGCGGCTTGCCGGCGAGCGCCAGGCATGGCCCTTGCAGCACGCGCGTGCACGCAAGTGGACCGGTAGCTGGCAAATGGATGGAGAACTGGCCGGCTGGGCCCTGGCCGGTGACGCGGCGCACAACGTGCATCCACTGGCCGGTCAGGGGTTGAACCTGGGGCTTGGCGATGCGGCGGAACTGGCCACCGTTCTGCATGGCAAGGCCGCCTGGCGCAGCGTGGGCGACCCTCATCTTCTGCGCCGCTACGAGCGGGCGCGCAAGACGGACATCCTGCCGATGGGCCTGGCCTCCGACATGCTGCAGCAGTTGTTCGCCCGGCACGGCAGCACGTGGCAGGCGCTGCGGGACTGGGGCATGCGGGGCTTTGAGTACAGCGGCCCGGTGAAAGGCTGGATGACGCAGCACGCCATGGGACTGCGTTGAACCAAGCCACTTTTGACAGTTGCGCAATGGAAGCACCATGAAACTGATCCTCTCCACCCTCTTGGCCTACGCGGCACTGCTCGCATCCGCGGGCGCCAGCGCACAGGATGCGGCCATCCGCAAGGCCCTGGGCGAACGCCTGCCGCAACTCGGCACCATCGACGAAGTTCGCCCATCAAGCATGCCCGGGCTGTTCGAGATCCGCGTGGGCAGCGACCTGTTCTACAGCGACGCCAAGGGCAACTACCTGATCCAGGGCCAGCTCATCGACACCAAGGCGCGCCGCAATCTGACAGAGGAGCGTATCAACAAGATCACCGCCGTGGACTTCGGCGAACTGCCGCTTCAGGACGCATTTACCATCGTGCGCGGCAACGGCAAACGCAGGATCGCGGTGTTCGAAGACCCCAACTGCGGCTACTGCAAGCGCTTCGAGCGCGACCTGCAGAACGTGGACAACATCACCGTCCACCTGTTCCTCTATCCGATCCTGAGCCCTGATTCTGCCGACAAGTCGCGCAACATCTGGTGCGCCAAGGACAAGGCACTGGCCTGGCAGGACCACATGCTGCGCGACAAGGTGACGCCCGCCGCCGCCTGCGACAGCGCCACCGCGACCTTGCAGCGCAACCTCGCCTTCGGCAAGAAATACCGCATCACCGGCACGCCGACGCTCATCTTCTCCGACGGCACGCGCGTGCCCGGCGCCATCACCGCGCAGGACGTCGAGCAGCGCCTGTCGGCGCAGAACTGACCCCCGGCAACCGCAGCGACGCCAGCCGCCCCTTCCGATCCATGCCCCTCACCGCCCGCAGCAGCGCTCCCGTCGCCTACCGCATCGACATCGCCGATCTCCACGCCCATCTGTTCCGTGTCACCCTCACGATCGCCACGCCCGCGGCGCGGCAGCGTGTGCGCCTGCCGGTATGGATACCGGGCAGCTACCTGGTGCGCGAGTTCTCCAAGAACCTGCAGCGCCTGCAGGCGCGCCAGGGCACACGTGCACTGGCCGTGGCGCAGGAGGACAAGCACACCTGGGCCGTCGCCTGCAATCCCGCTAGGCCGCTGGTGCTGCACTACGAGGTCTATGCCTTCGACAACTCGGTGCGCACGGCCTGGCTCGACGCCGGGCGCGGCTTCTTCAACGGCACCAGCCTGTGCCTGCAGGTGGAGGGCCGGGAAGCGGCGGAACATCACATTGAGATCGCGGCGCCCGCGGCCACGCCACGCTGGCAACTCGCCACCGGACTCGTGCCCATAAAAACCGACGCCGCAGGTTTCGGCTCCTACACAGCTGCGGACTACGACGAACTCGTGGACTGCCCGGTCGAGATGGGCCCCTTCTGGAGCACGCACTTCACCGCCTGCGGGGTGCCACACCGCCTCGTGGTGGCGGGCGCGCCCGCGAGCTTCGACGGCGCCCGCCTGGCCGCCGACGCGCAGAAGATCTGCGAAGCCGCCATCCGCTTCTGGCACCCCCGCGGCAAGCCGCCGCACCGAAACTACCTGTTCCTGCTCAACGCGGTGGACGACAGCTATGGCGGGCTGGAGCACCGCAATTCCACCGCGCTCATCTGCAGCCGGCGCGACCTGCCGCGCCTGGGTGAGAGCCGCACACCCGACGGCTACACCACCCTGCAGGGGCTCATCAGCCACGAATACTTCCACACCTGGAACGTCAAACGCCTGCGCCCCGCTGACTTCGCTCGCTACGACTATGCCGCCGAGAACTACACGCACCTGCTGTGGTTCTTCGAGGGCTTCACGAGCTACTACGACGACCTGCTGCTGCGCCGCGCCGGCCTGATCGACAACGCCTCCTACCTGCGCCTGCTGGGCAAGACCGTCAACCAGGTGATGCAGACCCCGGGCCGCCTGGTGCAGTCGGTAGCACAGGCCAGCTTCGACGCCTGGGTCAAGTACTACCGGCCCGACGAGAACACGCCCAACGCTACGGTCAGCTACTACACCAAGGGCGCGCTGGTGGCCCTGTGCCTGGACCTGACGCTGCGCGCCGAGGGCCGCACCACGCTCGACGCAGTGATGCGCAGCCTGTGGAAGCGCTGCAGGGCCGGCCCCATGGAGGAAGCTGACGTGCTGGCCGTGCTAGAAGAACTGGCCGGACGCCCGTTCGCCGCCGAGATGGCCGCCTGGGTGCACGGCACAGGTGAGCTGCCGCTGCGCGAACTGCTGGAGCGCCACGGCGCCACCATGCTCGACGAGCCCTCCCAACCCGCGCAGCGCCTGGGTCTGCGCGTGGCCGAGAACGGCGGCAGCGTACAGATCAAGACCGTGCTGCGCGGCGCCGCCGCCGAGCGCGCCGGCATGGCGGCTGGCGACGAATGGCTGGGCGTGGAAGCTGCCGGCCAGGGCTGGCGGATCGCGCGGCTTGACGACATCGCGCTCTATGCGGGCAGCGCCAAGCATGCGACCGCCATCATCGCGCGCGACCGCCGACTGCTGCGCCTGCCCCTGGAGCTGGGCACGGAATCCCGCACCGCGCGTCTGCTGCCGCGCGATAGCGCACTGCTCGACGCCTGGCTCGGCCATGCGGGCGCCACGCCGTCCGGTAAGCCGCGCCAGCAGCGCGCTACGCGATAGCGCACAGCCCCCGCCACGGGCTTGCTATAGTGCCTGCCACCCTTTCCAGGAGAACAGAGACATGGCATACGAAACGATCGAAGTGCGTACCGAGGCCGGCAAGGTCGGCGTCATCACGCTCAACCGGCCCAAACAGCTCAACGCACTCAACGACCAGCTCATGGACGAACTGGGCGATGCACTGGCCGCGTTCGACGGCGACAGCGCCATCGGCTGCATCGTCGTGACCGGCAGCGAAAAAGCCTTCGCTGCAGGCGCGGACATCGCGGCCATGGCCCGCTACGGCTTCGCCGACGCCTACAAGGGCGACTTCATCACCCGCAACTGGGAACGCATCCGCAGCGTACGCAAACCCATCATCGCCGCAGTCGCCGGCTACGCGCTCGGCGGCGGCTGCGAACTGGCGATGATGTGCGACTTCATCATCGCGTCCGACACAGCGAAGTTCGGCCAGCCCGAAGTCAAGCTCGGCGTGATCCCCGGCGCCGGCGGCACGCAGCGTCTGCCGCGCGCCATCGGCAAGGCCAAGGCCATGGATCTGACGCTGACAGGCCGCATGATGGACGCCGCCGAGGCCGAGCGCGCGGGCCTCGTGAGCCGCGTCGTGCCGTACGGCAATCTCATGGACGAAGCACTCGGCGCGGCGCTGCAGATCTGCGAGTTCTCGCAGATCGCCACCATGGCGGCCAAGGAATCGGTCAACCGTGCCTTCGAGAGCGGCCTGTCCGACGGACTGATGTACGAACGCCGGCTGTTCCACGCATTGTTCGCCACCGAGGATCAGAAAGAAGGCATGGATGCGTTCCTGAACAAGCGCAAGGCCGCGTTCAAGAACCGGTAAGGAGCTTGCTATAATGGAAGGCTGTGGCGCTTTAGCTCAGTCGGTTAGAGCGATGGAATCATAATCCACAGGTCCGCGGTTCGAGTCCGTGAAGCGCCACCAAATTTCCTTCAAGCGCCGCGCGCCCTTGGGAAGCAAAAGCCACCTCCGGGTGGCTCTTTTGTTGGTGCTCATCCGTTTGCTCCAAATGAAGGCGAAGGCGCACCTGGAAACGGCAGTTGGATGCGCCTGCCGGTGCCGTGATCGGGGTGCCAGGCAAGACGCGACGACGCGGCGGGCTTTGCTGCCCGCAAGGAGGAGCAACGCCGCATGGCGCGCCGAGCGCGGTGCTGGCAGGTGCATGGCGTCCTCACCCACGAGGCGAACGCCATCGAACCCGTCAACGCTTGATTTCCTGCGGCCTGGCAAGGGATACACATCGAACCGCCATTTCTAGGTTCAAATGAGTGGGCGGCACCACGGGCATCCTCTGAGTTCGATGCAAAATTGGCCTCCAGCGCCCATTTTTAGGGCAGTGGCAGCTATTGATTGGATAGCAACAGCCATCTTCCCTGCGTGCGGCCGCAGCACGGCAGCCAGGCATCCCCCAGGTAGAATGACGCCTTCAGCCTCTGGATGCACACCATGACCCGCTGTTTGCGCACCTTCCCTTTCCCACCGCTCGCGCGCGCCGCCCTCTGCGCGGCATTGGCGCTGGCGGCAGGCTCTGCCCTGGCGCAGTACGCCAAGCCGGCAGACGCCAGCATCCGCGACTTTCCCATCCAGGCGCTGCGCGGCAAGCTGGAAGTGGTCAGCCCCCCCGCGGTCCAGCTCGACGGCAAGCCCGACCGGCTGGCGCCCGGCGCGCGCATCCGCAGCACCAACAGCATGATGGTGCTCTCGGGCACCATTGCGGGTCAGTCGCTGGTGGTGAACTACGTGCGCGACGACCTGGGCCTGATCAAGGACGTGTGGATCCTGACCCCCGCCGAGGCCGCGCTCAAGCGCCGCGGCAACAGCGATACCAACAACATCGTCTTCGAGTCGCAGTTGCCCGCGCCACGCAAGTAGCCGGCCCCCGCCACCGCAGGTTGGCATGCCACGCAGACAGGCATGCCGCCGCCCCCTGTTCCACGATGAGAAGCAACGCCATGGCCAAGAAAGTCTTCATCAAAACCTTCGGCTGCCAGATGAACGAGTACGACTCGGACAAGATGGCCGACGTGCTAGGCGCCGCCCAGGGCTACGAACCCACACAGGACGTGGAGGAAGCTGACCTGATCCTGTTCAACACTTGCTCGGTGCGCGAGAAAGCGCAGGAGAAGGTGTTCAGCGACCTGGGCCGCGTCAAGCATTTGAAGGAACGCGGCGCGCTGATCGGCGTGGGTGGCTGCGTGGCGAGCCAGGAGGGCGCAGCCATCATCGCGCGCGCGCCCTACGTGGACGTGGTGTTCGGCCCGCAGACGCTGCACCGCCTGCCTGAACTGCTGGCCGCGCGCGCGCAGCAGCAGGCGCCGCAGGTGGACATCAGCTTTCCCGAGATCGAGAAGTTCGACCATCTGCCGCCCGCGCGGGTGGAAAACGCGACAGCCTTCGTCTCCATCATGGAGGGCTGCTCCAAGTACTGCAGCTACTGCGTGGTGCCCTACACACGCGGCGAGGAGGTGAGCCGCCCTTTCGACGACGTGCTGACCGAGATCGCCGGCCTGGCCGACCAGGGTGTGCGCGAGGTGACGCTGCTGGGCCAGAACGTGAACGCCTACCGCGGCAGGATGGGCGACACCAGCGAGATTGCCGACTTCGCGCTGCTCATCGAGTACGTGGCCGAGATTCCCGGCATCGAGCGCATCCGCTACACCACCAGCCACCCCAACGAGTTCACGCAGCGGCTCATCGACGTGTATGGCCGCGTGCCGCAGCTCGCGAGCCACCTGCACCTGCCGGTGCAGCATGGCAGCGACCGCATCCTGATGGCGATGAAGCGCGGCTACACCGCCATGGAATACAAGAGCACCGTGCGCAGGCTGCGCGCCGTGCGTCCGGGCATTGCCATGAGCAGCGACTTCATCGTCGGCTTCCCCGGCGAGACGGACGAGGACTTCGGCAAGATGATGAAGCTCATCCACGAGGTGGGCTTCGACAACAGCTTCAGCTTCATCTTCAGCCCGCGCCCCGGCACGCCCGCGGCCAACCTGCACGACGACACGCCGCACGCGGTCAAGCTGGCGCGGCTGCAGCACCTGCAGGCTGCCATCGAGGACAACATGCGCGCCATCAGCCTGGCCCGCGTAGGCACGGTGCAGCGCATCCTGGTGGAAGGCCCCTCGCGCCGCTCCACACCTGCGCAGCCAGAACTCATGGGCCGCACCGAATGCAACCGCGTGGTCAACTTCGACGCCACGCCCGCGGCGCGGCGCCTGGTGGGGCGGATGGCCGACGTGCACATCACCCAGGCAACGGGCCACACGCTGCGCGGCGAGATCGTCACGCACGACCGCACGCACACGCCACTACCCGCGCACGCACCCGACCGCGCCGCGGCATGAACGGCGGGCGCAGGCGCATCGGCTCGTTCCAGCAGTTGTTGCTGGTCGCGTTCCTGCTCATCGCGGGGTTGCTGGGCGGCATCTCGCTGCACACGGCGTTCACCTTCGACGGGCTGATGGCGCAGAGCAACGGCTTCTCGGCCCGCGCGCTGGAGTTGAGCGCCGCCGCGCAGGCGCTGGCCGAGCGCAGCGCCACCATGGAGCGCGCAGCCCGCCAGTCGATGGTGCTGGGCGACGCCATGCTGCGCCGCCGCTTCGACGAAGCCGCGCGCGATGGCCGCCAGACCCTGGCGCGGCTGGAGCCCGACGACGTACCGCCGGAACTGGCCGCGCGCTGGCGCGACCAGCTCGCGCTCATCGGCAACCTGATAGACGGCCCGCAGGACACCGCACTGGAGCGCGACCGCCGCGTGGCCGCCGAGTTCCGCGAGCTGGAATCCGTCAACACCGCCATCGGCCAGGAAGTGCAGCACTCCATCGAGCAGCGCAACGCGGCGCTGCGCGCCCAGCTCGAAGACAGCCGCGCGCGGCTGGTGCGGCTGATGGTGGGCGCCATCGTGCTGGCCGTGGGCCTGGCCATCTGGTTCGGCGTGTGGCTGGCGCGGCCCTTCAAGCGGCTGGAGCGCGCCATCGTCGGCCTGGGCGAGAACCGCCTAGACGAGCCCATCGACATCCATGGGCCGGTGGACGTACAGCGCGTGGGCCAGCAGCTCGAATGGCTGCGGCTTCGCCTGACCGAGCTGGACGCCGACAAGGCGCGCTTCCTGCGCCACATCTCGCACGAGCTCAAGACGCCGCTGGCGGCCCTGCGCGAGGGCGTGGCACTGCTCGAGGACGGCGTGACGGGGGCGCTGACCAGTGGCCAGCGCGAGGTCGCCACCATCCTGCGGCAGAACACCGTGGTGCTGCAGGAGCAGATCGAGGCTCTGCTGCGCTTCAACGCGGCGGCGTTCGAGGCCCGCCAGCTCAAGCGCGAAAAAACCGACCTGCTGCAACTGCTGGAAGACCAGGTGGATCTTCAGCGCCTGCAGTGGCAAGCCCATGGCCTGAAGGTCCGGGTCGACGGCGAGCCGCTCGGCATGCCGGTGGACGCGGGCAAGATCGCCACCGCGGTAGCGAACCTGCTGTCCAATGCCATCCGCTTCTCGCCGCACGGCGGGCGCATCACGCTGGCGCTCTCGCACACCGACGGCGCCGTATGCATCGATATCAGCGACCAGGGCCCCGGCGTGGCCGAGGTGGACCGGGAGCGCATCTTCGAGCCCTTCTACCGCGGCGCGCGCCAGCCCACCGACGCGGTGCGCGGCACCGGCATCGGCCTGTCCATCGTGCAGGAGTACATTGCAGCCCATGGCGGGCGCATCACGCTGCTGCCGAACGCCCCTGGTACGCAGGGCGCCCATTTCCGTATCGAACTACCCCATGCCAACTGAAAGCATCCGCCTGCCGCGTGGCGGCACGCTGCTGGCCGCCACCTTGCTGTGCGGCTGCGCCGCCTTGCGCGAACCACCCCCGCCGCCGCCCGCACCTCCGCCCATGGCCGAAGCCCCCGCACCGGCGCCGCGCCCGCCCGCGCCGCCTCCCGCCGCGCCGCAACAGCCTGCCGAACCGTCCGCCGCGCAGGTGCCGGCGCAAGACAGTCTGGCCCTGCTGGGTTATGCCGAGCGCACGCGGACCATGGCGCCCGCCGAGCTGGCGCAGGAGATCGCCCGCCTGTCCGACCAGTCCGACGCCCAGCGCGGCCCGTACGGCGACATGCAGTTCGCGCTGGCACTGAGCCAGACCCATCTGAGCAGCGACCTGCAGCGCGCGCTGACGCTGGTGCAGCGCACGCTCTCCAACCCAGGCGCCGAGGCACGCCCGCTGTGGCCGCTGGCGCGGCTGCTGGCCGCGCGCTACGCAGAGCAGCGGCGCGTGGAGGACATCGTGGACAAACAGAATCAGCAGTTGCGCGACAGCCAGCGACGCATCGACCAGCTCAATGAGCGGCTCGAAGCCGTGCGCGCCATCGAACGCAGCCTGACATCGCGCCCTGGCAATGGCACCCCGCCCGCCGCAGCCCCTTCGCGCCCCGCGCAGTAGCCGCCATGCCCGCAACCACGCCCGCACTCACCCAGCAGCCGCACATCCTGGTGGTGGACGACGACGCGGACATGCTGCGCCTGCTCTCCATCCGCCTCACGGCGGCGGGCTACCGGGTGACGTCCGTGGGTTCGGCGGAGGCGGCGCTGGCGCAGCTCGACATGGAGCGCCCGCAGCTCGTGCTGTCGGACGTGCGCCTGCCCGGCAAGGACGGGTTGGCGCTGTTCGACACGGTGCGCCTGCGGCACCCATCGCTGCCGGTCATCCTGCTCACCGCCCACGGCACCATCCCCGACGCGGTGGAGGCCACAGCGCGCGGCGTGTTCAGCTACCTGACCAAGCCCTTCGACGGCAAGGAACTGCTCGACAAGATCGCCCAGGCGCTGGCCCTGGCCGCGCCGGCGCTGCCCAGCGCCCACACCGACGAGGCCTGGCGCAGCGAGATCGTGAGCCGATCCGCCCGCATGTCGGAGGTGCTGGCAGAGGCGCGCATGGTGGCGCAGTCCGACGCCTCGGTGCTGCTGCGCGGCGACAGCGGCGCGGGCAAGGAGCTCCTGGCGCGGGCCATCCACAAGGCAAGTCCACGCACGAAAAAACCCTTCGTGGCGGTGAACTGCGGCGCCATTCCCGAGAACCTGCTCGAATCCGAGCTGTTCGGCCACATGAAGGGCGCATTCACCGACGCCCACTCCAACCACAAGGGCCTGTTCCAGGCTGCCGACGGCGGCACGCTGCTGCTCGACGAAATCGGCGACATGCCGCCGGCCCTGCAGGTCAAGCTGCTGCGCGTGCTGCAGGAGCGCGCGGTGCGGCCCCTGGGGTCGAGCCAGTCCATCCCCGTGGACGTGCGCATCATCTCGGCCACGCACCGCGACCTGGACGCGGCCATGGCGGCAGGCCAGTTCCGCGAAGACCTGTACTACCGGCTCAACGTGGTCACGCTCACGCTGCCCACGCTGGGCGAGCGGCGCGAGGACATTCCGCTGCTGGCCAACCACTTCCTGCAGAGGCTCAGCAGCAAGTACGGCAAGCGCCTGTCGGGTTTCGCACCCGAGGCGCTGAAGGCGCTGGCCGGCGCATCCTGGCCCGGCAACGTGCGCCAGCTCTACAACGTGGTCGAGCAGGTGTGCGCGCTCTCCACCACGCCGCTGGTGCCGCTGGCGCTGGTGCAGCGCGCCCTGCGCGCGCCACAGGTGGAGGTGCTGAGCTACGCCGACGCCAAGCAGCGCTTCGAGCGCGACTACCTCGTGGGCCTGCTCAAGCTGACCGACGGCAACGTGGCCGATGCCGCGCGCCTGGCCGACCGCAACCGCACGGAGTTCTACCGCCTGCTGCAAAAGCACTCACTCACGCCGGGCGCCTTCAAGGCCGAGGGTGTCGCCGCCCCCGCGGACCCTGTCGCCCCCGGACGACATGCGTAAGCCATTGATTCAAAATCTCATTTTCCTGTAGCTGGCCAGACCTGTCGCTGCCTGGCGACAAAAAGAGTGGTTTTCGGCCCCTTTCACCGCCAGAAGCCGGAAAACGCCCCTGAAAACATCGCAAGTCTTTGATTTCAAAGAATTTTTATACATGGCACAGGGTTTGCTTCATAGAGGGCATGAACACACAACTTGCCCCAGCATCCCATCGCCGCAGCAGCGTGCGCGAAGAGCGTCACCCCAACGCCGTGACCGCGCCGCCCGTGCATCGCGGCTCGATGGCGCCGGTGCCGTGGCGCGGGTTCTGGAACAGCATCGGAACGGCCATCCTGATGCACCTGACGGGACGCGGCCCTGGTGCGCAGCGCGAAGTGTCGCTGGAACCGTGGCAGCATGCCGCTGCGCGCCGCCGCCTGGTTTTCATGCTGATCACGCTGCTCAGCACGGCGGGCGCCACCACCCTGTTTGCCAACCTGCAGCCCGACTACGGCAACGCCTGGCTCGAATGGGGCCAGATCGGCCTGTTCGCGCTGCTTTCGGCCTGGGTGGTGACGGGCTTCACCACGGCCCTGATGGGCTTCTGGGTCAGCCTGCGCGGTGACCCGCACACGATTTCGGCCCGCGAGGTGCGCGGCCACGCGATGAACCGCGAGGCCCGCACCGCCATCATCATGCCGATCTGCAACGAGGACGTGGCCACGGTATTCGCCGGCCTGCGCGCCACCTGCGAATCGGTTGCCGCCACCGGCTTCGCGCGCCAGTTCGATGTCTTCGTGCTCTCCGACAGCTACCAGCCCGGCAAGGCCGAGGCGGAACTCCAGGCTTGGGAAGCCCTGCGCGCCGCGCTGGCCGAACACCCCGAGCAGCCGCAGGTGGAGGTGTACTACCGCCTGCGCACCCGCCGTACGCACCGCAAGGCCGGCAACGTGGCCGACTTCTGCCGCCGCTGGGGCAAGGACTACCGCTACATGGTGGTGTTGGACGCCGACAGCGTGATGAGCGGCGACTGCCTGACCAATATGGTCAAGCTGATGGAAGCCCACCCCCGGGCCGGCATCATCCAGACCGCCACGCAAGCCATCGGCCACGTCACCCTGCATGCGCGTTCGCAGCAGTTCGCATCCCGCATGACCGGCCGCCTGTTCACGCTGGGCATGCAGTTCTGGCAGCTCGGCGAGTCGCACTACTGGGGCCACAACGCCATCATCCGCGTCGAGCCCTTCATGCAGCATTGCGCGCTGGCCCCGATCAAGGGCAAGGGCGGCATGTCCGGCGGCATCCTGTCGCACGACTTCGTCGAGGCCGCTCTGATGCGCCGCGCCGGCTACCACGTGTGGCTGGTGTCGGACCTGGTGGGCAGCTACGAGCAGCAGCCGCCGGACCTGATCTCCGAGTTGCAGCGCGACCGCCGCTGGTGCCAGGGCAACCTGCAGAACGCGCGCCTGATGGCCGAGCCCGGCATCCACCGCGTGCACCGCGCGATGTTCATGACCGGCCTGCTGTCGTACGTGTCGGCCCCCCTGTGGCTGGCCTTTCTGACACTGGGCACCGCCCTGTGGCTGACTGGCAGCCATACCGCCACGCTCGTCGATGAAGCCCTGCTGCCGTCCGAGTTGTTGGGCCTGTGGGCCTGGACGATCAGCATGCTGTTCCTGCCTCGCATCCTGGGTATCGCCGCCGTGCTGATGAAGGGCGAGCAGCGCATGTACGGCGGCGTGTCGGGCCTGCTCAAGAGCGCCCTGCTCGAAAGCGTATTGGCCATGCTGCAGTCGCCTGTGCGCATGCTGGCGCACTCGCTGTTCGTGCTGGTGGCGGTCACCGGCATCAAGCTCGAATGGAAGTCGCCGCCGCGGGAAGCCGTCGGGGTGAGCTGGGGCCATGCCACCGCCAGCCTGGCGCCGATGAGCCTGGTGATCGCCCTGCTGGCCGCCGGCATCGCCATGATCGACCCCAGCGCACTGGTTTGGCTGCTGCCCGTGGGCCTGCCGCTGCTGCTGGCGATTCCCGTCACCGTACTGACCAGCCACATCGGCCTGGGCACGGCGCTGCGCGGCCAGGGCTTCCTGCTGATCCCGGAAGAACGCTGGTCGCCGAAGGTGCTGCGCCGCGCCTGGATGCACGCGCACCGGCTGGCCCGCCCGCAACTGGCGGCCTGAACCGCTCCGCACCCTCGGCAAAAGGCCCGCGCTGCATGGCGCGGGCCTTTTGTTTTTTATCCTGGAAACGGCAGTTGGATGCGCCTGCCGGTGCCGTGATCGGGGTGCCAGGCAAGGCGCGACGACGCGGCGGGCTACTCTGCCCGCAAGGAGGAGCAACGCCGCATGGCGCCCCGAGCGCGGTGCTGGCAGGTGCATAGCGCTCTCACCCACGAGGTGAACGCCCCGTCGAAGCCGGCAACGCCTGATTGCATGCGGCCTGGCAAGGGACGCAAAGCGGTCAACTGCCGTTTCCAGGTTTATAAGCCTTTTAGGCCTCCAGCGCTTATTCCACCTGCGGCGGCAGCTATATATATGATAGCAATCATCAGAACGGCAGCTTGGGGCCGCCCCCGCCCAAGCCCTTCATGCCGCCCATGCGCTTCATCATCTTCATGAGGCCGCCGCCCTTCATCTTCTTCATCATGCCCTGCATCTGCTCGAACTCCTTGAGCAGGCGGTTGACCTCCTGCACTTGCACGCCGGCGCCGCCGGCGATGCGCTTCTTGCGCGTGGCCTTGATGAGGTCGGGCTTGCGGCGCTCCAGCGGCGTCATGCTCTGGATGATGCCTTCCTTGCGCTTGATGTCTTTCTCGGCCCGGTCCAGGTCCATCTGACCAGCCTTGGCGGTGAGCTGGGCTGGCAGTTTGTCCATCAGGCTGGAGAGGCCGCCCATCTGCCTCATCTGCTGGATCTGGCCCAGGAAGTCGTTGAGGTCGAAGCCGTCGCCGGCCTTGACCTTGGCCGCGAGCTTCTGCGCGGCCTCCATGTCGACGCCGGCAGTGACCTGCTCGACCAGGGCCACGATGTCGCCCATGCCCAGGATGCGGCCGGCGTGGCGCTCGGCGTCGAACACCTCCAGGCCGTCGATCTTCTCGGACACGCCGGCGAACTTGATCGGCGCGCCCGTGACCTGCCGCACCGACAGCGCCGCGCCGCCGCGCGAGTCGCCGTCGAGCTTGGTCAAGACGATGCCAGTGAGCGGTAGCGCCTCCTTGAATGCCTTGGCCGTGTTGATGGCGTCCTGGCCCTGCATCGCATCGACGACGAACAGCGTTTCCACCGGATTCAGCGCCGCATGCAGCTCCTTGATTTCCTGCATCAGCGCCTCGTCGATCGCCAGCCGGCCCGCGGTGTCGACCAGCAGCACGTCGAAGAAGTGCTTCCTGGCGTAGTCGAGCGCGGCGCGGGCGATGGCCAGCGGCTTCTGCTCGGGCGTGCTCGGGAACCACTCGGCGCCGGCCTGCCCAGTGACGGTCTTGAGCTGCTCGATGGCCGCCGGGCGGTACACGTCGCCCGAGACGGTCAGCACTTTCTTCTTGCGCTTTTCGATCAGGTGCTTGGCCAGCTTGGCCGTGGTGGTGGTTTTGCCCGCGCCCTGCAGACCGGCCATCAGGATCACTGCCGGCGGTTGAGCGGCGAGGTTGATGTCGGCCACGCCCTCGCCCATGGTGGCGGCCAGTTCGCGGTTGACGATGCCCACCAGCGCCTGGCCGGGCTTGAGCGAGCCCAGCACCTCCTGGCCCAGCGCCTTGTCCTTCACGCGGGCGATGAAGTCGCGCACCACGGGCAGGGCCACGTCGGCTTCGAGCAGGGCCATGCGCACTTCGCGCAGCATGTCCTGCACGTTGGATTCGGTGATGCGGGCCTGCCCGCTCATCTGCTTGACGAGGCGGGAGAGTTTGTCGGTCAGGGCGGAGGCCATAGGGGCAGAGGTTCCGGCAGGCGGCGCGCCTGCATGGGTCGCCGGGAGCGGCGGGGTCGAAAGGCTAAACTTGGCCCATGATTTTAGCCAGTGCGTCCCCTGCGGGTCTGGGCCTCGGCCTTGCGGCTGCGGCGGCTTATGCCGTGGCCGCAGCAGCCGCTTCCGGCCTGGGCGCCGCCGCCCTGCGCGGCCTGCTGCTGGCCGCCTGGCTGCTGCATGCGCTGACCCTGGCCTGGGGCCTGCTCGGTGATCCGCCACGCTTCGGCTTCGCGCCGGCCTTGTCGATGACGGCGTGGCTGGTGCTGACGGTCTACGCAGTGGAAAGCCGGGTCTTTCCGCAGTTGCAGGCGCGCTGGGCGCTGGCCGCGCTGGGCACGCTCGCAGTAGCGCTGGCCCTGCTGTTCCCGGGCCAGCCGCTGCACATGGCGGCTTCGCCCTGGCTGCCGTTGCATTGGGCGCTGGGCATCGCGTCCTACGGACTGTTCGCCGCCGCCGTGATCCACGCCTGGATGCTGACCCACGCCGAGCGCCAGTTCCGCCAGGCCAGCGAGCCCGCGAGCGGCGTGCCGCTGCTCACGCTGGAGCGCCTGACGTTCCGCTTCGTGATGGCCGGCTTCGTGCTGCTGACGGCCACGCTGCTCGCGGGCTGGCTGTTCGGTGACACGCTGTACGGGCGCGCATCCTGGCGCTGGGACCACAAGACCGTGTTCTCCGTGCTGTCGTGGCTCGCCTTCGCGGTGCTGCTGCTGGGGCGTTCGCGCTTCGGCTGGCGCGGACGGGTCGCGGTGCGGGTGCTGTACGTCGGCTCCATCTTGCTGCTGCTGGCCTACGTGGGCTCGCGTTTCGTGCTCGAAGTCCTGCTGCGGCGGCCCGCATGAAGTTCCTGGTACTGCTGGTGGTGCTGGTCGTGGCCTATTGCGTGATGCGTCGGCGCGATCCGCCCGCCCCCACCATCCGCCCCACCCCGCCGCTGCCGCACCAGCCGATGGCGCGCTGCGCGGTCTGCGACATGCACGTTCCCGCCAGCGAGGCCATCGTGCGCGCCGATGCGGCGTACTGCTGCGCCGACCACCTGCGCCAGGCCACCACCGGGCGCTGAGCCCCGCCGATGGAGCAGGCCGCCAGCGACATCCGTGCGCCCACCGGCACGAGCCAGGCGTTCGTGCGCCTGTGGCACGGCGTTCTGACCGCCCGCATCATGGTGGCCGTGGCGGTGCTGCTGCTGCAACTGCTGACCGGCGCACTGGGGCAGGTCATCAGCCCGGTGTTCGCTGCACTGTGCGTGGCCTACCTGGGGTTGACGGTCACCGCCCGGCTGCTGGCCGGACCGGCCGTGCCGGCGCCGCATCCCAGCGCGCACTGGCTCGCCACGATCGGCGTGGACATCGCCACCTTCGCCGCGCTGCAATGGCTGCAGACCGGGACGATGAACTACACGCCCCTGTTCGGCATCCCGATCCTGATCGCCTCGGTGCTGGGCTCGCTCACGCTCGCGCTCGGCACCACGGCCTGCGTCACGCTGCTGCTGCTGGCCGACGCGGGCTGGCTGGCCGCGCACCTGCCGGGCGATGCCGCGCCCCGGTTCCTACAGGCGGCACTGACCGGCACGGGCTACTTCGTGGTGGCGGCGCTGGTGCAGCAGTTGGCCGTGCGGCTGGCGCGCGAGGAGGAGCTCTCGCGTCACAGCCGCATCGCCAACGCCATCCAACTGCAGGTCAACGCACTGGTGCTCGAACACCTGACCGACGGTGTGCTGGTCATCGACGCGCAAGGCAGCGTGCAGGCAGCCAACCCCGCCGGGCTGCAGTTGCTCGCAAGCGGGCGGTACTTGGCCACGCCGCCGTTCGCGCTGGCAGGCATGGACGCCTGGCGCCCGCTGCTGGAGCTGGCGCAGGCGACGTTTCGCAGCGGCGAGCCGCAGACTGCGGACGTCACCATGCAGCACACGGGCCAGAGCCTGCGCCGCCTGCATCTGCGCACGCGGTTGACCGTGCCGCAGGCGGCCGAAACGCCCAGCGTCTGCGTGATGTTCGCGCACGACCTGCGCGAAATGGAGGCCAAGCTGCGCACCGAGAAGCTGGCCGCCATGGGCCGCATGTCGGCGGCGGTGGCGCACGAGATCCGCAACCCGCTGGCCGCCATCGTGCAGGCCAATGCGCTGCTCGACGAGGAACTGCACGAAGCCGCCCAGAAGCGGCTGACGCTCATGGTGCAGCAGAACGCCGAGCGGCTGGCGCGCATCGTGGAAGAAGTACTCGACATCGCGCGTGCCCAGCACCCGGCCCTGCCCGCATCGCTGCTGCCGCTAGACGATGCGGTGGCGCAGATCTGCCGCGACTGGCAGTCGCAGGCACCGCTCATCCGGCAGCCGGCGCTGTCGCTGCAGGCCGGCGCTGCCCGCGTCGAATTCGACGCCGACCACCTGCGCCGCATCCTGGTGAACCTGCTGGACAATGCGCAGCGCTATGCCAACGGGCACGCGGATTCGCTGCAGGTTTCCACGCGCGCCTCGCCCCAAGGCGGCGCCGCGCGGCTGGAAGTATGGAGCGACGGCGCGCCCCTGGAGAAGACCGTGGAGTCGCATCTGTTCGAGCCGTTCTTCTCGTCCGAAAGCCGCTCCAGCGGACTGGGGCTGTTCATCTGCCGCGAGCTGTGCGAACGCCACGGCGCATCCATGGGCTACCAGCGCATCACGCACGACACCGCGCGCGGCCCGCTGGGCGGCAATGCGTTCACCGTCGTGTTCCGCCACGGCAACCGCACGGCCCCGCGGTCGCCGTTTGACACAATAGTGGTGTGACCCCCCGGACCTCCTCTCCATGACCGCCGCCCCCGCAGCCACCATCCTGGTCGTCGACGACGAGCCGGACCTGCGTACCCTGTACGAACTGACCCTGCTGCGCGAGGGCTATCAGGTCGAGACTGCGGGCTGCCTGCAGGATGCGCTCCAGCATCTGGAGCGGCGCCGCTTCGACGCCATCATCACCGACATGCGTCTGCCCGACGGCATGGGGCTGGAGTTGCTGCGCCAGTTGCGCGAGGACATGCGCACCGAGCGTTGCCTGGTCATGACCGCCTATGGGTCGGCGGAAAATGCGGTGGAGGCGCTGAAGGCCGGCGCGTTCGACTACCTGACCAAGCCGGTGGACCTGAAGCAGTTCCGCACGGTCGTTGCCTCCGCCGTGCAGGCCGATCCCGCGGCCAGCCGCGTCCCGCGCATGCCAGCGTACCGCCAGCCCGCGCCTGGCGACCGCGGCCACGCGGCGCTGCAGCGCATGGCGGGCGAATCGGAGTCCATGCGCATGGTCAAGCAGCGCATCGTGAAGGTTGCGCGCGGCATGGCGCCCGTGCTCGTGCGCGGCGAATCAGGCACGGGCAAGGAGTTGGTGGCGCAGGCCGTGCACGCCAACAGCCAGCGCGCGGAGGGACCGCTCGTCGCCATCAACTGCGGCGCCATCCCCGAGAACTTGCTGGAGGCCGAATTCTTCGGCGTGCGCAAGGGCTCCTACACCGGGGCCAGCCAGGACCGTCCAGGCTACTTCCAGGCGGCACGCGGCGGCACGCTGTTCCTCGACGAGATCGGCGACCTGCCGCTGGCCATGCAGGCCAAGCTGCTGCGCGCCATCCAGGAGCGCAGCGTGCGCCCGCTGGGCGCCACGCAGGAAGAGCCGGTGGACGTGCGCATCGTCAGCGCCACGCACCGCGACCTGGCGGCGGACGTGCTGGCCGGGCGCTTCCGCCAGGATCTGTTCTACCGGCTCAACGTCATCGAAATCGTGGTGCCGCCGCTGCGCGAGCGGCGCGAAGACCTGCCGGCGCTCTGCGAGGTGCTGCTCGCCCGCATCGCCGCCGACGCTGCCATGCCCGTGCCGCGCCTGTCCGCAGCAGCCCAGGCGCAACTGGCGCGCCATCCGCTGAGCGGCAACGTGCGCGAACTCGAAAACCTGCTGCACCGCGCCGTGGCATTGAACGACAGCGACGAACTGCAGTTGGACCATGATGCGCTGGAGGCACAGGCAGAAACGGTGCCCATGAATGCGCCGGAGCCCGCCGCGGCCGCAGCGCCCATGGCCGAGCCGCAGGCCACGCCGCCCCCGCCGGAGCACCTGCCCCGCGACCTGCAAGCCTACATGGACCAGCAGGAGCGCGAAATTCTCGTGCGCGCGCTCCATGAGAACGGCTTCAACCGCACCGCGACGGCGGCCCGGCTGGGCATCAGCCTGCGCCAGATCCGCTACCGGATCGCGCGGCTCGACATTCCCACGCCGCAGGAAAGCGATGCCCACGACGATACCGGCTGAAGCCTCCTGGGCCGGCGGCTGGTATGGCGGCGCGCAACGCGCGCCGTCGCCCAATTTCGGCCCACGCCCGGCGCATGTCCCGGTCGACCTGATCGTCATCCATTCGATCAGCTTGCCGCCCGGCGTCTATGGCGGCGATGCGGTGCTCCAACTGTTCGCCAATTCGCTGGACTGGAACGCGCACCCTTACTTCCAGCAGATCCGCGGGCTGCAGGTATCGGCGCACTTCTTCATCCGGCGCGACGGCGCGCTATGGCAGTTCGTGGACTGCGACGCACGCGCCTGGCACGCGGGCCGCTCGCATTACCGCGGGCGCGACAACTGCAACGACGACTCCATCGGCATCGAGCTCGAGGGCCTGGAGGGCGACACGTTCGAGCCCGCGCAGTACAGGACGCTGGCCGTGCTCTGCCAGGCGATCGCCGCACGCTACCCCATCCTGGATATCGCGGGCCACGAGCACATCGCGCCACACCGCAAATACGACCCGGGAACAGGCTTCGACTGGCCGCGCCTGCAGGCCCTGCTGGGATGGGATGCCACGCGCTTCCCCCCCGCGCCACGGCCTGCGTCGAGCACCTGAATATTTTTTCACCCCTCGATTGCGCGCGTTTTTCCGCCATACCGCAGCAAACATGCGTCCGGTGAGGCAATATGGCTTGCAACCGCGCGCGGGCATTGGCGCCATTCCCGCAAACCATGGTGGCGCGAGGGCCTCGGGGGGGCCTGGGAAAAGGTGTGAAACACAAGGTTTCAAAATCACGTCCATAAGGCGCCGGTACACTACAGGTAGTGTCTTGAATTCACCCGACACCCTAGATATAGTGTGCTGCGACTGAAACACAAACCGCTCCGCGGCGCCCGAATCCTTCGCAGACACCCCTCGCAGGCCGGTCTGCGTATCCCCAAAAACATCGCAAGAGGAATGCCCATGCAAATCGTCTCGAACACTCCATCTGCACCCATCGCTGGCTACCCCACCGCCCCCGCCGTACGCACGGGCGAGCAGCCGACCAGCGACTCGCTGGCGCACTACCAGATCATCCGCCGCAACGGAGCCGTGGTCCCGTTCGAGCCGCAGAAAATCGCCGTGGCCATGATGAAGGCATTCTTGGCCGTGCATGGCACGCAGGGCGCCGCATCGGCCAGCGTGCGCGAGGTGGTGGACAGCCTCACGCAGAACGTCGCGCGCGCGCTGGTGCGCTCACGCCCGGGGGGCGGGACGTTCCACATCGAGGACGTGCAGGACCATGTCGAACTGGGCCTGATGCGCGGCGGCCACCACGAGGTGGCGCGCGCCTATGTGCTTTACCGCGAACGCCGGGCCCAGGAACGCGCCCGCCAGGGCGTACAGGAAGCGGCGGCGACGCCTGCGCTGCACGTAATCGACGGCGGCCAGCGGGTGCCGCTCGATACCGCGAACCTGCAGCAGTTGATCGAGACCGCCTGCGCGGGCCTGAGCGCGGACGTCAAGCCCGCGCCGGTGCTGGCCGAGACGATGCGCAACCTGTACGACGGCGTGCCCATCGAGGAGGTCTACAAGGCCTCCATCCTGGCGGCGCGCACCCTGATCGAGAAAGACCCCGACTACACCTACGCCACTGCACGCCTGCTGCTGCACACCATCGCCAAAGAGGTGCTGGGCCGCGAGGTCACCCCCTCGGAGATGGCCGAGGGTTATGCAGACTACTTCCCCCGCTTCATCAAGAAGGGCGTGGACAACGAACTGCTCGACGAACGCCTGCTGCAGTACGACCTGCCGCGCCTGGCCGGCGCGCTGAAGGCCGAGCGCGACCTGCAGTTCGACTACCTCGGCCTGCAGACGCTGTACGACCGCTACTTCCTGCACGTCAAGAAGACCCGCATCGAGCTACCGCAGGCATTCTTCATGCGCGTGGCCATGGGCCTGGCGCTGAACGAGATCGATCGCGAAGCGCGCTCCATCGAGTTCTACGAAGTACTGTCGTCGTTCGACTTCATGTCTTCCACGCCCACGCTGTTCAACAGCGGCACGCTGCGCTCGCAGCTCTCGAGCTGCTACCTGACCACGGTGCCCGACGACCTGGACGGCATCTACGAATCGATCAAGGAGAACGCCTTGCTGTCCAAGTTCGCCGGCGGCCTTGGCAACGACTGGACGCGGGTGCGCGCACTCGGCAGCCATATCAAGGGCACCAACGGCGAATCGCAGGGCGTGGTGCCGTTCCTCAAGGTGGTGAACGACACGGCGGTGGCGGTAAACCAGGGCGGCAAGCGCAAGGGCGCGGTCTGCACCTACCTCGAAACCTGGCACCTCGACATCGAAGAATTTCTGGAGCTGCGCAAGAACACCGGCGACGACCGCCGCCGCACCCACGACATGAACACGGCCAACTGGATTCCCGACCTGTTCATGCGCCGCGTAATGGAAAAGGGCAACTGGACGCTGTTCTCGCCGTCGAACGTGCCTGACCTGCACGACAAGTTCGGCGCCGACTTCGAAGCCGCTTACGTCGCCTATGAAGAAAAGGCGGCCCGCGGCGAGATCAAGCCGAGCAAGACCATGCCCGCGACCGACCTGTGGCGCAAGATGCTATCGATGCTGTTCGAAACGGGGCATCCCTGGGTCACGTTCAAGGATGCATGCAACATCCGCTCCCCGCAGCAGCATGTCGGCGTGGTGCATTCGTCCAATCTCTGCACCGAGATCACGCTCAACACCAGCGACACCGAAACCGCAGTCTGCAACCTCGGCTCGGTCAACCTGCGCCAGCACCTGAAGGACGGGAGCATCGACCACGCCAAGCTCAAGAAGACCATCGCCACCGCGATGCGCATGCTCGACAACGTGATCGACATCAACTACTACGCGGTCAAGAAAGCGCGCGACTCCAACATGCGCCACCGCCCCGTGGGCCTGGGCCTGATGGCGTTCCAGGATAGCTTGTACGAGCTGCGCATTCCCTATGCCTCGCAGGAAGCGGTGGAGTTCGCCGACCAGTCGATGGAAGCGATCTGCTACTACGCCTACTGGGCCTCCACCGATCTGGCCGCCGAGCGCGGACGCTACTCGAGCTACCGCGGCTCGCTGTGGGACCGCGGGCTGCTGCCGCTGGACACGCTGGACCTGCTGGCACAGGCGCGCGGCAACGCCGACTATGTGCAGGTGGACCGTTCGTCCACGCTCGACTGGGACGCCCTGCGCAAGAAGATCGCCGCCAACGGCATGCGCAACTCCAACTGCGTGGCCATTGCGCCGACCGCCACCATCTCCAACATCGTGGGCGTGGACGCTTCCATCGAGCCCTGTTTCGGCAATCTGTCGGTCAAGTCCAACCTGTCGGGCGAATTCACCGTCATCAACGGCTACCTCGTGCGCGACCTCAAGCGCCTCGGGCTGTGGGACGAGGTCATGGTCATGGACCTCAAGCACTTCGACGGTTCGCTGCGCCCCATCGACCGCGTGCCGCAGGAAGTGAAGGCGCTCTACGCCACGGCTTTCGAGGTCGAGCCGGCCTGGCTGGTGGAGGCCGCCGCGCGGCGGCAGAAATGGATCGACCAGGCCCAGTCGCTCAACATCTACATGGCCGGCGCATCGGGCAAGAAGCTCGACGACACCTACAAGCTCGCGTGGCTGCGCGGCCTGAAGACAACCTACTACCTGCGCACCGTGGGTGCCACGCACGCGGAGAAATCCACCGTGGCAGCGGGCCGCATGAACGCAGTCTCATCCGGCAGCGAACCGCAAGGCAGCCATGCGAAAGCACAGCCCCCCCAGCCCCACAGCGCCATGGAGGCCGCAGCCGCGGCAGCCCGCGCACAGGCCGATGCAGTGCCTGCAACTGACATCAAGTTCTGCGCCATCGACGACCCAACCTGCGAAGCATGTCAGTGATGCATTGCGCGGTGCCGCATGCATGCGACATACGCGATGCTGATGAACAACAAATTACGGCAGCGGTACGCGGCAAACCTTTCCATTTCGCACCTCTGCTTTCATAATCCGCGCATTGGAAAACTTATGTTGACCTGGGACGAAGAAGTCAAACCCTCACCGCAAACTCCGATGCATGGCGGCCTGACCGGCAGCTATCCGGCGGACTCGCCGTCTCTTTCTCCCCCTCTCTCCGCATTGCTGCCCACGGCATCCACCGTGCCCAGTGCCTCCACGCACACAGCGCCTGCCACCACCCAGCACCGCCGCGTGAATGCCGCCGACAAGCGCATCATCAACGGCCAGACCGACGTCAACCAGTTGGTGCCTTTCAAGTACAAGTGGGCCTGGGAAAAATACCTTGCCACCTGTGCCAACCACTGGATGCCACAGGAGGTGAACATGACGCGCGACATCGCGTTGTGGAAGGACCCGAACGGCCTGACCGAAGACGAGCGGCGCATCGTCAAGCGCAACCTCGGCTTCTTCGTCACGGCCGACTCACTGGCCGCCAACAACATCGTGCTGGGCACCTACCGCCATATCACGGCGCCGGAATGCCGCCAGTTCCTGCTGCGCCAGGCATTCGAGGAAGCCATCCATACTCACGCCTACCAGTACATCGTGGAGTCGCTGGGCCTAGATGAAAGCGAAATCTTCAACGCCTACAACGAAATCCAGTCGATCCGCGACAAGGACGAGTTCCTGATTCCGTTCATCGGCGCCATCATGGATCCAGGCTTCAAGACCGGCACTCCCGAGGCCGACCAGACGCTGCTCAAGTCGCTGATCGTGTTCGCGTGCCTCATGGAAGGGCTGTTCTTCTACGTCGGCTTCACGCAGATCCTGGCGCTCGGCCGGCAAAACAAGATGACCGGCGCGGCGGAGCAGTACCAGTACATCCTGCGCGACGAGTCGATGCATTGCAACTTCGGCATCGACCTGATCAACCAGATCAAGCTCGAGAATCCGCACCTGTGGACGGCGGAGTTCAAGGCCGATATCAAGGCGCTTTTCACCAAGGCTGTCGAGCTTGAATACCGCTATGCCGAAGACACCATGCCGCGCGGCGTGCTGGGCATGAATGCCTCCATGTTCAAGGGCTATCTGCGTTACATCGCCAACCGGCGTGCCACGCAGATCGGCTTGGAAGCGCTTTACCCCAACGAGGAAAACCCATTCCCGTGGATGAGCGAGATGATCGATCTGAAGAAAGAGCGCAACTTTTTCGAAACCCGGGTGATTGAATACCAGTCGGGTGGTGCGCTTTCATGGGACTGACCCGCTGGCCCGGCATCTCATGATTTCTTCTATCGCGCCCTTTGCCGATTGCGTCGCAGAACGCAAGGCCCAAGGGCGTTACCGTGTTCATGGCGCTGGAGCCCGGCTCCAACGCCATGGATCGCTTCATGCCCCCAACAGGCTTGAAGTGCTCTTTGCAATTTGATCAAGGAGAAAATGATGGCAACTGCAAAAAAACCGGCCGCCAAGAAGGCCGCTCCCGCGAAGAAAGCTGCGCCTGCCAAGAAGGCCGTAGCGAAGAAGGCAGCGCCGGCGAAAAAGGCCGTAGCGAAGAAGGTCGTCGCCAAGAAGGCAGCGCCGGCGAAGAAGGCCGTAGCGAAGAAGGTCGTCGCCAAGAAGGCGGCACCGGCGAAGAAGGCCGTAGCGAAGAAGGTCGTCGCCAAGAAGGCCGCACCGGCGAAGAAGGCCGTAGCGAAGAAGGTCGTCGCCAAGAAGGCCGCGCCGGCGAAAAAGGCCGCAGCGAAGAAGCCCGCCGCCAAGAAAGCGGCCAAGGCCCCCGCCCCTGCCGCCACACCTGCCCCTGCTGCCCAGACCACGCTGAACCCGCAAGCCGCTTGGCCGTTCCCGACGGGAACCAAGCCCTGAGGTCCACGCGTTCATCGCATCCAGCCCGGCCTGCGTGCCGGGCTTTTTTATGCGCCGGAGCCCGCATGCGCACTGGATCAACCGGGAGTGAAGTCAAGGGTGTAGTTTTGCGGACCGCGCTGCGCGATCTTCAAGGCACCCACGCGGCCGCCCAATTGCGCGCAGCGCGCCAAATCCCAACCACGCTCCAACCCAAAGAGCAATGCGCCCCGCCATGCGTCGCCACACCCCGTAGGGTCGACCACGGCCTCGGCGCGGGTGGGCGGCACGCGGGTTTTCTGGCCGCCAACCCACACCTCGCTGCCTTCGCCGCCCAGAGTGATGACCAGGCCGTCGACGCGGCGTGAAATCTCTGCCGGGCCCCAGCCGGTGCGCTCGCTCAGCATCTTGCCCTCGTAGTCGTTGACAGTGACCCAGTGCGCAAGATCGATGAAATGCGCCAGTTCGCGACCATCGAACATCGGCAGGCCCTGGCCCGGGTCGAACACGAATGGAATGGCGGCAGCGCGGAACTGCTCGGCATGCCGCAGCATGGCGTCGCGCCCGTCCGGCGCGATGATGCCGAGCTTGATGTCGCTGCGCGGCACGATGGGCGTCTCATGCGCCTGCATCATGGCGCCGGGGTGGAACGCGGTGATCTGGTTGTTGTCGCGGTCCGTCATGATCATCGCCTGGGCCGTGTAGGCCCCCTCCACGGTGCGCACGTACTCCGTGCTGATGCCCTGCGCCTGCAGGCGCGCCACATAGTCCGCGCCATCGACGCCAACGGTAGCCATGGGCAACGGCGCACCGCCGAGCTGGCGCAGGCTGTAGGCGATGTTGCCGGCACAGCCGCCGAAATCGCGGCGCAGACCGGGCACAAGAAACGACACGTTCAGGATGTGCAACTGGCCCGGCAGTATCTGCTCGGCAAAACGCCCCTCGAAGGTCATGATGGTGTCGAAGGCAAGAGAACCGCAGATGATGGCTGCCATGGCAGGAAGAAGGATATGTGGAAGGGAAGGCCGCGCGGGGCCTCACGGATAGAAGGCCAGCAGACGGTATCCCGCCACGCGGGGCGGGCTGCTGGCGGGCGACGCTGCAATGCGCAACGCCACCGTCGCGCTCCATTCGCCGCCGGGCGACAAGACGGCGGGCGCATTCAAATCCTGGGGACGCAGCACGCGCCGCAATACGGGCTGGTCCTGTGCGTCGGTCAGGGTCAGCTCCACGGACGGTGTGGCCAGCGGCAAGACTGCCGTGTTCTTGAGTGCCACCGCCAGTTGGTAGGCATCGCCACGCAGTTTGCTGAATGAGGAGCTGTCGATCACCATGGCATCGATCTGCCGGAACGGCGCAATGCTGCATTCCAGGGGCCGGCACAGCGCTGCCAGCAACGGCTGCAGGCGCGGCTGCCATGCGGCCAGCCGGTCGCGCTCCTGCACACCGACCTGTGCCGCCAGCCCCGCGAGCAGCACGATGAATACCGTACCCAAGCCCAGCCGCACCAGCGGACGCCGCCAGAAGACTCTGCGGCGCGCGGCACGCATGAACGATACATCGGCGGCCTCTGCATCCATGTCGGCATCCATGCCATCCTGGCTTGCATGGCGCGGAGATGCCGTTGCCGACTTCGGCATGACCGGCGGCTCCTGCACCGCGAGGCCATCGCCGCCAATCTGGCTCCGCGGCGAGGGAAACGCCGACCCATCGTCGAGCAGCGCCAGTTCGTCCGTGCCGGCAGAGGCATCAGGCTTGGGGGGTGAAAAAGGTGCAGCCGGCGCCGTGGCGAGCAGGGCAAAGGCCGCCTCACCGCCTACCTTTTCTTCAGCAGCAGCGGGCGCCGGAGCCGATGGAATCGCCGCAGGCGCGGGCACCCGCACGACGGACCCGACACCCGAGACAGTCTCCTCGCCAGCGGACCGCAAGAACCGGGGAATCTCTGCGGACGGAGTGCTTGCAGGCGCAGCCACCGGAGGCGCGGCAGGCGCCGACGCCGGTGGCAGCACTGGCGCGGGCGGCATTGACTGCAGATGCGTCGAGGCGTCGAACACCTCCGCGCATCGTCCGCAGCGTACCCATCCTTCGGATATCCGAAGCTGGTCTGGAACGACTTTGAACATCGTCCGACAGGCGGGGCAACGGGTGATCTGGCTCATCTGTGCACGATTGTAGGGGCCGCCCATGCCCCCCATTCATGCGCCGCCGGGGTGAGTGGCTGTCATCAGGATCCAGCCGTCTTCGCTGTCCGCGACACCCAGCGCGAGGTATGGCGCGTAGGCGTCTCGCAGTTCGTCAGCCTGCCGCTCCAGGATGCCCGCCAGCACGAGATGCCCGCCCGGCGCGACATGCGCGCACAACAGCGGCGCCAGCACCTTGAGCGGCGTGGCCAGAATGTTGGCCAGCACGGTCTGGTAGACGCCATCCGCGCGCTCGGGCGGGCCGGCGGCGATAGGGACGCCGTTGGCCTGCGCGTTCCGCACCGCGGTCTCCACCGCAGCGGGGTCGATGTCCACGGCATCCACCGCTGCCGCGCCGCACTTGGCGGCGCCGATGGCCAGGATGCCCGAGCCGCAGCCGTAGTCCAGCACGCGGCCCAGCGCGGCACCCGTGCCGCCCTGGCGGGCGATCCAGCGCAGGCACATGCGCGTGGTCGGATGGGTCCCGGTGCCGAACGCCAGCCCCGGATCAAGCCGGATCGACTGGCGTGCCTGCATGGGCAATTCGTGCCAAGTCGGGACGATCCAGAACTCCGGCGTCACCTCCACCGGCGCGAACTGCGATTGCGTGAGCCGCACCCAATCCTCATCGGGCACCGGGGCCATGGCAAGCACGCGGCACTCCGCGAAGAAATCCTGCGCCTGCAGCAGCAGGCTGGCGTCGCGTGCCGCGGCCTCGGCGGTGAACAGCGCCACGACGCGCGAGCGCTGCCAGCCCTCGCGCGGCGGCGGCAGGCCGGGCTCGCCAAACAGCGCCTGTTCGGCATCGGTCTGCGCGTCGGCATCTTCCACGCTGATGGACAGCGCACCCAGGGCTTCGAGCGCGTCGCACAACGCCTCGATGCGCTCCTCCGGTGCCAGCAGGCTCAGTTCATGCATGGCGCGGCGTCAACGCTGGCGCTGGGCCAGCCATTCCTCGAGGTAGTGGATGTTGGTGCCGCCGTCGTTGAACTTGGCGTCCACCATCAGTTCCCGGTGCAGGGGAATGTTGGTGTTGATGCCCTCGATCACCGTTTCGGACAGCGCCGTGCGCATGCGCGCCAGCGCCTGCTCGCGCGTATCCCCATGCACAATGATCTTGCCGACCATCGAGTCGTAGTTGGGCGGCACGAAGTAGTTGGTATAGATATGCGTGTCCACCCGCACGCCCGGCCCGCCCGGCGAATGCCAGGTGGTGACGCGCCCCGGCGACGGGGTGAACTTGTAAGGATCCTCTGCATTCACGCGGCACTCGATGGCATGCCCGCGGATCTGGATCTGACGCTGGGTGAAAGGCAGTTTCTCGCCCGCGGCCACCATGATCTGAGTGCGCACGATGTCCACGCCGGTGATCCACTCGGTCACCGGGTGCTCGACCTGCACGCGCGTGTTCATCTCGATGAAATAGAACTCGCCATTCTCGTACAGGAACTCGAACGTGCCCGCGCCGCGGTAGCCGATCTTCTTGCATGCGGCCACGCAGCGTTCGCCGATTTTCTCGATCAGTTTGCGCGGGATGCCAGGCGCCGGTGCCTCTTCGATCACCTTCTGGTGGCGGCGCTGCATGGAGCAGTCGCGCTCGCCCAGGTACACCGCGTTCCTGTACTTGTCCGCCAGTACCTGGATCTCGATGTGGCGCGGGTTCTGGAGGAACTTCTCCATGTACACCGCCGGGTTGCCGAATGCCGCGCCGGCCTCGGCCTTGGTCATCTGCACCGCGTTGACCAGCGCGGCCTCCGTGTGCACCACGCGCATGCCGCGCCCGCCGCCGCCGCCCGCCGCCTTCACGATCACCGGGTAGCCGACGGATTTCGCGATGCGCCGGATCTGCGCCGGGTCGTCGGGCAGTTCGCCCTCGGAGCCCGGCACGCAGGGCACGCCGGCCTTGATCATGGACTGCTTGGCCGACACCTTGTCGCCCATGATGCGGATCGACTCGGGCGTGGGGCCGATGAACTGGAAGCCGCTTTTCTCCACGCGCTCGGCAAAATCCGCGTTTTCCGACAGGAAGCCGTAGCCCGGGTGGATGGCCTCGGCATCGGTCACTTCGGCAGCGGAGATGATGGCAGGCATGTTGAGATAGCTCTGCGCGGAAGGCGCGGGCCCGATGCACACAGCCTCCTCGGCGAGTTTCACGTACTTGGCCTCGCGGTCGGCCTCGGAATAGACCATCACCGCCTTCACGCCCAGTTCGCTGCAGGCGCGCTGGATGCGCAGAGCGATTTCGCCGCGATTGGCCACCAGGATCTTCTTAAACATGGGCCACCTCGCGGCTCATCGCCCACGCGCTGGCGCGCTCCAGCGCGATTTGCTTCGCCTTGCCTGCGGCAAGACCGCCGCGATTGGCCACCAGGATCTTCTTAAACATGGGCCACCTCGCGGCTCATCGCCCACGCGCTGGCGCGCTCCAGCGCGATTTGCTTCGCCTTGCCTGCGGCAACACCGCCGCGATTGGCCACCAGGATATTTTTAAACATGAGGCACGCCCATCACTCGATGACGAACAGCGGCTGGCCGTACTCCACGGCCTGCCCGTTCTCGCCGAGGATCTCGGTGATCGTGCCGCTCTTGTCGGCCTCGATTTCGTTGAGGATCTTCATGGCCTCGATGATGCAGACCGTATCGCCTTCCTTCACCTGGGCGCCCACCTCGACGAACGGCTTGGCGCCCGGGCTCGCGGACCGATAGAAGGTACCGACCATCGGCGACTTGACGACATGGCCAGTCGGTGCCGGCGCGGCAACGGCGGCAACAGCCGCAACAGGCGCGGTGGCAACCGGTGCGGTAGCGGCCATGGGCGCCTGGACGAACTGCTGCACCACGGCGCCTCCTCCCTTGACAATGCGCACCTTGCCTTCGGCTTCGGTGATTTCAAGTTCGGAGACGTTCGACTCCGACACCAGATCGATCAGGGTCTTGAGTTTTCGCAAATCCATGGGAACTCCATCCGCAAAAAACAGGAAGGCGCGAATTTACCGTAAATTCAGCCTACTTCTTTCATTTTCTGCTTTTTTCGCCCATTTATTGATTGAGACAGGCTATGCATCGGGCCTTGCCGCGCGATGTGCCAAAGCGGCAAGGAAATGCGCGGCAGCTCGCGCAGTGTTCGATGCTTGGCGGCACCAATAACAGCGATGCGTTGTGGCGCAGGGCAAGGCGCAAACCACAGCGATAGCCGTCGCAGCCGTCGCTATCGCGAGGATTTGCAACGCCGCCATGCGGCAAAAGGCGCGGTTTTATGTGCTGCTTAGCGTTGAACACTGCATTAGATCTGCGCCACCCAACGCTGCAGATCCTCCAGGGACAAGCGGCCTATTTTACGCCCGGCCAACCGGCCATCCTTCCCCAGCACCACGGTGAACGGCAGGCCGCCCCCGGCATTGCCCAACGCCTTGCCCAATTCGATGCCCGAGAAACCTGCCAGGGCAATGGGGTACGAGATGGGAACGCGGGTCAGGAACTTGCGCACCGGCTCGCGCTGATCCGCCGCAATTCCGACCACTTGCCACCCTTTGCCGGCATTTTCGCGAAAGAAGCGCTCCAGCAGCGGCATCTCCTCGACACAAGGCGGACACCATGTGGCCCAGAAGTTCACCAGCACCGGCTTGCCGCGCAATGACTGCAAGGCAAGCACGCCGCCTTCCGGGGTTTCGAAGCCGTGGCCCCACAGCGCCTCGGCATCGGCGTCCCCGGCCTGGCGCCGCAGCGCCTGCCAAGCCGCCCCCGCGCCGGCCAGCAAGGCAGTCGCGGCCACGCCCGCGAACACCGCGCGGCGGCGCACGACGGAGCCGGCAGGGGCAATGGGAGGGGGGGCGCGATCGTTCATTCGGAAGAAAAGGCATCGGGCCGTAGCAGCCGGCGCACCGCCGAGAGATCGCCGCGTGGCGTGCGGCCCTGTGCGTCGGGCTTGAGGGCGCCGCGCAGATCGTCCAGATCGTACACGAGCAGATGCACGCCAACCACCTCGCCCAGTTCGCGCGACGGGGCCGACAGGCTCAGCGCCTCGACCGGCTCGCCATGGAAGCCCGTGACCGTGCGCGGGTCGTAGTCCACCCGGTGGTCGATGAGGGCGATCTCCGCGGACTTCGGGTCGTCGCAGAAAAGCTGGATGTAGATGTCGGAGCGGCGCGTCGCCGTGCCGTGCCACACGGCCCCGCCCAGGTGGGGGCGAAACTGCGCCAACCGCTCCATCCACACAAATGCCAGCCGTCGCAGGGCCAGCAGTTCGGCAGGCTGGGTGTCGGCGCAGAAGATGTCGATGTACTCGCGCACGGCCGCTTCGACATCGTCGTTGCCGGGCAAGGGCGTGCGCGGCGGCAGCCCCAACTGCTTGACGGCACGGCGCTTGGCCTGGGCGTACTCCAGCCCCTCCTCCACCACGATGCGCGCGGCGGCGGCGGCGATTTCGGGCTTGCGCGTGTCGTCCATGGCGGACATTGTCGCGCCGCCACCCGCAAACCACGCCGCGCGGCTTGCGCAGTTTTCTCATCCGCTATCAATAAAGTAGCTGCTGTCGCTGATGAATAAAGCGCTGAGGGCCAATTTGGCTTGCAAACTAGAATCGGGCGCCATGCATATCCACATTCTCGGCATCTGCGGCACCTTCATGGGCGGGCTTGCCGCGCTGGCCCGCGAGGCGGGGCACACCGTCACCGGCTGCGACGCGGGCGTCTACCCGCCCATGAGCGACCAGCTACGCGCGCTGGGCATCGATCTGGTCAGTGGCTACGGCGCCGGCCAGATGGCGTTCAAACCCGACCTGTTCATCGTCGGCAACGTGGTAAGCCGTGCCCGCCTGCCCGACGGCACGCCCAAATTTCCGCTCATGGAAGCCATCATGGACGCGGGCGCGCCCTACGCCAGCGGACCGCAGTGGCTGGCCGAGCACGTGCTCCAGGGCCGCCACGTGCTGGCCGTGGCAGGCACGCACGGCAAGACCACCACCACCTCCATGCTGGCCTGGGTGCTGGAACAGGCCGGGCTGGCGCCCGGCTTCCTCGTGGGCGGCGTGCCGTGCGACTTCGGCGTGTCGGCGCGGCTTGCAGCCCCCACGCTCCCCGAGGGGGCTGCCCCGCCCTGGGGCGGCCCGGCGGCGGGTCTCGGCGCCGCGTGCGCGCCCTTCGTCATCGAAGCCGACGAGTACGACACCGCTTTCTTCGACAAGCGCAGCAAGTTCGTGCACTACCGGCCCCGCACTGCCGTGCTGAACAACCTGGAGTTCGACCACGCCGACATCTTCGACGACCTGGCCGCCATCGAGCGCCAGTTCCACCACCTCGTGCGCACGGTGCCCGCCAGCGGGCGCGTGGTGGTCAACGGACTGGAGGAAAGCTTGGCGCGCGTGCTGCATGCGGGCTGCTGGAGCGAGGTGCGCAGCTTCGGCGCCATCGTGAGCGACTTCACCGCCGAAGGCGTGGCGCACGACTTCGACGTGCTGCAGCATGGCGAGAGGGCGGCGCATGTCACCTGGGCGCTCAGCGGCGCCCACAACCAGCTCAACGCCCTGGCCGCCATTGCCGCCGCCGACCACCTGGGCGTGCCGACCACGGTGGCCGCGCAGGCCCTCGGCAGCTTCCAGGGCGTCAAGCGCCGGCTCGAAGTGCGCGGCACGGTGCGTGGCATCACGGTCTACGACGACTTCGCCCACCACCCCACGGCGATCCGCACCACACTCGACGGACTGCGCCAGCGCCTGGGCGCGCATGGCGGGCGCATCCTGGCCGTGTTCGAGCCGCGCAGCAACACCATGAAGCTCGGCACCATGAAGGCGCAGCTACCCTGGAGCCTGGAGCCCGCCGACCTCGCGTTCTGCCACACAGGCGGGCTGGACTGGGACGCGGCCCAGGCCCTGGCGCCCATGGGCGTAGGCCCACGGGGCCGCGCCCGCGTGGCCGCGGACATCGACACCCTGGTGCGCCAGGTGGTGGAGGAGGCCCGGCCCGGCGACCATGTGGTCTGCATGAGCAACGGCGGCTTCGACGGCATTCATGCGCGACTGCTGGACGCGCTGGCGGCGTCGGCATCCCGCTGAGGCGGCATCCGTTTTTTTCAACCTAGAAACGGCAGCTGAATGCGCCTGCCGGTGCCGTGATCGGGGTGCCAGGCAAGGCTGAGCGCTGCGGCTCCAACAGCACCTGCGTGCTGTTGGACAGTGCGAAGAAGGCCTGTCTCCGGCAGGCCTGCGCCCTGCAAGGGCGACGACGCGGCGGGCTTGCTGCCCGCAAGGAGGAGCAACGCCGCATGGCGCGCCGAGCGCGGTGCCGGCGGGTGCATAGCGCTCTCACCCACGAGGCGAACGCCATCGAAGCCGTCAACGCTTGATTTCATGCGGCTTGTCAAGGGATACAAAGCGGTCAACTGCCGTTTCTAGGTTCAATACGACACGGTCATCGCCGCCACATCGATCACGACCCGCGGCCTGGACAGCGCCCCATGCACCGCGCGGGCGAATTCGGACCCCCAATGCATGTCGGAAAAACGCGCCAGTCCCGCGGCGCGGGCGATGCAGATGGCCTTGTCGGCGATCAGCACCTTGCCGGTGGGTCGCAGCGGCTCGCAGTCGAGGCGCACGAACTGGTCGTCGAGCCACCAGCGCGCCACGTCGGCGGCCATGGGCGCCATGTCATCCATGCCGAACACACGTTCTTCACCACCTTCAAACAGAAATCTCACCTCGCTGCTCATTGCCGACCTCCTTGTAAGCGCGTTCAGCATGCGCCCGTCGTGGGCGCCATGCAAGGGGAAAAACTCCGACCTTTCACGGTGCCGGTCAGCGCGCCCGGCGCGTGCGCACAGCCTGCGCTAACTGCTCCAGCATGTGCGCCGAATCGTCCCAGCCCAGGCAAGCGTCGGTGATGCTCTTGCCGTATTCGAGCTGCGCGGGATCGTCCTTGCCAGGCGTGAACTTCTGCGCGCCTGCGCTCAGGTGGCTTTCGACCATCACGCCGAACACACTGTAGCTGCCGCCCGCGATCTGGCCCGCGATGTCGCGGGCCACGTCGCGCTGCCTCTCGTGCTGCTTGCTGCTGTTGGCGTGGCTGCAGTCGACCATGAGCGAAGGGGTCAGGCCCGCGGCCTCGAGGTCGCCGCAGGCCTCTGCCACGCTGGCCGCGTCATAGTTGGGCGCCTTGCCGCCGCGCAGGATCACATGGCAGTCCTTGTTGCCCTGGGTCTGCACGATCGCCACCTGCCCGTTCTTGTGCACCGATAGGAAGTGGTGGCCGCGCGAGGCGGCCTGGATGGCGTCGGTGGCGATGCGGATGTTGCCGTCGGTGCCGTTCTTGAAGCCGATCGGCGCCGACAGACCCGAGGCGAGTTCGCGGTGGATCTGGCTTTCGGTGGTGCGCGCGCCGATCGCGCCCCAGGAGATCAGGTCGCCGATGTACTGGGGCGAGATCACGTCGAGGAACTCGCTGCCCGCCGGCACGCCCAGGCGGTTGATCTCCATGAGTAGCTGGCGCGCGATGCGCAGGCCCTCGTCGATGCGGAAGCTCTGGTCGAGGTAGGGATCGTTGATCAGACCCTTCCACCCGACCGTGGTGCGCGGCTTCTCGAAGTACACGCGCATCACGATCTCCAGCGTGTCGGCGTACTTGGCGCGCTCGGCGGCCAGGCGGCGCGCGTATTCGAGCGCAGCGGCGGGGTCATGGATGGAGCACGGGCCGATCACCACCAGCAGGCGGTCGTCCTTGCCGGTCATGATGCTGCGGATGGCCTGCCGCGTGCGCGTGATGAGGGATTCGACCGCCGTGCCACGGATGGGGAAGAAGCGAATCAGGTGTTCGGGAGGGGGCAGCACGGTAATGTCCTCGATGCGTTCGTTGTCGGTTTCGCTGGTCTTCTCAACGTGCGCATACCAGGAGTCACTGGTGGGCTGGACGGGCTTGGCATTCATGCTGCGGGTTCCTTTGTAGTCGCCGGGTGCGATGGGGTTTCAGGCGGGTTCTGGAAAAGACATAAAAAAACCGCCGGGCTTGGAGGCTCCGGCGGTTTGGGGGGTATCTGGTTGCGTTCTACGCTTGCGCATCCACCTCTCGTCCGCCGGGGACCGAGAACCAAAAGTAAAAATAGAAGGCGCTGCGAACTTGCATGAGGGGCGAATGTAGCACAGCCTTGTGCGCCGCCGCAATGGCGGCTGTTGCGTCAGCGCACCACACGCCGACGCAGCCATCGCCGCAGCCGGGCCAGCGGCGAGACGGGCCGGGCCCCTGGCGCGGCGGACGTCGCCTCAGTGCCTTGCCGCGCCCAGTGCTCATACATGTCGATGAGCAACAGCCCCTCGCCCAGCGTGCGCCACGACAGCGAGTCGAAGGCATCGAAGCATGCCGGCTCGTCCGGCGTTCCGCGTCCGAGCGCCGCGCGCCAGTGCTCCGCCGCGTCGCGCAGGTGGCCCAGGCTGCGCAGGTAGGAGCCGTATTCATACATCGCACACCAATCGGGGCCCAGCGCGGTTACCGCGCTCTGGTGCTGGCGCAGCGACGAATCGCACAGCGTGGTGACGCGCTGCCCCAGCACGGCGACGCCGCCCTGCTGCCGACGCGCCGCGAGGATGCTGTCGATGTGCAAGGCCAGCGCGCGCATGCTTTCACGCAACTGGCGCGTTTCCTCGTCGGTGACCGATTCCAGCAGGAAACGGCTGATGCCGCCGAACGACTGGATGCTGAACAGGTGGCTCGAAGGGTCCCGGGAGAGGCGTGGCCGCGTCATTGCCTGCAACCGTGGGTCAAGCCGGGCACCGCGCGGCAGGGATGGCCGGCCTCAGGCCGTGCCGCCGACGGTCAGGCCGTCGATGCGCATCGTGGGCTGGCCCACACCCACCGGCACGCTCTGGCCTTCCTTGCCGCAGGTGCCCACGCCGCTGTCGAGCCTCATGTCGTTGCCGATCATGGTGACGCGCTTGAGGCAATCGGGGCCGCTGCCCACGATGGTCGCGCCCTTGACCGGGTAGAGAATCTTGCCGTTCTCCACCCAGTACGCCTCGCTCGCCGTGAAGACGAACTTGCCGGAGGTGATGTCCACCTGCCCGCCGCCAAAGTTGGTGGCATACAGGCCCTTCTTGATGCTGGCGACAATCTCTGCCGGCTCCTTGTCGCCGCCCAGCATGTAGGTGTTGGTCATGCGCGGCATGGGCACGTGGGCGTAGCTTTCGCGCCGGCCGTTGCCCGTGGGCGCCACGCCCATGAGGCGCGCGTTCAGCGCGTCCTGGATGTAGCCCTTCAAGATGCCGTCCTCGATCAGCACATTGCGCTGGCTGGCGTGGCCCTCGTCGTCCACATTGAGCGAGCCGCGCCGGTCGGCGATGGTGCCGTCATCGAGCACCGTGACGCCCTTGGCCGCCACGCGCTGGCCGATGCGGCCACTGAAGGCGCTCGAGCCCTTGCGGTTGAAATCCCCCTCCAGCCCATGGCCGATGGCCTCGTGCAGCAGGATGCCGGGCCAGCCCGGGCCCAGAACCACCGTCATCTCGCCCGCAGGGGCGGGGCGCGACTCCAGATTGACCAGCGCCGCGTTCACCGCCTCGTCCACATACCGGGCAATCTGCGCATCGTCGAAATATGCCAGGCCGAAGCGCCCGCCGCCACCGGCCGAGCCCATTTCACGGCGGCCATTGTGCTCGGCGATCACCGTGACCGACAGCCGCACCAGCGGCCGCACATCCGCCGCCAGCGTGCCGTCCGCACGGGCCACCAGCACCACGTCGTATTCGCTGGCCAGCCCGGCCATGACCTGCGACACGCGCGGGTCCTTGGCGCGGGCCAGTTGTTCCACGCGGCCCAGCAGGGCGATCTTCCCGGCGCTGCCCAGCGACGCGATCGGGTCCACGCCGGGGTAGAGCGAACGCCCCTTCGCTATCTTTCTAGGAGCTACCCGCGCTTTACCGGCGCCCGCCGTGGCCGAAATGGACCGCACCGTGCGGGCTGCGTCGAGCAGCGAGCCCCAGGAGATGTCGTCGGAATAGGCGAACGCCGTCTTCTCGCCCGCCACGGCGCGCACGCCCACGCCCTGGTCGATGCTGAAGCTGCCGGTCTTGACGATGCCCTCCTCCAGGCTCCAGCCTTCGCTGCGGGTGTACTGGAAGTACAGGTCCGCGTCGTCCACGCGGTGGGCGCGGATTTCGGCCAGGGCGCGGGCCAGGTGGGTTTCGTCCAGCCCGAAGGGCTCCAGCAGCAGTTGGCGGGCCGTGGCCAGGCGTTCGATGGTGGGTTCGCGGGAGATCATCAGGCCATTGTAGGCACCGCGCGAATCCGGCGCTGGCCGGGGTCAGGTCTGCATCAGCCGCCGCGACCGCGCCACCGACATCAGGATGCCCAGCCCCATGCCCAGCGTCACCATGGCCGTGCCGCCATAGCTCACGAAAGGCAGCGGCACGCCCACCACGGGCAGGATGCCACTCACCATGCCCATGTTCACGAAGGCGTAGGTGAAGAAGATCATCGTCACGGCCCCAGCCAGCAGCCGGGCGAACAGGGTCGGGGCGTTCAGGGCTATCAGCAGGCCGCGCAGGATCAGCAGCGCGAAGCCCGCCATCAGCAGCAGGTTGCCCGCCAGGCCGAACTCCTCGGAATAGGCGGCGAAGATGAAGTCCGTGGTGCGCTCGGGAATGAACTCCAGGTGGGTCTGCGTGCCCTCCATGAAGCCCTTGCCCCAGAAGCCGCCCGAGCCGATGGCGATCATGCCCTGGATGATGTGGAAGCCCCGGCCCAGCGGGTCCTTCGACGGGTCCAGCAGCGTGCAGATGCGCTGCTGCTGGTAGTCGTGCAGCACGGGCCAGCGCATGCCCTCGGCGCAGAGCTGTGGCTCGTACCAGATGACCAGCCCCACCACCACCGCGCCCACCAGCACCGGTGGCAGCACCAGGCGCCAGCCCAGGCCGGCGAAGAAGATCACCGACAGGCCCGCGGCCAGCACCAGCAGCGACGTACCCAGGTCGGGCTGCTTCATGATGAGCCCCACGGGCAGCGCCAGCAGCAGGCCCGCGGCGATGAAATCCACCGCCCGCAACTGCCCCTCGCGGCGCTGGAACCACCAGGCCAGCATCAGCGGCATGGCGATCTTGAGGATTTCGCTGGGCTGTATCACCAGCCCCAGGTTGATCCAGCGCTGCGCGCCCTTCTTGGTGATGCCGAACAGCGCCACCGCCACCAGCAGCGCCACGCCCAGTGTGTAGAGCGGCACGGCGAAGGCCATCAGGCGCTGCGGCGGCACCTGCGCCACCACGAACATGATGGCCACGGCCAGCAGCATGTTGCGGCCGTGGTCGTAGAAGCGCGAGCCGTGGTCATAGCCCGACGAATACATGGTCACCAACCCCAGCGCGCACAGCAGCAGCACCGCGCACAGCAGCAGCCAGTCGAAACCCTGGAACAGCGGCAGCACCCGCCGCATCAGGGTGGGTTGGTCGAGAACGGCGGACATGGCCTGCGATTATCGCGCCCGCTTGCCGCTACCATCGGCCCCATGACCCTGCCCGCCACCCACCTGCTCTACCTGCACGGCTTCCGCTCCTCGCCGCAATCGATGAAGGCGCGCAAGATGGCCGCCCGCGTGGCGCGCGACCACCCCGGCGTGCAGTGGTGGTGCCCGCAACTGCCGCCCTCGCCGCGCGCGGCCATCGACCTGGTGCAGGCGGGCATCGCCGGCTGGCCGCACGAGCGCATGGCGGTGGTCGGCTCCTCGCTCGGCGGCTTCTACGCCACCTGGGTGGCCGCGCACACGGGCTGCCGCGCGGTGCTGCTGAACCCCGCCGTGGACCCGGCGCGCGACCTGCGGAGCCACATCGGCGAGCAGACGGCGTGGCACGACCCGAATGAACGCTTTTTCTTCCTGCCCGAGTACGTGGACGAACTGCGCGCCCTCGAATGTCCTGGCCAGCCACCCCCGCAGCAGGTGTTCGCCATCGTCGCCAAGGGCGACGAGGTGCTGGACTGGCGCGAGATGACCGCGCGCTACCCCGGCGCGCGCATCGCGCTGCTCGAAGGCGGCGACCACGCGATCAGCGACTTCGACGCGCACATCGATGCGGTGATGCGCTTCCTGCGCCTGGCCTGACCCCGCCGCGGGCGGGCGCCGCCCCCATGGGAGAATCGCGCCCCATGTACGCACTGTTCGAAGAAGCCGGCAAGTTCCTCGCCGGACGCATCCTGTCCGAAGCCGAAAGCTCGGCCCAGATCGAGCTCGACTCGGGCAAGCGGGTCAAGGTCAAGGCCGCCAACGTCCTGCTGAAGTTCGACAAGCCCGCGCCCGCCGAGTTGCTGGCGCAAGCGCAGGCCCTCAGCCCGTCCATCGAGCTGGACCTGGCCTGGGAATTCGCGCCCGAGGAGGAATTCGGCTTCGCCGACCTGGCGCGAGACTACTTCAGCGCCAGCGCCCCGCTGGAGCAGCAGACGGCCATGCTGCTGCGGCTGTTCGAAGCGCCGCACTACTTCCGCCGCGCCGGCAAGGGCCGCTTCAGGAAGGCGCCGGCCGAAATCGTGCAGCAGGCGCTGGCGGCCATCGAGAAGAAGAAGCTGCTGCTCCAGCAGATCGCCGACTGGGCCGCGGAGCTGGGCCGGGGCGTCTGCCCGCAGCCCATCCGCGAGCATCTCTACAAGATCCTGTTCAAGCCCGACAAGAACGCGCCCGAATACAAGGCCGTAGTGGAAGCCAGCCGCGCCACGCAGACCGCCCCGCTCGCGCTACTGCAGAAGGCCGGCGCCATCGACTCGCCCTACCAGTTCCACTGGAAGCGCTTCCTGTTCGACAACTTCCCCAAGGGCACCGCCTTCCCGCCGCTGGCCGCGCCGGACATTGCCGACGACCTGCCGCTGGCCGAGGGCGTGCAGGCCTATTCCATCGACGACTCGCAGACCACCGAGATCGACGACGCGCTCTCGCTGCAGGGCCTGGGCACCGGCACCGTGGTGCTGGGCGTGCACATCGCGGCCCCGGGGCTGGCGATCGCGCCCGGCGACGCGCTCGACGCCGTGGCGCGCCAGCGCCTGTCCACCGTCTACATGCCGGGCTACAAGATCACCATGCTGCCCGACGAGGTGGTGCAGAGCTACACCCTGGGCGAAGGCCAGGCCCGCCCGGCGCTTTCGCTGTACGTGTCGATCGACGAGGCCACGCTGGAAGTTCGCGGCAGCGAAACCCGGCTGGAGCGCGTGCCCATCGCCGCCAACCTGCGCCACGACCAGCTCGACGGCGTGGTCACCGAGGCCTGGCTGGACGACCCTGGTTTCGAGCATCAAAACGAGCCCCAGCGCTTGTCCAACCTGCGCGGGCAGCTATCATTTCTATACCGCCTGGCGCGTGCGCTGAAGGCCCGGCGCGAAGCGGTGCGCGGCAAGCCCGAGACCTTCAACCGGCCCGACTACAACTTCCGCCTGCTTGGCAACAGCGGGGCCGAACCCACGGGCAGCGAGCAAGTGGAGATCGCCGTGCGCCAGCGCGGCGCGCCGCTGGATCTGATCGTGGCCGAAGCCATGATCCTCGCCAACAGCACCTGGGGCCAGTGGCTGGGCGCGCTGGGCGTGCCCGGCATCTACCGCAGCCAGGCCAGCCTGGCGCCGGGCGTGAAGGTGCGCATGGGCACCAAGGCGCTGCCGCACGCGGGCATCGGCGTGCCCAGCTATGCCTGGAGCACCTCGCCGCTGCGCCGCTACGTGGACCTGGTGAACCAGTGGCAGATCATCGCCTGCGTGCGCCACGGCAAGGCCGCCGCGCTGGCCGCGCCGTTCAAGCCGAAGGACGCCAACCTGTTCGCCATCATCAGCGCCTTCGACGCCGCCTACACCACCTACAACGGCTACCAGGCCGGCATGGAGCGCTTCTGGACGCTGCAGTACCTGCGCCAGCACGGCATCGCCGAGCTGACGGCCACGGTGTTCAAGGAAGGCCCGGGCGGCAGCTTCCTGGTGCGCGCCGACGCCCTGCCGCTGGTGCTGCCCGTGCTGGGCGCGCAGAACCTGCCGCGCGGCGCCCATGTGCGCGTGAAGCTCGGCGGCATCGACGACATCGCCCTAGACGTGCACGGCACGCTGCTGGAGCGGCTCGACGACACGCCCGCCGCCACCGGCGCGCCCGAGGAAGACGGCGCCGACGACGAGCCCGTGGCCGGCCCGCTGGCGATCGCCGTGGATGTCACCGAAGCCGAGGGCGCAACCGGCGCGGCCAGCGCCGCCAGCCCCGATAATCCGGCCCCGTGAACCTGCGCGCCGCCTTCCGCTCCCTCAGCACCCTGCAGATCGCGCTGGGCGCCTCCATCGCCGTGCACGCGGCGCTGTTCACGGTGCGCATCGCCAACCCCGAGGCGTTCAACCGCGTGTTCCAGGACACGCCGCTGGAGGTGATCCTGGTCAACGCCCAGTCCACCGCCGTGCCCGACCAGGCCCAGGCCATCGCCCAGGCCTCGCACGCGGGCGGTGGCGAGGCCGCGCAAGGCCGCGCCAGCAGCCCGCTGCCGTACTCGGCGCTGACCACCATCGGCGACAGCTTCGAGGAGGCCCAGCGCAAGGTCGATGCCATGCAGGAGCAGCAGGCCCAGCTCCTGACCCAGTTGCGCGAGCAGGTCGCCGCCCTGCCCCAGCCCGACCAGCGCCTGGCCGGCGAGGTGCGCGAGCAGGCCGCGCAGGAGGAGAAGCGGCGCCAGTTGCTCAAGCTGCTGGCCGAGATCGAGCGCCGCATCAACGAGGAGAACGCCCGCCCCAAGAAGCGCTACATCAGCCCCGCCACGCGCGAGGAGGTGTACGCCATCTACTACGACAACCTGCGCCGCAAGGTGGAGGACAAGGGCACGGAAAACTTCCCCCAGCAAGGCGGCAAGAAGCTCTACGGCGAACTCATCATGACCATCACCGTCAACCACGACGGGCGCGTGCTCGAAACCCATGTGGAGCAGGGCTCGGGCAACGCCGCGCTGGACCGCCGCGCCCAGGCCATCGCCCGCGCCGCGGGGCCGTTCGGCGCGTTCGACGCCACCATGCGCAGGCGCGCCGACCAGATCGTGGTGGTATCGCGCTTTCGCTTCACGCGCGACGAAACCCTGGAAACGACAGTCCGATGATGGCCCCCCCGTTGCCCGCACACTTCGTGCAGCCGCCTCCCCCCTCCAGGGGCAGGTAGCACCATGAAATCGCCGCGATGACCTTGTCCACCGCTCCCGACCGCTACTGCGTCATGGGCAACCCCGTGGAGCACAGCCGCTCGCCGGCCATCCACGCGCGCTTCGCCGAACTGACGGGCCAGCGCATCGACTATGGCCGCCATTGCGTGCCGCTGCGCGGCTTCGCGGACGCCGTGCAGCGCTTCGCCGCGCTGGGCGGGCGCGGCTGCAACGTGACGGTGCCGTTCAAGTTCGAGGCCTTCGCGCTCGCCAGCCGCCACAGCGTGCGCGCCACGCTGGCGGGCGCGGCCAACACGCTGCTGTTCACGCCCGAGGGCATCGACGCCGACAACACCGACGGCGCCGGCCTGGTGGCCGACATCGAGCGCAACGCCGGCCTGGCCCTGGCCGGGCGCGCGCTGCTGCTGGTGGGCGCGGGCGGCGCGGCGGCCGGCGTGCTGGGGTCGCTGATCGCGGCGGGGCCGGCGCGCGTGCTGGTCGTCAACCGCAGCGCCGACAAGGCGCATGCGCTGGTGCGGCGCCACGCCGCGCTGGCGCGCGAGCATGGCGTGGCGCTGGCCGCCGGCGCGCTCGGCGATGCGCACGAGCCCTTCGACGTAGTCATCAACGGCACCGCCAGCAGCCTGGCCGGCGACGCGGTGCCAGTGGCCGCCGACGTGCTGCGCCCCGGCACGCTGGCGGTGGACATGATGTACGGCCCCGCCGCGCAAGGCTTCCTGGACTGGGCACGCGCCCACGGCGCCGTGCCGCGCGACGGCCTGGGCATGCTGGTGGAGCAGGCGGCGCAATCCTTCGCCCTCTGGCGCGGCGTGCGCCCGCCCGCCGCGCGGGTGCTGGCCGAGCTGCGCGCCAGCCTGGCCGCATGAGCGCCGCGCGACCGCCCCAAGGCGCTCGCGCCGCAGTGCGTGCGCACGCAGCCCATCCCATGAGCCGCGCATGAAGGCCCTGCTGCGCTGGATCGCGCTGGTGCTGCTGGCCGCGCTGGCGCTGCAGCTCTTCTTCGCCGCGCGCATCGCCGCGATGGCGGTGATCGACCCGCAGTCCACCGCCTTCCAGCGCTCGGAGGCGTGGCGCATCGCCCGCACGCGCCACGCCCTGCCCTGGGCGCAGCAATGGGTGCCGTACACGCGCATATCCGACCACCTCAAGCGCGCCGTGATCGCGGCGGAGGACGACAACTTCGTCAACCACGAGGGCGTGGACTGGGACGCGGTGGAGCAGGCATGGCAAAAGAACGCCGCCGCCGAGGCCCGCGCGGGGCAGCGCCCCCACGCGGCGGCAAACGCCCGCGCCCCGCGGATACGCGGCGGCTCCACCATCACGCAGCAGTTGGCCAAGAACCTGCTGCTCTCGGGCGAGCGCAGCATGCTGCGCAAGGGGCAGGAGTTCGTACTGACACTGCTGCTCGAAGCCTTCCTGTCCAAGGAGCGCATCCTGGAGATCTACCTCAACAGCGTGGAATGGGGCGATGGCGTGTTCGGCGCCGAGGCCGCCGCGCGCCACTACTTGCGCAAGAGCGCCGCGCAGTTGAGCGCCTACGAGGCCGCCCGCCTGGCCGTGATGCTGCCCGCACCCAAGCGCTTCGAGAAGCAGCCCGATTCCGCCTACCTGGCCGGGCGCGGCCGGACCATCCTGGCGCGCATGGGCGGGGCGGAGCTGCCCTGAGATGGAACACTCCCCCAGGCTTGCCCACTGCGTGTGGCCGCCAACCCCCGCGCCGGGGGCGATACCGGCGGCCCGGCAAAGCCGGTTGCGCGGTATCCCTGGCATTGGGCTGCGCCAGTTTCATGCGTCGCGGGTGGCGCGCGAGCGCCATGGATAACTGATGCGCATCCTCGGCATCGACCCCGGCCTGCAGACCACCGGCTTCGGCGTGGTGGACGTGGACGGTCACGCGCTGGCCTACGTGGCCAGCGGCACCATCCGCACCACGCACCTGCCGCTGGGCGACCTGCCGGCGCGCATCAAGGTGCTGTACGACGGCGTGCGCGAGGTGGTGGAGCGCTACGCCCCCGACGCGGCCACGGTGGAGATCGTGTTCGTCAACGTCAACCCGCAGTCCACGCTGCTGCTGGGGCAGGCGCGCGGCGCGTGCATCACGGCGCTGGTCTCGCGCGACCTGCCGGTGGCCGAATACACCGCGCTGCAGATGAAGAAGGCCGTGGTCGGCCATGGCCGCGCGGCCAAGAGCCAGGTGCAGGAGATGGTGCGCCGCCTGCTGCACCTGCCCGGCCTGCCGGGCACCGACGCGGCGGATGCGCTGGGGCTGGCCATCACCCACGCCCACGCGGGCCAGGCCATGGGCCGCCTCGCCCAGGCGGCGTCGCTGCGCCGGCGCCAGCATGCGATGTACAAGGGCGGACGCAGCTACTGAGCCGCGCTCGGCATGCTCCGCGGCAGCACCGGCAACGGCAAAAAACAGGATACTCCCAACCCATCATCGCGCCAGCGCAGAACAATAGGGCGACTAAGAAGCATACTCCTGGGGAGTATAAAACCTCCCTGCCGCAAGAGAGCACCGGCGCCGGCCCGCGCGGCGTCTCAGGCGGCCAGCGGCGCATCCACCAGGAACCGCTCGGCGATGCGGCTCCACAGCGCCGCCCCCACGGTGAGGTTGCCGTCGTGGAAGTCGTAGCGCGCGTTGTGCAGCCCGCGCCCGTCGTCCGCCGGGCCGTTGCCGATGCGCAGCAGCGCGCCGGGCACCTTTTGCAGCATGTAGGCGAAGTCCTCGCTGCCCATGAGCTTCGGGATCTCACGCAGCACCCGCTCCTCGCCCACCAGCTCGGCGGCCACGTCGGCGGCGAAGGCCGTGGCGGTGGGGTCGTTGTCGAGCACGGGGTAGCCCTCGACGTAGCGGATCTCGGCGCGCGCGCCGTACGACTGGGCGGTGGTCGCCACCAGCGTGGTGATGCGCTCCTTGAGCAGCGCGCGCACTGCGGGGCTGAACGAGCGCACGCTGATGCCGATCTCGGCCTGCCCCGGGATGACGTTGAGCGCGTCGCCCGCGCGCAGCCGCCCCACGGTGACCACCGCCGATTCGTTGGGATCGACGTTGCGCGCCACCACGGTCTGCAAGGCCATCACGATGGCCGCGGCGGTGACCAGCGGGTCCACCGCCAAATGCGGCCGCGCGGCGTGGCCGCCCACGCCATGGATGGTGGCGAACACCCGGTCGCCCGCGGCCAGGAACGGCCCGCTGCGCACCATGATCTGCCCTTGCGGGTAGCCCGGGTGGTTGTGCGCGGCGTAGATGCGGTCGCAGGGGAAGCGCTCGAACAGGCCGTCCTCCACCATGGCCTTGCCGCCGCTGTCGAAGCCACGCTCCTCGGCGGGCTGGAAGATCAGGTGCAGCGTGCCTGAGAAGTTGCGCGTGCGCGCCAGATGCTTGGCCGCGCCCAGCAGCATGGCCGTGTGGCCGTCGTGCCCGCAGGCGTGCATGAGGCCCGGGCGCGTGCTGGCGTAGGGCAGGCCCGTTTCCTCCTGGATCGGCAGCGCGTCCATGTCGGCGCGCAGGCCCAGGCGGCGCGGCCCGGCGCCCGCGCGCAGCGTGGCCACGAGGCCGGTCTGGCCGATGCCGCGCGTCACGGCGTAGCCCCATTCCTCCAGCTTGCCGGCAACGAAGCCGGCGGTGCCGTGCTCGTCGAAGGCCAGCTCGGGGCGGCTGTGGATGTGGCGGCGCATGCCGGTGAGTTCGTCCTGCAGCGGCTGCAGGTCCAGGAGACGGGTGAAAAGAGGCATGGAGGACATGAGCGTGTGGTGATCGATGGGCGCCGCAAGCGCCGGGGTCCGCACCATGGGCAGGGGCGCGGCTGCCGGCACGCGCACGGCATTGCAGGCAACATCATCCTGGAAACAGCAGTTGGCCGCTGCTGTGTATCCCTTGCCAGGCCGCATGCAATCGAGCGTTGCCGGCTTCGATGGGGTTCGCCTCGTGGGTGAGGGCGCTATGCACCCCGCCCGTGCCCGCCGCCATGGCCGGTCTTTCCCGGCCTCTGCCCCTCCCTGCCCGCGCATGCGACGGCGGCGCGCCCCCTGGCGCGCATGGGCCGGATGGGTGTGCCTGGGGGCCTGTTCCCGCCGCTCCTCGCGCTGACGCTGCTGCGCGTCTCGCCTGGGCTCTGAACGCGGTGCGGCTGGCGCAACTGGCCTGGCGCCACGGCAGCTTCTTCGTGACGGGCAACCACGCGTACCACGCGGGCGCCCATGCCGGGGAGAGTGAGCCTGCCTCCAGGAGGCCGTACACTCGCGCCCCATCATGTCCGCCACCACCGCCCATTTCACCGTCAACCAGCGCTTCTACTTCGATGCCGCCCACACCCTCGAACGCGAGATCGAGGTCGAGGGCAGCCGCCGCATCCACGGCCACACCTACCACGCCGAGGTGAGCCTGCGCGGGCCTCTAGACCCGGCCACGGGCATGGTGATCGACCTGGGCTTGCTGCGCGAACGGCTGCAGGGCGTGCGCGAGCGGCTCGACCACCACCTGCTCGACGAGGTGCCGGGCCTGGGCGCGCCGACGCTCGAGAACCTGTGCCTGTTCATCGCCGCGGCGCTGCAAGGCATGCAGCCGCCGCCCGCGCGGGTGCGCGTGTGGCGCGAAGCGCTGGGCGACGGCTGCGTGCTGGAGTTGTAGAGTCCGTTGCGCCCTGGCTACTGCCGCGTGCCGTCCACCCGCGCGCGCAGCACGCCGAAGCCGGGCAGCACCCAGGCGCGGCCTTCCTTGCGCAGCAGGCCCTCGCGCACGAGTTCGGAAAGCTCGCGCGACATCATCTCTTCGCGCGTGGTGCCGATGAGCCGCGATCGGGGTGCCAGGCAAGCCGCGACGACGCGGCGGGCTGTGCTGCCCGCAAGAAGGAACAACGCCGCATGGCGCATGGCGCGCCGAGCGCGGTGTGCTGGCAGGTGCATGGCGCCCCCACCCACGAGGCGAACCCCATCGAAGCCATCAACACCCGCCGCAGCCCGGGCAGCGACACGGCGGCCGGCTCGGCGGGCGGCGCGTCCTGCGCCTGGCCAACGGAAAGGATTGCGCTGGCCATGGCACGCAGCACGGCGGCGCGCCACAATCCATGCACCATGGTCACTACTCCCGACTACGCCCACCCCGGCCCCGCGCAGGATGCGATCGCGGCCCTGCGCGGGGCCGCGCTGCTGGAATTCGGCACCGCCTGGTGCGGCCACTGCCAGGCCGCGCAACCGCTCGTCGCCGCGGCGCTCGCCGCGCATCCGGGCCTGCCCCACATCCGCGTGGAGGACGGCAAGGGCCGACCCCTGGGCCGCACGTTCCACGTCAAGCTGTGGCCGACGCTGGTGTTTCTACATGACGGGCGGGAAGTGGCGCGGCTGGTGCGCCCCGCCAGCGCGGCCGACGTGGCCGCGGCGCTGGCGCGCATCGCGCCGCCTGCCGCGCCGGTCAGTGCGACTCGGCTGCCGGATCGCGCCCCATGAGCGCGGCCGCGGCCTCGGCGGGGCGCAGCCGGCCATCGAGCACCGCGACCACGGCGCGCGCGATGGGCATGTCCACGCCCAGCGCCGCGGCGCGCTGCACCACGGTATGCGCGCAGTACACGCCCTCGGCCACATGGCCCAGCGAGCGCACGGCGTCGTCTAGCGCCCGCCCCTCGGCCAGCAGCAGGCCGACGCGGCGGTTGCGGCTCAGGTCGCCGGTGGCAGTCAGCACCAGGTCGCCCAGGCCCGACAGGCCCATGAAGGTTTCCGCCTGCGCCCCCAGCGCCAGGCCCAGCCGGGTGACTTCGGCCAGGCCGCGCGTAATGAGCGCGGCGCGCGCATTGGTGCCCAGCCGCAGCCCGTCGCACAGGCCGGCGGCGATGGCCAGCACGTTCTTGACCGCGCCGCCGACCTCCACGCCCACGATGTCGTCGTTGGCATAGATGCGCAGCGCGGGGCCGTGCAGGGCACGCACCAGCGCCTCGCGCACGGCCTGCGAACGGCTGGCCGCGACCAGCGCCGCCGGCTGGCCGCGCGCCACTTCCTGGGCGAAGCTGGGGCCGCTGAGCACGCCGGCCTGCAGTTGCGGCGCGGCCTGGGCGCAGACCTCGTGCGGCAGCAGCCCCACCTGGGCGCCGGGCTGCACCGCCTCGAAGCCCTTGCACAGCCAGGCGACGGGCACGGGCCGGCGGCCCAGCGCGCCCGTGGCCTGGGCCAGCATCGCACGCAGGGCGGATACGGGGACGGCAAGGAGGGCGAGGTCTGCCTGCGCCAGCAGCGCAGCGGGGTCGCCGCTGGCGACGCCCAGTGCGGGCGGCAGCGGGATGCCCGGCAGGTAGCGCTGGTTTTCACGCTGGCTGCCGATCTGCGCGGCCTGCCGCGCGTCGCGCGCCCACAGCGTGACGCGGCGGTCCGCGCCGGGGTGCGCCGCCGCGCTCGCGGCCACCGCCGTGCCCCATGCGCCTGCGCCGAGCACTACGATTTTCATAGCTGCCCGCGCAGGTGGGACAAGCGCTGAAGGCCCAAAACGCTTAGAGGAATTGAATCACTGCGCCACGGCTGACACGCCATTGGCGGCCTGCGCCTGCTGCTGTTCGTACATGGCCTGGAAGTTGATTTCGGCCAGGTGCACGGGCGGGAAGCCGCCACGCTGGATGATGTCGGCCACGTTGCCGCGCAGGTAGGGGTAGACGATCTGCGGGCAGGCGATGCCGAGGATGGGGCCCATCTGCTCCTCGGGCAGGTTGCGGACCTCGAAGATGCCGGCCTGCTTGGCCTCGACCAGGAACACGGTCTTGTCGCCGATCTTGGTCTGCACCGTGGCGGTGACCGACACCTCGAAGATGCCGTCGGCCACCGGCAATGCGTTCACGCCGAGCTGGATGTCCACGGTGGGTTGCTCCAGTTCGAGCAGGATGGCCGGGGAATTGGGTTGCTCCAGCGAAAGGTCCTTGAGGTATACGCGCTGGATCTGGAACACGGGGTCTTGCTGATCGGCCATGGTGGTTGGGTGAATGCTGGTTTCAGGTCAAAACAAAGCCCGCCGGGGAAAGGCCCCCTCCAGCGGGCACGCAGGCGCAGACTATCCGAGATTGTCAGCGTCGGGAACAATCTTGGATTATGTCAGGCCGCCTGTAACAGCGGCATGAGGCCGCCGCGCCCATCGAGCGCCATGAGGTCGTCGCAGCCGCCCACGTGCGTGTCGCCGATGAAGATCTGCGGCACCGTGCGCCGGCCCGTGGTTTCCATCATGCGGCGGAGCGCCGCGGCGTCGGCATCGACGCGGATTTCCTCGATGTGCTCGACGCCCCTGGACTTCAGTATCTGTTTGGCGCGGATGCAAAACGGGCAGACGGCGGTGGTGTACATAGTGACGGGTTGCACGGCAGGGGCTCCTTTCAGCCAAGATTGGTCGTCCCAAGCCGGCCCTGCCGGCTTGGGACTGACGCAAATAAGGATGCCACAACGGCACATGCCTTTGTGGCAGGCGGCTTGCCTGGGCCTGTTTTGCGTAAGTCATGGAAAATCTCGGGTCAAGGCGAATGACGGCGGTGGACATGGTGGCGCCAGTTGCAGGGTCGATGCAGCGCATAGGTGCCACATGCGCCATGCCGCATGTGGTGAGCCGGCGGGGCCGATCACCTCAGCGCCCCAGCCGGTACGGCTCCTCGAACGCGCGGAAATCCTGCTCGGCCAGCGCCTCGTCGATCCAGGCCCTCACGCCGGGCAGGGCGCGCACGCGTTGCACGTAATCGGTGATGTGCGGCGGCAAGGGCAGGGCATAGCTGTGCAGGCGCATGCACACGGGGGCGAAATAGGCGTCGGCGATGGTGAATTCGCCAAACAGCATCGGGCCGCCGTGTTCCTGCAGCAGTTCGCTCCACATGTCCACCAGGCGCTGCACGTCGGCGCGCACGGCCGCCTGGTCGCGCCAGATCAGGGCGCCGGTGTCGGCCAGGTTCGCCTCGATGTTCATGGGGCAATGGCTGCGCAGGGCAGTGAAGCCGCTGTGCATCTCGGCGCAGATGCTGCGGGCGCGGGCACGCGCCCTGGGGTCTGCGGGCCAGAGCTGTTTGTCGGGGTGGGTTTCCGCCAGGTATTCGGCAATCGCCAGGGTGTCCCACACCACCAGGCCGCCATCGACCAGCACCGGCACCTTGCCCGTGGGGCTGACGGCGCCGACGGTGCGCTTGAACTCGGAGCCGGCCTCGAAGCTGTCGAAGCGCACACGCAATTCGTCAAATGCAATGCCAGCCTGGCGCAGCAGCACCCAGGGGCGCATGGACCACGAGGAATAGTTCTTGTTGCCGATGTAGAGATGGAGCATGGGGCACCTGTTGTGCGCGTAAAAAGCACGGCACCATGGTAGCGTCGACGAGGCACGGCTTTGCCGACATGGAACGCTACACTTGCCCTTGGCCGGGTGATCGTTTGCGGCGCGGTTTTCGTGCCCCCTGACCGGCCGCCCTTGAGGTTGAAAGCATGATCAAAATCACCCCCCCTCTCGATCTGTTTGACGATATCCATTCCGCCGAGACCAACCCTGCCGGCGATGGCGTGGCGCGCCTGAAAGTGCAGAAAACCGCGCAGGGCAAGCTCAGCCCCGCGCAGCAGCGCTTCAACAAGCTGCTGACACGGGTGGACAACCTGGGCCGCCAGATGCAGGACATCGAGCAACTGGCGGCCAGCGTGCGCGGGCCGCATCTGGCGCAAATATCCGCGTTGGAGCGCGCAATTGCACAGGCTCAGGCGCAGATGCTGCTTTTTCTGCACGAGCGGCTGCAGCGCAAGGGCTTGTCGGCGGCCCAGCAAAAATCGGTGCGCGGTCTGGTGCAGAGCCTGCTGCTGGCGGCGCAGCCGGAAATGGACGAGGCGCAGTGGACGGCTTTGCACGCGCAGTATTTCCCGCCCGAAGTCCAGGAGCAGCAGGCGCAGGAGCGCCAGGAGGCCAAGCAGCAGGTGCTGGATGCCGTGGCGGAGTTTCTGGGGCGTCCGCTGGATCTGGATGGCATCAACAACGTGGATTCGCCTCAGGAATTGCTCAAAGCCATGATGCGCCAAATGCAGGCCGACCGGGAGGCCGAGCAAGAGCGTCAGGCCGCGCGCAGGGCAGAGCGGCCGCCCAAGGCCAGGCAGCGCAAGGCCGAGCAGCACGCCCTGGATGCCAAGGCGGCCCTGCGCGCCATTTACCGGCAGTTGGCCAGTGCCTTGCACCCAGACCGGGAGACCGACCCCAAGGAGCGCGAGCGCAAGAGCGCGCTGATGAGCCAGGCCAACGCCGCCAATGCGCGTGGTGATCTTGTCACACTGCTACGCCTGCAACTGCAGGCCGAGCAGGTGGATGAGGCCCATATTGCCCGCATGGCCGACGAAAAGCTGGCGGCGCTGTCGCTGCTCCTGAAGGAGCAGGTGGCGGTGCTGGAGCACGAGGTGGCCGAGGCGGAAATGCGGCTCAGCGGTGAGTTGGGCGTGATGGTGAATGCCACCATGAAGGAGGCTGTGCTGACAGTGCATCTGCAAAGGCTGCAGCAGGAGATGGCCCACACCGCAGAGGGCATGCAGCAGGATCTGGAGCGCGTGCGCGACGACGCCGAACTCAAGCGCTGGCTGCGCGAGCAAGCTGCACTGGCCAGGCAGCAAGAGCGCGAGGAGGACATGCTCATGCGTTTTGGCGAATTCTATTGAACCTAGAAACGGCAGTTGGATGCGCCTGCCGGTGCCGTGATCGGGGTGCCAGGCAAGACGCGACGGCGAGTCGCGCGGCAGTTGGGGCGCTGGCGAGAAGGCAATAGCCCTGCCATTGCCGCCGAAGCAGGGGCCAAAATGGCCGCGAATCGTCCGCCAACACCCGCGTAGGTTCGGGGCCGCCTAAGGGACAATCTCGGCTCAGGCCTTTTCGACGGGCAGGTTAGCCTCTTCTTTCCACGATTTCAGCCCGCCGCCGAGCACTTGGGCCTTCTCGTAGCCGAGTTTCCTGGCCACGCCCAGGGCGCGCGCGGCGCGCCTGCCGGTCGCACAGACCAGGATGACGGGCAGGGCCTTGTTCTTCACCGCCGCAGGCAGTTGCGATTCCAACTGGTCCAGCGGCACGTTCTTCGCGCCGCCCACGTGACCGGCGGCGTATTCGTCGGCCTCGCGCACGTCGATGACCACGGCCTTCTCGCGGTTGATCAGTTGCACGGCCTGCGCGGCGCTCAGCGCGCCGCTCACGGCGGCCCCGCGCAGCACCGGCACGAGCAGCATGCCGCCCGAGGCGATGGCGATGGCGATGAGCAGCCAGTTGTCGATGATGAATTTCACTGGGGTGGTCTTTCGGGAAGGTGGCAAACCGTGGGATTCTAGGGCGTGCCGCCCTCTAGAATGGCGGGCTGTTGAACCGCGCGCATCACTCCCATACCGCCATGTACAAGCTCGTCCTGATCCGCCACGGCGAATCCACCTGGAACCTCGAAAACCGGTTCACCGGCTGGACCGACGTGGACCTGACCCCTGCGGGCGTGGAGCAGGCCAAGAGCGCGGGCCGGCTGCTGCACGCCGAAGGCTATGACTTCGACCTGGCGTTCACCAGCGTGCTCAAGCGCGCTACCCGCACCCTGTGGCACGTGCTCGACGAGATGGACCGCACCTGGCTGCCGGTGACGCACTCATGGCGCCTCAACGAACGCCACTACGGCGCGCTGCAGGGCCTGAACAAGGCCGAGATGGCCAAGCAGTACGGCGACGCGCAGGTGCTGGCCTGGCGCCGCAGCTACGACACGCCGCCGCCCGCGCTCGACGCCGCCGACCCGCGCAGCGAGCGCGGCGACCGCCGCTACGCCGACCTGCCGGCCGCCGAGTTCCCGCTGACCGAATGCCTGAAGGACACCGTGGCGCGCGTGCTGCCGTTCTGGAACGAGGCGATGGCCCCCGCCATCCGCGCCGGCCAACGCGTGGTGGTGGCGGCGCACGGCAACTCCATCCGCGCGCTCGTCAAGTACCTGGACAGCGTCTCGGAAAGCGACATCGTGGGCCTGAACATCCCCAACGGCATTCCGCTGGTCTACGAGCTAGATGCGGCGCTCCAGCCGCTGCGCCACTACTACCTGGGCGACGCCGAGGCCGCCGCCCGTGCCGCTGCCGCCGTGGCGGCGCAGGGCAGGCCGGCGCGCTGAAAGCCGCGCTTGTAACGCCCCGCAAGAAAAGCGGACTGCCACGGAACTGGCACGGGATATGCGGCACCAAGCCAAGGTGTATATTGAAGCCGTAAAGGTTGCGGGTATATGGGTCACAAACTGAAGATCGCGGGCTGGGTTTCCATTGGCGTGGTGGCCGGCGCGCTCACCACGGTGTCGCTGCAAACGGTGGCGCGTGGCGCCATGGCCCCCCTGCCGCTGGAAGAGCTGCAGCAGTTCGCAGCGGTCTACGGCATGATCAAGAGCGACTACGTGGAGCCGGTGGACGACAAGAAGCTCGTCACCGACGCCATCTCCGGCATGGTCGCCAGCCTGGATCCGCATTCGCAGTACTTCGACAAGAAGTCGTTCAAGGAATTCCGCGAAGGCACGACGGGCCGCTTCGTCGGCGTGGGCATCGAGATCAGCCAGGAAGACGGCCTGATCAAAATCGTCTCGCCCATCGAAGGCTCGCCCGCCTTCCGCGCCGGCCTCAAGCCCGGCGACCTGATCACCAAGATCGACGACACGGCAGTCAAGGGCCTGGCGCTCGGCGATGCGGTCAAGCGCATGCGCGGAGAGCCCGCCACCAAAGTCACGCTCACGATCTTCCGCAAGGACGAGAACCGATCCTTCCCCGTGACCATCACGCGCGAGGAGATCAAGACCCAGTCCGTCAAGGGCAAAGTGGTCGAGCCCGGCTACGCGTGGATCCGCCTGACGCAGTTCCAGGAGCGCACGGTGGACGACTTCGTGCGCAAGGTCGAAGAGATCTACAAGGAAGAGCCCCAGCTCAAGGGCCTGGTGCTCGACCTGCGCAACGACCCGGGCGGCCTGCTCGACTCGGCGGTGGCCGTATCCGCCGCCTTCCTGCCGGAAAACGTGACCGTGGTGTCCACCGACGGCCAGTTGGCCGAAAGCAAGTTCATCTACAAGGCCGCGCCCGAGTTCTACCAGCGCGGCCTGGGCGGCGACCCGCTCAAGCGCCTGCCCGCAGCGCTCAAGACCGTGCCGCTGGTGGTGCTGGTCAACGAAGGCTCCGCCTCGGCCAGCGAGATCGTCGCGGGCGCGCTGCAGGACCACAAGCGCGCCACCCTGCTGGGCAGCCAGACCTTCGGCAAGGGCTCTGTGCAGACGGTGCGTCCCCTGGGGCCCGACACCGGCCTGAAGCTGACCACCGCACGCTACTACACGCCCAGCGGCAGATCGATCCAGGCCAAGGGCATCGTGCCCGACGTGATGGTCGACGAAACGCCCGAGGGCAACGTATTCGCGGCGCTGCGCATGCGCGAGGCCGACCTTGAAAAGCACCTGAGCAGCGGCCAGGGCGCCGAGGAGAAAGACCCCGAGCGCGACAAGGCCCGCGAGGAAGCCCGCAAGCAACTGGAGGAAGAAGCCAAGAAGAAGCCGGTAGCCGAGAACCGCCAGCCGCCCGAATACGGCAACGACAAGGACTTCCAGCTCGCCCAGGCGCTCAACCAGCTCAAGGGCCGCCCCGTGCTGCTCAGCAAGACGCAGGTGGAGCGCAAGGAAGAGGTCAAGAAAGAAAACTGATCCCGCGTACCGCGCAGCGGCCACGCATTCCCGCAAAGGAATGGCGTGGCCGTTTTTCATTCGTGCCCATGGACGACCACCAGCTATTGCGCTATTCGCGCCACATCCTGCTCGACGAGATCGGCATCGAGGGGCAGGAGGCGCTGCTGCGCGCGCACGCGCTGGTCGTCGGCGCCGGCGGGCTGGGTTCGCCGGTGGCCTTGTACCTGGGCTCGGCGGGGCTGGGCCGCATCACCCTGGTGGACGACGACACGGTCGACCTCACCAACCTGCAGCGCCAGATCGCCCACACGCTCGACCGCGAGGGCCAGCCCAAGGTGGAATCCGCGCGGCACGGCATCCACGCCATCAATCCGCAGGCGGATGTGCGGGCCCTGCGGGCGCGCGCCGATGCGGCCCTGCTCGACGAATGGGTGCCGCAGGCGACGGTGGTCATCGACTGCAGCGACAACTACGCCACGCGCCATGCCGTCAATGCCGCCTGCGTGCGGCACCGCGTGCCGCTGGTTGCAGGCGCCGCCATCCGCTTCGATGGGCAGATCACGGTCTGCGACAGCCGCGATGCCGCCTCGCCCTGCTATGCCTGCATCTTCCCGCCCGATGCCGCATTCGAGGAAACGCGCTGCGCGACCCTGGGCGTCTTCGCGCCGCTGGTCGGCGTCATCGGCAGCATGCAGGCGGCGGAGGCGCTGAAGATCGCGGCGGGCCTGCCCGGCGGACTGCAGGGGCGGCTCATGCTCTTCAACGCCCTGTCGTCGGAATGGACCACGCTGACGGTGCCGCGCGATCCGCTGTGCCCGGTGTGCGGCACACAGCACCGGGAAACGGCATAGGTTCATCCGTCAGCGCCCGCCTACGCGGGGCGGCAAAGAACCTGCCGATGCCATGCCAGGCAGCGTAAGAATTGTCCGACACGCAGCGACCTTGGCCGCTGGCAGAATCGTGCCGCACGAAACCCTACATTCAGAGACATTCACCCACCCATCGACATGGAATCCAGCTTCCCCATATGGCACATCCCGATGCGCGAACCGACATCCGGAATGGCATGGAGCGCGCGTTGGGATGCACCGTGGGACTGAGAACCTACATCGTCGAGGACAACGCCACCATCCGCGAAAACCTGGTCGATACGCTGGAGGATCTGGCGTCGATACGGCTGGTGGGGGTGGCTGAATCGGAGAGGGACGGCACGTCCTGGCTGCAAAGCCACAGCGACGCCTGGGATCTCGCCATCGTGGATCTGTTCCTGAAACAGGGCAGCGGCCTGGGCATCGTGGCTGCCTGCCGCGACCGGCAGCCCGCGCAGAAGGTGGTGGTGCTGAGCAACTACGCGACCGCGGACATCCGTGCGCGCTGTGCGCAGCTAGGGGTGGACGCGGTATTCGACAAGTCCAACGAGATCGACGCGCTGGTCGACTACTGCGCGCAGCACGGCGCGTGAAAACCGCGCCTGCGGCCTGGGGAAATCAATCGATCAGCTTGTTCTTCAGCGCGTAGTAGGTCAGGTCGCTGTTGGACGCAAGATTCATTTTCTCCATGAGCCGCGTGCGGTAGGTGCTCACCGTCTTCACACTCAGCGAGAGGGCCTTGGCGATGTCGCCCGCCGTCTCGCCCTTGGCGAGCTTCAGGAACACCTGGAACTCGCGCTCGGACAGCAGTTCGTGCGGCAGCGCGTCTTCCTTGCGATTGAGCTGCTGGGCCAGCAGGTCGGCCACCGAAGGCGTGATGTAGCGGCGGCCCAGCGCGATGGTGCGGATGGCGTTGACGATCTCCATCGGATCACATTCCTTGTTCAGATAGCCGCTCGCTCCCTGGCGGATCATGTTCATCGCATAGTGCTCTTCGGGATAGCCGCTCAGGATGAGAATGCCGACGTCGGGCGCCTTGGCGCGGATCATCGCCAGCACGTCCAGCCCGCTCTGGCCCGGCATCGACAGGTCCATGAGCAGCACGTCCATCTCGGCGTTGCGCACGAGGTCGATGGCCTCGCGCCCGTTGGCCGCCTCGCCCACCACGCGCAGATCGACATGATCGGCGAAGAACTGCTTGAGTCCCGAGCGGACAATGGCATGGTCGTCCACGATTCCGATCTTGATCATCTCGGTCACTTTCTGCAGAAAGATGCCATCTTGGCACACAGCACCGCATGCATGCATGCCTGGCGCCCGATTTTCGATTATTGCCGATGAATGTTTTTTGGAGTTCCGCATGCGCTGGTTCACCTCACTTTCCAGAATGGCCTTCAGCCTGCCCCTTGCGGCGCTCGCCGCCGCGGCCCTGATCGCCATCAACGAGACCGGCTACATGCAGTCCACGGCGGCGGTGCGCGAGATGGTGCGCACCCAGGAGACGCGGGCGGCGCTCAACCACCTGCTGCAGTACGTGCTGGACGCGGAGACAGGCCAGCGCGGCTTCCTGCTGACGGGCGACAACCGGTACCTGGAGCCCTACAACGTCGCGGTCACCCGCATCAACGACAACGTCGAGGTGCTGCGCCGGGATTTCTCGGACAGCGCGGACGCCCAGCGCGAGTTCTCGCTGCTCGCCGGCCACGTATCGCGCAAGCTCGCCGAGATGGAACTCAGCGTGCGCATGCGCAAGCAGGGCAACGAGGATGCATGGAAGTTCGTCCTGACCACCGACGTGGGCAAGGAACACATGGACGCCATCCGCGAGCAGTCGAACCAGCTCATCGCGCGCAGCAGCGGCCAGATGGCGCTGGGCCAGCAGCAGGTTTCGCAGGCGCTGCAGATTGCGCGCATCGGCATCGCCATCGTGGCCGTGGTCGGCCTGCTGGCCTTCTACATGTACCTGCGCCAGACGCTGGCGCTCGCCCAGGCCGTGCAGCGCGAGCAGCAGGCGCTCGAACACGAGCGCGACCGCCTCGAAGAACTCGTGCGCCAGCGCACCGCCGCACTGGCGGAGCTGGCCACCCACCTGCAGCAGGTGCGCGAGGACGAGCGGGGCCACCTCGCGCGCGAGTTGCACGACGAACTCGGCTCCCTGCTCACCGCCGCCAAACTCGACGTGGCGCGGCTCAAGTCCAAGATCGGGGCCGTGCCCGAGATCGTCGAGCGCCTGCAGCACCTGACCGAGACGCTCAACAGCGGCATCGCCCTCAAGCGCCGCATCATCGAGGACCTGCGCCCCTCGTCGCTGACGCACCTGGGGCTGGTCGCGTCGCTGGAAATCCTCACGCGCGAATTCGCCGAGCGCTCGGGCATCGCCATGGATGTCAACCTGGAGCCGGTCGATGGGCTATCGGACGCCTCGCAACTGACGATCTACCGCATCGTGCAGGAAGCGCTGACCAACATCGGCAAGTATGCCCAGGCATCGCACATCACGGTCACCATGCACGGCTACAGCGGCCACGTGGACGTGAAGGTGCGCGACGATGGCCAGGGCTTCGACCCCTCCACCATGACGCCCAGCGCCTATGGCCTGGCGGGCATGCGCCACCGCGTGGAGGCGGCGGGCGGGCGCATCGCCATCAGGTCGGCCATCGGGCAGGGCACGACGATCACGGCCCACATTCCGCGTCTGGCGTCCAGCGCCGGCAAAACCGCTGCCGAGCCCGCCGAAGCCGCCTAGATTTATAACCAGTAAGACCAGCCGCTGCCCGCGCAGTCGGCATCCTCCTACAGCCGAGCGCTGGTAGCACTGACACCGGAAAGGGCCCACTGCCGATGCAGGTTTCCCGCTCCCATCGATAACCTTGGGCTTCAGGTGATTGGCTAGGCCGAACTCCGCAAACCAGGGGCTTGCCCCACAACCGCAAGCAAGGAGATGAACATGCTGCACTACGCCGTGGTTTTCCTCGTGATTGCGCTCATTGCAGCGATTTTCGGCTTCGGCGGAATCGCTGCGGGCGCAGTCGGCATCGCCAAGATACTGTTCTTCGTTTTCGTGGTGCTGGCCGTGCTCAGCTTCCTGGCAAGCATCATCCGCAAGGGCTAGTGCAGTGTTCAACGCCAAGCAGCACATAAAACCGCGCCTTTTGACGCATGGCGGCGTTGCAAATCCTCGCGATAGCGACGGCTATCGCTGCGGTTTGCGCCTTGCCCTGCGCCAAAACGCATCGCTTTTATTGGTGCCGCCAAGCATCGAACACTGCACTAGCCGCCACGCGCCACACACCATCCAAGGACAACCTTCATGACCACATCCGCATCCACATCCAAGGCCGCAGCCACCGCGCGCCACCTGGCCGACAGCGCCCTCCAGAGCGCCGAAGAAGCGGTGGAATCCACCCGCGTCTTCACCAACGACTCGCTCGAACGCGCGGGCGACAAGGTACGGGGCATCCGCTGCGAGGTCGACCCCGCGATCGACCGGCTGGCCGCCAGGGCCGAGCATCTCGTCGAGCGCGGACTCGGGTACTACGCCGATGCCGCCAGCCGCGCACGGCGGCAGCTCAATGGCTATTCCGATGCCACGGGCCGCTACGTGGCCGCGCGGCCCCTGAAGTCGGCCCTGATCGCCGCCGCGGCAGGCGCCGCCCTGACCGCCGTGGTCATGATGGCGGCGCGCCGCCGCGACTGATGCCGCCCATGCCGGACGCTGACGCTCCGCTTGAGGCGCAGCGCTGAAGCGCCCCGATTCCAGACAGTTCGCCGCGCGGCAGGGGGGTACAGTCCGCGGCGGGCCCTTCATCACTACGCCCCCCGACAAACCAATCCCTGCAACGCACCCAGAGAAAACACCATGCAATACTCAAGAGGAAACTCCATGCAATACGCTCGTGCAATCGCCTTTGCCGCCATGGCCGGCATCACCGTCATCACCGCCACCGGCTGCGCCGTCGCGCGCAACCAGGAGACCTTGGGCAGCTACGTGGATGACGCGGGCATCACCACATCCATCAAGGCCAAGTACGCCGACGACAAGACCGTCGCCACCACTTCCATCAGCGTGGAAACGCTCAACGGCACGGTGCAGCTCTCGGGCTTCGCCAAGTCGCAGGCCGAAAAGAACCGCGCCGAGCAGATCGCGCGCGAAACCAAGAACGTGCGCAGCGTGCGCAACGACATCGTCGTGCGCCCTTAAAGCCCGCTGACTCGCAGTCCGCCGGGCCCTGGCCTGGCGGACATCGCCTGGGCAAGGCCGGACCCTTCCGCGCCTTGCCTTTTTGTTGCCTTTTCTGCCAGGCACGTGTATGCGCGTATTCAACTGCGACAACTGCGGGTATCCCGTCTTCTTCGAGAACGTGCAGTGCCTGCACTGCGGCTGCAAGCTGGGCTATCTGCCTGACCTTTTCCTGGTGGCGGCCCTGGCCGCCGCCGATGGCAACGCCGCGCCCGCGCTGTTCACGCGTTCGAGCGATGCGGGCGCACCCGATGCGCGGCGCTGGCGCATGTGCCACAACCACGATGCCTACCAGGCCTGCAACTTCGCCGTGCCCATGGAAGACGACAACCCCCTGTGCATCTCGTGCCGGCAGACTCGCCTGCTGCCCGACCTGTCACAGCCAGAGAACCGGCAGCGCTGGTACCGCATCGAGGTGGCCAAGCGGCGCCTGTTCTACAGTCTGGCGCGGCTCGGGCTGGCCGCCGCTGCGGGGCAAGGCCCGGTGCCCAACCCGGTCTATGAATTCCTGGCCGACCAGCCGGGTACGGAGCCGGTGATGACGGGCCACGCCGACGGCGTGATCACACTCAACATCGCCGAGGCCGACGACGACGAGCGCGTGCGCCGGCGCGTGGCGCTGCACGAGCCCTACCGCACGCTGCTGGGCCACCTGCGGCACGAATCCGGGCACTTCTACTGGGACCGGCTGATCCGCGACCAGGGCCGCACCGAATCCTTCCGCGCCGTCTTCGGCGACGAGTCGCAGGACTACGCCCAGGCCCTGCGGGCCCACTACGCACGCACGCCCGGCAGCGCCGCCTGGCAGGACGACCACGTGAGTTTCTACGCCGCCTCCCACCCCTGGGAAGACTGGGCCGAGACCTGGGCGCACTACCTGCACATGGTGGACCTGCTGGAAACCGCCTGGGCCTACCAGACCACCGTGGTGGTGCCCGGCGATGCGCCGGATGCCGGCACGCGCGTGGGCAACCCGTTCTCCGACCCGCCCCTGCCGTTCGACGCGCTGGTGCGCCAGTGGGTGCCCCTCACGCTGATGCTCAACAGTCTGAATCGCAGCCTGGGCCAGGAGGACGCCTACCCGTTCGCACTGCCCGCGCGCGTGCTCGACAAGCTGTGCCATGTGCACGACGTGGTGGCAGAGGCGGCCCACCCGGTCGTGGCCGCGCAGTCCGAGGTCGGCGCAGCATATACTCCCCCACCAACCACCCAGCCACCGCAATGAATCCGCGATAACCACATGCATACTCCCCAGGAGTATGCATTTTGTTCAAGGACGGGGGGCTCAGGCGCGCCCGAGGCTGCGCACCTTGTCGGCCAGGCGCTGCTGCACCTGGGGCGAGACGAACTTGTCCACCTCGCCGCCCAGCATGGCGATCTCGCGCACGAAGGTGCTGCTGATGAACTGGTATTTGTCGCTCGGCGTGAGGAACACCGTCTCCACCTCGGGCATGAGGCTGCGGTTCATGCCGGCCAACTGGAACTCGTAGTCGAAGTCGGTCACCGCGCGCAGGCCGCGCACCATGGCCTTGCCGCCACGGGCCACCACGAAGTCGCGCAGCAGGCCCGAGAAGCTCTCCACCTGCACCTGCGCATAGGGCGCCACCGCCTCGCGCACCATGTCGATGCGCTCCTGCAGGCTGAACATCGTCTTCTTGTGGTGCCCCGCGGCCACGGCGACGACCACCTGCTCGAACAACTGCGTGGCGCGGCGCACCACGTCCTCATGGCCCAGGGTCATGGGGTCGAAGGTTCCGGGATAGACGGCGATCACTTTCTGGGCCATGGGCTAGGGTCTCCTCGGTGCAGGCGCTGGCGGGGTCCAGGCCTGTTCGGGCGCATTATGCAGTGCGCTCCAGCAGGTGGGCATGCACCGCGCCCGCGCGCAGGTGGCGATGCAGCGCCAGGCCGAAGGGCCGCAGTTCGGCATCGCCCCAGGCGAGCGGCGCTTCCAGGTATATCCAGCCGCCGGGCTTCACGCCGGGCGCCGCGGCGGCCAGCGCGGGCGCGAACAGCGCCGCGCCGAACGGCGGGTCCAGCAGCACCAGATCGACGGAGCCGGGCGCCGCCGCGCGCAGGGCCGCCACGCCGTCGCCGCGCCGCACGGTGACCGCCGCGGCGTCTAGCCGCGCGCGCAGCGCCCGCAGGCCCGCTGCCAGCGCCGCGTCCTGCTCGACCAGCAGCACCTGGGCGGCGCCGCGCGACGCCGCCTCGAAGCCCAGCGCGCCGGTGCCGGCGAAGGCGTCGATGCAGCGCCAGCCCGCCAGGTCCTGGCCCAGCCAGTTGAACAGCGTCTCGCGCACGCGGTCGGGCGTGGGGCGCAGGCCGGGCCGGTCGGCCACGGGCAGGCGCGTGCGGCGCCATTGGCCGCCGATGATGCGCACCTCGCCAGCGCCTGCGCGCCGCGCCGGCGCGGCGCTCACGGCTGGCCCCCCACCACCACGGTGACCATCTTCTGCGGCTGCAGCTTGCGCGCGAAGGCGGCGCGCACGTCGGCCGCCGTGACCTGCTCGACGCGCTGCGTCCAGTGGTCCAGGTAGTCCAGCGGCAGGCCGTTCCAGGCGATGTTGGCCACGTTGTCGAGCAGCTTGCGGTTGCTGTCGATGCGCAGCGCGAAGCCGCCCACCAGGTTGTCCTTGGCGGCGCGCAGCTCGGCCTCGCTGGGGCCGTCGGCCACGAAGCGCGCCACCACGCCGCGCGCCACCTCCACGGCCTGGGCGGCCTGGTCGGGCCGCGTCTGCAGGCCGACCATGAAGGCGCCCGCATGCAGGCCCGGGGCGAAGTAGCTGTAGACGCTGTAGCTCAGGCCCCGCTTCTCGCGCACTTCCTCCGTGAGCCGCGAGACGAAGCCGCCGCCGCCCAGGGTGTAGTTGCCCACGAGCAGCGCGAAGAAGTCCGGGTCGCTGCGCTTGTAGCCGGGCTGGCCGATCAGCACCTGGGCCTGCGCGGCGTCGAACGGGATGCGGATGTCGCGCGCGGCGGCCAGCGGCGGCACCTCTGCCACGGCGGGCAGCGCGGGGCAGGCGCCGTCCGCGGGCTGCGGCAGGCGCGACAGCAGCGTGGCGGCCAGCCCGTCGGCCTGCGTGCGCGTGAGGGCGCCGACGATGCTGACCTTGGCCCGGCACGCCAGGATGAGACGCGCATGGGCGGCGCGCATGTCGGCGGTGGCGATGCGCGCCAACGTCTCGGGCGTGGTCTGGTAGCCGTAGGGGTGGCCACCGTACACCGCCTCGGCAAACGCCTGGCTGGCCACGGTGGCCGGGCGGGTACGCGCCTCCTTCAGCGCGGCGGCGATGCGCTCGCGCTCGCGCAGCCACACCGCGTCGGGAAACGCCGGCTCGCCCAATTGGCGCGCGGCCAGTTGCGCGGCGCGGTCGAGCAGGGCCGGATCGGTCAGCGAGCGCAGCGCGAAGCTCATGCGGTCGCCGTCGGCGGAGGCGCCGAAGGACGCGCCGAGGTCGGCCCAGGCTTCGCCGAGCGCGTTCTCGTCGAGCGCCGGGCCGGCGCCGCTCTCGCGCACGCCTTTGTCGGCCATATCGGCCACGGCATCGGCCAGCCCGGCCTGGGGCGCGGGGTCGCGGCGGCTGCCGGCGTCGAAGTCGATCTGCACATCGACCATCGGGATCGTCGGGCTCTCCACGAAGTAGACCTGCGCGCCGCTTTGCCGCACCCAGTGCGCGATGGGCAGCGCGGCCCACGCGGCTTGCATATGAAAAACGGCTCCAGCGCAGACAATACCTGCGGTAGCAGCTATCTTTTTAATAGTAAACGTCATGGTTTTCCTTCTTGTTGCGCCCAGTCTTCGGCCACGCTATTGGCGCGACCCGCGCCGCTCGAAACCGGCGCAACCCAGCCCAGCGGCGCAGCCGCTTGGGGGGTTGTTTCATCTCATGGCGTCGGCGGGCATGGTGGTGGCGCGGCGGCGGCCCGCCTCCACCGGCTGGGGCACCAGGGTGCCGACGGTGAGCTGGTCGTCGCCGAAGTACTTGGCCGCCACGGCCTGCACCTGCGCGGCGCCGACCTGCCGCAGGCGCTCGATGATGCGGTCGCCCGTGTCGAGCGGCAGGCCCTGCACCCAGTAGCTGCCCAGCTCCTGCGCCTGGCTGAAGACCGCGTCGCGGTCATAGACCTGGCTCGCCACCCACTGGGTCTTGACGCGGGCCAGCTCGGCTTCGCTCACGCCGTCGCGGGCGATGCGGGCCACCTCGGCGCGCAGCGCGGCTTGCACCTGCTCGGGCGTCTTGCCGGGCGCGGGCACGCCGGTCAGCCAGAACAACTGCGGCCCGCGCCCGAGCAGCCCGTTGGAGGCCCCCGCGCTGTCGGCCACGCGGTCGGCACCCTGGGTGAGCGCACGGTCCAGCCGCGAGCCCTCGTAGCCGTCGAGCACGGCGGCCAGCACCGTGAGTGCCAGCGCCTCGTCGTCGGCGGCGGCGGGCCGCTCGATGGCGGTGAGCTGCGGCACCTTGAAGGCCATGGCGACGTAGGCCTGCTCCGCCGGCGCCTTGAGCCAGACGCGGCGCAGCCCCGCCTGCGCGGGCTCGGGGCGCGGCTTGCGCACCGGCAGCGCGCGCGCGGGAATGGCGCCGTAGTACTTCTCGGCCAGGCGCCGCACCTCGGCGGCATCCACGTCGCCGGCCACGACCACGGCGGCGTTGGCGGGCACGTACCACTGGCGGTAGAAGTTGCGCACGTCGTCGGGCGCCATGGCGTCGAGATCGCCCATCCAGCCCACGATGGGGCGGTGGTAGGGCGAGGCCATGAACACCGCCGCGTTCAGCGCCTCGTGCAGCAGGGCGCGGGGGCTGTCCTCGGTGCGCATGCGGCGCTCTTCCTTGACGACCTCGATCTCCTTGGCGAACTCCTCGTCGGGCCACTGGTTGTGGGCGAAGCGGTCGGCCTCCAGGCGCATCACGTCCTCGAGCCGGGCGGCGGGGATCTGCTGGTAGAAGCCGGTGTTGTCGCGGCCGGTGAAGGCGTTCTCGCGCCCGCCGAGCGCGGCCACGCGGCGCGAGAACTGGCCCGGCGGCACGCTGGCCGAGCCCTTGAACATCATGTGCTCCAGCACGTGGGCCACGCCCGAGGTGCCGTCCACCTCGTCCATGGCGCCCACGCGCACCCAGAGCATGTTGACCGCCGTGGGCGCGCGGCGGTCAGGCTTGACGATGACGGTGAGGCCGTTGGAGAGCGTGAACTGCTCGACGGCGGGCGGGGCGGCGGACGCCCCGGCATGGGCGCCCGCGGCAAGGCTTGCCAGCAGGGCCAGAGTGGAAAAGGCGCGTTTCATAGAATAGTGCGATTCTAAGAACCGCCCGATGTTCAGTTTTTTCAAGAAAAAGCCGCCGCCCGCAACCCCCGCGGCGCCGCCGGCACCCGCCCCCGCCCCCGTCCCCGTCCCTGCACCTGCACCTGCACCTGCACCTGCACCTGCACCTGCACCTGCACCTGCACCTGCACCTGCACCTGCACCTGCACCTGCACCTGCACCTGCACCTGCACCTGCACCTGCACCTGCCGCCCCCGCGCCTTCGCCCTCCGGCGCGGGCGGCTGGCTGCGCAACCCGTTCGCCAAGACGGCGGCCCCTGCCGTGGATGCGGATGCACCCGCACCCGCCCTGGAGCCGCCCGCCGGGCGCAAAGGCTGGCTCGACCGGCTGCGCGCGGGCCTGCGCAAGACCGGCTCCAGCATTGCCACGGTGTTCACCGGCACACAGATCGACGATGCGCTGTATGAAGAGCTGGAAACCGCGCTGCTGATGGCCGACACCGGCGTGAAGGCCACGCAGCACCTGCTCGACGACCTGAAGCGCCGCGTGAAGGAGGCCCGCGCCACCGAGCCCGCCGCCGTGAAGGGTCTGCTGGCCGACGCCATCGCCGAACTGCTGCAGCCGCTGGAAAAGCCGCTGGTGATCGGCGCGCACACGCCGACCGTCATCATGGTGGCGGGGGTGAACGGCGCGGGCAAGACGACCTCCATCGGCAAGCTGACCAGGCACCTGGCGGACGAAGGCGCGAGCGTGATCCTGGCGGCGGCCGACACCTTCCGCGCCGCCGCGCGCGAGCAACTCGGCGTATGGGCCGACCGCAACATGGTGGAGATCGTGAGCCAGGAAGGCGGCGACCCGGCGGCCGTGAGTTTCGACGCCGTGACCGCCGGCAGGGCACGCGGCAAGGACGTGGTGCTGGTCGATACCGCCGGGCGGTTGCCCACGCAACTGCACCTGATGGAAGAATTGAAGAAGATCAAGCGCACGATCGCCAAGGCCGGCGCCGAGCCGCCGCCGGTGGGCAGCAAACCACGCGAGGCGCGGAGCGCGGGGGCCGATGTCCCTCCCCATGAGGTACTGCTGGTGATCGACGGCAACACCGGCCAGAACGCATTGGCCCAGGTGCGGGCGTTCGACGACGCGCTGGGACTCACGGGCCTGATCGTCACCAAGCTCGACGGCACGGCCAAGGGCGGCGTGCTGGCGGCCATCGCACAGGAGCGGCCCGTGCCGGTCTATTTCATCGGCGTGGGCGAAAAGCTCGAAGACCTGGAAACCTTCAGCGCGCGCGAGTTCGCCCAGGCGCTGCTGGCCTGAGAACCCCGGCGGTCTGTTTCGAGTGCGTTGGCGTAAACGGCGCCACCACCGCGTCTTATCGAGAGCAACCCAAGGAGCATCGACCACGGCCTGGCGCCGGCGCGAGGCGAGTGTCTGCCACCCGAGGGAACCATTGTCTTGGCACTCCATCAAAGAGAGTGCTAACATAGTGCAGTGTTAGAGGAAAGGACCCCCGGAATGACCGTTCACACTGGATCCACCACTACCGCCCTGGCTCCCGTCAATGCCTGGGCGCTGGTGCCGCCCTTGGGCAGCCTCGACGCCTATATCTCGGCAGTCAACCGCCTGCCCATGCTCACTCAGCAGGAGGAGCAGGAATACGCCCGCAAGCTGAAGAACGACAACGACCTGGAGGCCGCCGGCAAGCTGGTGATGTCGCACCTGCGCCTGGTGGTGTCGGTGTCGCGCCAGTACCTGGGCTACGGGCTGCCGCACGGCGACCTGATCCAGGAGGGCAACATCGGCCTCATGAAGGCCGTCAAGCGCTTCGACCCCGACCAGGGTGTGCGCCTGGTGAGCTACGCGCTGCACTGGATCAAGGCCGAGATCCACGAATACATCCTGAAGAACTGGCGCATGGTCAAGGTGGCGACCACCAAGGCGCAGCGCAAGCTGTTCTTCAATCTTCGGTCCATGAAGCAGGGTTTCAAGGCCGACACGACCGATGCGCAGGCGCACCGCGAGGTCCTGAGCGAGCATGAGATCGACGTGATGGCCGAGCGGCTCAACGTCAAGCGCGAGGAAGTGACCGAGATGGAAACCCGCCTGTCGGGCGGCGACGTGCTGCTCGACCCGGCGCCGTCCGACGACGGCGAGCAGGCGTTCGGCCCGATCGCCTACCTGTCCGACCGCAGCCACGAGCCCACCGCGATGATCGAATCGCAGCAGCGCGACGTGCTGGCCACCGACGGCATCGCCACCGCCCTGGGCGAGCTGGACCCGCGCAGCCGCCGCATCGTGGAGGAGCGCTGGCTCAAGGTCAACGACGACGGCTCGGGCGGCATGACGCTGCACGAGCTGGCCGCCGAATACAAGGTGAGCGCCGAACGCATCCGCCAGATCGAATCGGCGGCCATGAAGAAGATGAAAAAGGCGCTGGCCGCCTACGCCTGAGCCCGCCTGCGGCCCCCTCCGCGCCCCTGCAAACCCGACCGCCTGCGGCTGCTCCCATGCCCAGGCGGTTTGTCTTGGGCGGACTCCTTTCCCCCATTGCAACCTGCCCCATGGAAAACATCCCACCCGCATCCCCACCGCGGCGCGCCGTGCTGGCCACCGCGCTGGCCGCCATGGCCAGCCCTTTCGCCTCCACGCACAGCCAGGCGGCGGGCAGCCCCGCGTGGCCCACCCGGCCGCTGCGCATCGTCGTCGGCTTCCCGGGGGGCTCTTCCCCCGACCTGACGGCACGCACCTTCGCCGACCCGCTCGCCAAGGCCCTGGGCCAGCCCGTCGTGGTCGAGAACCGCGTGGGCGCGGGCGGCAACATTGCCGCCGACATCGTGGCCAAGGCCACGGACAGCCACACCATCGGGCTGATGATCAACGGCAACATGACCATCTCGCGCCTGCTCAATGCGCGGGTGCCCTACGACCCGCTGACCGACCTGCAGCCCATCAGCCTGATCGGCGTCTCACCGCTGGTGCTGGCCGCCCCGCAGCATGCGCCGGGCGCCGATGCGCACGCTTTTCTCGACGCCGCGCGCGCGGAGGGAGACGGCTGGAGCTACGGTTCGCCCGGCGTGGGCACCGTGGGCCACATCGGCATGGAACTGCTGAAGGCCCGCACCGGCATCCAACCCGTGCACGTGCCCTACCCCGGCTACTCGCAGGTGGCCAACGCCATGATCGCCGGCGAACTGCAACTGGCCCTGCTGCCGCCCGCGCTGGCCCTGGCGCAGGCGCGCGCCGGCAAGCTGCGCGCCATCGGCGTCACCGCTGGCAGCCGCAGCACCCTCGCGCCGGAGCTTGCCAGTCTGGCCGAGGCCGGCGTGCGCGACTTCAACCTGGAGATATGGAACGCCGCCGCTGCACCCGCCGCCATGCCGCGGGCACTGGTGGCACGGCTCTCGGCACTGTTCGTGGAGATCTCACGCAATTCCGACATCCGCACCAAGCTGTTCCAGCAGGGCTGGCAGACCGTCGGCAGCAATGCCGAGGGGCTGGCCAACCGCATCGAGGCCGATACCGCCGTGCTGGGCCAGGTGATCCGGGAACAGGGCCTGCGGGCGCAATGACCGTCGCCCCTGCGGCGGGTTACCCACGCAACAGCGCGGCAATGTCCCCCGCCAGCGCCTGCGCCCCCATGCCATAGCGCGCATAGAGCCGCAGCCGCCCCTGCGGGTCATAGATGTAGCTGCCCGCCGAATGGTCCATGGTGTAGCTGCCGGGTGTCTTGCCTTCGACCTTCTTGTAGTAGAGCTTGAAGTCCTTGGCCAACGCGACGAGTTGCTCTGGCGTGGGCCGCAGGGCGATGAAACCGGGGTCGAAGCTGGCCATGTAGGCCTTCAGCACCTCGGGCGTGTCGCGCTCCGGGTCCACCGAGATGAAGACCGCCTGCAGGCGCGCACCGTCGGGGCCCAACTGGCGCTTGATTTCAGCCAGTTCCGCCAGCGTCGTCGGACACACGTCGGGGCACTGCGTGTAGCCGAAGAACACGAAGACGGCCTTGCCCTTGAAGTCCGCCAGCGTGCGCTCGCGGCCGTCGAAATCCGGCAGGCGGAAGTCGCGGGCGTACTCGGCGCCCGTGATGTCCACGCTTTGAAAGCTTTGCTCGGGCGTCTTGGAACATGCATTCAGAATGGCCGCAGCGCTTGATATTCCTGCGCAAGCAGCTATCAATTTAAGAGCATTACGCTTGCGCATCGCAGACCTTACAGAACGTAGTGGTCCACCAGCAGCGCGGCGAACAGCGCGCTCAGGTGGATCAGGGAAAAACGGAAGGTGCGCCGTGCCAGCGCGTCCGAATAGTTGCGCCACAGGCGAAAACCGTAACCGCAGAACCCCAGGCCCAGGACGATGGCGGCAGTCAGGTAGATCCACGAGCTCATGCCGTAGATGAACGGCATGAGGCAGCCCGCGAACAGGATGAGCGTGTAGAGAAACACATGCAGCCGCGTGAACGCGTTGCCGTGCGTCACAGGCAGCATCGGCAGGCCGGACTTGCGGTAGTCCTCCACGCGGTAGAGCGCCAGCGCCCAGAAATGCGGCGGCGTCCACAGGAAGATGATGAGGAACAGGATCAGCGCCTCGGGCCCCACCTGCCCCGTCATCGCGGCCCAGCCCAGCACCGGCGGCATGGCGCCCGAGGCGCCGCCGATCACGATGTTCTGCGGCGTGAGCGGCTTGAGGATGACGGTGTAGACCACGGCATAGCCGACGAAGGTGGCGAAGGTCAGCCACATCGTGAGCGGATTGACCCACAGGTACAGCAGCAGCGACCCCGCCCCGCACAGCGCGGCGGAGAACAGCAGCGTCTGCCAGTCCTGCAGTTCGCCGCGGGCCGTGGGGCGCCAGGCGGTGCGCTTCATGCGCGCGTCGATGCCTTTTTCCACCAGACAGTTGAACGCCGCCGCCGCCCCGGCCACGAGCCAGATGCCCAGGCAGGCGATGGCCGCGCGCGCCACGTCGCTGCCCGTGGGCAGGCCGGGCACCGCCAGCACCATGCCGATCAGCGCGCAGAACACGATGAGCTGCACCACGCGCGGCTTGGTCAGCGCGTAGAACTGGCGCAGGCGCGAGGGCGCAGCCATGGCAATGCTGCTCACAGTGCGACCCCCCGCAGCGGCGCCCCGCACACGTCCTCTTGCGGCAGCGGCTGGCGTGCGGCGCGGCTGGCGCACAGCGTCCAGGTCAACACCACGACCAGGGCCGCGGCCCCGCCCGTGTGCGCCACCGCGGCAATGAGCGGCCAGCCCAGCACCACGTTCGACAATCCGGTGGCGAACTGCCAAAGCGCCAGGCCGCCGAGCCAGCGGGACTGGCGGCGCAGCGCCGGCATGCGGCGCAGCCGCGCGGCCAGCAGCAGCAGGCCCGCGAGCGCGGCATAGGCGCACAGGCGGTGGGCGTAGTGAATGGCGGTGAGGCCCGCGAAACTGATGTGGCTGCCATCCTGCAGCATGCCCAGCGGGCGCCATATCTGGAAGCCCTGGCCGAAGTCCATGACCGGCCACCAGCTCCCCTGGCAGACGGGGAACCCGGTGCAGGCCAGCACCGCGTAGTTGGTGCTGACCCAGCCGCCCAGCAGGATCTGCACCACGACCAGCGCGAACACGCCGCCCGCGAGCCAGCGCAGGCCGGGCGCGATGCCGATGGCAGGCAGACCACGCACTGCCTGCCCGAGCCGCACGGCCTGCGCGCACAGCAGCGCCAGCAGCACCAGGCCGCCCGCGAGATGCAGCGTGACGATGGCGGGAAACAGCTTCATCGTCACCGTCCACGCGCCGAACGCGCCCTGCAGGCAGACCCAGAGCAGGGTGACGGCGGCCCACCAGGGCCGCACGGCGGGGTAGCGCCGCCGCAGCCACCAACTGGCCCCCGCCAGGCCGATGATGAGCACGCCGACGCCCGTGGCCAGGTAGCGGTGCACCATCTCCACCCAGGCCTTGCCGTGGGTCACGGGGCCGGTGGGCATGGCACTCTGCGCGGCGGCGATCTCGGCACGCGCGCCCACCGGGCTCGCGCTGCCGTAACAGCCGGGCCAGTCGGGGCAGCCCAGGCCCGAGTCGGTGAGCCGGGTGAAGGCGCCGAACAGCACGAGGTCGAAAGTCAGCAAGAGCGTCAGCACCGCCAGCGCGCGCAGCCGCTGCAGCCCGGTGGCGCGGCGCTGGCGCAGCCACAGCCAGGCCAGCGGCACCAGTGCCACCAGAATGCCCATGAGCATGAGGCGCACGGCGGGCGAGAAGTCATACAACAGGGAAGGCGCCTCCATCATGGCGGCCCCGCCCTTCCGGCCTGGTCCCAGGCCGAGGATGCGCGCAGCAGGCGCTCCAGGTCGCGCTTGGCCTGCACCGCGCCCTGCGCGTCGATCTGTGGCGGGAAACGCATCATCCAGTGGCCCAGCGGGTCCACCACGTACAGGTGTTCGTCGAGTGCATGGCCTGGCGCGGCCTGCAGCCACTGCGCGAGCGCGGCGGCGTCCACGCGCAGCACGTCGGCCTGTTGCAGCGCTGGCTGCAGCGCGTCGCTCACCGGGCCGTCGCCGGTGACGAGCCACACCCAGTCCACGCGGTCCTTGTCGCGCCCCATGGCTTCGCGCAGCTGGCGCTGCAGGTAGAGGTTGCGCTGGCACAGCGCATTGCACGCGGCGTCGGCCACGCTGAGCAGCAGCCACTGGCCGCCAAGCGCCTGCAGGTTGGTGGCGCGCCCCTGCAAGTCATGCGCGGGCAGGTCGGGCAGGGGCCGCTGCGGCTCGACCAGCGCGCCGAACACACGGCGCCCTTCGGGACGCACCACGTAGTAGGTGAAGTAGGAGGCAATCACCGGCGCGGCGCATACCAGCAGCAGCGCGAGCATCTTCCAGCGCCCGCTGCGCGTGCGCTGCAGGGCCGCCACGTCACCGGGGGCGGGCAGCGCATGCACGGTGAGCCCGAGCGGCTCATCCATGGCGGTTGCGGCGGTAGGGTTGGACAAGTTGGAACCAGACATAGAGTGCTGCAATCAGGGCTGCGAGCCCGAACCATTGGAACGCATAGCCGTAATTGCGGGCGGCGCCTGCATCGGCGCGGGGCCAATCGCGCTGCAAGCCTTCGCTGTCTGCGCCGGTCTGCTGCACCGACACGGCCGTGAGCAGGGGGACATGGATCTGGGCACCATAGGCAGCCAGATCGAGATTCTGCCGGATACGCGAAAACCCCTCGTCCGCAGCGGCGGCACCGAATTCCAGCAGCCGCGCTGGGGCGCCGTCGATGCGACCTTCGATCTGCACCACGCCTGCGGGCGTGTCGACCGGCGCGAGCCGTGTGCGCTGCTCGAAGTCGCGGGCAATCCAGCCGCGCTGCACGGCCACCACGGCCGGCCCCGGCTCCAGCGCCAGGGGCGTCACCACGTAAAAGCCGGGCCTGCCGTGCATCTGCCGGTTGTCCAGGTAGACGGTGGCATCGGCCAGCCAATGGCCCGCGAGAAGAACGCGGCGGTGCAGCAGCGCCACGCCGTCGCCCGCTCCGGCGGCAAGCGCTGCGGCATCGAGCGGCGGCAGCGCTGCGCGCGTCTCCACCGCTGCCTGCAGGGCCTCACGCTGCGCGGCGCGCGAAAGCTGCCACAGCCCGAGCGCCATGGTCGCCGCCACGCACGCCACCGCTGCGAGCGTGATGCGCCAAAAACGCCCCGACGCCTGCGCGGCGCGGGTCACGGGATAATCACCTTCATGAAGTACTTGGTACTGATCGCCTTCGTAGCCATTCTCGGCAGCCTGGCCTCCGCGCTTTTCTTCATGATGCGCGACGGCCGCCGCAGCACGCCCAAAACCAGCAACATGGTGCGCGCACTGGCGCTGCGTGTCGGGTTTTCCATTCTGCTGTTCGTCTGCATTCTCGTGGCCTGGAAGCTGGGCTACATCCAACCCACGGGTATCCCTGCAGGGCGTTGACGCCCCGTTGCTGCGGCAAATACAAAAAAGCGCCTTGCGGCGCTTTTTTGTCCAAGACGGCTTGGCCGGGCCGTCACAGCCAGTACACCAGCGTGTACAGGCCCAGCCACACCACGTCCACGAAGTGCCAATACCAGGCCGCACCCTCGAAGCCAAAATGCTTCTGCGGCGTGAAATGCCCCTTCTGCAGCCGCAGCGTGATGAACAGCAGCATCAGCATGCCCACGAAGACGTGGAAGCCGTGGAAGCCCGTGAGCATGTAGAAGGTCGAACCGTAGATGCCCGACGACAGTTTGAGGTTCAGCTCCGAGTAGGCATGGAAGTATTCGTAGCCCTGCACGCACAGGAAGGTGACGCCCAGCACCACGGTCGCCCACATGAAGGCCACGGCGCGGCTGCGGTGGTCTTCGCGCAGGGCGTGGTGGGCGATGGTCAGCGTCACGCCCGAGGTCAGCAGCAGCGCCGTATTGATGGTGGGCAGCCAGAACGGCGTCATGGTCTGGAACGGCTCGACGATGTCCGCCGGCGAGGCCGTCGCACCGGGCGCGGAACTGGGCCACACGGCCTTGAAATCGGGCCACAGCAGCGCGTTGTCGATGCTGCCAAGCGTAGGCACCGAATGCTGCCGCGCCCACCAGAGCGCGGTGAAGAAGGCGCCGAAGAACATCACCTCCGAGAAGATGAACCATGTCATGCTCCAGCGGTACGACAGGTCGATCTTGTGGCTGTACAGGCCGCCCTGGCTTTCGCGGACCGCGTCGCGAAACCACTGGTACAGCACGGACAGCCACCACACCAGTCCGAGCGCCAGCGCGTACATCCCCCATGCGTGGCCGTTGATCCACTGCCCCGCGCCCAGAATCACGAAGAAAAGGCCCGCCGCCGCCATGACAGGGTGGCGCGACTGCGCCGGCACGAAATAGTAGGGCACCTGCCCGTGGGTGGTGGATGTGCTCATGTTGTCAACTCCTGATGCTCCATGGTTCTCGGTATTTTCTTTACTTCGCCACCACCCAGTGCACCAGCGCGACGAGCGCCAGCACGAACAGCAGCGCGCCAACCAGCCCGGCGACGATGATGTGGATGGGGTTGAGCCGCTCCATGTCGGCCCGGTATTCGCTGTCCTTGCGCAAGCCGATGAACGACCACGCGACGGCACGCAGCGTGCGCCATGGCGAGCCCTTGCGCGCTGCCGCCGGGGTGACGGGCTCGGTGCCGCCGCTCATGAGCCGCTCCGCAGCGCGGGCATGCCGGCCTCGGGCGCCCTGGCCACCGACTCGGGCGCAGGCGGGGTCTTGCCGCCAACCTCGAAGAAGGTATAGGACAGCGTGATCGTGGTCACGTCCCTGGACAATCGGGGGTCGATGACGAAGGCTACGGGCCAGCGCTTCTTTTCGCCCGGATCCAGCGTGTACTGGTTGAAGCAGAAGCATTCGAGCTTGTTGAAATGCGCGGCGGCCTGGGCCGGCGCATAGCTCGGAATGGCCTGCGCGGCCATGCGGCGATCCTGCATGTTCTGGAACTCGTACATCACGGTCGCCAGTTCGCCCGGATGGACTTGCAGCGAGCGCACGGCGGGCGCGAACCGCCATGGCCCGCGCGTATTGGCGTCGAACTCCACCGTGATGGTGCGGCCCATGTCCACCTGCGTATTGCGCACGCTGGCCGCCGCGCGGGCGGCGTTCATGCCGGGCAACTCGCGCTCGGCAATGGCCAGGATGTTGATGCCCGTGACCTCGCAGATGGCCCTGTACAGCGGGATCAGCGCATAGCCGAAAGCGAACATGCCGGCAGCCACCACGGCCAGTTTGGCAACCATTTTGGCGTTTTGGCGGTGCGGGCCCATCGCAAGCGCCTCAGCGGGCCAGGAAAACCATCTTGGCGAGAAAGCCAACGAAGAACACCACAGCCACCGACGCCAGGATCAGCGCCAGGCGCAGGTTGTTCTTCTTTTGCTCGGGTGTCGCGGCCATGGCATCAGCCCAGCACTTTGGTGGCGGTGGCGTCGAGCCTGGGCGGGTTCTCGAAGGTATGAAAGGGCGCTGGCGACGGCACCTCCCATTCGAGCCCCTCGGCGCCTTCCCAGGGTTTCTGCGGCGCGGGCTTACCCTTGCCGCGCATCATGGGCAGCACGATGAAGAGGAAGAAATACACCTGCGCGAAGCCGAAGAAGAACGCGCCCACCGAGGCGATGGCATTGAAGTCGGCGAACTGCATGGGGTAGTCGGCGTAGCGGCGCGGCATGCCGGCCAGCCCCAGGAAGTGCATGGGGAAGAAGGTCACGTTGAAGGCAATGATGGACCACCAGAAATGCAGCTTGCCGCGCGCCTCGCTGTACATCACGCCGGTCCACTTCGGGCCCCAGTAGTACACGCCCGCGAACAGCGCGAACAGCGAGCCCGCCACCAGCACGTAGTGGAAGTGGGCCACCACGTAGTAGGTGTCCTGCAGCTGGATGTCGATCGGCGCCATGGCCAGGATCAGCCCCGTAAAGCCGCCCATGGTGAACACGAAGATGAAGCCCACGGCGAACAGCATGGGCGTCTCGAAGGTCATGGAGCCGCGCCACATGGTGGCGATCCAGTTGAAGATCTTCACCGCCGTGGGCACGGCGATCAGCATGGTGGCGTACATGAAGAACAACTGGCCCGTGACCGGCATGCCGGTGGTGAACATGTGGTGTGCCCACACGATGAAGCTCAGGATGGCGATGCTGGACGTGGCATACACCATGGACGCGTAGCCGAACAGCTTCTTGCGCGCGAAGGCCGGCACGATCTGGCTCACGATGCCGAAGGCCGGCAGGATCATGATGTAGACCTCCGGGTGGCCGAAGAACCAGAAGATGTGCTGGTACATCACCGGGTCACCGCCGCCTGCAGGGTTGAAGAAGCTGGTGCCGAAGTGGCGGTCTGTCAGCGTCATGGTGATGGCGCCGGCCAGCACGGGCATCACGGCGATCAGCAGGTAGGCAGTGATGAGCCATGTCCAGGCGAACATCGGCATCTTCATCAGCGTCATGCCGGGGGCGCGCATGTTGAGGATGGTGACGATGATGTTGATCGAACCCATGATCGACGACGCGCCCATGATGTGCATCGCGAAGATGCCTGCGTCCATCGACGGGCCCATCTGCAGTGTGAGCGGTGCGTAGAGCGTCCAGCCGGCCGCTGGCGCGCCGCCGGGCATGAAAAACGATGCCACGAGCATGATGCCCGCAGGAATCAGCAGCCAGAAGCTGAAGTTGTTCATTCGCGCGAACGCCATGTCGGAGGCGCCGATCTGCAGCGGAATCATCCAGTTCGCGAAGCCCACGAAGGCCGGCATGATGGCGCCGAACACCATGATGAGGCCGTGCATGGTGGTGAGCTGGTTGAACAGTTCGGGGTTGACCAGTTGCAGGCCGGGCTGGAACAGCTCGGCGCGGATCAGCAGCGCCAGCACGCCGCCAATCATCAGCATGGTGAACGAGAACAGCAGGTACAGCGTGCCGATGTCCTTGTGGTTGGTGGCGTACACCCAGCGGCGCCAGCCCGTGGGCCCGTGGTGGCCGTGGGCGTCGTCGTGCGCGTGGCCATCCGCGTGGCCGTGGTTGTCGAGAACTGCACTCATGTTCGGTTCCTCAATGCGATCGATGGCGGCGCGCGTGCGTCACTTGCCGCGCTCGGCGACGATTTCGGCGGGTTGGACGAACTGGCCCGTCTTGTTGGACCAGGAGTTCTTGGTATAGGTCACCACGGCGGCGATGTCGGTGTCCGACAGTTGCGCCCACGAGGGCATGCCCTTGTCGAGCCGACCCTTGAGCACCGTGTCGATCTGCTGCTTGTGGTCGGCATCGAGCACCACGGGCGAGCCGTCGAGCGGCTTGATCGGGCCCGCGCCCTTGCCGTTGGCCTGGTGACAGGCCGCGCAGTTGGCTGCGTAGACCTTCTCGCCACGCTTGACGAGGTCGTCGAGCACCCAGACCTTGCTCGGGTCGTCGAGCTTGGCCGCGGCCTTCTTGTGCTCGACATCGACCCAGGCTGCGTAGTCCTGCGCGGAGAGCACCTTCACGTGGATCGGCATGTAGGCGTGCTCCTTGCCGCACAGCTCGGCACACTGGCCGTAGTAGTCGCCCACCTTCTCGGCACGGAACCAGGTGTCGCGCACGAAGCCGGGAATGGCGTCCTGCTTGATGCCGAAGGCCGGCACCATGAAGGAGTGGATCACGTCGTTGGCTGTGGTGATGACGCGCACTTTCTTGCCCACGGGCACGACGAGCGGGTTGTCCACCTTGAACAGGTAGTTGTCGGGCACGTCGCCCTTGGCACCTGCGTTGGACAGCGCGCGCTGCGAGCTGTCGAGCGTGGAGATGTAGGCCAGCCCCTCGCCCTCGCCCTTGATGTAGTCGTAGCCCCACTTCCACTGGTAGCCCGTCACCTTGACGGTCAGGTCCGCGTTGGTGGTGTCCTTCTGCGCCACCAGCACCTTGGTGGCGGGCAGCGCCATGACGATGACGATGAGGAAGGGGACGATGGTCCAGGCGACCTCCACCGCCACGGACTCATGAAAGCTCGCCGCGGGATGGCCCTTGGACTTGCGATGCTTCCAGATGGAATAGAACATGACCGCGAACACGCCGATGAAGATCGCAGTGCAGATGATGAGCATCATCCAGTGCAGGAAATGCTGCTCCTCGGCGATCTTCGTGGCGGGTGGCGAGAGGTTGAGCTGGCGTACCGCGGGCCCCCCGGGCAAATCGCTCACGGCATGCGCCGCCGTGCCGATCAACGTGCCGGCCAGCAAGGGCAGAACGGCCAGCCTGTTGGAGATGCGCTTCATCGTTTCCACTTGTTGTTTGCCTCTGTCTATTTATGAATCGTAGTCTGCCCCCAGCCTGGCGCACCAGACTGGGATACCCTCAGATGCTGCGCAGCGCCATGCGGATCTCCGAGGCCAGGGCCGGGCGCAGCTCGGGCCGCACATAGCGCCCCACGTCCACCGACCGCCCCCGCGCGGTCAGCCTGATCAGCGAGCGGTCGTCGGCGCGCGGCTCCACGCGCACCCAGGCGCGATCGAGTTCCGCGCGCAGCAGGCGCCCACCCTGCTCCAGTTCGACCACGAGCCGTCCATCATGCAGGTGGATATGCTCGCCGTCCGCAGCGTGTCGGGCATAGGCCAGCAGCGCGGCGCCCACGGCGGCCAGCTCGATGCCCGTGAATCCCAGCACCAGCCTGGCACCCAGATACCAGAACCAGGCGCCGATGGCGAGCGACAGCGCGCACAGCGCCCCATACATCCAGCCGAGCTGGGTCGGCGTGACGGAGCAGTTGCGCTGCAGCCGCCAGTCGACATCGCGGCCGGAGACCTGGGCGAAATGGAATGCGGTATGGGGCACGTGCCAAGCTTTCGGAAGACTGCTGCGCGGGAAAATGCCCTGGGAAGCTGTCCACGGAAATTTTAGCCTACACACAGCAGAGTTTGACAATTCTCAAGGACTTCGCGTTTTACCGCGCCCCTGCCGCAGCGCAGCCTGCATGTCGCCCAGCGAGACGCTGCTCTGCGCGGCCACCTTGATGCGCGGCGCGGGCTTGAAGGCATGGCCGTAGATAACCTCGAACGTCAGCGCCAGCCGCCCGCCGTCCACCGGGTCGGCCAGCCGGTCGCACAGCGCCTGCTCCAGCCGCGCCCGCCAGTGTCGCCCGCGCAGCGCGGGAAAGCGCGCGGGATGCAGGTTGCGGCCCAGTTCGCGCAGCTCCTGCAGTAACCGCGCGGGCGTGTCGAAGGTCAGGCGGATGCGCTCCATGTCCATCACCGGCTCGGCGAAGCCGGCGTGGATCAGCATGTCGCCCCAGTCGTGCATGTCGGTGAACTCATGGCCCGCCGCAGGCCAGCCCAGCGCCGCGTAGAGCGCGCGCAGTTCGCGCACCGTGTCGGGCCCGAGGCAGGAGAACATGAGGAAGCCGTCCACTGCGATGGAGCGGTGCCACTGCGCGATCAGCGCCCGCGGGTCGGCGGCCATGTGCAGCCCCATGTTGGCCCAGAGCATCTGCACGCTGCCCAAGGCGGGCGGCTCCCAGCGCAGGGCGGGCGCCGTCCAGCGCGCGGCATTCCACCAGGGGCGCTCCAGCGCCGCGCGTGCGGCCTGGGCGAGCGGGCCTTCGGGCTCCACCACATGGCACAGCGCCTGCGGGAAGCGCTTGGCCACCAGCGCATGGGCCTGCAGGCCGCCGCGCACGGCACCCCAGTCGCACCAGGCGGCGGGCTGCAGCGTGATCCACTGCAGCCGCTCCTGCATGCGCCGCCCCACCTCCTCGTGCAGCCAGGGCGACAGCGGCGGCGCGGCGTGCGCCCAGCGCGCGGCGGCGGCGGAGTCGATGGTCGGAGGGCGCTCTTCAGTCATGGCGGGGCGTGTGAGTATATTGAGCCGATGTTTCGCCGCGCTCTCGCAGGGATATCGTCGCGCATCGCCAGCCAGTGCGCGTTTTGCCACGCCTGGCCGGCCCGGCCCGTGTGCGGGGCCTGCGTGGCGCGCTTCGCGCAGCCCATTGCACGCTGCCGCACCTGCGCCCTGCCCTTGCCGGCGGCATCCGTGACAGACAGTGCCGCGCAATGCGGCGCCTGCCTGCGCCACGCGCCGCCGCTCGATGCCTGCGTGGCGGCGGTGGACTACGCCTACCCGTGGTCGGACGCGATCACCCGCTTCAAGTTCGAAGGCGACACCGGTTGGGCTCGCCCGCTGGCCGATCTGCTGCGCCACACACCCTGGGCCGAGCCCGCGCTGGACGCGGCAGACCTCGTGCTGCCCATGCCGCTCGCGGATGCGCGCCTGCGCGAGCGCGGCTTCAACCAGGCACTGCTGCTGGCCCGGCACCTGGCGCCCGGCAAGACGCACGGCGGCCTGCTGCTGCGCCTGCGCGCCACGCCGCCGCAGGCCCGGCTGACACGCGCGGAGCGCCTGCGCAGCGTGCAGGGCGCGTTCATGGCCGACCCGCTGCATGCCGCACTGCTGCAGGGCAAAGGCGTGCTGCTCGTGGACGACGTGATGACCAGCGGCGCATCGCTTTTCGCCGCCGCACAAGCATTGCGCACGGCGGGCGCGCGCTCGGTGGCGGCGCTCGTCGTGGCGCGCACGCCCGAGCCGGGCTGACGCCGCCGCGACAATACGCACATGTTCCACATCGTCCTGGTCGAGCCTGAAATCCCGCCCAACACCGGCAATGTGATCCGCCTGGCCGCCAACACCGGCTGCACGCTGCACCTGGTGGAGCCGCTGGGGTTCTCGATGGAAGACCGGCTCATGCGCCGCGCGGGGCTGGACTACCACGAGTACGCCACCGTGCTGCGCCATGCCGGCTGGGACGCCTTCATGCACGCCGCGCGGCCCGACCCGGAACGCATCTTCGCCATGACCACGCATGGCGCGCAGCCCATGCACGCGGCGCGGTTCATGCCCGGCGACTGGCTGGTGTTCGGCTCGGAAACGCGCGGGCTGGCGCCGGCACTGCGCGACGCATTACCAGCGCGCCAGCGCCTGCGCCTGCCGATGCGCGCGGGCCAGCGCAGCCTGAACCTGTCGAACGCCGTGGCGGTGACGGTGTTCGAGGCCTGGCGCCAGAACGGCTTCGCGGGCAGCGCGGACCGCCTGGCGCCAACGTCCTGACACGGCTCACGCGTCAAGCCACGCGCAGATGCCCTCCCACTGGGCCAGATCCCTCCCCACGCGCCCAGGCGCCACGTCGAACAGCGACAGCCCGTGCGCGGCCAGATGGATGTAGTTCTGCGTGTGGCGCAGGTAGCCCAGCACCGGCAGGCCCAGCTTGTCCACGAAGCCGTGCAGTTGCTCGGCGGCGATGGTGCGCGCGTCCACACGCATGCCGATGATGCCCACCTGCAGCCGGTCGGCGTGGCGGTATTCGGCCAGCTCGTCGAGGAAGGGCTTGGTGGCGAAGATGTCGAACACGCTCGGCTGCAGCGGCACGATGACCTTGTCGGCGATCTTGAGCACGTCCTTGAAGCGCCAGCCATGCAGGCCCGCGGGGGTGTCGATCACCGCGTGCGTGGTGCCGTTGGGCGGACGGGCAATCAGTTCCGAGCCGATGTTCCAGGTGGCAATGGGCCGCGCCGCCGGGGGCCGCAGCTCCAGCCACAGGCGCGAGGACTGCTGGCGGTCCGCGTCGCCGAGCATCACGGCATGGCCCTGACTGGCATAGTAGCCCGCGATGTTCGTGGCCAGCGTCGACTTGCCGACGCCTCCCTTGGGATTCGCAACCACAACAACCGGCATGACAACCTCCTCGGCTTGTGAACGTGGCCGTATGGTAGCGGCTGCGTCCGATTACCTTGAAACGGCAGCTGGATGCGCCCGCCGGTGCCGTGATCGGGGTGCCAGGCAAGGCTGAGCGCTGCGGCTCCAATAGCACCTGCGCCCTGCAAGGGAGACGACGCGGCGGGCTGGTGCCCGCAAGGAGGAGCAACGCCGCATGGCGCGCCGAGCGCGGTGCTGGCAGGTGCATAGCGCTCTCACCTGCGAGGTGAACGCCACCGAAGCCATCAACGCTTGATCCTAAATCCGGCAGTTGAACCAACCGAAAAACTGAAGAAACCCAATATCCATGCGGGTTTCCAAAGACTTCAAGTGACTGCAGAGCAGTTCCAAATGGGTGAGTCTGGAAAGCATGGAAACTCAATGCGTGACAGGCACTTGCTCGAATTTTGGGGATTCAACTGCCGGAAATAGGTTGATTTCATGCGGCTTGGCAAGGGATGCAAAGCGGTCAACTGCCGTTTCAAGGTTACATACAAAAAAAGCTGCCAGCGCTTGATATACAAGCGCTGGCAGCTATCTTTTTGGTAGTAAGTGCGGCGCAGCGGAATCAGTCCACGCTGGCGCCAGACTCCTTCACCACCTTGCCCCACTTGGCGGTTTCAGCCCGAATGAAGGCGGCGAACTGCTCGGGCGTCTCCACCACCGGGTCGGCGCCCTGCTCGCTGAGCTTCTTCATCACTTCGGGGTTGTTCAGAACCTTGAACAGCGCCGCGTCGATCTTGGCGATGACCTCGGGCGGCGTCTTGGCCGGGGCCAGCAAGCCGAACCACGAAGTGGCCTCGTAGCCGGGCACGAACTCACCGATGGCCGGCACGTCGGGCAGCTCGGGCGAGCGCTTGGCCGTGGTCACGGCGATGGGGCGCAGCTTGCCCGAGCGCACGTGCTGGATGGAAGACGGCATGTTGTCGAACATGATGGCGATCTGGTTGCCCAGCAGGTCCGTCACGGCGGGCGCGCTGCCCTTGTAGGGCACGTGCTGCATGGCTACGCCCGTCATCGACTTGAACAGCTCGCCCGAGAGGTGGATCGAGCTGCCGTTGCCCGCGGAACCGAAGTTGATCTTGCCCGGGTTGGCCTTGGCGTACGCGATCAGCTCGGGCACGGTCTTGAACGGCTGCTGCGGGTTGGCGACCAGCAGGTTGGGCACGTTGGCCACGCGCGAGATCGGCGCGAAGTCCTTGATCGGGTCGAACGGCATCTTCTTGTAGAGCGACTGGTTGATGGCGTGCGTGCCCACCGTGCCCATGAAGAGGGTGTAGCCGTCGGGTGCAGCGCGCGCCACCAACTGGCCGCCGATGTTGCCGCCCGCGCCCGCGCGGTTGTCCACCACCACCTGCTGGCCGAGTTCGGGGCCGAGGTACTGGCCGACGACGCGTGCGAGGATGTCGGTGGTGCCGCCGGCCGCGAACGGCACGACGATGGTGATGACCTTGTTGGGATAGGCGCCCTGGGCCTGGGCCGGCACGGCACTGCCCAGCGCGAGCGTGGCGGCGAGGGCAGCCAGACCGAATGCGCGGCGCGGCAGTTGGGGACGGGAAGCAGACATGGAAGAACCTCCTGAATCAAATAGTGCCGCCGAAGCGCACTCGGGTTGCGGCAGGCCGCCTTGAGGGCAGCCCGCCAGGAAAAACGGTAGAGAAAGAGGGGCCGGAAATCAGACCGGCGCCACGCCCAGCGTGGTGCCGCCGCACACGTAGAGCACCTGGCCCGTGACGAAGCCGTTCTCGGGCGCGAGGAAGAACAGCGCGGCGCGCGCCACGTCTTCCGGCGTGCCCATGCGTCCCACGGCGATGCTCTTGAGGATGCGCTCGGTCTGCGGCGCGCCCTCGGGGTTGCTCTGGCGGAACAGCTCGGTGGCGATGGGCCCCGGGCCGAGGGCGTTGACGGTGATGCCATCGCGCCCCAGCTCCATGGCCAGCGTGCGCGTCATGCCGATCATGCCGGCCTTGGTGGCCGAGTAGACGATGCGCTCGGGCTTGCCCAGCGCGGCACGCGACGACATGTTGACGATGCGCCCCTGCCTGCAGGCGCGCAGGCTCGGCAGGAACGCCTGCGTGAGCAGCAGCACGGCGCGCAGGTGCAGGCCGACCACGTCGTCCAACTGCTGCGTGGTGGCCGTGTCGATGGTGCCGGGGCGCGTGGCGCCCGCGTTGTTGACGAGCGCGGTGACGTTGAAGCGCGCGGCGATGTCGGCGGCGCGCTGGCGCGTCTCGTCCTCCTTCGTCAGGTCGGCCTGGAACGAAGCGAGCTTCGGGTGCTCCCACTGCGGCGCAGCATAGTCGAGGTTGACCACGGTGCGCCCCTGCCCGAGCAGCGCCTCGGCGATGGCACGGCCGATGCCGGAACTGGCGCCGGAGACGACGGTGGCTGCGGGTAGCTGGGACATGGCGGGTTTCACACCTTCTCGAAGATGACGGCAATGCCCTGCCCCACGCCGATGCACATGGTCGCCAGCGCATAGCGCCCGCCCGTGCGGTGCAGGCGGCTGACCGCCGTGGTGGCGAGCCGCGCGCCGCTGGCGCCCAGCGGGTGGCCGAGCGCGATGGCGCCGCCCCAGGCGTTGACGCGCGGGTCGTCGTCGGCCACGCCCAGTTGACGCAGCACAGCCAGCCCTTGCGCAGCGAAGGCTTCGTTGAGTTCGATCACGTCGATCTGGTCGAGCGTCAGGCCGGTCTGCGCCAGCACCTTCTGCGTCGCGGGCGCGGGGCCGATGCCCATGATGCGCGGCGCCACGCCGGCGGTGGCCATGCCGACCACGCGGGCCTTGGGCGTCAGACCACTCTTCCTGGCCGTGGCCTCGTCGGCCAGCAGCAGCGCGCAGGCGCCATCGTTCACACCGCTGGCGTTGCCCGCCGTCACCGTGCCGCCGGGGCGCACCACGGGCTTGAGCTTGGAGAGCGCCTCCAGGCTGGTTTCGCGCGGGTGCTCATCCTTGTCCACGACCAGCGCGTCGCCCTTCTTCTGCGGCACGGAGACGGGCGTGATCTCGGCGGCCAGGTGGCCAGCCTTTTGCGCCGCCACGGCGCGCAACTGCGAAGCCAGCGCCATCTTGTCCTGGTCTTCGCGGTTGATCTTGTAGTCGTCGGCCACGTTCTCCGCCGTCTCGGGCATGGAATCGACGCCATACTTTTCCTTCATGCGCTTGTTGACGAAGCGCCAGCCGATGGTGGTGTCGTAGACCGCGTTGGTGCGGCTGAAGGCGCTCTCGGCCTTGGGCATGACGAAGGGCGCGCGGCTCATGCTCTCCACGCCGCCGGCAATCATCAGGCCAGCCTCGCCGGCCTTGATGGCGCGCGCCGCCGTTCCCACGGCGTCGAGCCCCGAGCCGCAGAGGCGGTTGATGGTGGCGCCCGACAGCGACACCGGCAGACCCGCGAGCAGCAGCGCCATGCGGGCGACGTTGCGGTTATCCTCGCCGGCCTGGTTGGCGCAGCCGTAGAGCACGTCGGTCACGGCCTCCCAATCGACCTCGGGATTGCGCGCCACCAACGCCTTCAGCGGCACGGCGCCCAGGTCGTCGGTGCGCACGGTGGAGAGCGCGCCGCCATAGCGCCCGAAGGGCGTGCGGATGGCGTCGCAGATGAAGGCTTGGGTGCTCATGGCGGTTTCCTTGTCTCGAAGTGGAAGTGGAAGTGGAAAATGATGCAGGCGCGGATCAGGCGGCGATGGGCAGGCCGACGAGCTTTTCCAGCTCGCCGTGTGACAGGCCCTCGACCTTGTCGATGAGCCTCAGCCCCTCGGGCCCGCAGGCGAAGGTGGCCAGGTCGGTGAAGATGCGCTTCACGCAGGCCAGCCCCGTGAGCGGGTAGGTGCATTCGCGCACGATCTTGCTCTCGCCCTTCTTGGTCAGCAGGTCCATCATCACCCAGGTCTGCTTGGCACCGATGGCGAGATCCATCGCGCCGCCCACGGCGGGGATGGCGCCGGGCTCGCCCGTGCTCCAGTTGGCGAGGTCGCCGCACACCGACACCTGGAACGCGCCGAGCACGCAGATGTCGAGGTGGCCGCCGCGCATCATCGCGAAGCTGTCGGCGTGGTGGAAATAGCTGCCGCCCGGCAGCAGGGTGATGGGCTGCTTGCCGGCGTTGATGAGGTCGTAGTCCGCCGCGCCTTCAGCGGGTGCCGGGCCCATGCCGAGGATGCCATTCTCGCTGTGCAGCACCACTTCGATGCCGGCGGGAATGTGGTTGGCCACGAGGGTCGGCTGGCCGATGCCGAGGTTGACGACAGAGCCGTCGCGAATGTCCTGCGCCACGCGCTTGGCGAGTTCGTCTTTGCTTCTTTTTTGATAGCTACTCACGCTTTTATCTCCTGCGCCAGAGGCCAATTTCATGCAGATTTCTTGAAACCGCCGGCCTGGGTTTTCACGCGCTCGACCAGCACCACCCTGTGCACGAAGATGCCGGGCGTGACGATGGCCTCGGGGTCGAGTTCGCCCAGCGCCTTGATCTCGTGTACGGTAGCGATGGTCTGCTTGGCGGCCATGGCCATCACGGGGCCGAAGTTGCGCGCGGCCATGCGGTAGGTCAGGTTGCCCCAGCGGTCGCCGGCCTCGGCCTTGATGAGCGCCACGTCGCCGTGGATGGGGTACTCCAGCACGTACTGCCTGCCGTCGATCTCGCGCGTCTCCTTGCTGGATCCGTCTGCGTTGCGGGCCAGCTCGGTGCCGAACGCCGTGGGGCAGAAGAAGGCACCGATGCCCGCGCCCGCAGCGCGCATCCGCTCGGCCAGGTTGCCCTGCGGCACGAGTTCCAGCTCGATCCTTCCGCTGCGGTACAGGTCGTCGAACACCCAGCTATCGACCTGACGCGGGAAGCTGCAGATGATCTTGCGCACGCGGCCTGTCTTGAGCAGCGCGGCCAGGCCGACGTCGCCATTGCCGGCGTTGTTGTTGACGACGGTGAGGTCCTTCGCGCCCTGCTCGATCAGGCCCGCGATCAGCTCGCCGGGATTGCCCGAGGTGCCGAAGCCGCCGATCAGCACGGTGGCGCCGTCGCGCACATCGGCCAGCGCCTCGGCTACCGAGGCCACGATTTTGTCGATCATGGAATGCGTCTCCTGCCGCTGGCCGTATCGGTTCGCCAGATGGTGTCGTCTTTTGTTCGCGTACAGAACAAATGTTCATATAATGAATTCTACCGTCTTCTGTCCTCTTATAGGTAACCCATGGAGACTGACAACCGTGACGGAACAACCGCCCCCCAAACCCGGCGACAGCTACGTGCAGTCCTTCGCACGCGGGCTGGAGGTGATCCGCAGCTTCAGTACCGAAAGCGCGGCGCAGACGCTCAGCGAAGTGGCCGCGCGCAGCGGTCTCACGCGCGCCGGGGCGCGGCGCATCCTGCTCACGCTGCTGACGCTGGGCTACGTGGAGAGCGATGGCAAGCTGTTCCGCCTCACCCCGCGCATCCTCGACCTGGGCTTCGCCTACCTGTCGTCGATGCCGATCTGGAACCTGGCCGAGCCGGCGATGGAAGCGCTGGTCGAGGATGTGAAGGAATCATGCTCCGCCGCGGTGCTAGACGGCACCGACATCGTCTACGTGCTGCGCGTGCACACGCACAAGATCATGTCGATCAACCTCGGCGTGGGCTCGCGCCTGCCGGCCTGCTGCACCTCGCTGGGCCGCGTGCTGCTGTCAGGCCTGCCGGACGCCGAGGTCCGCACGCGGCTGCGGGCCTCGCGCCGCGAAGCGCTCACGCGCCACACCGTGACGGACGAGAATGCGCTGTTCCAGCGCGTGCAGCAGGCGCGCGAGCAGGGCTGGAGCCTGATCGACCAGGAACTGGAGGAGGGGCTGATCTCCATCGCCGTGCCCCTGCGCGGGCGCGACGGCCGCGTGGTGGCGGCGCTCAACATCAGCGGCCAGGCCAACCGCACCAGTGTGGGGGAGATGCAGACGCGGTTCCTGCCCCGGCTGCAGCAGGCGGCGCAGGCCGTCTCGCGCATGCTGGCCAGCCAGCGCAGGTAGCGCGCAGACCGGCTTCAGTATTCCTGGGCGGTGGGGCGGAAAAAATCTCGTTGATGTCCACGTCATCCGTCTGGCCGATCGCGAACGCGACCATGCTTGCGAACGCATCCGCAGAGATGGCGATCTTTTACATGTTCCTGGCGGCCTGCCCGATGTCGGGTTCGGTGATGCTGTCGGCAAGCCCCGTCGCCACGGCTCCCGGCGAGATGATCCGTGCGGATGCCGTAGGGCTTCACTTCCTGCCGCAGCCCTTCGGACAGGACCCGCACCGCGTGCCTGGTGGCCGAGTAGACGGCGCTGCCCTGCCGCACCTTGTGTGTGGCCCGCGACCGACGCGACGTTGATGAAGTGGCCCGCCCTCTGCCGCTGCATGAAGGGCAATGCCGCCGCGATGCCGTTGAACACGCCCTTGATGTTGACGTCGATCATCCGGCTCCAGTCGTCGACCTTCAGCCGCTCGAGCGGCGATTTCGGCATGAGCCCAGCATTGCCGAGCATCACGTCGATGCGCCCGAACCGGTCGCCAGCTGCGCCGACGAGCGCCTGGACATCCTCGCGCCGGGTCACGTCGGTCGCCAGCGCAAGCGCCTCGCCGCCCTCCTCTGACAACTCCCGCGCCAGCCCATCGATGCGTTCCTTGCGGCGTGCGCCGATGACCAGCTTGGCGCCTTGTGCGACGAGCAGCCGCGCGGACGCCTCGCCCAAGGCCGCTGCTCACGCCGGCTATCACGATGACCTTGCCTGCTATGCCGTTTACTGCTTCCATTCCAACGTCCATGCAGAGCTGGTGCCCCGTGGCCGGTGACCGATGGTTTTAGCGCCAAGCATGCGCGTCTGTCGCTCCGGCGTCCGGATGACCCGGGGCGAACCCTCTGCGTACCTGATATCTGAATCGCCCTCTCCTTGCGCCCGCTGTACGCTGCGGGCGCAAAGCCAATGCGGCAGCGCGCGCATGCTAGGCTTGCCCCATGTTCCAGCCAAGCCAAGCCGACGTCCGCCGCTTCTTCTGCTCCGTGCACGCCAAGTCGAGCGCAGGCCAGCCCATGGAAGCCATCGAGACGCTGGCCATGCAATGGATTGCCGAGCATCCCGAATACCACGCCGACTTGGCCGACGCGGACGCCGCGCTCGCGCGCGACTACAGCGCACCCGACGCCCCGCCCGGGCGCGCCAACCCGTTTTTGCATCTGTCGATGCACCTGTCGATCAGCGAGCAGTGCAGCATCGACCAGCCGCGCGGCATCCGGCAGGCCGTGGAACTGCTGGCCGCGCGGCTCGACTCGCTGCACGACGCACACCACGCAGCCATGGAATGCCTGGGCCAGATGCTGTGGGAAAGCCAGCGCGCCGGCCGCCCGCCCAATGGCGACACCTACATCGCCTGTGTGCAGCGCCGCGCCACGCGGGACTGAGACCGCTTTTGCGATCTGAGCTGAAAGCCAGGTCGCGTGCCGCGAGCGCGCATTGACCCCGGCAATCCATGCGCACGCCCAGATCCGCGGCATGGCGCAGGAGTTTCGCCACCGCTTCTTCCGTCAGCCTGTCCGCCACAGCCTTGCTCGGAGGCGGCGCACTGGCGCTGGACTGCGCGGAGGCCGACGGCAGCATGCAGGCTTTGTCGGAATAGGTGGCCTGCCCTTTCGCATCGGTGCATTTGTACAGCCGCTGGGCAAGGGCCGCCGAACCGAGCGCGGCGGCAAGCAGGGCGAGCAGGAGAAGGCGAAACTGGCGAATGGGGATAGTCGGGCAGAGCGGCGGGCTGTGTTGTCCCAGAAAAAGCAAGCCCGCCGGACGGCGGGTCTGCAAGGATCAAGAATACCGCGCTGCGCGCCGGTCAGCGAAAGCCCGGCTCGGGCACCGTTTTCAGCCCGCCATCGAGCGTGCTCACATACCCGGCCAGGGTCTTCAATTCGGTGTTCGAGAACTGCCGGGCCACGCCGGCCATCACACCGTTGCTGCGGCCTACCTGCGGGTTCTTGTCGGTCTTGTAGGCCTTGAGCGCGACGTACAGGTAGTCGGCATGCTGGCCCGCGATCTTGGGGTACGACGGGTCCAGGGGCTTGGCGAAATTGTCGCCGTGGCAGGACACGCAGGCGCCCTTCTGCAGCAGACCGGCCACCTGCGCACTCGGCGCAGGCAGGGGGCCGGGCGCCGCCGCAGCGATGCCGTCGTCGTGGCCGCTGGCCTCGTAGTAGGCGGCCACGTCGGCGATGTCCTGGTCGGAGAGCGAGTCGGCGATACCGCGCATGGTGGGGTGCTTGCGGTCGCCCTTGCGGTAGGCATCGAGCGCGGAGACGATGTACTTCGCGCCCTGGCCCGAGATCTTGGGCACCTTGTAGACCTCGGGAAAGCTCGCCTGGTAGCCGGGAATGCCGTGGCAGCCGAGGCACATGGCGACCTTCTTCTCCCCCGCCTGAGCATCGCCTTTCGTTTCCTGGGCATGGAGCTGGACGGCCGCAAAAGCGACAGCCAGCGCGAATATCATGGTCAACTTTTTTTTCATTTTGCGCGCACAATCCTGCAGAGAAGTGGCCCTATGGTTGATGGAAATCAACAATTCATTATAGGGGCCGCGCCGCTTTCATCCATCCTGATTTGCACCAAGCCCGCCCATGAAATTCCAAGGCTCCCAGAACTATGTCGCCACCGCCGACCTGATGCTCGCCGTGAACGCCGCCATCGCCCTGCAGCGCCCGCTGCTCGTGAAGGGCGAGCCCGGCACCGGCAAGACCATGCTGGCCGAGGAAGTGGCTGCCGCGCTCGGCATGCCGCTGCTGCAGTGGCACATCAAGAGCACCACCAAGGCGCAGCAGGGCCTGTACGAATATGACGCGGTGAGCCGCCTGCGCGATTCGCAGTTGTCGGGCATCGAGGGCACGGACAAGGTGCGCGACATCCACAACTACATCGTGCGCGGCGTGCTGTGGCAGGCGTTCACGGCAGAGCAGCCAGTGGCGCTCTTGATCGACGAGATCGACAAGGCCGACATCGAGTTCCCCAATGACCTGCTGCGCGAACTCGACCGCATGGAGTTCTACTGCTACGAAACGCGCGAACTCATCAAGGCCAAGCACCGCCCGCTGGTATTCATCACGTCGAACAACGAGAAGGAACTGCCCGACGCCTTCCTGCGCCGCTGCTTCTTCCACTACATCAAGTTCCCCGACGCCGAGACGATGGGCAAGATCGTCGAGGTGCACTTCCCCGGCCTGAAGCGCGAGCTGCTGGCCGCGGCGATGAAGACCTTCTACGAGGTGCGCAACCTGCCGGGCCTGAAAAAGAAGCCTTCCACCAGCGAGCTGATCGACTGGTTAAAGCTGCTGGTGGCCGAGGACATCCCGCCCGAGGTGCTGCAGAGCAAGGACGAGAAGGTGGCCGTACCGCCGCTGGTGGGCGCGCTGCTCAAGAACGAGCAGGACACCTCGCTGTTCGAGCGGCTGGTGTTCATGAACCAGCGCAACCGCTAGGAACCGCTAGGAACCGCGCCATGGCTTTCGTCGAACCCGTCATCCTTTCGGCCCGCGGCGTGCGGCTCGAACCGCTGGCGCCGGGTCACGAAGCGGGCCTGCGCCACGCCGCCGCCGACGGCGCGCTGTGGACGCTGCGCATCACCTCCGTGCCCGAGCCCGAACAGACTCGCGCCTACATCGACACCGCGCTGCAGATGCGCGAGGCCGGCAGCCGCTTCGCCTTCGCCGTGGTCGAGGAAGACACTGGGCACGTGGTCGGCACCACCAGCTACCACGACATCGTGCCGGCCATCCGGCGCTTGGAGATCGGCTACACGTGGTACGCGCGGCGCTGCCAGCGCACGCACGTCAATACCACGGCCAAGCTGCTGCTGCTCATGCACGCCTTCGAGACGCTGGGCTGCGCCCTGGTGGGCTGGCGCACCGACAACTTCAACTTCGCCAGCCAGCGCGCCATCGAGCGCCTGGGCGCGAAGAAGGACGGCGTGCTGCGCCACCACGCCCTGCGCCGCGACGGCACGGTGCGCGACACGGTGATGTACAGCATGGCGGCCGGCGAATGGCCGGAAGCGCGCGCCCATTTGCTATACCTTTTGGAGCGCCAAGCCCAGGCGGAATAAGCGCTGGCGGCCAATTCTGCATAGAAAACCATGCTGATCGAATTTTTCTACACGCTGCGCGCGGCCAAGCTGCCGGTGTCGGTCAAGGAATACCTCGCGCTGCTGGAGGCGCTGCAGGCCGGCGTGGTCGGCCCGCTGTCCGCCGACGCCTGGAGCACGGAGGACTTCTACCACCTCTCCCGCACCGTGCTGGTGAAGGACGAGAAGCATTTCGACAAGTTCGACCGCGCCTTCGCGGCCTACTTCCAGGGCGTGGAACTGCTGGCCGACTTCCGCCGCGAAGTGCCGCTCGACTGGCTGCGCAAGACGCTGGAGCACGAGCTGACGCCCGAGCAGAAGGCCACCATCGAAAAGATGGGCTGGGACGAACTCATGGAAACGCTGAAGAAGCGCCTGGAGGAGCAGCAGGAGCGCCACGAGGGCGGCAGCCGCTGGATCGGCACCGGCGGCACCAGCCCCTTCGGCAACGGCGGCTACAACCCGCAGGGCGTGCGCATCGGCGGCGCGGGCAAGAACCGCAGCGCGGTGAAGGTGTGGGAGCAGCGCGCCTACAAGGACTACGACGACAGTCAGGAACTCGGCACGCGCAACATCAAGATGGCGCTGCGCCGGCTGCGCCGCTTCGCGCGCGAGGGGCTGGCCGAGGAGCTCGACCTGCAGGACACCATCCGCGCCACGGCGGCGAACGCGGGCTGGCTCGACATCAGGATGGTGCCCGAGCGCCACAACAACGTGAAGCTGCTGCTGCTCATGGACGTGGGCGGCACGATGGACGAGCATGTGCAGCGCGTGGAGGAGCTTTTCAGCGCGGTGAAGACCGAGTTCAAGCACCTGGAGTTCTTTTACTTCCACAACTGCGTCTACGACTTCATGTGGAAGAACAACCGCCGCCGCTACGCAGAGAAGTTCGAAACCTGGGACATCATCCGCAAGTACAACAAGGACTACAAGCTGGTGTTCGTGGGCGACGCCACCATGAGCCCCTACGAGATCCTGCAGCCCGGCGGCAGCGTGGAATACAACAACGAGGAAGCGGGCGCCGAATGGCTGCAGCGCCTGACGCACGCCTTCCCCCAATTCGCCTGGATCAACCCCGAGCCGCCGGGCGTCTGGCAGTACCGCCAGAGCATCGCGCTGGTGCAGGAACTGATGGGCCAGCGCATGTACCCTTTGACACTCAAAGGGCTCGAAGAAGCGATGCGCCTGCTGTCAAAATAGGAGCAATGCTCCGAACGCGCGCCGGACTTTTCCTCGCTCTTGCGGGCGCCTTGCTGCTGCCAGGGTGCAGCCTGCTGCCGCGGCAGGGCGCGGATGATGCCGCACAGCGCCGCGCAGTGCCCGCAGTTGTCGCCGCCCTCCCGGACGCCGACGCGTCCGGCACACCGCCCGCCGCGCAGCGGCCCGCCTTCACGCTGGAAGTGAACGCCCCCGACGCGGTGCGCGACTACCTCGCGCGCCATCTGGACCTGCAGCGCTACCGCATGCTTGGCGACCTGAGCGACGCCGAAGTCGCGCGCCTGCTGGGCGCCGCCGAGGGCAACGCGCGCGACCTGCTGGGCACGCTCGGCTACTTCGCGCCCACGCTGACGCTGGAGCTGCGCGACACCCCCGGCGGCGGCGCTCCCGCGCCGCGCGCGGTCACCATCACCGTCGAGCCCGGTCCGCGCACGCACATCGCCGAGGCGCACGTCGGCTTCGCCGGCCCCATCGCCGCCGATGGCGATGCAGCGGCCCAGCGCGCCGGCATCGAGAACGGCTGGGGCCTCAAGCCCGGCCAGCCCTTTACGCAATCGGCCTGGGACGACGCCAAGGCCGCCGGCCTGCGCGCCCTCACCGCGCGGCGCTATCCCGCGGGCCGGCTGGCGGGCAGCCAGGCGGCCATCGACGCCGATGCCGCCACCGCGCGGCTCGACGTGCAGTACGACTCGGGCCCGCTCTACCGCCTCGGCGGCGTGCAGGTGCGCGGCAGCGAGCGCTACGACCCGGTGATCGCGGAGCGCCTGGCGCGCCTGCAGCGCGGGGCCGCATACGACCAGGCTACGCTGCTCGAAGCGCAGGCGCGGCTGGCCGCGAGCGGCTACTACGACTCAGTGTTCCTCATGCTCGACACCGAGGCTCCCGACCCGCTGGCCGCCCCCGTCATCGCGCAGGTGCGCGACGCCAAGCTCCAGAAAGCCGTGTTCGGCGTGGGCGCGAGCACCGACAGCGGCCCGCGCCTGAGCCTGGACCACACCCACAACCAACTGCCGCTGATCGGCTGGCGCGCCGTGTCGCGCATCTCGCTGGACCGCAAGACGCGCCTGGCCAGCACCGCGTGGGACGCGCCGCCCGAGGAGAACGGCTGGCACTGGCTCACGTCGGCGCTGGTGCAGCGCGAGACCACCGGTAGCTACGACGTGAGCAGCGGGCGCCTGCGCGGCGGGCGCGGCAAGAGCGGCGACCACATCGACCGCACCTATTACCTGCAATACGACTATGCCAGCAACCAGGGCGCGGAGTCGTCGAGTCCGTCCGCCGCCGTGTCGGTCAACTACGGCTGGACGGGCCGGTACTTCGACAGCGCGCTCGAACCCACGCGCGGCATGGGCCTGGCGCTGAGCCTGGGTCTGGGCAGCACGCTGCACGCGCCCCGCGAGCCCTATACCCGCACCTATGCGCGCTGGCTCGGCTACCAGCCGCTGGGCAGCGCCGAGGCCGCGGGCGGCGAGGCGCGGCGCAGCCGCCTGGCCCTGCGCCTGGAAGGCGGCGCGGTTGTGGCGCGCAGCGCGGCGCCGGTGCCGTCCACGGAAATGTTTCTCACCGGCGGCGACACCACGGTGCGTGGCTACGGCTACAACCAGATCGGCGCCCGGGTGGATGGCGACCGAACCTTCGCGGGCCGCTACCTCGCGGTGGGCAGCGTCGAATGGCAGCGCCCCATCGTTCGCAACGGCGAGGCCACAGCGTTCGAGAGCACGGTTTTCGTCGACGCCGGCGCCGTCGCCAACAAGCCCCGTGACCTGCAGGCCAAGGTGGGCGTGGGCGCGGGCGTGCGCTGGCGCAGCCCCGTGGGCCCGATGCAGGCCGACCTGGCCTATGGCGTGGATGCCAGGCGACTGCGGCTGCACCTGCGCGTGGGGTTCGCTTTCTGATGGCCGGCACGCAGCCCCCCACTCCACGCCGCCGCGCGCTACGCCGGCTGGGCGCGGCCTGCGCGGCGCTCGCGCTGCTGCTGGCCGCCGCCGCAGCCGCGGGCTGGTGGTGGCTGGGCAGCGGCGCGTCGCTGGCCGTGGTGCTCGACCAGGTAGCGCGCCGCCTGCCCGCAGGGCAGACGCTGCAGATGCGCGAGGTCAGCGGCTCGGTGCGCGCGGGCGGGCGCATCGGCTGGCTGCGCTGGGACAGCCCCACGCTCGCGGTGGAGGCCAGCGGCATCGACGTGGCCTGGCGCCTGGCGCCGCTGCTGCGCCGCCGCGTGGAGCTGGGCAATGCCCACATCGCCGCCCTGCGCATCGCCCGCCGCGGCCCGGGCAGCACCGAGCCGGCCACGCCCATCGAATCGTTGCTGCTGCCGGTGGCCGTGGACCTGCCGTTTCGCGTGGACGACCTGCGCTGGGAAGGGCCGTCGGCGGTCGCCGCCACCCATCTTGCGGGCCGCTACCAGTACGAGTACGCGCAAACGCGGCACCTGCTGGCGCTCGACAGCGCGGCCATCGCCGGCGGCAGCTACAGCGGCCATGCGGCACTGCAAGGCGCAGCGCCCATGGCCCTCGACGCCGCCCTGCGGGGCCGGCTGCAGCCGCCGGTTCCCGAAGGCGTGGCACCGCTGCCTGTCGACCTGCAAGCCACGCTCCAGGGCAGCCTGGCCACCGCGTCGGCCCGGCTGCAGCTGGATGCGTGGGTGCGGCCCGCCCGCGGCGGCTCCGCAGACGCCATGCGCGCCGATGCGCAGGCCGAGATCGCCCCCTGGGCACCGCAGCCGCTGGTGCAGGCGGCAGCGAATCTGGCGGGCATCGATGCCGCGCGCCTGTGGCCCGGCGCGCCGGCCACGGAGTTGTCGGGTCGCGTGGCGGCGGCCCCGAATGCAGACGGCGCGGGCTGGGACATCCGAGCCGCGTTGCGCAACAGCCAGCCGGGCCCGTGGGACCTGCAGCGCCTGCCTGTCGAAGCGCTGGCGCTGCACGCCGCCTACGACGGCAGCGCCTGGACCATTCCCGAAGCCAGTGTGCATGCGGGCGGCGGCACGCTGCAGGCCGAGGGCCGCTGGAGCCCCTTGCAGCCTTGGGGCTTGCGCGCCACGCTGCAAGGCGTGAACCCCGCCGCCCTGCATACGCGGCTGGCGGCCGCGCCCGCCAGCGGCACCGTGCAGGCCACGCAGGAAGGCCCGGCCATCGCGTTCGGCATCGCGCTGCATGCGACCCCGGCACGCAAAGCCGATGGAAAGAACACCCGCCCTCCTCCGCCCGCGGTGCCCCCGCTGCGCATCGACGAGGTGGCCGCGCAGGGCACCTGGAACACCGCCGATGCCACGCTCGACCTGCGCACGCTGCGCATCGCCACCCAGCAAGCACGCCTGGAAGGTCGCCTGCGCGCGCGCACCCGCAGCCCCGGCGGGCAAGCCACGCTGGCGCTGACGGCGCCCGGCGGCGTGGCGCGTGTGGACGGGCAGATCGCCCCCGCAAGCGGTCAGGGCCGGTTCTCGCTGGACATCGCGGACGCGCGGCGCCTGCAGCAATGGGTGCAAGGGCTGCCCGGGCTGGCGGATGCCGGCGCGGGCCCGCAGGTGGACGGCACCGCGTCGGCGGAAGGCCGCTGGAATGGCGGCTGGCAATCCGTGGCCGCCCGGCTGCAGGGCACCGCGCCGGCAGCGGGCGGCGGCGAACTCGCATTGCAGGCCAGTGCCACAGTACCGCGCCTGCGGCTCGCGCAGAGCGGGGCGGCCCCCGTGCAGATCAACGACATGCGCCTGCAGGTGGACGGCACCGCGGCGCGCGCCACGTTAGAACTGCAGGGCACCGCCACCCAGGGCGAGCGCAGCGTTCAGCTTTCCACCCGCATCGCGGGCGGCCTGCCCCAGCCGCGCCAGGCGCGGGCCGAGATCGCGGCGCTGCAAGCCCGGCTGCGGGACGGCAGCCGTCCAGGCCCCTGGGCATTGCAACTCAATGCGCCCGTGGACATCGCGCTGGGCTGGGGCGGCACACCCGCCACCGGCGCACGGCGGCAGGCGACGCCGACACCCACCGTGGACCTGCAGGCCGGCGCGGGCGCGCTGTCACTCACCGGCCCCGTGCCCGGCACGGCACGCATCGCATGGGAACCGTTGCAATACACCCAGACCGGCCCTGCCGACCACCCGCGGCACCGCCTGCGCACGCAGGGCCGCATCGACCACCTGCCCATGGCCTGGGCCGAAGCGTTGGGCACCGCACCGGGCAGCGGCAGCCTGGCCGACATGGGCATCGAAGGCGACCTGGTGTTCGGCGGCACCTGGGACATCGACCTGGGCGACACCCTGCGCGCACAGATGCGCGTGGCGCGCGAAAGCGGCGACCTGCGTGTGCAGACGGCGGGCGCAGCGCCTGCGGACACGCGCATCGTGAGCAGCGGCCCGACCGGCGGCACGGCCAGCGTTGCCGCGCACGAGGGCATGGCCAGCGCCGGCATCCGCGAGGCGCAGATGAGCCTCGCCGCCCAAGGCGACGCGCTGGAAGCCCGGCTGGCATGGGTCAGTGATCGCATGGGCACGGTGCAGGCGCAGGCCCGCACGCGCCTGGCGCACGCGGGCGACGGCTGGCAGTGGCCCGCCGACGCACCGCTCGATGGACGCCTGCGCGCCCAACTGCCGGACGTGGGCGCCTGGTCGCTGCTGGCCCCGCCCGCATGGCGCGTGCAGGGCACGGTGGACGCCGACGTGCAGCTTTCGGGCAGCCGCGCGGCGCCGCGCTGGAACGGCAGCCTGGGCGCGGACGGCCTAGCCGTGCGCTCGGTGGTCGACGGAATCGAGTTACGCGACGGGCGCCTGCGCGCCACGCTCGGCGGCACGCGGCTCGACATCGCCGAATTCACGCTGCACGGCGGCACCGGCGCGGCCACGCGCATCAGCGGCTTCAGCGGCAGCCGCGCCACGGCAGGCGCGCTCGCGCGCGGCGATGGCGGCATGCTCACCGTGCGCGGCACGGCGCAGTGGGAACCGGCAGGCACGGGCGACCAGGGCATCCGCATGGACCTGCAGGCCCACGCCGACGCGCTGCGCGTGCTGGTGCGCACCGACCGGCAACTGGCGCTGTCGGGCGACCTGAGCGCCCGCATGGACCAGGGCCGCATCAGTGTGCGCGGCAAGCTGCGCACCGACCGCGCCGTCTTCATCCTGCCCGACGAGACGGCGCCCAGCCTGGGCAGCGACGTGGTGGTGCGCTCTGCCGCGCGCACGCGCGCCGAGCAGGCCCAGCGCGAGAAGAAGGACGGGCGGGCCGCCAGCAGCAGCCAGCCCGCCGCGCAGGCCCGCACCGCCCAGCCGCCCGACATCGACGTGGACTTCAACCTGGGCAACGATTTCGCGGTGCAGGGCCGCGGCCTCACGGCGCGCCTGGCGGGCGAAGTCAACATCCGCAGCACGGAAGGCCTGGCCGTGCCGCCGCGGCTGACCGGCGAGGTGCGCGTGGCCCAGGGCCAGTACCGCGCCTACGGGCAGCAACTCGACGTGGAAACGGGCCTGGTGCGCTTCAGCGGCGCCTACGACAACCCGGCGCTCGACATCCTGGCCATCCGCCCCAACATCACCCAGCGCGTCGGCGTGCAGGTGACCGGCACCGCGCTGGCGCCGCGCGTGCGGCTGTATGCCGACCCCGACCTGCCCGACTCGGAAAAACTCTCATGGGTGGTGCTGGGCCGCAGCACGGCCAATGGCGGCGCCGAGGCCGCCGTGCTGCAGCAGGCCGCACTAGCGCTGCTGAGCGGCAACGGCAGCCGCGGCGGCAACTTCGCCAGCCTGCTGGGGCTAGACGACATCGGCTTCAAGGACCCGGAATCCGGCGAGGACGCCAGCGCCGCCGCCCTCACCTTCGGCAAGCGCCTGTCGCGCGACCTGTACGTGACCTACGAGCGCGGCCTGGCCGGTGCGCTGGGCACGCTCTACATCTTCTACGACCTCTCGCGCCGCCTCACGCTGCGCGGCCAGGCCGGCGTGAAGAGCGCGGTGGACCTGATCTACACCTTCACCTACAACTGAGAGGGGCAGGCAGCGCATCGCCGCCATTTGCTATTGAAAAGTGAGCTGCCACCGCAGGTAGAATAAGCGCTGGGGCCCATTTTCATTCGAATTTCCGGCCACCGGTGCCGCGCCCTACAATCCCCAGCGCACGCCCTCCTCGTAGTTCAATGGATAGAACGAGTGCCTCCTAAGCGCTAGATACAGGTTCGATTCCTGTCGAGGGGACCATCTGGCGGCAATGCGCTCCGGCATCTCCGGCACGTCGTGCCGTGGAGGACAAGGCATCCCCGACGCGCTCCCATGCCCAGCGAAGAGGCAAAGTGGACACCGTCCTACAGCAAGACCCAGGCGCTTCGGCTATGTTGAATCCACCAATCCCCAGGAGATAGACAACATGCGCCGCTACAAGATTGCACCCGCACTCGGGACACTCATGCTCGCAATCAGCATGGTTGCATCCGCCCAGCCCGGGCCAGCACGCCACGAAGGCCCCATGGGGCATGGGAGGCCGCAAGACCGTCCGCACGCTCAGCCGCCGCGCGGCGCTTTCCCGCAGCCGAACCGCAGCATGGAGCATGGCGACCGTCCCGGCCCAGGCCCCGGTGCCATGGCCCAGCGCGGCACCGGCCCCGATTTCCGCTACCACAGGGGCGACCAGTTCCCCCGTGAATACCGAGGGCGGCAATATGTGGTCGACGACTGGCGCACCCACCACCTCAGCCAGCCGCCGCGCGGCTACCACTGGGTACAGTACGGCGGCGACTACCTGCTCATCGCCATCACCACGGGGGTCATCGCCTCCATCCTCCTGAACCAATAAGCCGCAAGCAAGCGGGCGGCAATATTTGTTTCGGAACTGCGCACAGAGCGGGACTGTCGCTGCCTACGATGCGAATGGCTCGAACATGGCCATCCAGCATCACGACTTCTTGGGCCGCTCCAGGCTTTCGAGCGCCTGCAGGTCGATCTGGCCCGCGATACCACGCAGATCCTGTATGCCGACACCGTTGCCTTCCACGCTGACGACCACGCCATTCTTCAGCGTGGCCTTGAATTCCGAGTAGCTTGCGTCCTTGCGGTATCTGTGGTGCAGCACCCTGCCGTTTTCGCTCCAGGTCTTCTCGACGCTGTCGGCGGTTTCGCGCTCGCCCTGCACCACGCCGCCGGCGGCCAGCGCCAGCCGGCCCATGGCACCCATGTCGGCGATCTCCACGTTCACCGTCTTGTCACCCACGCCATATTCAGCCTTGGCCTGGCTGCTACCGATGCCCATGGCCGCTGGCCGCGCCTTGCTGCGCCTCGATCGCCGTGCGCGCGAAGCCGCTCAATTGCGCGGGCAGCGCGGCTTTCAGGATGTCGGCGGGAATGGGAGCACCGTCGCCGCCCCCCATCGCGCCCATGGCGGCGGCTGCGACACTGCCGGCTACCGCCGTCGCGGCACCCACATCACCACCCGGCTGCTGCGCCCGCTCCATGGCCTGGGCCGCCGCCGCCATCTTCTTGCCCGCAGCTTCAAGCGCCGCGGCGTCGATCTTCACCTGGCCCGAGGGCGTATGCATGGTAATGGAAGCCGGCGATGAATCCACCGCGCCGTAGCCGAGCGCCATCGAGCGCGACGTGAACACCGAGGCGACAGCGCCGATCACGATGCCCACCACCACCGCAGCCACGATGACCACTGCCGTGTAGGCAACCGACTTCTCCTGCGGGCTTTTCATGAGCACGGGCAGGCCGGTGTAGACGAGGTAGATCGAGTACAGCGCCGCCAGCAGGCCCAGGATGGACAGCGCGGGAACCAGGCTGAACACGCCGCCCACCAGCGCCGCGGTGCTGCCGTAGACCGCCACCTTGAGCGCCTGGAGGCTGTTCTTGGTGCCGCCGAACGTGGGCGCCAGCGCGTCGATGATGAGCGCCAGCACGTAGATGCCGGCCAGCGACAGTACGTACGAGACGACCATGTTGGCCAGCCCGGCCGCGATGGGCACGCGGATCGACACGCCGAAGCCACCGAAGCCGATCAGCGACATGCCGATGAAGCCGCAGACCGCAGGGATGGCAGCCAGGATGGCTAGGTAGCCGCTGTACAGCCCCGCTGCGGTGGCCGACTCGGCGTCGATGATGGGCCAGGTGTCCTTGGGCTTGAGCAGGATGCTCTTGGCACGCTCAACGATGTTCATGGGTTTCCTTTCAAAAGAAAAACACGCCTGCTCCGCAAGGTGCTCTTGCGCCAGATGCACGCGGCCCGCGCACCATACTGCAAACCCGTGGATTTGACGACCCTTAGCCATGTGGGACAACCCGCCCGGGCGTGCATTTTTGCGCGCTTGGCGAGCCGTGCACGAACCCGTCATCGTGTGGTCATGCTGCGACGCAAAAAATGGCACATCGCCCTCATATCTTCCCCGCACGGCATGTCACAAATAGACCTTCTCTACAACTCGCTTGCCGCCGGCGCTGCGGACCAGCAGGCCGGCCATGCGCACCTGCTGACGCGGGCCGAGCAACTGTGCGTGGCACAGGAGTCGATCACTCCTGAACATTCCAACGAACAGGTGCACACGCTTTTCGCCCGCAACGAGGCGCTGGAAACAGTGGCGGTCAACGAATCGGGCGTGCCGATCGGCCTGATCAACCGCCACCAGTTCATGGAACAGTACGCGCGGCCCTTCGGGCGCGACGTGTTCGGGCGCAAGAGCTGCATCGCGTTCATGGACAAGTCCCCGGTGGTGGTGGACGCTGCCACGCCGATCGAGACGCTGGTGAAAGTTGCCGTGGAGGCGGGTGCACGGGTGCTGCGCGACGGCTTCATCGCCACGTCCAATGGCCGTTACGTCGGCATGGGCACGGGCTACGCACTGATGAAGGCGATGTCGGACATCGAGACCGAAAAAACGCGCCAGTTGCTGGCGAGCATCGCCTACGCCAGCCTGATCCAGCGCTCGCACCTCGCAGAGTCGGACCGCGACCTGCGCGGCGCGCTGCCCGATCACGGCTTGGTATGGGAGCCGCGCGACGTGGTGGGTGGCGATGCCTACTTCTTCCGCGAGACGCCGCAAGGCCTGCTGGGCTGCCTGTTCGACTGCACGGGGCATGGCGTGCCGGGAGCCTTCATGACGCTGATCGTGCTGTCGTTCCTGGAACAGTTCACCGCCGCCCACACGCAGGCGCAGCCCGGCGAAGTGTTGACGCAGATGAACATCTATCTCAAGCGGGTGCTGCAGCAGCGGGCCGATGGCGCCACGGCGGACCACAAGGACGCCAACGACGGGCTCGACGCGGCCATCTTCCTGCTCTCGCCCGACCGTGGCAGCATGCGTTTTGCCAGCGCCAAGCTGTCGCTCTTCATCGCCCGGCCCGGCGATGACGCGATCCAGGTGGCCGAGGGCGACAAGGCCGGCATAGGCTACAGTGATACCGCCGATGACCAAGTCTGGGCCACCCATGCATTGCAGCTCGCGCCGGGCAGCATGGTCATGGTCTGCACCGATGGCGTGATCGACCAGATCGGCGGTGCCAAGCAGATCGCGCACGGCAAGCGCCGCCTAGTGCAGTTCATGGCAGAGCACCGGGCACACGGCGCTGCAGCGCTATGTCAGGCGTTCACCAGCGCGTTCTCCGAATGGCAGGGCGAGCAGCGCCGCCGCGACGACGTATCCCTGCTGGCATTCACCGCACAGCCCCTATGAACGACACGCTACCCGGCATGCCGTTCACGGACGAGGACGCGATCTTCTTCTGCCGCGGCGAGTTCAGCGCGCCCATCATCGCCGCCGCTGCCGAATCGCTCAAAGCCCGGCTGGAGGCCGAAGGCGTTTCGGGCGCGGCGCGGCGCCGGCTGTTCTCCACCTTCGTGGAAATGGCGCAGAACGTACTCCACTACGCAGCCGAAGTACCGCTGCCCCATGGCGCACCGGGCAAGACCGGCGCCATCGCCATCACACGGACCCCGGCGTACTACGCGATCGACTGCGTCAACCATGTACGGTCGGACTTCGTGCCGCGACTGAGTGCCAAGCTCGACGCGCTGCGACAGATGAGCCTGGAAGACATCAAGCGCTCCTACCGCATGCAACTGCACAACATCGACCACGCCGACGACGACCCCATCAGCCGCGGCGCCGGCCTGGGGCTGCTGACCATCGCGCGCGACAGCACGCAGCCGCTGGAATATGCGTTCTCCCCTTGCGGAGATGCGCATACGCCGGACGTCCTGCTGTTTCGCATGCGCGCCTGCATCTAGGACGTTTCATTTCTCATTCCACCCGTACCGGAGGCCCATTCATGCAAGACCTGAGAGCCGAGCGCACCACCGTCACGCCCGAGGTGCTGTTCGCCCCTACCGAGCGCAGGCTCGTAATGCAGGGCGAGTGCTACCCCGAAAACCCATTGCCATTCTTCAACCCGATCCTCGCCGCTCTGCGGCAGTATTTCGAGGTCCAGAAACCCAGCAGCTTCGCGGCCGAGATGCGCCTGCAATACGTCAACAGCGCATCCACCATGGGCCTGCGTTCGCTATTCGCACTGCTCGATGAGGCGGGTGAACAGGGCGCGGATGTACGCGTGCTGTGGGCCTACGACGCCGAGGATGACGCCATCGAGGAGCTGGGTATCGACCTCGTGGAAGACTTCCACAACCTGCAACTCGAACGCCAGCCCTACGAGTCCTGAGCGTCCAGCAGGCGCGCGACCCCGGCTTGCAAGTCCTGCGCCCATTGCCGCCGGTCGCGTCCGGCGGCGCGTTGCGGCTCGCCGAAGCTGACGACCGCCACCAGCGGGGGCGCGCACAAGGTGCGCCATACCGAGCCGATCAGCCAGTCATCCCCCACGTAGCGCGGCGCGAACGACTGCGCGCCCGACGCCTTGTCGATGAAGCGCAGCGCCACGGGCTGCACTGGGACATCGGCGACGATGGCAGCCTGCAGCAGGTTTGCGTGGAAGGAAAGCAAGGCGCGACCATCGCCCGTCGTGCCTTCGGGAAACACGGCCAGCACGTCGCCCGCGCGCAGGCTATGCGCCATGCCATGCACCACGCGCATGGCGTCGCGCCGGGATTCGCGCTCGATGTAGAGCGAGCCGGCAGCGTTGGCCAGTGTGCGGATCACGGGCCAGCGGGCCACGTCGGCCTTGGAGACAAAGCGGCAGTACCGTGCCGCATGCATGACGGGAATGTCGAGCCACGAGATGTGGTTGGCCGCCAGCAGCATTGGCCCGCGCAGCGGCGGCTGGCCGCGCACCGCCAGCGAAATGCCCATGCAAGGCAGCAACGCCAGCGCCCATGCCTGTACGCGCGCCTGGCGCTGCTCCAGCGGCATACGCTGAAACCGCAGCGCAATGGTGCCGATGCCGCAGCCGACATGCCAGACGATGCGCACCAAGCGCCAGCAGGCGATGGCGTAACGCATCTGTTGCAGCGCCCCCGCTCTGTGCTCAGCCACGCTGGAACGCAAGCTGGCCGCCGACCCAGGTGTAGCGCACCCGGCCAGGCAACTCGTAGCCCGCGTAGGGCGTGTACTTGCCCTGGCTGGCCAGGGCATCGGCGTTGACCGTCCATGCTGCAGCCGGGTCGAACACGCAAAGATCGGCCACGCCGCCCTCGACGATGCGCCCCACGCTGGCCTGCAGCGTGCCGAGCGCATTTCCCAGCACGCGGGCCGGCTCGGCACTGACGACCGCAAGCGCGCGCGCCAGCGGCACGTTGCCGTCGCGCGACCATTTCAGCGCCAAACTCAGCAGCAGTTCCAGGCCGGTGGCACCGGGCTCGGCCTCGGCGAAAGGCAGCATCTTGGCATCTTCGTCAACGGGTGCGTGGTCGGACACCAGCGCGTCGATGGTGCCATCGGCCAGACCCGCGCCGATGGCGTCGCGGTCGCGCTGTTGGCGCAGTGGGGGTGACAGGCGCGCACGGCTGTCGAAATAGCCGATGTCGGTGTCGGCCAGATGCAGCGAGTTGATGTTCACGTCACAGGTCACGGGCAGGCCCTGCGCCTTGGCCTGGCGCACCAGTTCCACGCCGGCGGCGCTGGACAGGCGGCACAGGTGCACGCGCGCGCCGGTCATCTTCTGCACTTCGAAGATGGTGTGCAGGGCGATGGTTTCCGCCGCCACGGGAACGCCCGACAGTCCCAGCCGCGTAGCCAGCGCGCCGCTGGCCGCGACGCCCTGGCCCAGGTAAGGGTCCAGCGGCCTGAGCCACACCGTATAGCCGAAGGTGGCCGCGTACTGCAGCGCGCGCTGCATCACCTGCGTGTTCATGAGCGGCACGTCGGCCTGGCCGAAGCCGATGCAGCCGGCTTCGGTCAGCTCGGCCATCTCGGTCAGCACTTCGCCCGCCAGGTCACGCGTCAGCGCGCCCAGGGGGAAGAGCCGGGCCTCGTGCAGTTTTTCGGCGCGGAACTTGAGCATTTCCACCAAACCCGGCTCGTCGAGCACGGGGTCGGTGTCGGGCAGGCAGACGAGGCTGGTGACACCGCCGGCGACTGCGGCATGCATCTCGGATTCGAGCATGCCTTCATGCTCGTGGCCGGGCTCGCGCAGGCGCGAAGCCAGATCCACCAAGCCTGGCACGACGATACAGCCCGTCGCATCCACGGTCTTGCTGGGGGCAAAACCCTCGGGCACATGGCCGATGCCGATGATGCGCCCCGCAGCGATGGCGATGTCGCACACGCCGTTGCGGCCCGATGCCGGGTCGATGACGCGGCCGTTCTGGATCAGAGTCTTCATGCTGTTGCCACCCTTGCCGTCACGCCTCGTTGCCCGCCACGATGGACATCACGGCCATGCGCACCGCGATGCCGAACGTGACCTGGGGCAGGATCACGCTCTGCTTGCCGTCAACCACGGTGGAATCGATCTCCACCCCGCGGTTGATCGGCCCGGGATGCATGACGATGGCATCGGGCTTGGCCCAGCGCAGCTTCTCAGGGGTGAGGCCGAAGCTCTTGAAGAACTCCTGGCTCGACGGCAGCAGCGCACCGCTCATGCGCTCGTTCTGCAGGCGCAGGGTGATGACCACATCGCAGTCCCTGATGCCCTCCTCCAGCGTGTGGAACACACGCACGCCCATCGCGGCCAGATCCGCGGGCACGAGCGTCTTGGGGCCGACCACGCGCACCTCGGCGCAGCCCAGCGTGGTGAGGGCATGGATGTCGGAGCGCGCAACGCGCGAATGCAGCACATCGCCCACGATGGCGACGGTGAGATTGCTGAAGTCCCGCTTGTAGTGGCGGATCGTGTACATGTCCAACAACCCCTGCGTGGGGTGGGCATGGCGGCCATCGCCGGCGTTGACCACGTGCACGTGCGGCGCGACGTGCTGGGCGATCAGGTAAGGGGCACCCGACTCACTGTGGCGCACCACGAAGATGTCTGCGGCCATGGCCGAGAGGTTGGCGATGGTGTCGAGCAGCGTTTCCCCCTTGGCCGTCGAGGAACGCGCGATGTCGAGGTTGATGACATCGGCGGACAGGCGCTTGGCCGCGATCTCGAAGGTCGTGCGGGTGCGCGTGGAGTTCTCGAAGAACAGGTTGAAGACGCTCTTGCCGCGCAGCAACGGTACTTTCTTGACCTCGCGGTCGTTCACGCTCACGAAGTTCGCCGCGGTGTCGAGGATGTGCGTGATGGTGTCGCGCGGCAGGCCCTCGGTGGAGAGCAGATGGATCAGCTCGCCGTTCCCGTTGAGCTGGGGGTTGTGCCGCTGGCGCATGCTCATTGGCCCTCCACACGGAAGCTGAAACTGCCACCCGCGTCGCGGGCCAGCGCCAGTTGTTGTGCCGCAGGCAGGGCCACGCGCGCGGCGGCGAAGTCCGCAGCCACGGGCAGTTCGCGCCCGCCCCGGTCCACCAGCACGGCCAGGCGCACGCTGGCGGGGCGCCCGAAATCGAACAGTTCGTTGAGTACCGCCCGGATGGTGCGCCCGGTATAGAGCACGTCGTCGAGCAGCAGGATGTCGGCGCCATTCACATCGAACGACAGGCGGGTCTGCGCAGCGACCGCCATGCCGCGCTGGGCAAAGTCGTCGCGGTGCAGGGCCGACGACAGGATGCCGGGTGCGTCCTGCAAGCCCAGGTCCTGGCGCAGGCGCTCGGCCAGCCATGCACCGCCCGATGCGATGCCGGCCAGCCGCGTCCCGGCGGACAGCATGGGCCGCACGCCGCGCAGCAGTTCGCGGTACAGCGCTTCCGCGTCCAGCACCAGACTGCTGGCGCGGGCAGCCGGGGGGGTGTTCATGCAAGACTCCTCAAAAACTGCTCCAGGATGATGCAGGCCGATGCGGCGTCGGCATCCTGCGCGCCGGCGGCCAGGGCCTCGGTGGTGCTGTAGCGCTCGTCGACCTCGAAAACCGGCAGACCGAAGCGCCCTTGCAACTGGCGCGCGAAACGGCGCGCACGGCGCGTGTTGTCGTGGCTTGCACCGTCGGGATGGAAGGGAATGCCCACGACAAGCGCATCGGGCTGCCATTCGCGGATTCGGACTGCGACCTGCGCGAGACGCTGGTCACCTTCGGCCCGGATGGTGGGCTGCGGCGTGGCAGCGCCCAGCAGCCTGCTGCCCATGGCCACGCCCGTGCGCTTCAGGCCGAAATCGAAAGCCAGAAAAGATTGAAGGTGCGCGGGAGGGGATGACTGGAAGGTCTCCGTGCTCATGCACGCCCCGCCGCCGGAGACAGCGTCCAGGCCTGCAGGCCCAGCAGCGACAGCGCGCGGTCGTAGCGCTGGCCAACGGGCGTGTCGAAGATCACAGTCGGGTCGGCGCCCACGGTCAGCCAGCTATTTTCAGCCAGTTCGGTTTCAAGCTGCCCCTCACCCCATGCGGCGTATCCGAGGGTGATGAGCACGCGGCGCGGCCCGGCGCCTGTGGACAGCGCCTCCAACACGTCCTTGGAAGTGGTCATTTCGAGGCCGCCCGGGATGGTCATGGTGGAAGCGTAGGCGGATTCGTCCGCCGCCGCATTCTCGCCCTCCACGGGCATCGGCTCGTGCAGGACGAAACCACGCTCGGTTTGCACCGGGCCGCCCCGGAAAACAGGCACTTCGGTCAAATCCTTGCGACGCAGCGACAGATCGACCTTGTCGAAGAGATTTTTCAGGTTGATGTCGCTGGGCTTGTTGATGACAAGACCCAGCGCACCGCGCTCGCTGTGCTCGCAAAGGTACACGACGCTGCGGGCAAAGGCTTCGTCCTCCAGCCCGGGCATCGCGATCAGGAAGTGATTCGTTAGGTTGATGGGGGCAGAGTCGGCGACCATTGCGCCATTTTAGCGGCGATCGCAGCCCCCCAGCTTTCGACCTGTGGCTCAGGCCGGCACGGCATCCGCCACGGCATACCGCCGCACGAGGCTCAGCAGCTCCTCTTCGGAGTAGGGCTTGCCCAGATAGTGGTTGACACCGAGCTCCATCGCATGCTCGCGGTGCTTTTCAGCAATGCGCGAGGTGATCATGATGATCGGCAGCTCCCGCAGCGCGGCATCGGCGCGGATATTGCGTGCTAGGTCGAAGCCATCCATGCGCGGCATTTCGATGTCGGACAACACCACCGTCGGGCGTTCGCCCTGCAGCCGCTCCAGCGCCTGCAGCCCATCGGCGGCAAGCACCACGCGGTAGCCTTCGCGCTGCAGCAGGCGCTGGGTCACGCGGCGCACGGTAATGGAATCGTCCACCACCAGCACAAGCGGCACCTGGCTTGGTGCATTGGCCGTGGCCTGCAGCTGCGGCGGCGCATCGACGTCAGGAACGGCCGCCATGGCGGCGGCGGAGAGGTCGCGCACCTGGTCACCGTACACAGTGGCCAGTGCCACCGGGTTGTAGATCAGTACCACCGCACCCGAGGCCAGCACCGACATGCCGGCCATGCCAGGCAGGCGCGACATCTGCGGGCCGAGGTTCTTCACCACGACTTCCTGGTTGCCCAGCACTTCGTCCACGTGCAAGGCGATGCGCTGCGCCGCGCTGCGCACGATCACCACGGGATGCGTTTTGGCCGGCGGCTCGGCGCTGCGCAGCGAAGCCTGCAGCAGTGCGCCGCACCAGAAAAACGGCAAGGCATCGCCATTGAAGTCGAAATGGCCCGACTGGTATGCACGCGCAAGGTCCGCCGCCGGCACACGCCGCACGATCTCGACGACGTTGGCCGGAACACCCAGCGTCAATGCGCCAGCCCGCAGCATGACAACCTGCGTCACCGCCGTGGTCAGCGGCAGCACCATCTTGAACGAGGTGCCGCGGCCAAGCTGCGATGTGGTCTCGATGCGCCCACCGAGCGCCTGCACTTCCGAGCGCACCACGTCCATGCCGATGCCGCGACCGGCAAGGCCGGTGACCTCCGTCGCCGTGGAGAAGCCGGGCATGAAGATCATCTCGGCCGCGCTCGCGTCGTCGAGCACGGCATCGGCAGCAACCAACCCCTGCTCCACCGCCTTGTCGCGGATGCGTGCGAAATTCAGCCCTGCGCCATCGTCGCCGAACGTAACCGAAACGTCGTTGCCTTCCTGGTGGACACCCACGGTGATGGTACCGACGCCGGACTTGCCTGCGGCCTGGCGCTGCTGAGGGTCTTCAATGCCATGCACCACCGCATTGCGCAGCAAGTGCTCGAAGGCCGGCGTCATGCGGTCCAGCACACCGCGATCCATCTCGATCGAACCACCCGTTATGTCGAGCTTGATCTGCTTGCCCGTTTCCTTGGACGCCTGGCGCACCACGGCGTACAGCCGCTCGGAGATGCCCTCGAATTCGACCATGCGCGTGCGCAGCAGGTCGCGCTGCAACTCGCGGGCCTGGCGGCCTTGCGCGACGAGGTCGTCTTCGGCACCTTCCATCGTGCGCTGCAGGTTGCGTTGCACGGTCGCCACGTCGTTGACCGACTCGGCCATCATGCGCGTCAGTTCCTGCACGCGCGTGAACCGGTCGAACTCCAGCGGGTCGAAGCCGGCGGCGGAATCCTTGGCCTGGGCCAGCCGCGACTGCATCTGCGACTCGGCCTGCAGTTCGATATCGCGCAGTTGCTGGCGCAAGCGGTCCAGGTTGCCCGTGAGGTCGGTGAGCGAGCCGCGCAACTGGCCCAGGCGCGACTCCAGCCGCGACCGCGTTATCATCACCTCGCCAGCTTGGTTGACCAGCCGCTCCAGCAATTGCGAACGCACGCGCACCGACTGGCTGCCCGCGGCACGCAGCGGCGAAGGCGCCTGCATGTTGAACGTGGCTGCTGGACGGATGACCGGCATGGCGGGCGCTGGAGCCGCAGCCACAGCCGGCAGCGCTTCCACGGGCTGCTCCGGCCCGCTCTCCGGCAGAGCCTGCGCCACGGCGGGCGTTTGTGCTGCACCATCGGCTTCCGCTTCAGCCTGCGTGCTGATGGCGCGCAGCGCGTCGAAATTGGCCTGCAGCGCGTCGAAGCTCGCCAGCAGAGGCTCGACATCGGCGGAATGCACGTTTTCGGAGCCGATCTGCTCGATCGCGGATTCGAGGCGGTGCGCCATTTCGCCCAGGCGCAGCGCCCCAGCCAGGCGCGAACTGCCCTTGAGCGTATGCAGGGCGCGCAGGACCTCGCTGCGGGCGTCCGTATGATCGGGCCTATCCGCCCACTGGCGCAGCGCGCCGCCCACGTGCGGCAACAATTCGATGGCCTCTTCCTCGAAGATGGGGAAAAGGTCGGGATCGATGACGTCCATCACATCGATGTCGTCATCGATGTCGGATGTGGCAGTCACGGCGCGCGCGATGGCATCTTCCATGCGCTGGTTGGCATCGACGAAGCCCTGCGGCTGCGGGGAATGGCTGTGGGCAGGCTCCACCAAGGGGGTGCTTGTGCTTTCCACCGGTATGGCCGGCACATCCTCCTGCACGAACGGCACCTGGGCCATATGGCCCCACCCCGAATCGTTCGGGGAAAGCTCTTCCGGCGAAAGGGTGCTGCCAATCTCGGTCGCCAGGATGTCGCGCAGGCCATTGAGAACCTCCGCGTCTGCATCCTTCAGGAAGCCGGCGGCGAACTGGTGCAGCAGCCTGCGGATATCCTCAGCCGCCGCGATGAATGCGCGCGCCTGGTCCGGCTGGCCGTGGGACTGCAACTGGACGTGCTGCAGTGCATGCTCCAGCAGCCGCGCCAGATCGGACAGGGCCAGGAAGCCCACAGTCGCCGAACTGCCTGCGAGCGAATGCGCCAGTGCCATCGGGGTATCGGACAGGGGCTCGTGCAGTTCGAGCGACCATTCGGCCAGCGCCGTCTGCAAGCGCCTCGACCACTCGTCGGCCTCGTTGAGGTAGACGTTGTACAGCGGGATGCCGATGCGCAGCGGCCCGATGACCTTGACCGACACTTCCCCCGCCTCAGACGCAGCATCGAGCGGCGAAACGGCCGAGTCGTCCGGCACTACTGCAACGGGTGCTTGCGCGATCGCTGGCAATGCATCCGGCACAGGCAGTGGTTGCCCATCGAATCCACCGGGCGCAACACCGTCGCCAAGAATCGCCGTGACATCCTCGGCGAAAACGTCTGCCGGGGCGATGCCCGGCCGATCGGTGGGTACTTCATCCGCCGGCACAGACGCGAGGACCGACTCTTCGTCCGAAGAAGCTCCCTGCTCCTTTTCCAATGCGGCTTGCACATCGTTTTCGGCCAGGGCCGCCGCGAACTGGGAAAAATCGACTTCTTCTGCTTCTGCGAGCGACAGCAAGGGTTCCGCCGGCTGTTCCGCCTCCGCCGTACGGCCCACCATCTCGAGCAGAGGAGCTGCGTCCGTGGCCTCCCAGGCCATGCTTGCCGGCGCAGGCGTTTCTTCTGCGCTTGGCACCTGGGCTTCCTCGGAGGCATGGTCCAATTCAGCCAAAGGCGCAATATCCGTGGGTACCCACGGCTGGTCCTTCTCACCCCCATCCGCAGGCGCGGATTCAGCGATGGCATGTTGCTCCTCGACGGCATGGGTGCCGGCTGGAGAAATCTCGATATCGGTGATAGTGGCCACCGAGACCTCGGCCTGCGGCGTGGCCGGCGTCTGCAAGGCAACGGCGCGGCCTTCGAGACGCATGGCATCGGCCGCCGTGCGAAAGCCCTGCGCTTGCCATGCGGTGGCATTACCCGCCCCGATGTCATCGGCCCATTTGCCGAACGCCTGCAATGCGTCTTGCGACAATGCCAGCAGTTCGGGATACGCCGGCTTCTGTTGCGCCAGCCATGCATTGAGCACTTGCTCCAGGGCCCAGGCGGCTTCGCCAAATTCGGCGAGCCCCACCATGCGCGAGCTGCCCTTGAGCGTGTGGAAGGCACGGCGCAAGGTCGTTTGCTGGGTCAGGTCGCCCGGCTCGTCACGCAATGCGGCAACGGCGGACAACCCGCTTTCGACGACTTCGCGTGCTTCATCGAGGAATATCTGGAGCAGGTCGTCATCGTCGTCGCCGCCCTCATCGGCAGGCGGCGCAGCATCGACAACAGGAGCCGGCGCGGCGACCGGCCCCGCGGCAACCGGCAGCGGTACGGTCGTCAATGGCTGCAGGTGCTCGGAGTCGAGCAGGTCGCGCACGATCTCGGGCAGTTGCGGCGCCTCGAGCATGACGGCGCGCTCCTCCACGTAGACGGTCGCCGCTTCGGTGGAATCGTACGTGCGCGCACGGGTACGGCCCATCAGGATGCGCAACTCGCCTGCGTCCTCGTCATAGACGAAGAGCTTGCGCGCCAGCACGCGCTGGTAGCTCAGCATGTCGATCAGAAAGCCCAGTGCTCCCAGGCTATTGCCGAGTTTTTCGAACACTGCGTGGCGTGCCGCATCGTCGAGCGGCGGGTCGACCAGCAGGCGCTCCACGGACTCCCGCATGCGCATGACTGCCAGGGACGCCTGGTCCAGCCCCAGCACCGACAGCACGCCGCGCATCTGCGCGAGATGCCCCGGGGCCGGCATCAGCGCATCCTTGTCGGCGGGATTGCGGAAATACTGGTCCAGCGATTTTTCGGCTTCGGCCAGCGTGGCCCGCAGTTCATCGACGACGCTGCCCATGGTCTGGTGGTCGCTGATCCTGCGGTACAGCTCTTCCATCCACGGCTCCAGGGGCTCGGAATCGCCCCCCGCCGTCACGCGCTCCAGGCGCTGGGCCAAGCTGGCCGTGCGTTCAGCGATGCGGCCATCTCCGGCATCGAGATCCTCGAACGCTGCCTGCAGGTACAACACGGCGGTAGCGACCTCCATGGCAAGCGCTGGCGAAGGCGGTTCGCCCGAGCGCGTGGTCGTGTCGATGGCATGCATCAACGCGGTTGCAAGCCCCTCGCTGTCGGGCAGCAGCTTGCGCAGCGAGTCGCTGACCAGGCTGAACTGGTCCACCGCGGGCTTGAACTTGTTGCGGTCACCGCCCGCAAGCGCCGACCAGGTTTCGGTCGCGGCGGCAATGCGCTTGCGCGCCTGGACGAGGACCGCGGGGTCATAGCGTCCGAAGCGCATCACCTCGTAGTCCACGGGCGGGAACCGGTCCAGGGCGAACGTGGCCCGCACGGCATTCAGTGCCGGCGCAGGCGTGGCGGACTTGGCCTGCGCGCAAAAAAACAGCAAGTCCTGCAGCAGCCGGTCGGCGACACGCGTCTCGCCCCGAGCCAGCGCGGTGTACTGGAGCAGGACGCGCGACGCAACCCGCTTCACATAGACGTCGACGGGCACCAGGCCCAAGGCAATGGCTTCGAAGAAACCCGCGCTGATCTTCCAGAAAGTGCGAATCTGGCGCTCGGACTGCCCGCCAGCCAGCGCCAGACACATTGTGCTCAATTCGCGCGCCGCAGCGGCATCGCCGGACTTGATGGTCTGGAGCAGCGCGCGGTCCAGCCGCGTGCGCGCATCCGTGTCGTAGACGGCCGGTCTTTCAGGCAGCGCGGTATTGGGCTCGCGAAAACGACGTTCCGCGGGCCACAGGTCGGCGGGATGCACGCTCGCCCCCCCGACCAGGGCCTGGACGTCGCGGTACTGCGGGAACAGCCCCACCGGCGACACCACCTTGCCGGCCAGCACCGCCGCCAGGTATTCGCTCAAGGCGAAGCTCGCGCGCTCGATGGCATTGGCGGCCTCGTCGCTGCAGGACTCGGGGCGCTGGACGAACTTCTGCACCGCCGCCTCCATGGCCTTCAGCACAACGGCGGGCGGCTCCATGCCGACCATCTCCAGCGCCCCGCTGGCCTGGTGCAACTGCTGCCGGGCGACGCGCAGCGCGCTGGCATCCAGCGCCGCGAGGTCGGAGCCACGGGCCAGTTCGGCATCGCGTACAAAACGCCGCAGTGCCTTGACCGAACCGTCCAGGGACTTCTGCAGCTCTTCAAGAACCCATGCAAGAGGGCCGAGATCCTGGTCGCCGTGTAACCCATCGGCGGTGGGGGCGGAAGCTGCTTCGATGGATTGCATGAATTCGTCCAGTGCGGGGCCTGCTGTGGGCGATGGAAAGATGGCGGCGCGGACGGGTCAGCCGATCTTGAACCGCGCCACCGACTGGCGCAATTCTTCGGCCATGCGCGAGAGTTCGCGCACCTGCTGGGCCGTGGCGCGGGTACCTTCTCCGGTCTGCTCCGTCACGGCGAAGATGTGCTGGATGTTGTCGGCCACGCCGTTGGCGAGCGAGGCTTCGCGCGAGGCGGAATTCGAAATCTGCTGAATCAGCTCGGCCAGCCGGCGCGACACGCTGTCGATCTCGGTCAGCGCGGTGCCGGCGCTGTCGGACAGGCGCGCCCCTTCGACCACGCCCTGCGTGGAGCGCTCCATGGCGGCCACCGCATCCTGCGTATCGGTCTGAATGGCCTTCACCAGTGCCGAGATCTGGCGCGTGGCGTCGGCGGAGCGCTCCGCCAAGCGCTGCACTTCTTCGGCCACCACCGAGAACCCGCGCCCCGCTTCGCCCGCGGACGCAGCCTGGATGGCGGCGTTGAGCGCCAGCACGTTCGTCTGCTCGGTAATGTCGGAAATCAGCTCGGTGATTTCACCGATCTCCTGCGACGACTCGCCCAGTCGCTTGATGCGCTTGGAGGTGTCCTGGATCTGGTCGCGGATGGAGTTCATGCCGCCGATGGCGTTCTGCACCGCCTGCAGCCCCGACTCTGCCGCCTGGAGTGACTGGCGCGCCACCGAAGCGGATTCCTGCGCCTGCGAGGAGACCGCGTTGATGCGCGATGCCATGTCGAGCACCGAACGCCCGGTTTCGCGGATCTCGCGCAATTGCTCGGTGGATGCCGCCAGCAGTTCGGTGGAGGTACTGTCCACCTGGCTCGTCGTCTGCGCCACCTGGGTCGCCGTGTTCTGCACGCTGCCCACGAGCATGCGCAGTTCTTCCACCGTGTAGTTCACCGAGTCGGCGATGGCGCCGGTGATGTCCTCGGTCACGGTGGCTTCCTGCGTCAGATCGCCTTCAGCCACTGCCTGCAGTTCGTTCATGAGGCGCAGAATGGCCGCCTGGTTGGCGTCGTTGACACGCTTGGCCTCCTGCTCCTGCCGCTGGGCTTCCTGCTGCTGCACTTCGGCCGCGCTCTGGCGGTTGCGGCTATCGAGAAGCTGGACGCGCGAAACCCCGATACCGCACAGCAGCACGAGCAGCGCGGGCACCACCAGCGCCAGGACCGAAACCGAGTCCAGACCGGACTGCGACGACAGCCGGCCCTGCAGGTCTTCCAGGCCCCGGCGCAGCGGCTCGCTGTCGGCCAGGATAGACGCCTGCGCCTCGCGCGCCGACACCAGCCCCTGCAGGTTGCCCAGAATGGCGCTGGCCTGGTTGCGCGTTTGCTCGTAGAGCTGGATTAGCGCATCGATCTGCTCGCGCGTCTGCGGGTCGCGCGATGCGCTCAGGCGCAGCTCGGTGCTGCCGTCCAGCAAGCCCTGGCTGATTTCCTTGAAGGAGTTCAAGTCCTTGCCAAGCAGGAACACGGCCTCGGGGCTCACGCCCTCGGCCGTCTGAAATTCGTTGGCCGACTTGCCGATGCGCTGCGTCAGCATCACCAGTTGCCCCGCGGCGGAGAGTTCGTTGGCTGGCGCATTCTGCTGCAGCTTGAGCGAGGAGATGGTCTCGGCGATCTCCAGCAGGTCGGAAGACTGCCGGTTGATGGTGCGCAAGGCATCGCCCACCTGCGTCAGGATCTTCTGCTGGCCCATCACGATGCCTGCATTGCGCGCCGCGCGCTCGACCAGCGGCGTGACATTGGACAGATCACCCCGGTACCCCTCGCCCAGCGCATCCACCCCCATCTGGGCATCGCCGCTGTTGAGCGCATGCACGGTGCGGTTGAGCACGTCGGCACTGTCGCGCACGTCAGGGAAGGCATCGGGGCTGCCGAGCAACGCCTGCGAGACCGACTTGGCAAGCCGCTGCGACTGCATCAGCGCCTGGCCCGTGGCGGTCAGTTGCTGCGCCACCTTGTTCGATTGCTGCAGCACCCACACGGCGACGATGGCAAGCACGACGAGGCCGATCCCGAGCAGGGTCAGCAGCACGCGCTGGTGGCGCGCCACCGTGCCCCGTCCGAGCACCGGGAGTGTGATCACGTCGACCTGCTGCGCCCCCCCCTCATCGGCAGCGTCGGAAAGGCGGCTTTCCGGAAAGCCCTGGACGCTGTTGAGCGCTTCGGCCTGCAGCGCCTCGCGCGTCTGCGTGCTTTCCATCGCGGCGGTGGAAAGCGGATCCTGCGGCTCGCCGGATTCGACGCTCACGTCGATTACGCCGGGATATGCGTCGGACGCTTCAGCGCGTTTGCGGGCAAATAGTTTTCCGAGATAGTCTGCGACGGACATGGTTGGCGCTGCCTTAAAAGATGGACTTCAAGCACTGATGCTCAGGAACACGGGGTCTTGGGCGAGTTTTTGCAGGCTGATCTCTTGCCAACGCGCGCCATCCGAAGCGGTGTAGACCGCCCCGAAATATGCCGGAGCGCCAGCCGCGGGGGCTTGCGAGGCAGTGAACGCATCCGCGCTGCGCAGCCCCACCAGTCGGTCGATCAGCAGCGCGGCATTGATGTCCAGAGCGGCATTGAATACCAGCAGGCTGGCGTCGGCGAGGGCAAGCTCGGAGCGTGGGGCGGGCGCCGCGCCGCCGTGGGCGATCAGCCCCGCGAGGTCGACGATGCCGTAGAGACCGCCGCGCAGGTTGGCCACGCCCATGAACCACTGGCTGGTATACGGCACGGCCTGGACATGCGTCCACGGAAAAATTTCGCCGGCCTGGCCCAGCGGCAGAAGATACGGATGGCCGCCGGCCTCCACAGCCAGCCAGGAGACGGCCACGCCCTCGTCCCTGGCAGTCTGCAAACGGCTGGCAAGCCGGGCCTGCAGTTCTCGAAGGGCTTCACGATTGGCCATGGATGGTGGGCGGCTTTCAGCTCAGCGCGTTGATGGTGGCCTTGAGTTCCGCCGCGTCCACCGGTTTGGTGATGTACGCGCGTGCCCCCTGGCGCATGCCCCAGACACGGTCGGTTTCCTGGTTCTTGCTCGTGCACATGATGATGGGCACGTCGGCGTACAGCGGGTCGCGCGAAATGGCGCGCGTGAGCTGGAAGCCGTTCTGGCCTGGCATCACCACGTCCATCAGGATCAGGTCCGGCTTTTCCTCGGCCAGGCGCTTGAACGCGTCTTCGGCGTTTTCGGCGGTACGCACCTGCATGCCGTTCTTTTGCAGCAGGTCGGTGAGGAACATCAGTTCGGTCTTCGAATCGTCGACGATCAATACCTTTTGGATGGGCATTACATCGCTCCTTGGCTAGTGTGGTGGGCGCCGAACTGCTGCACGGCCTGCAGCAGTTGGTCCTTGGTGAATGGTTTGGTGAGGTAATCCTGACAGCCGACCATGCGCCCGCGGGCCTTGTCGAATACACCGTCTTTCGATGACAGCATCACGACCGGCGTGGCAGAGAAGCGCGCGTTGCGCTTGATGATGGCGCAAGTCTGGTAGCCGTCGAGCTTGGGCATGAGGATGTCACAGAAAATCAGCTCGGGCTGGTAGTCGTTGACCTTGGCGAGCGCGTCGAAGCCATCGTCGGCCAGCAGCACTTCATGGCCGCCTTGCTTGAGGAAGATCTCGGCGCTGCGCCGGATCGTGTTGCTGTCGTCCACGACGAGGACCTTGTAACTTGTACCCAATTGACACCGCTCCCGGTAGCTGTTGTGTAGCGTATATGGCGCACTGCGGGCAGGGGCCGCAGCTCTCAGATCTGGACCATCTCGAAATCTTCCTTGCGGGCGCCGCATTCCGGACAGGTCCAGTTCATCGGCACGTCCTCCCATCGTGTTCCAGGTGCGACACCGTGGTCGGGGTCGCCGGCAGCTTCGTCATAAATCCACCCGCAGATCAAGCACATCCAAGTTTTTGCGTCCGTCACAGCTTAAGGGGCCTTCGAATAGAATGCAACGATTGTATCGAGTCCATACCCGTGCAAGCGCACAACCTGTGCCTGACTCCGGGCCACTCCCTGCCGCACGGCCTATCATGCAAGGCCCATGGCTGCATCCCCCCCCTTTCCTTCTTTCGACATTCCCGCTGAAGACGACGGCGAAACGGAAGGCTCCTTCTGCGTCGTCGTGTTCAACGCCAACGACCCGAGCGGCGCCGGCGGCACCGCGGCGGACATCAGCGCCATCGCGTCGGTCGGTGGCCATGCGACGCCCGTGGTGACCGGCGCATACGCGCGCGACACCACGCGGATCTTCGACCACTTCAGCTTCGACGAAGACGCCGTGACCGAGCAGGCGCGCACGGTGCTGGAAGACATCTCCGTGCAGATATTCAAGGTCGGCTTCGTGGGCAGCGCGGAGAACGTCAGCGTGATCGCCGAGATCACGGCCGACTACGCCGACGTGCCCGTGGTCAGCTACATGCCCGACCTGTCCTGGTGGCAGGAAGACCAGATCGAGCAGTACCTCGACGCCTTCCGCGAACTCATGCTGCCGCAGACGACGGTGTTGGTCGGCAACCACAGCACGCTGTGGCGCTGGCTGCTTCCCGACTGGAGCAGCCAGCGCAGCCCCACGGCGCGCGACATCGCCCGCGCCGCCGCCGAGATGGGCGTGCCCTACACGCTGGTCACCGGCATTCCGCTGCCCGAGCAGTTCGTCGAGAACGTCCTCGCCTCGCCCCAGGCCGTGCTGGCGACGGTCAAGTTCGAGCTGTTCGACGCGGTGTTCTCCGGCGCCGGCGACACGCTGTCGGCCACGCTGGCGGCGCTGCTGGCCAGCGGCGACGACCTGGGCGAAGCGGTGGGCGAGGCGCTCGCCTACCTCGACCGCTGCCTGGCCGGAGGCTTTCGCCCCGGCATGGGCAGCGCCGTGCCCGACCGCATGTTCTGGGCCCAGCCCGACGAGGATGCACGCCCCAGCAACGACCAGCCCCCCGACGACGCCTCTGTCATCGAGGGCTTCGTGATGCCTTCCCATGACACCAAGCACTGACCTGAACATCCCCCTCTTCGAGCGCGCCAAGGCCCGCATACCCGGCGGCGTCAACTCGCCCGTGCGCGCCTTCCGCGCCGTGGGCGGCACGCCGCGCTTCGTGCAGCGCGCGCACGGCGCCTACTTCTGGGACGCCAACGGCCAGCGCTTCATCGACTACATCGGCTCCTGGGGCCCGATGATCCTGGGCCACGGCCATCCCGCAGTGCTGGACGCGGTGCAGAAAGCCGCCGTCGACGGCTTCTCGTTCGGCGCGCCGACCGAGCGCGAGGTCGAGCTGGCCGAGGAAATCGCCGACCTGCTGCCCTCCATCGACATGGTGCGCCTGGTCAGCTCCGGCACCGAGGCCGGCATGAGCGCCATCCGTCTGGCGCGCGGTGCCACGGGCCGCAGCAGGATCATCAAGTTCGAGGGCTGCTACCACGGCCACGCCGACGCCCTGCTGGTCAAGGCCGGCTCGGGCCTGGCGACCTTCGGCAACCCCACGTCCGCCGGCGTGCCGCCCGAGGTGGTGCGGCATACGCTGGTGCTCGAATACAACAACCTCGCGCAGCTCGACGAGGCCTTCGCGCTGCACGGCGCCGACATCGCCGGCCTGATCATCGAGCCCATCGCCGGCAACATGAACTTCGTGCGCGCGAGCCAGCCCTTCATCGACCGCTGCCGCGAACTCTGCACGCGCCACGGCGCGCTGTTCATCGCAGACGAGGTGATGACGGGCTTTCGCGTCGGGCTGCAGTGCGCCCAGGGCCTGCTGAACGTGAAACCCGACATCACCGTGCTCGGCAAGGTGATCGGCGGCGGCATGCCGCTGGCGGCCTTCGGCGGGCGGCGCGACGTGATGGAGCAGCTCGCCCCCCTGGGCCCGGTGTACCAGGCCGGCACGCTCTCGGGCAACCCGGTGGCCACGGCCTGCGGGCTGGCGACGCTGCGCGAGATCCGCAAGCCCGGCTTCTTCACGGCGCTGGCCGCGCGCACGCGCGCCCTGGTCGATGGCCTGCACAGCGCCGCGCGCGAGGCCGGCGTGCCCTTCGCCGCCGACAGCGAGGGCGGCATGTTCGGCTTCTTCCTCCTCGATGCGCTGCCGCAGAACTACCCGGCGGTGATGCAAAGCAACGGCGCCGCATTCAACACGCTGTTCCACGGCCTGCTGGAGCGCGGCGTGTACATCGCCCCGGCGCTCTACGAAGCCGGCTTCGTGAGCGCCGCGCACAGCGAGGACGACATCGGCGCCACCGTGCAGGCGGCGCGCGAAGCGTTCCGGCTGATCGGCCGCTAGTGCAGTGCTCGATGCTTGGCGGCACCAATAAAAAAGGGATGCGTTTCGGCGCTGGGCAAGGCGCAAACCACAGCGATCACAGCGATAGCCGTCGCTATCGCGAGGATTTGCAACGCCGCCATGCGGCAAAAGGCGCGGTTTTATGTGCTGCCTGATGTGGAAGAACACTGCACCCCGGCACGGCATGCATGCGCCCAGCGCGCATACATACTCCCCCACCATCAAGCCTGCAGCGCAGATTTTTCCTGCGGAGTAGTAACATACTCCCAGGGAGTATGTGTTTGACGCCTACCGCATCACGCCCGTGTGCCCGAGCGGATACGACCCGGCTGCGGCCATACCGCCAGCCCGTGCGGCCCGGCGCCCACGGCGATCCTGGCCACCGCGCCGGTGGCGGTGTCGAACACATAGGCCACGGCGTCGAAGTGCCGATGGGGATGAGCGCGGTGGTGGCTGCCCGCGGCCACGGCGTCGCGCAGCTCGGGCCGCGTCAAGCCCTCGATCCACACGCCCTGGGCATGGACCGCGCCGGCCCCAGGCACAGCGCGGCGTACAGCAGCAATGCCGGCGCGGCAAACCGTCCGGGGGCACGCCATGGCGGGAAACTCAGGCAAGAAGTTGTACCCGCTTCTGCGGCGGACCACGGCTTGGGCGCGCACCGGCACGCGGGGCTCCTCGGTGCCGCCTCAAACTTCGCGCTGGCGCAGGCTGCTGGATACCGCCGCCGCGGCGGCGCAGGCCGCCGCCAGCCCCAGCGCCACGAACGGCCCGTGCCCGTCCGTGGGCGGCCAGACGCTGAAGATGATGGCCACGAGCACCGCGCCCAGCGTCTGCCCCGTGAGCCGCGCCGTGCCCAGCATGCCGCTGGCGCCGCCGCTGCGGTGCGCGGGCGCGGAGGTCACGATGATGTGGTTGTTGGGCGACTGGAACAGCCCGAAGCCGATGCCGCACAGCGCCATGCGCCATGCGATATCGGCATCGCTGGGCTGGGCCGGCAGCGCCGCCAGCAGCGCCAGTCCGCTGGCCAGCAGCGCCAGCCCCGCGCCGCCGAGCAGCCCGCCCGGGTAGCGGCCGATGAGCCGCCCGGCCAGCGGCGCCACCGCCACGATGGCCAGCGGCCAGGCCGTGATGAGCAGACCCGCCTCCAGGTGCGAGCGCCCCAGCCCGCCCAGCAGCAGGAACGGCAGCGCGATGTAGGCCAGCATCTGCGCGCAGAACGCGCCGACCGAGGTACACATCGACAGCGCGAACACCGGGATGCGCAGCAGGTCGAGCGGGAACAGCGGCGGGCTCTGGCGCAGTTGCCGCCGCACGTACGCCACGCCTACCAGCAGGCCCGCGGCGATCTCCGCCAGCGGCACCCACAGCGGCCCACGCGGCGCGCCGGCCAGATCGGCGCGCGTGCCCAGGCTGTCCACGCCCAGGAACACCAGCCCGAACATCAGCGCGTTGAGCACCACGTCCAGCCCAACGATGCGCACCCCGCCCGGCGCGCGCCACGGGTTGGCCGGCAGGGCGCGGCGGCCCAGCCACAGCACGAACAGGCCCAGCGGCACATTGATGGCGAACAGCCACGGCCACGAGGCCGCCGCCAGGATGACCGCCGCCAGCGTGGGCCCGGCCACCGACGAGGTGGCCACGACCATCGAGTTGAGCGCGATGCCGCGCCCGAGCAGGCGCCTGGGGAAGACCAGCCGCACGATGGCCGTGTTCACGCTCATGAGCCCCGCCGCGCCCAGCCCCTGTAGCACGCGCATGGCCACCAGCAGCGGCAGCGAGCCCGCGAGCGCGCAGCCCAGCGAAGCCAGCGTGAACAGCGCCGTGCCCCACAGGTACACGCGCCGGTAGCCCACCAGATCGCCCAGCGTGGCCAGCGGCAGCAGCAAGCCCAGTACCGCGAGCTGGTAGGCGTTGACGACCCAGATCGCGCCCGCGGGCGAGGCCTGCAGCTCCTCGCCGATGGCCGGCAGCGCCAGGTTGACGATGGTGCCATCCAGCACCGCCATGGCGATGCCCAGCATGATCACCATGACCGCGCGGTTGCGCTGCGGCTGCTCCAGCCCGTCGTGCAGCGGCGCCGCCCCGCCGCCGGGTGCTCTGCCCTCTTCCGTGCGCCTCATGGCGTGCATTCCGCACCCACGCAGGCCGGGCGGCGGCGCCCCAGCGTGAGCCAGGTCAGCCGCCAGACGCCCAGCGCGCAGCCCACGCGGCCGCGCGCGAACAGCGCCAGCCCCGCATAGAGCAGCGGCTTGCGGCCCCCATGTCGGAGGCCGGACCGCAGAAGAGCCGCCCGAGGCCAAACGACACGAAGAAGACCATGAGGCTCATCCGAACCGCGCCCGGATCGACCCCCCAGGCTGCGCCCGATGGCCGGCAGCGCGGGCAGGTACATCTCGATGGCGAACGGGCCGATGGCCGAGAGCAGGCCCAGCAGCAGGGCCATGCGGAGGATGGGGAAGGTCATGAGGCGCTTGGGGAGGATGACACACGGAGCGAGGCCCGTGCGCAGGCCCCGCGAAGCCCTCCATTGTCGCGAAGGCGGCGACTCTCTGCACAGGCGTGACTGATGGAGTGAGAGACTGCCCGGGCCTGTTTTGCATAAGTCATGGAAAAACGAGGTGGTGTGGGCATGCCGGTGGTTCTAGTTATTGATTGCAATAACAAACGACAGTATTATGATGCCTGCTTTGCTTTGCGGGGGGGTGTCATGCCACGGGTTGCAGTCGCGTTGTCGTGTACAGCAGAAGTCATGGGCGAGCTCGAGAGGCTGGCGCGCAGCCGAAGCGGCGAAGTGCGCCTGGCCGAGCGGGCGCGCATTGTTCTGGCTTGCCTTCGCGGCAAGCGCAACGACCAGGTTGCCCGCGAGATCGGGGTGCGGCCGAACACGGTTGGCCAGTGGCGCCGACGTTTTGCTGAACACGGCCTGGCGGGACTTCGCGATCAACCCCGGCCCGGCAAGCCAGCCAAGTACGGCGCCGCGTTGCGCGACCGAATCCTGGCGCAGCTTGAGTTGCCGCCGCCAGCGGGCCTGGCGAGCTGGGATGGCGGCTCGTTGGCGCAGGCGCTGGGCGTGTCCGACGATGCCGTGTGGCGCGCGCTGCGCAAGGAAGGTATCCAGTTGCGGCGCCACCGCACCTGGTGCGTCAGCACCGACCCCGAGTTCGCCGCCAAGGCCGCCGACGTGATCGGGCTGTACCTGAACCCGCCGCACAACGCCTTGGTGCTCAGCGTCGACGAGAAGCCCTCGATTCAGGCGCTCGAGCGTACTCGGGGCTATGTGCAGACCAGCAGCGGCAAGATCGTCCAAGGATTGAAGAGCACCTACAAGCGCCATGGCACGGTCAACCTGTTCGCTGCGCTGGAGGTCGCCACCGGCGTCATTCGCGGCAAGACGACGCAGACCAAGAAACGAGCGGATTTCCAGGCCTTCATGGACGAGGTGGTTGCCGAGCAGCCGGCTGACCGGCAGATCCACGTCATCCTGGACAACCTGAACACCCACAAGAAGAACGACGACTGGCTCGCTGCGCATCCGAACGTCACCTTTCACTTCACGCCCACCAGCGCGAGCTGGCTCAATCAGGTCGAGATCTGGTTCGGCATCTTCCAGCGCAAGACGCTGAACAATGCAAGCTTCTCAAGCGTCGAACAACTCACTCAGGCCATCCATGACTTCACCGCTGCATACAACGACAAGGCCACCCCCTTCGTGTGGCGCAAGCGCGAGGTTCGGGGAACCCAGCTTAGAAACACTATCGTTGATTTATGAAATTAAACACTAGTGCCGTGTGACTTTGCCGCCCGCACAGGAATGGTGGCTGCGGTTTGCGGGCAAGCGGGCCTGTGAGGGCCCGGAAAGACAAAAGCCGTGGCGCATCCAGCATCACGGCTTTTGATAGTTGTTTTGATATTGGCTTGCTGATTGGCGGCCGGTAAAATTCCAGCATTTCCCTTAAAAATCAACAACTTATCAAAACAGTTCTGGCGGAGAGGATGGGATTCCTTGTAAGTCTTTGATTTGCCACCTTGCAATGACGACATGACCATCGTGCCTCAGTGCGCAGTTTTTGAACCTGGAAACGGCAATTGGATGCGCCTGCCAGTGCCGTGATCGGGGTGCCAGGCAAGACGCGACGACGCGGCGGGCTACTACTGCCCGCAAGGAGGAGCAACGCCGCATGGCGCCCCGAGCGCGGTGCTGGCAGGTGCATAGCGCTCTCACCCCCACGAGGTGAACGCCATCGAAGCCGTCAACGCTCGATTTCATGCGGCCTGGCAAGGGATACACAGCGGTCAACTGCTGTTTCCAGGTTGAATGGCCTTGAATCTCGGGCTCGCCGACGAGACACGGCCATGCTCTCGTTCGACCTTCCTCTTGGAGCAAGAGGCTGCGCAGGGCCCCGGCGCAAATACCGGATAAGCAACTATTTGCGATTAACCGGTTATTACGGTAATATACTTTTACTTCTAATAGCGGTAAGTCATGTCCAACAGAATCCAGCCCATTGCCACCGCCCCTCAACTGGGGGCCCTACTGCAAGGCACACGCAAGAGCCGTAAGCTCACGCAGGCGCAACTCGGGGCACGAATGGGTCTGAGCCAAAAGCGTGTGTCTGAGCTGGAGCTCGCGCCAGGCTCATTGAGTGTGGACCAACTCCTGGACATCTGTAACCAGCTGGGACTGCAGCTGAGTATTCAGCCACGCGACGAAGAGCAGCAGGCTACCAATTCCCAGCAGGCGGACTGGTAAGTCATGGGGCGCCGTGGAAGCTCCCAACCGCTGGCCATCTGGGCTAATGGCGAACTGGTGGGCCGCTGGACTCCAGCCACCCGCCGGCCGATGGAGTTACGCTACGAAGATAGCTGGCTGGCATCTCGTTCCGCCCGGCCGTTGTCATTGTCGTTGCCCCTGCCACTTGTAGGCAACGAACCGATTCGTGGAGACCGAGTCGAGCACTTCTTTGACAACCTGCTGCCAGACCGCGGTGTCATCCGCAAGCGCCTGGCACAACGCTATGCCGCTGGCTCAGAGGACACCTTCGACCTCCTGGCCGCCATTGGCAGGGACTGTGTGGGTGCCGTTCAATTGCTGCCACTTGACGAACAGCCAACGGGCTTCAACCGCATAGACGGAGAAGTCCTTGACGAGGAGGCCGTGGCTACCCTTCTGCGCAACACCGTCAGGACAGGCCAGTTCGGTCATCAAGGTAAGGAGCAGGACTTCCGCATTTCAATTGCTGGCGCGCAGGAGAAGACTGCTTTGCTGCGTCATGGGGGCAAATGGTTGAAGCCGCTCGGTGCCACACCCACCACGCACATCCTCAAGCTGCCCCTGGGCCTGGTCGGCAACATGCAAGCTGATATGCGCACATCGGTCTACAACGAGTGGTTGTGCTTGAAGCTCATGGGCGCGTTGGGGTTCGAGGTAGCCAACGCGGACATCGTCACTTTTGCTGACCACCCACCGGTACTGGCAGTGGAGCGATTCGACCGCAGGATGCATCCATCCGGCACATGGTTGCTCCGTCTACCCCAAGAAGACTTCTGTCAGGCGCTGGGCGTGACCCCCGCCAAAAAGTACGAAGCCGACGGTGGTCCAGGAATTGAGCAGCTTGCCCAGGTGCTCAATGGCTCCCAAAACGCGCGCGCCGACTTGAAATCATTGCTGTCAAGTCAAGTGGCCTTTTGGTTGCTGGCCGCCACCGACGGTCATGCCAAGAACTTCAGCATCCGCCTTTTCGCGGGTGGCAGTTATGCGCTCACGCCGATGTACGACGTGCTCTCCGCGTGGCCCTTCATAGGTAATGGGAAGAATCAACTGGCGTGGAGAAATGCCAAACTGGCCATGGCATTGAGCGGTAAGAACCGCCACTACGATTTGGCGACCATCATGCGACGTCACTTCAACGCAACGGCTGCCAAGTGTGGCTGGGGCGAGAACGCAGAGGACATCATCAGCGAACTGCTTGCCCGGGTTGAACCGGCCATCGAGGCGGTCACCCGGCAGTTGCCTCCGGGTTTTCCGCAAGATGTGGCTGTGGCCATCTTTGAGGGCGTGCGTAAACAGGTCAAGCGCCTCGCGGGACAACCGCCAACCTAGTGCAGTGTTCAACGCTAAGCAGCACATAAAACCGCGCCTTTTGACGCATGGCGGCGTTGCAAATCCTCGCGATAGCGACGGCCATCGCTGTGGTTTGCGCCTTGCCCTGCGCCAAAACGCATCGCTTTCATTTGTGCCGCCAAGCATCGAACACTGCACTAGTCCCAAACGAACGGCGCTCCTCGTCTAGGAAGCAGTTTTCAAACCATCGCTACACGTAGTGCATCACTGTTGATGCGCTACTAAGGAAATTTGATGAGTCTGAACATCGCAAAACTGCTGGCGACATTGAGCTTGCGCGCGATTGGGGCAAAGCACAGCGCTGATCCTTCAGCCGAAAAATCCGTTCGATGCCGAGGGATTTGAATCCGGACGCCTTGCGGAGCGGCGGTCGGAGCGAATGATGCCAAAAATCGCCGCGACGACTCAGGAGGTTGGCGGTGACGCCGCCCCACCCATCTTCCACGCTGGAATGTCTCACGACGTTCCAGTGCATCCAATCCAACCGCAAACCAGATGGTAGAAACGATGGTAGATAAAAACAAAAAACGCCCCGAGAGGCGCTTGTTTGCTTGCTTACTGGCGGAGAGGGTGTCCCTCTAACCCGTAATCTCATGTTGTCCCGAAACGTCCGAAAACACCCATATAAATCAAATACTTAGGAAATCATTGTTGTCTTGCGTTATCCCATAAAACCCCGCACAATCGCACCATGCTGCGGGGGACAATGCGGGGGACGTTATCGCCAGCCTGCAGCCCGTTCGTTTGATTCGAGAAAGAGGCCGCTATGGGAAACATCAACCGACTGACTGCGCTGCAGGTTCAAAAGCTGAGCAAGCCGGGCTATCACGCCGATGGTGCTGGCCTGCATCTTTGCGTCAAAGCGACCGGCGGGAAAAGCTGGATTTTTCGCTATCGGTTCGGCGGCAAAGAGCGCGAGATGGGCCTGGGGCCGCTGCACACGGTTTCGCTCGCTGAGGCACGCGAGAAAGCACTGGCACAGCGCAAGATGCTGCTAGACGGTGTGGATCCATTGGCAGCAAAACACGCCAGCGAAGTGCAGCGCAAACTGGCTGAGGCGTCTGTCATTACGTTTGACACTGCAGCGACCAGCTACATCGCCAGCCACCGGGCAGGCTGGAAGAACGAAAAACACGCTGAGCAGTGGACTAACACCCTCACCACCTACGCCAGCCCCGTTTTTGGTTCGTTGCCAGTCGCAGACATCACGACACCGCTGGTTCTGCGCGTGCTGGAGCCGATATGGACTACAAAAACTGAGACTGCATCGCGGGTTCGTGGTCGTGTCGAGAAAATCCTCGATTGGTGCAAAACGCAAGGCTATCGGACGGGGGACAACCCGGCGGCGTGGCGTGGGCATCTTGAGAACCTGCTGAGCGCACCACAAAAGACAAAGAAGGTCGAACACCATCCGGCGCTGCCCTGGCGTGAAATCGGCGCGTTCATGCAGGCGCTTCGCACCATGCCCGGCACTGCTGCCCTGGCGACCGAGTTCATCATCCTGACCAACTGCCGCACATCCGAAGCCATCGAGGCGCGTTGGGCAGAGATCGACATAGGCGAGAAGCGTTGGACTATCCCAGCCAGCCGCATGAAAGCCGCAAAAGAGCACACCATCCCATTGTCTGATGCGGCGCTGGCAGTCCTGCAGCGTCTGAAAGCAGAGACAAAAGAGGGCGAGTTCGTGTTCCCCGGCGGCAAGAAAAACACCCCGTTGTCAAACATGGCCTGTCTCGCACTGCTAAAGCGCATGGGCCGCAGCGACCTGACGGTTCACGGCTTCAGATCAAGTTTCAGAGATTGGGCTGGCGAGGCTACTGCGCATCCCCGCGAAGTCATAGAGCACGCCATGAGCCACCAACTGAAAGACAAAGCCGAAGCCGCCTATCAGCGCGGGAGCCTGCTAGAGCGTCGTCGTGTGCTGATGGCCGACTGGGCGCAATACTGCGCAAAGCCTGCGGCGACCGGCGTCGTCGTGCCCCTGCAAAGCGCGAAATCGGCCTGACACTTTTCACGCAACTGCTGACCGAAACCGATTTGACCTACATAACCTACAAACCGAAAAAATGACAACACGCGCAAAACCTGATTTTTCCGTGGGCGGCGGCGGCATGGTTGACCCTGAATTCATCCCCGCAGACGTCCGGCGCGAACTGCTGCTGCATCTCGAAAAATCGCCATTGACGGGCGAGCAGAAAAAGGCGCTGATCCAATACGCGAACGACATGGGGCAGATGGTGATGGATGGCGAATTGCTGCCCGCACAAATACAGCGCACGCAGATCGAGCGCGTTGCAAACGAAGCGCGTCGTCTGCTGCAGGCCCTGAATCAACTGAGCGAGCCAGCCCGAGACTCTTTGCACGTGCATACTGATTCCCTAGCCTATGGGAGCCGCCCACCTGTCGAGCTTGAGCAGGCCGTCAAAGCGGCGATAAAGCAACCCGGCGGGAGCTTGCTGGCGACGGGCTGGGACTACGTAGAAGCGCTCGAAAAAGCCGCTGAATATGCCGCACAGCAATACACCATAGACACAACAACAAAACCAGAACAGAGCCGCGCGCGGGGTTTCGTGTCTATGCTGGCTGAGCACGTTCGTGGCATGACAGGGAAGCCCCCGCCGAAAGACAAAGCAAGCTGGTTTGCCTGTTTTGCGGCGTGCCTGGGTGAGCATCTTGCACTGCCTATCGGCCCGCGCGTCGTCGCGTCCGGCGTCACAGCCATACGTTGATAACGCGAGATAGTCCAACAACGTAGGGGCGCAAAAACGGGGGATTTTTGACACTGCTTTCATACCGCAGTCACAAGACAACGCGGGGCAACTTGAAAGCGAACAATGTCGCAAACCATCCCTCGGGCAGCACGCCCGAAACACGCTGCCGAAATCCTCGGCGTTGGCGTGTCAACCCTGTGGCGCTGGGCAAAAGAGCGCGCCGACTTCCCTAAAGCGCGTCGTCTGTCGAGCCGCTGCACAGTGTTCGACACTGGCGAGCTTGTCGCATGGCGCGATGCACAGAAGGGCGGTGCAAAGTGATCGGCAACACCCAGAAAGCACAAAGCCCGGCGGCAACCGGGCTGAGCGCAAACGAAAACACAAGCACCAGCATTCTAGACCAGAAGCGCGAGACGACGCTAATGGCACGCTTCGCCATAAAGGGCGCTGCGGTTCACCGTCTGGCCGATGGCGGGTTCATCGTTGCGCAGTGGGGCCTGACCCGTCACTGTGCCGACTTCGCTGCGCTGGTCGGTTTCGCCCGTCAGATGGGGGTGATCTAAATGGTCATTCAGCCTCCTGTTAAACAGCCCCGACAAGTTGGCGCACCTGTTGCAAAGCACGGTCGTGCCCAAGAAAAAGCCTTCGCAGCCAGTACAGCATCGCTTACCGGCGAGAGCGTGCGCAGCATTCAACGTCACCTTGCCCGCGCTGAAGCCTTGGGCGACGACTTGGATCGGATTTTTGGCACCAGTCTCGATAAGGGCGTGGAGCTTGATGCTCTGATAAAGCTGCCAGAGCAAGCGCGCAAAGATCTTATCGAGCGTGCGCAGTCAGGTGAAAAAATCAGCGCGGTCAAGATTCTTGCGCACGAAGAGAGTGAGTTTTTCGAGGTCAAGCTGAAGGCCAAAACGCTGCAGGCGCTGCACCGCAAGTTGCAGGCGGCGCTGGCCATTGTCGAGTCGCACCTGGCGAACGAGGTGGAGGCGAAGCAATGAGCACACCATCAAATAACGAAGAGTTCCTGCAGGCCGTTTTTGCTGGCCTGACCGAGCCGCATCGCCCGTTCGTTTTGGGCTTTGATGGCAAACCGAAAGAGCGCAAAGCCTGGGGCGGCAATCCGTGGCAGTTCGGCAAGACCAGCACGGAAAACCCGAGCCTGAACTGGTATTTCACGCTAGCGACGTATGCCCCCGATGACGGCTACCACCGACAAGAAAAGCACTGTGCAGGCATATACGGCGTGATGTTGGATGACGTCGGCACAAAGGCTTTGCCCTTGGAGCGTCTGGCCGCCTGCCCGCCATCCATCGTGATCGAAACCAGCCCCGGCAACTATCAGGCGACCTACCTGTTCGACCAGGTGCAGACCGACCTGAGCCGCGTCAAAGCGCTGAATCAGAGCATGGTCGAAGCTGGCATGTGCGACCCCGGCGCTAAGTCACCGCCGACCCGCTGGGGCCGTCTGCCGTTCGCCAGCAATGGCAAGACCGAACCCGCGTTCGAGTGCAAGCTGGTCGAGTTCCACCCCGAGCGGCGCTACACCATCGACGAGATTGTCGAGCGCCTGGAATTGGCACCGCCGATTGAATCGCGCAAGAAAGCACCAGGCCGCAAAGCTGCTGCAATCGACCGCAATGCAGACGGCGTTTATGTGCCCCGCCCAGACGAAAACGAGGTCATTGCGGCGCTGAAAAAACGCGGGCTTTATAAGCAGCCATTGGGCAGCGGCAAACACGACGTTTCTTGTCCGTGGCGGGGGGAGCACACTGACCAGATCGACGGGGGCGCAGCCTACTTTGAGCCGTCCGACCTGTACCCGGTGGGCGGTTTCAAGTGCCAGCACAGCCACGGCGACAAATACCGCATAGGCGCTTTGCTGGAGCACCTGGCCGTGACGTTTCAGGCTGCAAAGCACCGCCCGACGATCAAGGTCGAAGCGGGCGAGCTGCATCGCATCGTTGACGCTGCCGAGGCCGTGCTGGCTGAAAGCGCCCGTTACTACCAGCGTGGCGGTTTGATTGTGTCGGTCAACACCGCCCCCGAAAGCGGCGCGACCAGCATCAAGCCTGTGTCGCAGCCTGCACTGGTGCGAGCGCTGTCTGGCTGCGCGTCCTGGCTGCGTTACGACGCCCGCGCTGAGGATTTTGTGACCAGCGACCCGCCTGCGCGCCATGTGCAAGTTCTGTTCGACAGCGAGCGTTACGAGCACTTGCCAGCCCTGACCGGCATCGCACGCCAGCCGCACCTGCGCGCCGATGGCAGTCTGGTGCGAGAGGCTGGTTTTGATGCGGCGACGGGCTTGTTCGGTGTGTTTGATGCGCGCCTGTTTGATGTGCCAAACAAACCTACACGCCAGCAAGCGCTGCAGGCCCTGGCTGAGCTTCGCGCGCTACTGACCGAGTTCGCGTTCGCCAGCCCCGCCGATGAAGCTGCAGCCCTGGCTGGCATCCTGACTGCTGCCATCCGACCGAGCCTGCCAGCCGCGCCGATGTTCCACGTCCGAGCCCCGCAAATTGCCAGCGGCAAGAGCTACCTGAGCGGCATCATCTCTGCATTCGCCGGGCCGGGCACACCGTCTGCAGTGGCTTTCCCAACCAGCGACGAAGAGTGCCAAAAACAACTGCTGGCGCTGCTGCTGGAAGCCCCGAGCGTGGTCGTGTTCGACAACCTGACCACCGACCTGATCCCGTTCAAGTCGCTGTGCAGCGCGCTGACCGAAGCGTTCCTGACGGGCCGCATCCTGGGTGTGAGCAAGACGGCGACGGTCGGCACGCGGTCACTGTTCCTGAGTTCGGGTAACAACGTTGGGCCGGTCAAAGACATGGCGCGGCGCTGCATTACGGTTTCGCTTGACCCGCAAGTCGAGACACCAGCAACCCGGCAATTTACTGGCGACCCGCTGGCCGCTGTGCGGGGCTACCGTGAAAACTATGTTTCGCTGGCCCTGACCGTCATCCGTGCATGGATTGCATCGGGCGAGGCGCACATCAACTGCAAGCCCCTGGCGAGCTATTCACAGTGGGGCGCATGGGTTCGCCAGCCGCTGCTGTGGCTGGGCCTGCAAGACCCTGCAGAGCGCGTGTTCGAGCAACTGGCGCAAGACCCCGACCGCGAAACGCTGGGCCGTTTGTTGGCAGCGTGGCAGCGCGTACACGGCAACCGCCCTGCAATGATTCGCGAGGCTGTATCTGCAGCCGAAACGGGCTTTGCAGACGATGCAAAGAACCTGCGCGAGTGCCTGCTGGAAATCAGCGAAGAGCGCGGCGAAATCAACCGCCGCCGCCTGGGCCGCTGGATTGCACGGCATCAAGGCCGCATCGTTGACGGTTTGCGGTTTGTCCGGGCATCCGGCACAACGTCTGCAGAGCGCTGGGCCGCTGAATCGGTTATGTCGGTTTCGCAGGTTAGTTCTAGCCATCCGGTCGAAAGTGTCACAGACGACGAAACGGATAACGAGCCGGTCGAGGTGCTGCTGTGAGCGACGCGACCACCTTAATCAGAAAAGCCCTTGATGCTGGCATCGAACTGCAGTTCGTTGACGGTCAACTCAAAGTAACCGGCAAGCGCAAGGCGGTCGAATGCTGGGCATCAAAGCTGCGCGAGAACAAGGCGGCGCTGATCGCTGTGCTACAGCCATGCGAGCCTGCTGCGATTGACTGGCGCGAACTGGATCGAGCCTACCAGCTACATCACATCAACTGTCCGACCTGCATTGCTGCAGGCCGCGGCGCGCGGTATGGCCTGCGATGCGGCACTGGCGCGGCGCTGTGGTCGGCATACCAAAACAACGGAGGAACGCAATGACACCGACAGGAACCACCATGCACCACATTCAAAAACACATCACACAGATTCTTGACGGCGAGGCACCGCCGCGCCACGACTCGCCCGAGCTGGCTGGCGTCCTGGCAGACATTCGGGCCATCCTGCGCGACCGCCATGCGCAGCAAGCGCTGGGGCTTTTCGTTCTGCAAATGGTCAACGCGGGCATTCGATCCGGCCTGAACACCGAGAAAGCGATGCTGCGCGCGAAGGGGCAAAGCCATGAAGAATGACTCCCCCGCAGTGGCCCGATTCATGCGCCGCCAGCAAGTCGCGTTCGAGCTGGGGATATCCCGTCACACGCTGAACCGGATGCTCAAGCGAGACACCACGTTCCCGCGCTTCTTCGAGCTGACGCCCGGCATTGAAGTTATCGCCGCCGCCGACTTCGAGCACTGGCTTCGGAAAAAACACCGCGCTTCCCTCATTGCCCCGAGCTGATCCCCATTGCACCGCGCTGCAACGCAATGGCGTATTGCGGCGCGGGCGGCACATGAAAGATGCTCAAGGCTCAACACTTTTACAGAAAGAACCCATGTCACGACTCGCAGAACTTCGCCACGAACACGACCAAATCAGCGCTCGAACCAAAGAGCTGTTGGAGCAATACCCCGGCAACAAGTGGGGCGCAGCACAGTCAAACGAATGGGATAGCCTCATGTCCCGCGCTGGCGAGGTGCACGCTGAAATCACGGCCGTGCAGGCTGCTAACGAACAGGCTGGCCGCGACTGGACAAACGAGGCCGGAGGCACAGTCAAAGTGCTGCGCAATGCGGCAGACTTCCGCGCGCACTACGCCAATAAGCCTGGCACCGCAGGCCGCGGCGAGCAGATCCAGATTAGCGACTTCCTGCGCGGCGTGGCTGGTATGAAAACATCGGCAGGCGTGTCTGCTGCTCTGAGTGTTGGAACCGACAGTTCGGGCGGGTTCGCTGTGCCATCTTTGGTGATGCCGCAAATTCTGGAAGCGCTGGTTCCAGCCAGTTCGCTGCTGTCTGCTGGCGCTGGCATCGTGCCCTTGACCGAAGGCGCAAAGCAGTACACCACCGCCGCCGTGGACAACATCCCCACCGCCGCATGGCGTCTGGAGTCGGGCAACCTGGCTGAGAGCGCGCCCACGTTCCGCGCTGTGGTGGCAGCACCGAAGAGCCTGGCGTTCTATTTCAAAGCAAGCCGCGAACTTCTTGCCGATGCTGCGAACATGGACGCGGCGCTGAATGTCGCCATCGCGCAAGCATTCGCCAAGGAGCTGGATCGCGCCGGCCTGCGTGGCACCGGCACCAACCCCGAGCCGCGCGGCATCTTGAACACGGCCGGCATCAAGGCCGTGAGCAACGGCGTCAATGGTGCTGCCCTGGCTGGCTATGGAAACTTTTTCACCGGCGCGCAAGAACTGCTGGCAGCCAATGCCCCGATGCCCACCGCCGCCATCATGAGCCCCCGCAGTCTCGTGAAGCTGGGCGGGCTGACCGACACCACCGGCCAACCCCTGCGCCGCCCTGAGATGCTGAGCGGCATGACCATGCTGAGCACGTCCGCAGTGCCCAACAATCTGACCGTGGGCACCAGCACAGACTGCAGCGAAATCTACATTGGCGACTTCACGAAGCTGGCATTCATGATGCGCGAACAGGTGAGCATCCAAGTTGCCAAAGAGGCATTCGCTACCACCGGCGAAATCGGCTTTGTCTGCCACGTCCGCGCTGATGTGGTGCTGACACATCCGGCCTGCTTCGCTGTGGTCACCGGCGTCCGCGCGTAAACAAAACGGCCGTTACTCGGAGAGTGGGCCGCGTGAGAAAACCCCGAGAGCGCACAGCGGTTTGCTTCAGCCGCGTGGTGCGCACATCAAGCCTTGCCGGGTTCGCCTGGTGGGGCTTTTTGTTCATTGATGCAAGGGGGGACCGGTCAAACCCTGCGCGCCCCGACTGGGAACCGGCATGTCCAAGCTACGTTCAAAAGCCTGTATTTTTGAGGAATCACCATGCCCAGAAAATCCGCCGCCGCACTGGCAACACCGACCATATTCGACACGAAGCGCCCGCCCCCGCCCGCTGGCCTGCCCCAAGACGCTGCTGCGCTGTGGGTTTCAATCTGCGCCGGGCTTGATGCGAACTACTTTTCGACCGGCGACCTGGTGCTGCTTGAAGCGCTGGTTATGGCAGACCATCACAAGAGGCTATGCGATGCCCTGGTGCTGCGCGACGGGCCTATCCTGGCCGATGGCAGCGTGAACAATGCCGCGAAGCTGAGTAACCAGTACGCTGCAACGATGGCCGCGCTATCGGGCAAGCTGAGATTGTGCAAGTCTGCGACGACGCGCCCCGAAAGCGCCGGGCTTAAAAAGGCGCTGCACAGCGGGTTGAAGCCGTGGGAAAGTGACCCCGAAATGGCAGAGTATTTCTCATGAGCCGGACACCCGAGCAGAACCTAGACGGGGTTATGCGTTACTTGAGGCACATGGAACCCAAGCGCGAACAGTTCGAGCAGGTGACGCGCTATGACATTGCAGCGTTGCAGGCCCGCATGGATTGCATGGAGGCGCACATTGCCCAGCTAGAGGCGCGGATTGATGAGCTTGTGCCGTAGGGTGGGGGGCACGGTCAAACCTTACAACCCTCGAACCGGCGACACCCCATTGCTTTGCACGCAGAGAAAATTTTCCCCTTTTGAAATCAATCAAGTTTCAGCAAATCATGGCAGGACACGGAGGCCGCAGGAAAGGCGCTGGAAGGCCCGCAGGCAGTCGCAACAAGCCGCGCCTGATAGATGGCCTGCCCATTACAGACTGCCCTGCAAAATGGCTTTTGGCGCTGGTCAACCGCAACGATGCACCGATGCGCCTGCGTGTCTCTGCAGCCAAGGCGCTGATGCCATTCATGCACCCGCCGTGCTGATCTACATGCACCGACCGAAGCCCGCCCTGTGCGGGTTTTTTCTTGCCTGCCGTGGGGCGCGTCCTACGTGAACGGAATTTTTCGTCCACCTACCGAGCCTGGAGCCACCCCTCAAACGTGGCGATTGCGGAGGCGGTGGCGGAGCGGCTGCAGGGGCCTGTCCTGCACTGGCGACCACGGCAACGCCGCTGTGCAAGTAGGTTATGTCGCTTTTGAAGGTTTGCCCCGGCGCAACGCTGGAAAGTGTCGGCGCGAAAAAAACGACGGTGCTGTTCGTTCTTGACCGCATGAATCGCAATCTGCTGCGGGGGACACTGCGGGGGATGATCGGCCAGAAAAGAAAAAACCCTAAGTGAATCAATCACTTAGGGCATGTTCTGGCGGAGAGGGTGGGATTCGAACCCACGGTAGTGTTGCCACTACGCCTGATTTCGAGTCAGGTACATTCGACCACTCTGCCACCTCTCCCACAGTCGAAGGCGCGATTCTATATCAGTTATCCATGGCGCTCGCGCGCCACCCGCGACGCATGAAACTGGCGCAGCCCAATGCCAGGGATACCGCGCAACCGGCTTTGCCGGGCTGCTGGTATCGCCCCCGGCGAGGGGTTGGTGGCCACACGCAGTGGGCGAGCCTGGGGGAGTGTTCCATCTCAGGATGCGCGCAGGGTTTGCGTGCCGCCCAGGTAGGGGCGCAGCACCTCATTCGGAGCAGTGGGATGGGTAGTCTGGCGGGTAGATGCACCGATGCCGCGTCGTCGCCCAGGCGAAACATCGTAAGCGGACAAGTGCTCAAGCGCCACCCGAGGGCTGGCGCCTGAAGAGCATCATGCAGCAGACGTCTGACTGATCAGCATCTGACGAAGACCGTATGCGCACCATAGCAGGGGCGCCGCAAGCCAGCCGCAAACCAGAATCAGCGCAACGCCTCGCTCGCTGCCTGTGCTCATCCAAGACACCAGGCCTATCAACGCGAGGCCCAACAGCACCGAGACTCCTCGCTGCAGTTGCCCCAGCGCCCAAGGGCCAACGTTCTCAAAGTCATTCCGGGAATAGCGTGCCCATTCTCCTGTAGCGAAGCGCCCCATGAAGAACAGCAGAGCAAGCAAAACGACGCCAGCGAGAGTGAACGCTGACACACCAAAGATCACACTAAACAAGTACTTTGTCCATTCGAACGCGCCCCAGTTGTAAGCACACACTCCTGCGAGCATGCCGCCAAGAATCCAAGCAGGTCGGAGTGAAGATGTTGTGATGGCCATATTGCTCTGATGCACGATAGTCGATGGGTATGTTGGTGGGTAGTCGTAATACGACTAAATGGATGTACGATTAATCCTAGAAACGGCAGTTGAACCAATCGAAAAACTGAAAAAACCCAATATCCATGCGGGTTTCCAAAGACTTCGCGTGACTGCAGAGCAGTTCCAAATGGGTGAGTCTGGAAAGCATGGAAACCCAATGCGTGACAGGCACTTGCTCGAATTTTGGGGATTCAACTGCCGGAAATAGGTTAATTTGGCATCACAAACCACGCTGTCATGGGTGCCAAGGAAAACACACACCTGAAAGGCACTATGTACGAGATCTACCACTCCGAGCACGACGACCAATGGCGCTACACCCTGGGCACCATCGGCAAGCGTCCGCTCATCACCATCGGCCTCAATCCCAGCACGGCCACCCAGGAGAAACTGGACAACACAGTCACCAAGGTGGAGAAGGTGGCCCAGCAATGTGGATTCGACAGTTTCATCATGCTGAACCTCTACCCGGTGCGGGCCACCGATCCCCAAGACCTGCCGTCCAAGCCTGCGCCCATGGCCTGCGAGCGCAATCTGGAAGAAATCGAGAAGATCATTGCCCAGTACCCCAATCCCACCATCTGGGCTGCCTGGGGTGAGTTGGTGATGAACCGCCCGTACCTCTACCGCACCCGGGACGAGCTGTTCGAGCGGCTGGCGAAATACAACCCTCAGTGGCGCCGATTCGGTGAGCTGACCGCCAACGGCCACCCGCGTCACCCGCGTGGCCTGAGCTATAGCTGGACCCTGGAACCCTACGAGCTGGCCTGAACAGATGGCGGGTAGCTCTACCCGCTGCCCTCCCCTCCATACTCCCCATCGCCGGGGAGTCTCCGTGTCTCGCGTCGCAAGAAAACTCGTCCTCTGTCTCGTCCCTCAAGACAGCGTGCCCGCTCCGGACACCCCCTCTCCGCCTCTGAAAAAAGCTATTGAAAATCAATGACATAGGAGTCATTGATATGAAATTGATAGCAATCAACTCAATAAACTTGGGGAGAGGAGAGCATCGCCTTGCCCCATGCGGGTTCCGGGACGATGAAATCGAAATTTCCTACAAGCTCTCCAAATTCTCCAGAGTGGCGGTCAAGGAGGAAACTCGATTGACTGCACCGAACACGCCTGCGCCCCTGCAGGTCGTCTATCTCCACCAGCGCGACGCCGGGATGATCGCCCGCTACCGCGCCTGGGCTGACTGGCTCTCCGAGGGCCGAACTCGCGCCGTCGAAAGTGAGCTGATCGCCATGGATGGGGGTGACCCTGCTCCAGCCCTCTCTCGTGCCTCGGTGTGCGAGTGGCAGGTACTGATCTATGAGCCCCCTGGCTATCCCCGTCCTGCATCAGCGGAGGTGCAGCCATGATGCCCCGCGAACCTCGCAAGGAACTGGGTGCGGCGCAGGTCGCCGCCCTCTGGCGCCGTGGCACCAACCATGTCGGCGGCGTGCGTGGCCTGATCCTCAATGTCACGATGTATGGCTCACGCAGTTGGGTGCTGCGCTATCAGGTGGCAGGCAAGCGACGAGACCTGGGCCTGGGCTCGTATCCGTCCGTCACGCTGGCGGATGCACGGGAGGCGGCTCGGGCTGCCCGTGCCAAATTGGCGCAGGGCATTGACCCTATAGAGGATGCACGCAGAGCACGTGCCCGTCTGGTCGCAGAAATACACACCAGCATGACATTCGGTGAAGCGGCCAAGCGCTATATCGCCTCGCATGAGAAGGGCTGGAAGAACGCCAAGCACGCGCAGCAGTGGCAACGGTCGCTGGATATGTACGCCACGCCTGTACTGGGCAAGATGCCTGTGCGGGACATCTCGCTGGCGATGGTGCTCAAGGTGCTGGAGCCAATCTGGTCCAGCAAGACGGAGACCGCTACCCGCCTGCGCAGTCGCATCGAATCCATCATCGACTGGGCCATTGCACGGGGCTACCGTACCGACTCCAATCCTGCGCGCTGGAAGGGGCTGCTGGACAAGCTGTTGCCTGCTCCGGGCAAGGTGACGAAGACGATGCATTTTCAGGCGCTGCCCTATGCGCAGTTGCCAGTATTCATGGAGCAACTGGTGGGCCAGGAGGGGATAGGTGCCAAGGCCCTGCTATTCCTGATCCTGACGGCAGCCCGCTCCGGAGAAGTTCGCGGTGCCACCTGGGAGGAAATCGATCTGGCTGCGCGGGTATGGACCATCCCCGCTGAACGCATGAAGGCCAGCAAGGCCCATCGGGTGCCGCTGTCGGATGCAGCTATCGCACTCCTGCAAGAAATGAAAGCACTCGCCCTGGCAGCGGGACGCACCACGGGCAAGGCGTATGTATTCCCAAGCCCTAACAGCCGCGATCCTGAACTGGGTAGTGCGCTCTCGGACATGACGCTCACGGCGGTACTCCGTCGCCTGAAGCTGGAGGCAGTGCCCCATGGGTTCCGCTCTACGTTCCGCGATTGGTGCGCGGAGCAGACCGACTATCCGAACGAGGTGGCAGAAATGGCACTGGCCCATACGGTGGGCAACAAGGTGGAGGCCGCGTACCGGCGCGGTGACCTCCTCGCCAAGCGGCAGCAGCTCATGCAGGACTGGGCGGACTACGCCCTCGGTCGCCGCGCAGGAAATATGACCGACGGTCATAGCTCTGACCCACTCGCATCAACACGGGCCAACACACCCAATCAGCACAACAACGCAGAGGGAGCAATGCAATGAAGAACTATCTCGCTACCAAATGGCAATCTCTCCGTGCGTGGTCATCGGCAACCTGGGGGCAGGGTCGTCTCGGCAAGGCGAAGGTGGTCCTGGCCTGGTATGGACTCGCGGTGGTGATCATTGCCCCTGTCGCACTACTCATGCCGGGCGTGCAGCTGGAGTTGCGCTCTGACATGACAAAGCCTGCCCTGCTGTGCCATCAGCAGCAATCATTCGATGAAATCATTGGTGCCACGGACGTGACCAACCAAGCCCTGCTGGAGAAATTTCGCCACAGACCGGAGGTGCTGACGCGCATCGTCACCAGCGACAGCTACATGCAACGCAGTAGCTGGGTCTTCCAGCAAGAACTGATGCGCAAGATCGCACGCGGGCAATGCCGTGAGGTGACGCATGGAGATCCAGTGAAAGCGGACTGGATGGAATGGCAATCATCAAAGGATGCCGATCACCTCAAACCCAAGCGCATGCTGGTCACCTACCAAGGGAAGACATACTGGGCATATGCCGGGCAATGGCAGAAGGTCACGGGCAACGCTGTGGCAGCAGAGAATCGCGCGCCACTCATGATCTCTCGCAAATCACAAGATGGGAATGATCGCTCGCCGCCGCCAGTGGTGGATGAAACCCAGGCCCAGACCAGTATCAAACGGCGTCCTGTCCCGCCATTCGCTCGCAACGAATCCTATGCACAGGTGCGGGTGGTGCTCATGCGTGATGGCTGGCAGCCCATGATCTCCAAAGATGCAGATCAATGCATGGAGGGAGACACCCGATGCGAGGGCCGTCCGGAAATGCAGACCTGTAGCGGGTCAGGGCTAGCTATGTGTAGATTCCGCTGGCAACGGGATGGGCAACAACTGACCATATGCACCGCTGGCGAGGAGCAGGCTATGTTCCACAGCATCTGCGAATGAGGGCACCATGACCATCAACAACATAGCAAGAAGCCACCTCCTCGTGCCGCTCTGCATGATCGCAGGGGTCTGGATGGGGGAGGCCATGGCGGGCACCTCGGAGTGCTACGCGATCGAGGATGCGGATAAGCGGGCGTACTGTCTGGCGCAGGTCAAGCGGGACTCTGGAAGTTGCTACCGCATCAAGGATGGTGACAACCGCAACCAGTGTCTGGCGGAAATCAAAGGATCGCGGGATCGTTGCTACGCGATCAAAGACCACGATAGCCGCAAGGCGTGTCTGGCACGCACGCGCTAGAGCTACCCAAAATCAGCCAGTCCGCAGCCATGGCCATCGATCTTGGTAGCTGCGTGCCTTGGCCTCAAACTGCCGCGTGTCTGGATACAAGGGATTGATCCGCAGCACCCCTGCGGCTAGGTCCTCCAGCCCATCAGGGGCATATAGCTCCCCTGAAGCCACATCGACCCCCACGCGAGTGCAGGCAACTAGATAGCGATCAATGCCGTCCCGTGCATTTCGGAGCTGTGGATACGGTGCATTGAATCGTCTCTCGTACCAAAGATGTACCCTGGCCTGATTCCGCACCTCAACCTTGGCACCTAGGTCAGCAGTTGCCTCCGATACGAGCTGGATAACCCGATCCTCAGCCTCCTCCGTGAGGTCGGAGTCATCGAAGTAAAACACGTCATAGTCATTGACACCCCAGTCCACAGGAGTGCCTGAACGGTAGTTCCATATCGCCTGAAACAAGCACCCCGCTGTGAGATGGCACTGGGGGATGCGCAGATCGCGAAGGCGGTGGAGCAGCTCCGTGTTGACAGGATTGCGGAGTGCGATTGCGAGGAACTCGGCAGAAGACAACGATGCTGGGTGCATCTGAAAGTTATATCAGCCCAGCGCCGTGGGCTAGCTAGCGCGACAGCCGCCTACACGTCACTCACGGCGATAGATAAGCTGGTGGGTAGAAATGCAAAACGGGCCGCTCGGGCCCGTCTGATATGAATACTTGCAGTGGAGGGTGGGATTCGAACCCACGGTAGTGTTGCCAGGGAGTGTCAGGATTTCTGTGTGCAAGGCGGTTGAATGTTAGCTGAGGTTTAACGGTTGTTGGATT